>NZ_CP047650.1:1951526-2602035 GCF_009906855.1 Xylophilus rhododendri
GATCGTCGCGCCCGAGTCCTTGACGATCTTGCCCCAGCGCGGGATCTCCGACTTGAGCAGCGCGGCGAAGGTCTCCACGCTGCCGCCCATCACGTCGCCGCCGTCGGACTTGAGCTTGGCCGCCACGTCCGGCAGCTGCATGGCCTTGTTGAACTCGGTGTTGAGCGTCTTGACGATGGCCGCGGGCGTGCCGGCCGGCGCCAGGATGCCGAACCAGGTCACCGCCTCGAAGCCCTTGTAGCCGGACTCGGCCATGGTCGGCACTTCCGGCAACTGCTCGGAGCGCTTGGCGGAGGTCACCACCAGCGCACGCACCTTCTGGTTGCGTACCTGGCCGATCAGCGTGGGCACCGAGGAGGCGTAGAGGTCGATCTGCGCGCTCATCAGGTCGGTCAGCGCCTGGGCGGCGCCCTTATAGGGCACATGCTGCAACTCGATGCCGGCGGTGTTCTCGGCCTGCTCCGCCGCCAGGTGGGCCACCGTGCCGTTGCCGGGATAACCGAGCGTCACGGTCTTGGGCTTGCCCTTGGCGGCGGCCACCACCTGCGCGAAGGTCTTGTAGGGCGAGGACTCGGGCACCGCGATCACGATGGGCGAGTTGGCCACCAGCACCACCGGCGTCAGGTCCTTCAGCGGGTTGTAGGGCAGCTTGGGGTAGAGGGTGGGGTTGATCGCCAGGTTGCTGGTCTGGCCCATCACCAGGGTGTAGCCATCGGCCGGGGACTTGGCGGCGGTATCCACACCGAGGTTGCCGCCGGCGCCGGGGCGGTTGTCGATGATGATGGTCCACTTCAGCGTCTCGGTCAGCTTCTGCGCGACGGTGCGGGCCAGCAGGTCGGTGCCGCCGCCGGGCGGGAAGGGCACGATCAGGCGGATCGGCTTGCTGGGGTAGGCGGCCTCGGCGTGCACGGCGCCGCTCAGCAGCGCGCTGAAGACGAGGGCGGCGGCGATGGCCGTGCGGCGGCCTGCGGTGATGCGTGTGTTCATGGTGTCTCCGACTTGTGGAATTCGGCCGTCGTGCTGCGGCTTGCGGCGGACTGTAGAGGCCCGTTTCGACTCGTACAATACCGTTTCGACAGTCGAAATCAGGACCGTGATGCGAAACAGCGCCAAGGGAAAACCCGAGGCTTCCAGTGGAATCGGCACCGTGCCGGCGGCGGCGGAAAGCAGCACCGGCAGCGTGGTGGCGGTGACCCGCGCCCTCGATCTGCTGGCGGCTTTTGCCCTCGGCGAATCGCAGCTCTCGCTGGCCGAACTGAGCCGCCGCTGCGAGATGCACAAGACCACCGTGCTGCGCATCGCCCGGACTCTGGCGATGGCCGGCTACATGGTGCAGTGCGAGGACGGCGGATGGCGCCTGGGCCCGGCCGCCGGATGGCTGGGCGCGCGTTACCAGTCGGGCTTCGACATGCAGGGCGTGATCGAGCCGATGCTGCGCGACCTGGTCCGCCTCACCGGCGAAAGCGCCGCCTTCTACGTGCGGGAAGGCGACTACCGGACCTGCTTGGTGCGGGTGGAAGGCCCGCATCCCCTGCGCCACCATGCCCGCATGGGCGAGGCCCTGCCGCTGGACAAGGGCTCGCCGGGACGCGTCATCCTGGCCTTCTCGGGACAGGCGGGCAAGGTCTATGAGGCGATCCGCTCACGCGGCTACCACCTGTCGATCGGCGAGCGCGAGAAGGGGGTGGCGACGGTGTCGGCGCCCGTCTTCGGCCTGAACTGGAAGCTGCTCGGCTCGGTGTGCATCTCGGGGCCGGCCTCTCGCCTGTCGGAGGCGCGGCTGCAGGAGATGGCGCAGGACGTGATGGGGTCGGCCAACCAGCTGTCGTACAGCCTGGCCGGGGCGCGCTCGATGAATACGCCGCAGGTGGTGAGCACGTGGCATCCCTGATCGGGCGGGTGCTGGTCACCGGGGCCGCGGGCTGCGGCACCACCACGCTGGGGCGTGCACTGGCGCAAGCTGCGGATGCGCCGTTTCTCGACGCCGACGACTTCTTCTGGCTGCCGACCGATCCGCCTTATCGGAGCCGAAGGACCGCGGCTGATCGCTACAGCCTGTTGACGGCCGAGCTGGCACAGCGCCCTCAGGCGGTGGTGGCCGGCTCGCTCATGGGCTGGGGCGCCGAGCTGGAAGACGCCTTCGATCTGGTCGTATTCCTCTACCTGCCGACGGCCTTGCGGCTGGCCCGGCTGCGGGCCCGGGAGGAAGCGCGTTTCGGCAAGGCCGATCCCGAGTTTCTGGACTGGGCCTCGCAGTACGACGCAGGAACCGCACAGGGGCGCAGCCTGGCCTTGCACCGGCAATGGCTGGCAGAACGCAAGTGCCGTGTGCTGCTTCTGGAAGGGGATATGACGACGGCGGCCAGGGTGCAGGCCGTCTTGCAGGCCTTGGCTTAATGCGACTCGTGCGCCGCAACATGGTTGCGCGCCGAGCCTGCTTTTTCAGCCATGGACACCACCACGATGCCTTCCCGACTTTCATCGAAACCCAAACACTCGTTCTTGCCCCCGGCCGAGCCTGAAATGGATGCGGCCCTCGCAGCCGAGATTCAGGCGCTGTCGATCCAGCTGGGCGCGGAAGTGCGGCGGCTGCGCGGCGAGCGGGGCATGACGCAGGCGGCCCTGGCCTCGGCCGCCGGGCTGGATCCGAACTACATCGGCATGGTGGAGCGGGCCGAGCGGCGCATCACGCTCTATAACGCCTGGCGGATTGCCGGCGGGCTGGGGATTTCGCTGGCGGACCTGACCGGTGCCTTGCCGGTTCGCGGGGCTGCCGGGCGGGCTTGAGGGCTCCGTCCCGGCCCCTGCCCTACTCCTGCGCCGCCGCCATGGCCTGGGCCCAGATGCGGCGCGGCACATGGCCCTTGAGGCGCTCGACCATCAGGTCGGCCACGCGTTTATCCACGCCATGGCCCAGCCGGGGCAGCACGTCGGCGGTGACGTCGCCGTCCAGCGCCACCAGGCGCTCGGCGGCGTCCACCGCGTGCTGGTAGGCGATCACGCCATCCTGATCGCCGTGGATGAAATGCAGGGTGGTCTCGGCGGGCGCCCGCTCGGGCAGTGCGGCGAAGCGGCCGGACAGGGACACCACCCGCCCGGCCAGCAGGCCGGCCGATTCCAGCAGGCTGGCCTCCAGCGCCATGATGGCGCCCTGCGAGAAGCCGACCAGCGCGGTGCGCTCCGGGCCGGCGCCGGTCAGTTCCTGGAAGCTGCGCACGGTGGCGACGAAACGGTCCATGGTCGCGGCGATGCGGGCGGCGCGGTTGGCCTCGGTCACGCCCTGCACCGAGAACCACTGGCGGCCGGCGCCGAAGTCCGATGCGTCGGGCGCGGCCACGCTGATGACGGCGGCCTGCGGGAATTCGGCGGCCAGGCGTTCGCCCAGCGGCGCCAGGTTCTCGGGCGTGCTGCCCACGCCGTGGAAAAGAAGAAACAGCTGGGCGGCTGCTTGCTGCGGCAGCTGCACGACGACATGCTCAGACATGGGCACTCTCCAGAATCGCGGCCGGCTCGGTGGCCGGCGGCATGGCACCAAAGACATAGGACTCCATCGCCAGCACCCCATGCGCGAAACCGCCATCGAGCACCTGGATTTCGCCCCCTTCATCGGATGCACCATACGCCACCAGTAGCGGCAGGAAATGCTCGGCCGTGGGATGGGCCCTCTGCGCCGAGGGGGCAATCTCCAGGGTGCGCAGCAGCCGGGCGGCGTCGTGGGCGCGCACCGCCTCGCGCACCCAGTTGACGAATTCGCGGGCATAGGCCGGCTCGGCGCTGTCGCCCGAGCGGAATTCGTAGAGGTTGTGGGTGAGGCTGCCGGAGCCGACGATGAGCACGCCCTCCCCCGCCAGCGGCGCCAGGCTGCGGCCGAGGCGCCAGGCGCCTTGCGCATCGAGCTGTGCCGGCATGGAGACCTGGAAGACCGGCACCGAGGCATCGGGATAGAGGTAGCGCAGGGGCACCCAGGCACCGTGGTCCAGGCCGCGGCCGGGGTCCGCCGCAGTGGGCCAGCCGGCGGCCTGCAGCAGGGCGAGGGTGCGCTGCGCGATCTCCGGCGCGCCCGGGGCCGGGTACTGCAGCTGGTAGAGGGCCGGTGGAAAGCCGCCGAAATCGTGCACGGTCTCGGGCCGGTCCACCGTGCCGACACGGACGTTGTGGGTGGTCCAGTGCGGCGAGACGACCAGCACCGCGCGTGGACGCGGCAAGCTGGCGCCGAGCGCGCTCAGCTGCGGGCCGGACAGGCCGGGGGCCAGGGCGAAGGTGGGTGCGCCGTGGGAGACGAAGAGTGTGGGGAGTCGGGTCATGATGTCCCCGACTCTATTGGCCATGGCGCATTGAATAAACTGGCATTCAGTGAATCAATAGTTCCTCATATCGGAACAAAAGCCATGGACAAGTTCCTGGAGATGAAGACCTTCGCCGCCGTGGTGGACGGCGGCAGCTTCGTGAAGGCGGCCGACACGCTGGGCCTGTCCAAGGCCGCGGTGTCGCGCCATGTGGGCGAGCTGGAGGCGCGGCTGGGCGTGCGGCTGCTGCACCGCACACCCGCAAGCTCTCGCTCACCGAGGAGGGCGATGTCTTCCATGTGCGCTGCAAGGAGCTGCTGGCCAGCGTGGAAGAGGCCGAGGCCGAGATCAGCGCCCGCAGCGGCGAGGCCAGCGGCCGGCTGCGGCTGACGGCGCCGGTGAGTTTCGGCGTGCAGCACCTGGCGCCGGTGTGGGCGCGTTTTCGCGACCGCCATCCGCGGGTGACGCTGGACCTGACGCTGTCCGACCGGGTGATGGACATCGTCGACGAGGGCTTCGACCTGGGCATCCGCATCGCCCGCCTGCCCAGCTCCAGCCTGATCAGCCGGCGCCTCACCGAGACCCGCATGGTGCTCTGCGCCGCGCCGGCCTACCTGGCGCGCGCCGGCACGCCGCGGCATCCCGGGGAACTGGCCGACCATGCCGTGCTGGCCTACAGCTACTGGGCCGGCGGCGACGAATGGAGCTTCGACGGGCCGCAGGGACCGGTCTCGGTGACCACCCGCCCGGGCATCCGCACCAACAACGGCGACACCTGCCGGGCCGTCGCCCTGCAGGGCCAGGGCGTGATCCTGCAGCCCACCTTCCTGGTCGGCGCCGACCTGGCCTCGGGCGCGCTGGTGGAGCTGATGCCGCAGTACCGCGCGGGCGCGCTCGGCATCTACGCGGTGTATGCCAGCCGCAAGCATCTGGCGCCCCGGCTGCGCCTGTTGATCGACCTGCTGGCCGAATGGTTCGGCGAGCCGCGCTGGCCGGACGGCGCCGCTACGCCGGCTGCGGCAAGGCCAGCGCCCGGCGTACCCGCTCGACCAGCACGGCGCTGTCGAAAGGCTTGAGGATCAGCTGCATGCCCGCGCCCAGGAAGGTGTTCTTGTGGGCGGCGCCCTCGGCATAGCCGGTCATGAGGATGACGGCGATGCCGGGGATGTTCTCGCGCGCCAGGTCGGCCACCTGCCGGCCGTTGGGGCCGGGCAGGCCGACGTCGGTCAGCAGCAGGTCGAAGTCACGTTCGGTCTCCAGCAGGGTCATGGCCTCGTGGCCGGTGCTGGCCTCGCGGATCTCGCAGCCTTCCTCGCGCAGCAGCTCGACGGCGAAGCGGCGCACGGCCTCCTCGTCCTCCACCACCAGCACGCGCCGGCGAAACGGGTCGCGCGGCGGCGCCGCCGGTGCCTGCAGGCCGTCGGCCGCACGCGCCACCGGTGCGCGCGGAAAGAACATGGCCACGCGGCTGCCCTGGCCGAGGGCGCTGTCGATGGCGGCCATGCCGCCGGACTGCCGGGTGTAGCCGTACACCATGGACAGCCCCAGCCCCGTGCCCTGCCCGATCGGCTTGGTGGTGAAGAAGGGATCGAAGGCGCGCTCGATCACGTCCGGCGCCATGCCGGAGCCGGTGTCGCCCACGGCCACGCAGACGTATTCGCCCGGCCGCAGGCCGGCCAAAGCGCCGCGCGGCCGGGTCTCGGGCGCGACATTGCGGGCGCTCACGGTGAGGGTGCCGCCGGAGGGCATGGCATCGCGTGCGTTGATGGCCAGGTTGAGCACCGCGTTCTCGAACTGGTTCACGTCGGTGACCACCGGCCACAGGGCGGCCGGCAGGTCCAGCGCCAGGGCGATGCGCGGGCCGCAGATGTTGCGCAGCATCGGCTCCAGGTCGGCCAGCGCGCTGCCCAGGTCGGCGGTGCGCGAATCCAGCGGCTGGCGGCGGGCGAAGGCCAGCAGGCGCTGGGTGAGGCCGGCGGCGCGCTTGGCCGCGGCCATGGCGGCGTCCAGGTAGTTCTGCAGGCCGGCCTCGGCGGCCGGGCCCAGGCGCTTCTGCAGGATCTGCAGCGGCAGCACGATGCCCTGCAGCAGGTTGTTGAAGTCGTGCGCGATGCCGCCGGTGAGCTGGCCCAGCGATTCCATCTTCTGCGCCTGGCGCAGCTGCTCCTCCAGCTGGCGGCGGGCGGTGGTCTCCACGCTCACGCCGGTGCAGCGTTCGGGCCGCTGGGCGGCGCCGACGTAGGTGTGGCCGCGCGACAGCACCCAGCGCAGCTGGCCGTCGGGATGGCGGATGCGGTATTCCAGCTCCAGGTCGGCATCGCCCGCCACGCCGCCGGGCAGCGCGGCCTGCAGCCGGGGCAGGTCGTCGGGATGGACATGGGCGAAGAAGGCGGCGCCGCTCACGCCGCGCGCGCCCTCGGCAACGTCGATGCCATAGAGCGCGGCGATGGCCGCGTCGCAGACGATGCGGTCGGCCAGGATGTCGTAGGTCCAGACACCAACGCCGCCGCTGGCGCTCAGGGCCAGGCGGATGAAGTCCTCCGACTCGCGCAGCGCCCGGGTGCGTTCGGCCACCTGCTGCTCCAGCGTGCGGGCCAGCGCCTGCAGGCTCTGCTCGGAGCGGCGGCGTTCGATGGCATGGCGCACCCGCTCGACGGCGTCGCGGGCGAAGGAGACCTCGGCGCAGGCCCAGTCGCGCGGCTGGCGGTCGTGGATGAAGAAGGCGCCGGTGAGGCGGCTGCCGTCCATCGCCGGCAGCACCAGCTGCGCGCGGATGCCGGCGGCCTCCATCACCCCGGCGATGGCGGTGAACTCCGGATGCAGGCGCACATCGGCCACCACCACGCCCCGTCCCTGGCGCAGCAGGCCGGCCATGTAGGCGTGTTCGTCGATGCGGTGGGTGCCGGTGATGCTGGGCAGGGCGTCCGGCCCGGGCCGGGACCAGTCGTCGGCCACGGTGAAGCTCAGGGCATCGGCCGACAGGGTGCCGAAGCCGACCCGGTCGGCCTGCAGTTCCGCGGCCAGGGTCTCGATGCCGGCGTGGATCAGGGCGGCGGTGTCGGCGCCCCCGCGCAGCCTTTCGGCGAAAGCGACGAGGGCGTCGTCCCAACGGTGGATATCGTCTTGCGGAAGTTGGATAGACGGCACTTAGATGGGTCAATCGCTGGGATCAAGCCGCCATTCTGCCGTTGCAAAAGCCCGTCGATGTGGTTTTCCCGCCGTCTTGCACGCACTATTTGGACGCGCGATCAGCGGGCCGAGGCGGCACCCGGCCAGAGCCGTACCGCCAGCGCGCCGGCCGCGGCCGCCGTGGCCAGCGCGGTGACCCCCATCCAGCCGTAGCCGGCCAGGGCCAGGCTGCCCAGCGCGGAGCCGGCCGCCATGCCGACGAACACCCCCACGAAGAGCACCGCGTTGAGCCGGCTGCGGGCGGCGGGCTCGATGCCGAAGACGATGGTCTGGTGCGCGATCAGCGTGGCCTGGATGCCCAGGTCGAAGCCGATGGCGCTGGCCACGATCAGCCACAGCCTTGCATGCGGCGCGATCCAGGGCGAAAGCGCCATGGCGGCGAAGGACAGCATGGTGACCGCCGCGCCCAGCCGCGTGACCAGTTCCGGCCCGCGCCGGTCGGCCAGCCGGCCGGCCAGCGGCGCCGCCAGCGCTCCGGCCGCGCCGGCCAGGCCGAAGGCGCCGGCCGCCGCGCTGCCCAGGTGGAAGGGCTCGCCGTGCAGCATCACCGCCAGGGTGGACCAGAAGGCGCTGAAGGCCACCGACAGCAGGCCCTGGGCCAGCGCGGCCCGGCGCAGCGCGCCGTGGCGCACGAAGAGCGCGCCGAGCGAGGCCATCAGCGCGCTGTAGCCCAGTGCGGTCGTCGGCTTGAAGCGCGGCAGGCCGCGCCAGGCGGCCACGCCCACCAGGGCGATGGCGACGGCCGCCGCCACGAACATGCTGCGCCAGCCGAAATGCTCGGCCACGAAACCGCTCACCACCCGCGACAGCAGGATGCCCATCAGCAGCCCGGTCATCACCGTGCCCACCACCTTGCCGCGGCTGGCCTCGGGCGCCAGGGTGGCGGCCGCCGGCACGATGTCCTGCGCCAGCGTGGCCGACAGGCCGATCGCCAGGCTCGCCGCCAGCAGCACGCCGATGGAGGGCGCGGCGCCGGCCAGCAGCAGCGCGGCGCAGAGGATGGCGGCCTTGAGCATGATGATGCTGCGCCGGTCGTAGCGGTCGCCCAGCGGCGCCAGCAGCAGCAGGCCGAAGGCATAGCCGAGCTGGGTGAGCGTGGGCACCAGGCCGACCATGCGGTCGCTCACGCCGATGGCCGGGCCGAGCACGCCCAGCATCGGCTGGCTGTAATAGAGCGAGGCCACCGACAGGCCGGCGCTGGCGGCCAGCAGGAAGATCAGCGCCGGGGACAGCGCCGAGGCGGGCCGGCCGGGCCCGGCTGCATGCGCGGCTTGAATGGAAGACATCGTGTTTACCCTTGGTCTATCTGGATTGGGATGGAGTGTCTTCAGTTAAAGGCCGGCTTGGTAGTGGCCTGAAGAGCAAGTCCGCTATACGCCCGGCGCATAAAGTAAGCTCTTTGCCGCCATGACACCCACGCCCCGACCGTCCGCACCGGCCTCCGCCGACCGCATCGAGCTGATGTCCACCTTCGTGCGTATCGTCGAATCCGGCAGCCTCTCGGCCGCCGCCGCGCAGATGGGCACCACCCAGCCCACCGTGAGCCGCCGCCTGCAGGCGCTGGAAAAGCAGCTGGGCCTGCGCCTGATCAAGCGCTCCACCCACGCCATGACGCTGACCGAGGACGGCCAGCGCTGCTTCGACGGCGCGCGCGAGCTGCTGGCCAGCTGGCAGGCCTTCGAGGCCGACCTGCGTGGCGCCGGCGACGAGCCCGAGGGCACGCTGCGGGTGGTGGCGCCGCATGCCTTCGGCCAGTCGCAGCTGATCGGGCCGGTGGGCGAATACCTGGCGCGTTATCCGCGGGTGTCGGTGGAATGGCTGCTGCACGACCGCACGCCGGATTTCGTGGCCGACGGCATCGACTGCGCCATCCAGGTCGGCGAGGTGAGCGATCCGAACGTGGTCGCCATCGCCGTGGCGGAGATCCCGCGCATCGTGGTCGCCGCACCGCAGCTGCTGCAGGGCCGCGCGCAGATCGCGCACCCCTCGGAGCTGGCCGCCCTGCCCTGGCTGGCGCTGCGCAGCTTCTACCGCACCGAGATGTCGCTGGTGCATGCGCGCAGCGGCGAGCAGAGCCGCATCGGCTTCAAGCCGCGGCTGAGCACCGACAGCCTCTATGCCTTGCGCAGCGCGGCGCTGCTGGGCATCGGCGTGGGCGTGGGATCGGCCTGGTTGCTGCGGGACGACCTGGCCTCGGGCCGGCTGGTGCAGCTGCTGCCGGACTGGCTGGCGGCGCCGCTGCCGATGTACCTGGTCTATCCGCATGCGCGTTTCTATCCGGCGCGGCTGCGGCGGTTCCTGGAGGTCATCCGCGAGGCGGCGCCGGCCGCCGTGCGCGGCGCGCTCTGGCACGCCTGAGACGGTGCGGGCTACAGGCCCAGGTCGGAGAGGCTGGCGTGGTCGTCCGGCCGGCGGCCCAGCGGCCAGTGGAACAGGCGATCAGACTCGGCGATCGGCAGGTCGTTGATGCTGGCGAAGCGCCGCTGCATCAAGCCCTGTTCGTTGAACTCCCAGTTCTCGTTGCCGTAGCTGCGGAACCAGGCGCCGGCCGCGTCGTGCCATTCGTAGGCGAAACGCACGGCGATGCGGTTGCCGGTGAAGGCCCAGAGTTCCTTGATGAGGCGGTAATCCAGCTCGCGCTGCCACTTTCGGGTGAGGAAACCGTGCACCTCGGCGCGGCCGACCGGGAACTCGGCCCGGTTGCGCCAGCGGGTGTCCTCGGTATAGACCTGCACCACCCGGTCGGGGTCGCGCGAGTTCCAGGCGTCCTCGGCCATGCGGGTCTTCTGCGCGGCGGTTTCGGCGGTGAACGGGGGCAGGGGCGGCTTGGTTTCCATGAAAGCTCCGGAGGGTTGGGCGAGGCCTGGACAGTTCTGTCTGCCCGCACGATAGCCGAGGGCCCATCCGCCGATCAAAGCACTGGAGAAGAAGAACTAACGCCCACGGGGCCGAAAGCTGGAAAGATGGCCGCCTCGTTCTTCGAGGCTCCAGCATGACCCAGCCCGCGCTCTTCCAGGACACGCCGACCGTCACCGTTCGCGACAACCGGGGCCTGACGGTCAGGACCGTCGAATACAACCGAGTCAGGGTGGAGGACGCCCGGCAGGCCTGCATCACCCGAGCCATCTTCAACCGCAGGGGGCAGCTGGTGGAGACGCTGGACCCGAGGCTTTGCGCACGACGGGAACAGTGCGAAACCGTCACGCCGAACCTGGCCTACGGCCTGAGCCTGTCCGGACAGGCCATCCGTGTGGAGAGCGTGGATGCGGGCACCCAGGTCGTCCTGGCAGACATCCGGCAAGCGCCGCTGCTCGGCGTGGATGCACGCATGGCCAGGACACGGACCGAATACGACGCCTGGGGCCGCCCGGCCGCGGTTTTCCAGGCGCTGGCCGACACGGCCGAACGTTGCACCGAACGCTTCGAATACGGCATGGATCCGCGCCGCAACAACTGCGGGCTGCTGATCCGGCACGACGATGGTGCCGGCAGTTTGCAGAACGATGATTTCAGCATCGGCGGCCAGGCCAAAACCCAAACACGCCGCCTGCTCCAGACCCTGAAAAAGGCGTCTTCCACCATCGATTGGCCAGCCGGGGAAAATGCTCGCGATTTATTGCTGGGCCCGCAGGCCTTTGAAACCCGCTGGCAGTTCGATGCACTGGCGGAGCTGGTGGAGCAAACGGACGCCAAAGGCCATCGGCAGGTTTTTTCGCACGATCTCCAAGGCCGGCTGTCCGGAGTTTCCTTGCAGATCCAGGGCGGACCCACCCAGATTCTGGCCGACCAGATCGTCTACAACGCGGCCGGCCAGCTCATTCGGGAACGGGCGGCTAATGGCGTCGTCACCGAATCGATTTTCGATGCACGCAGCCAGCGGCTGAGCGAGCTGAAATCCACGCGGGGCCGGGAAATCCTGCAGCACCTGCGCCACGAATACGACCCCGCAGGCAATATCGTGCGGATAGAGGATCTGGCGCAGGACAGCAGCCATCACGACAACAGCCGGATAGATCCGATATCGACCTATCGATACGATGCGATTTACCAGTTGATAGAGGCCACAGGCCGGGAAAACCTGAAAACCGGCCAGGACGACAGCCTGCTGCAGAACTATCGCCGCCACTGGTCTTACGACGCGGCTGGAAATCTGTTGAAAATGGTGCACGCAGCGGCATCCGGTTCCTTCACGCAGGAAATGGAAATCGCCTCGAACGCCAACCGTTCGATGATCAAAAGCGCGGGGATGACCCTCGCCGACGCCTTCGATGCGCACGGAAACCTGTTGGTATTGAATCCCGGCCAGATGCTGAACTGGAACGCATCGAACCAGCTGGAGCATGTATCGACCGTCCGGCGGGACGATGCGGAGGATGACGGCGAGTATTACGCCTACGGCGCCGATCGCCAGCGCGTCTGCAAGTCCCACCATTACAAGGTTCGCGGCGGCTCCCGGGAAGACCGGATCATCTACCTGCCGGGCATTGAATTGCGCACCGGCGCGGCAGAAGAACTGCAGGTCATCAAGATTCACACCGGCGGGCAGCAGATACAGGTGCTGCATTGGACGTCCGCGCCACCGCAAGGCGTTGCCAACGACCAGATTCGGTACAGCCTGGGCGATCACCTGGGATCGAGCCGGCTCGAACTGGACCAGCAGGCACGGATCATCAGCCGCGAAGAATATTATCCATTCGGCGCAACAGCGGTATCGACCGCACGTTCGGCCACCGAAGCGCAATACAAGTTCCTGCGTTATTCGGGCAAGGAACGGGATGCCACCGGGCTTTACGACTACGGATTCCGGTATTACGCCCCCTGGCTGATGCGGTGGACCAACCCCGACCCGGCAGGCGCCGCGGGCGGCCTCAACCTCTACCGGATGGTCCGCAATAATCCGCTCACCCTGGTCGACGGGAATGGATTGGCGCCCGCACCGATACCCAAGAATATCTTCCAGATATGGATCGGGCCCAAACTCATCCATCCCACCAATATGTACAAGATCAGGAAGGTCGGCGCCACCAACCCGGATTATCGGCACACCGTCCTGGTGGACAGCCGAATCCCCAACAGCGCCGCCGCGATCCAGAACCTGCAGGAAAAGCTTTCCCCTGCGGGCATACGGGTGCAGGACATTTCCCAAATGGACTGGCCCTCCGGCTTCAGAGCGCGCGACCTGTACGACGCCAGCGTCCGGGATTCGAAATACGCGCAGGCCGCCGATGTGCTGAGATACAACATCATCTATGAGCACGGCGGCGTGTATGTGGATGCCGACGACAACGCGGACACCGATCTGCCCTTCGGCGACATCGCGCCGGAGTTGGGCATCGCCACCGGAGGATGGGTGACCGTACCCGAAAGCCACCCCGTGGAAGTGGCGATGGCCAATACCGGATTCGGCGCGCAGCCGCACCACGAGGTACTGGAAACCGTGCTGGGCATGGCCGAGGAAAGATTTGCCGAAAGCCTGCGGGTGGCGGGCACCCGGCAGGAGGGCCATGTGTTTCACATGAGCGGCCCCTTCGTCTTCACCGAAGCCTTGCGCCGGTTCAACCGGGCGCAGATCGAAAGAGACCATCGCTCGGCCCTGCATACGGCGCGTTGGCGCGAAGCAGGCAGTGTGCGCGGCTTCCTGACACGGGTGGCGACGGGGGTGCGGGCCAGGCTGAACCTCCAGACGGAGCGCCCCGCTTCCTACGTCACACGAGACACCAGCAACTTCTACGCCCTGTACGGCAGGGTGAATTTCGGCAGCGACCACTCCTGGGCACGCGCCGGCAAGAAGGGGCGTTGATGCAGGCCGCTCTCTACCGGGACACACCTTCGGTCCGCGTCCGCGACAACCGCGGACTGACCGTTCGCCAGGTCGAATACAACCGCGCCGGCACGGAGGACGACAGGCAGGTCCTCATCACGCAATCGGTTTTCGACCGCAGGGGCCAGCTGGCCGCGACCTGGGATCCGAGACTGTCCGCGCGCCGCATGCGGGGAGAAACCGTCGCGCCCAATCTGGCTTTCAGGCGCATGCTGTCCGGCCAGGCGATCCGGGTGGACAGTGTGGATGCGGGCACCCAGGTCGAATTGAGCCATATCGCGCAAGGCGTGCTGCTCCGCGTGGATGCCAGAAAGACCCGTGTCCGCACCGAATATGACGCACTCGGCCGCCCGACCGCGATTTTTCACACGGCGGCAGGCCTTGCCGAGCGCCGCATGGAACACATCGAATATGGCGCGGACCCACGGCAGAACAATTGCGGCCAGGTGATCCGGCACGACGACGGAGCAGGCAGCCTGGAGACGGGAATTTTCACCATCACCGGGCATCCCTTGAAGCAGGCCAGGCGATTGCCGAAGGCGCTGGATCCGGCCGCGAGCATGCCTTATGAAACGCGGTATCTGTACGACGCATTGGGACATGTCGTCGAGCAAACGGATGCCATGGGTCATCAGCGGATTTTTTCGCACGACCTGCAGGGCCGCCTGTCCGCAGTGGCACTGAGCCTGCGGGGCGGCCCGTCCCGGACCTTGGTCGATCGCATCGTTTATGACGCGACGGGTCGGCCATGCCGCGAGCATGCGGGCAATGGCGTGGTCACCGAATCGATTCACGACCCGTGCAGCGGGCGGCTCGTCCGCCTGAAATCCACACGCGGCCAGGAGGTGCTGCAGGATTTTGTCTATCGCCATGACCCGGTCGGCAATATCGTGCGGATCGAGGATATGGCGCAGCACAGCCGCCACCATGACAACAGCAGGATCGATCCGGTATTCACCTACCGTCATGACGCGCTCTACCAGTTGATCGAAGCCACGGGCAGGGAAAGCCTGCAGGCCGGCGCGGATGACGGCCTCTTGCGCAACTACCGGCGCAACTGGTTCTACGATGCAGCGGGAAACCTGACGAAGATGGTGCACACCGCAGGCGCGGGCTCTTTCACCCAGGAGATGGATATCGGTCCCGGCTCCAACCGTTCCATCCTCCGGCAAACCGGCATGCATCTGGCCGACGCATTCGACCCCAATGGCAATCCCTTGCTATCGGGTCCGGGACAAGCGCTGCACTGGAATTCCTTCAACCAGCTGGACCATGTTTGCACGGTCGAACGCGAGCAGGGGGAAGACGACAGGGAGTCTTATTTTTACGGCGGCGATCGCCAACGTGTCTGCAAACTCCGCAGCCGCCAGTCACCTGCGCTGCGGCATGAGGAACGCACGATCTACCTGCCCGGTATCGAGCTGAGAAAAAATGCTTCGGAAGAATTGCAGGTCATCAAGGTGCAGGCAGGCGCGCACCATGTGCAGGTGCTGCATTGGGTGACGGCAGCGCCCGCCGGAATCGACAGGGACCAGATCCGCTACAGCCTGCGCGACCATCCGGGATCGAGCCAGCTGGAGACGAATCAGGAGGGGCGGATCTTGAGCCGCGAGGAATACTATCCCTTCGGCGGCACCTCGGTTTTCACCGCGCGCTCGGCCATCGAGGCCAAATACAAATTCGTGCGGTATTCAGGCAAGGAGCGGGACGCCACCGGCCTTTACGATTTTGGTTTCCGGTATTACGCCCCTTGGCTGATGCGATGGTTGAGCCCGGATCCCGGCGGCACCATCGATGGCCTGAACCTCTACCGGATGGTCAGGAACAATCCCCTCCGGTTCCGCGACGGAAATGGCTTGCAGCCCGACGCGATCGAGTCCGAGGCCACCGCTTCGCTGGCGACGCCGGAAGTGGGATTCTCGATCACCGATCTTTATCGGGCCGACCGGGGCGACCTGGTCTACGGTGTGGCCCAGGAGCGGGCGAAATACAACCGGGCGATTTTCCCGGCGTTCAGGCTGGATGCCCGCGACCATCCGCCGCTGGTGATCGATGTCTACAACAACGCGGTGACCGGCTCCATCTCGGAGGCCAATGCGCAGACGATCGGCGATTATTTCGACGACCCGCGAACACTGGCACGCAAGCTGCGCGTTCCGCAGAATTACCAGGAACTGGCCATGAACACCCGCAGAGGGCCGCATACCTTTCTGTGGGACAAGTATTTCGGAATCGGCGAACGCAACCGCAAATTCAACATACCCGCGCTGTACCGTGAAACCGCCAGGCATTACGGTTCGGATGAATATCACGCCCTGCATGTGGGCTTCGGCAATTCCGGCGTGGCGCCCAAGCTGCTGTGGAAACGCGGCAGCAAGCTGGGGATCGAAATCACCGCGAGCGAGGACAGTCCCAACCACCTGCACTTCATCCTCGATGGGATCGGCATGGAGGACGTGGTCCGCAAATCGGGCGGCAACCGCCAGGGCAGTTCCATCACCGCCTCAGAACTGAGGTATGTGTTCCGCAACCGCCAAAGACTGGGCGACAAGGTCCACTTCTACCGCGGCGGCGAAGAGGTGAACGCACCGTGGGCCGACGATCCCCGGCTCTGGGCGGAGTACCAGCCGCGACACCAGGGCGGCCGCAAAGCGGCACGGACGGGAGCGAGATCGCCGTCCGTTTTCTCCTGCCTGTTCAGGACACGCTGATTCAGCGCCTGCCCGCCTCGGCCAGTTCGAGCGCCAGACGGTTGTGGCGCTCCACCAGGGGCTCCAGTTCCACCGTGGTGAACCGGCCCTGGCGCACCACGACCCGGCCGTTGACCACCGTGTAGGCCGCGGGCGCGCTGGCGCACAGCAGCAGCGAACCCACCGGGTCGTGCACCGCGCCGCCAGCGAAACCCAGGCTGGACAGGTTGAACAGGGCCAGGTCGGCGCAGTAGCCGGGCGCGATCTGGCCGATGTCGTGGGACCGTCCCAGCACCCTGGCGCCGCCGCGGGTTGCCAGGGCCAGGGCATCGCGGGCCGTCATCTCGGCCGGGCCCCGGTCGCAGCCGAAGGGCTCGAGAGCGCGGCCGACTCGGGCCAGCAACATGGCCTGCCGCGCCTCGCCCAGCAGGTGGGCGCCGTCGTTGCTGGCGCTGCCGTCCACGCCCAGGCCGACCGGCACGCCGGCATCGAGTATGCGGCGCACCGGCGCGATGCCCGAGGCCAGGCGCATGTTGCTGCAGGGGCAGTGGGCCACGCCGGTGCCGCTGCGGGCGAAGAGGCCTATGCCGGCGGCATCGAGCTTCACGCAGTGTGCATGCCAGACATCCGCGCCCAGCCAGCCGAGCGACTCGGCGTATTCGGCCGGCGTGGCGCCGAACTTCTCGCGGCTGTAGGCGATGTCGTGGTCGTTCTCGGCCAGGTGGGTGTGCAGGCGCACGCCGTAGGCGCGGGCGAGTTCGGCGCTGTCGCGCATCAGCTCGCGGCTGACGCTGAAGGGCGAGCAGGGCGCGACCGCCACCTGGGTCATGGCGCCGTGGGCGGCGTCGTGCCAGGTTTCGATCAGACGGCGGGTGTCGTGCAGGATGGCGTCCTCGCGCTCCACCACCGCATCCGGCGGCAGGCCGCCCTGGCTCTGTCCCACACTCATGCTGCCGCGCGAGGCGGTGAAACGCATGCCGATCTCCCGCGCGGCCTCGATGCTGTCGTCCAGCCGCACGCCGTTGGGATAGAGGTAGAGATGGTCGCTGCTGGTGGTGCAGCCCGACAGCAGCAGTTCGGCCATCGCCACCTGGGTGGACACCCGCACCATCTCGGGCGTGAGCCCGGCCCAGATCGGATAGAGGCCGCGCAGCCAGGAGAACAGCTCGGCATCCTGCACCGCCGGAATCGCCCGGGTGAGCGACTGGTACATGTGATGATGGGTGTTGACCAGGCCGGGTACCACCAGGTGGCCGCGTGCGTCGATCACCTCGTCGGCCATCAGCGGCATCGCATCGGCCGCGCCGATCTGCTCGATGGTGTGGCCGCGCACCAGGATGGAGGCGTTGCGCAGCTCGGTGCCCGCGTCGTCCTGCGTGGCGATGCAGGCGGCGTTGCGGATCAGCAGGGTCTTCATAGGGCGATGCTGGCGCCGGACTGGAACCAGCGGCCGATCAGGGCGCGCTCGGCATCGGTGATGCCGGTGGCGTTGTTCAGCGGCATGGTCTTCATCACCACCGCCTGCTGGTAGACCGCGTCGGCGTGCTGCTTCAGGCCCTCGGGCGAATCCAGGCGCACGTTCTTCATCTGCATGGTGGCGCCGTGGCACATGTAGCAGCGTTGCTCCAGCACGGCCTTGACCTGGGCGTAGCCGGCCGGTGCGGCGGCTTCCTGCGCGGACAGCGGCGCCACCGGCGCCGGCCGCAGCCACCAGATGACGGCGGCGATCACCGCCACGCCCACCAGCGCATAGGCCACCGGATGCCGGTTGCGACCCAGCTTGTAGCCATGGCGCAGCACGAAGAACTGGCGGATCGCCGCGCCCGCGAACATCATCAGGATCAGCACCAGCCAGTTCTGCGGATGGCCGTAGGTGAAGCTGTAGTGGTTGGACAGCATCGCGAAGATCACCGGCAGCGTGAAGTAGGTGTTGTGCACGCTGCGCTGCTTGCCGCGCTGGCCGTGGATCGGGTCCACGGGACGTCCGGCCTTGATGGACGCCATCACCTGCTTCTGGCCGGGGATGATCCAGAAGAAGACATTGGCGCTCATGGTGGTGGCCAGCATCGCGCCCACCAGCAGGAAGGCCGCCCGGCCGGCGAACCAGTGGCAGGCCAGCCAGGAGGCGATGCACACCAGCACCAGCAGGATGGCGCCCACGATGGCATCGCCATTCTTGCGTTTGCCGAAGGTCTGGCAGACGAAGTCGTAGAGCATCCAGAACACCACCAGGAAGGACAGCGCCACGGCGACGGCCGCGCCCGGCTGCCAGTCCATCAGCGACTTATCGACCAGGTAGGTGCCGGCGTTCCAGAGATAGCTCACGGTGAACAGCGAGAAGCCGCTCAGCCAGGTGCTGTAGCTCTCCCAGAAGAACCAGTGCAGGTGCTTGGGCAACGCGGGCGGCTGCACCTGGTACTTCACCGGGTGGTAGAAACCGCCGCCATGCACCGCCCAGAGTTCGCCGGTGGCGCCCTCGCCGCGCAGCTTTTCCTCCTCGGGGGTGGTGAGGCTGCTGTCGAGAAAGACGAAGTAGAAGGACGACCCCACCCAGGCGATCGCGGTGATGACGTGGACCCAGCGCAGCAGCAGGTTGGCCCAGTCGAGAAGATAGCTTTCCATCGGTCCTGACCTTGAACTGCTCACCACTGCGGGCGCTCTGAGCAGCATGGGCCGCGAACCGGGGTCATCGTGGAAGAAAACCCATGCTCCGCTGCGGCCGGAATTTTTGTGCGCGCGAGTGTATACAAAAAGCTGGCTTACGGCCCGCGCGCTGCTTCCAGCGTTTGCAATAACTGTGCCGCCACCGCCACGGCGATCACCTCGGGCTCCTTGCCGTGGATGCCGGGCACGCCGATGGGGCAGGTCACGTGCTGCAGTTCTGCCTCGGTGAAGCCGCGGGCCAGCAGGCGGCTGCGGAAGGTGGCCCATTTGGTTTTGCTGCCGATCAGGCCGATGAAAGGCAGGTCGCCGCGGCTGCGCTGGCGCTGCAGGCAGGCGGCGACCACGTCCAGGTCCTCGGCATGGCTGAAGCTCATGATCAGCACCCGCGATTGCGGCGCCAGGCCGGGCACGGCGGCATGGACGGGGTCGGAATGCTCGCAGACGAGGTCGCCGTCGCCCTGGGCCACGTCCAGCGGGAAGATCTCGTCGCGGCTGTCGATCCAGCTCAGCGAGAAGGGCAGCGCGGCCAGCACCCGCGCCAGGGCGGCTCCGACATGGCCGCCGCCGAACAGGGCCACGGGCACCTGCCGGCCGGCCAGGCGCGAGCGCAAAGCCGGGATGTCGTCCTGCCCGACGGCGGTGTAGCGCAGGAAGACCACGCCGCCGCAGCACTGGCCGAGCGAGGGGCCCAGGGCGTAGCGCCGCAGCGGCTCGCCCGCCGGGCCGCCGTCCAGCAGGCGCCGCGCTTCGGCGATGGCATCGAATTCGAGCCGCCCTCCGCCGATGGTGGCCACGGTGCGGTCGGCGAAGACGGCCATCCAGGTGCCGGCCTCGCGCGGCGCCGATCCCTGGGTGGATTCGACCTCGACCAGCACCGCCCTTTCATCCACCAGGGCCGACAGCAGGCGGCGCAGCGCGCTCATGCGGGCAAGCCCCTGCCCGACAGGGCCTTCGACTGCTGCCACACTAGCCGCCTATGTCCGTACCCCGTTCGCTGCTCCGCCGCATCGCCGCGCTGTTCGGCGGCATCGCCGCCCTGCTCGCGTCCTGCCGCTCCGCCCCGCCCGACCTGGTGCCGCCGGCCGCCACCGACCAGCCGGCGCCGGCGGTGATAGGCCCCATCCCCGGCAACAAGGGATCGGCCCGCATCTCCGCGGCCACCACCGAACGCGCCTACCGGCAGGACGGCGCCTCGCACCTCTACGGCCTGAACGCCGAACGCATCTACAAGGGGCAGCTGCCGCCGCTGCTCTACGCCATCGGCACCTTGCAGGTGCATCTGGACGCCACCGGCCGGGTCACCGGCCTGAGCTGGATGCGGGCGCCGCGCCATGCGCCGGAAGTCATCAAGGAGATCGAGGCGACCGTGCGCCGCGCCTCGCCCTTTCCCGCGCCGGCGCGTATCGGCCGCATGACCTATACCGACACCTGGCTCTGGGACAAGAGCGGCAAGTTCCAGCTCGATACCCTGACCGAAGGCCAACGCTAGTCCCCTGCCCGCTTCAGGAGCCGCGGTAGGTCGAATAGGCCCAGGGGCTGACCAGCAGCGGCACGTGGTAGTGCTGGGCGGCATCGGCCACGCCGAAATCGAGCTGGACCCTGCCCAGGAAACTGGGCTGCGGCAGCGCCACGCCGCGCGCCGCGAAATACGCCGCCACCTCGAAGACCAGGCGGTAGGTGCCGGTGCGCAGGGAGTCGGCATCGAACAGCGGCGTGGCGGTGCGGCCGTCCGCGTTGAGGGTGTGGCGCTGCAGCAGCGTGGCCTGGTCGCCTTCGGTGCGGTACAGCGTCACCGCCATGCCTTCGGCCGGGCAGCCGTGCATGGTGTCGAGAACGTGGGTGCTGAGGCCCATCGGAATGCTCCTTGCTTGTATCGAATCCCATACCGTAACCGCCTGGAGAGCCTGCTCTCCGCGGCACTCACGGTCGACCAAAAGTGTATACACTTTTAACTTCCTGCCAGGACAGATCCTCACCTTCATGCAGACCACCCCCACCGGCTCCACGACCGCCGCGATCGTCGAATCGCTCACCCGGGCCATCGTGGAGCACCGGCTCCATCCGGGCGCCAAGCTGGCCGAGCAGAAGCTGGCCGACCATTTCGGCGTGTCCCGCACCCTGGTGAGGCAAGCTTTGTTCCAGCTCGCGCAGAACCGCCTGGTGCGGCTGGAGCCTGCGCGCGGGGCCTTCGTCTCGGCGCCGTCTGCCGACGAGGCCCGCCAGGTCTTCGCGGTGCGCCGCATGCTCGAAGCGGGCATGGCGCGCGATTTCGTGCGCGGCTCCACCCCCGCCCGCATCAAGGCCCTGAAGCAGCATGTGGCGCTGGAAAAGGCCGCCGTCGAACGCGAGGACGTGGCCGACCGCACCGCCCTGCTGGGCGACTTCCATGTGCGCATGGCCGAGCTGATGGGCAACACCGTGCTGGCGCAGCTGCTCGACGACCTGATCTCGCGCTGCGCCCTCATCACCCTGATGTACCAGTCCTCCGCCGCCGCCACCCATTCCTACGAGGAGCATGCCGAGATCGTGAAGGCCCTGGCCGCACGCGACGGCGAGCTGGCCGCGCGGCTGATGGACGAACACCTGCGGCATGTCGAGGAGAACCTGGCCTTCGACCGCCGCCCGCCGAGCAACGACATCGCCAAGGCGCTCGCCGCCTGAGCCCCGCACCACGACCATGGCCCAGAACTTCGACACCACCCTGCCCTATCCCCGCGACCTGGTCGGCTACGGCCGCAACCCGCCGCAGGCCCGCTGGCCCGGCAAGGCACGCATCGCCGTGCAGTTCGTGCTGAACTACGAGGAAGGCGGCGAGAACGCCACGCTGCACGGCGACCCCGGCTCCGAGCAGTTCCTCTCCGAGATGTTCAACCCGGCCTCCTATCCGGACCGGCACCTGAGCATGGAGAGCATCTACGAATACGGCTCGCGTGTGGGCGTGTGGCGCATCCTGCGCGAGTTCGAGAAACGCGGCCTGCCGCTGACCGTGTTCGGCGTGGGCATGGCCCTGCAGCGCCATCCGGAGCTGGCGCGTGCCTTCGGCGAGCTGGGCCACGAGATCGCCTGCCACGGCTGGCGCTGGATCCACTACCAGGGCATGGACGAGGCGCAGGAGCGCGAACACATGCGCCTGGGCCTGGACGCCATCGAGCAGCTCACCGGCACCCGCCCCCTGGGCTGGTACACCGGCCGCGACAGCCCCAACACCCGCCGCCTGCTGGCCGACGAGGGCAGCACGCTCTACGACAGCGACAACTATGGCGACGACCTGCCCTTCTGGATGAAGGTGGCGCGCAGCGACGGCCGGGTGGTGCCGCGCCTCGTCCTGCCCTACACCCTCGACACCAACGACATGCGTTTCGCCATGCCCCAGGGCTTCGTGCAGGCCGAGGATTTCTTCATCTACCTGCGCGACAGCTTCGATGCGCTCTACGCCGAGGGCGCCGAGACGCCGCGCATGCTCAGCATCGGCATGCACTGCCGGCTGCTGGGCCGGCCGGGCCGGCTGGTGGCGCTGCAGAAGTTCCTCGACCACATCGCCAGGCATGACCGCGTCTGGGTCTGCCGCCGCCTCGACATCGCCCGCCACTGGATGGCCGAACACCCCTACCAGGAGGCTGCATCGTGAGCATGCTGACCCTTGAACAGATCAACGCCGCCACCCCCGCCGAAGCGGCCATCCTGCTCGACGGGCTGTACGAACATTCGCCCTGGATCGTGGAGCGCACCGTGGCGCGCGCCGCGCCCTTCGCCTCGCTGGTGCAGTTCAAGCATGCGTTGACGCAGACCGTGTCCTCGTCCTCGCTGGACGAGCAACTGGCCCTGATCCGCGCCCATCCCGAGCTGGCCGGCAAGGCCATGGTGACCCGCACGCTCACCGCCGAATCGACCGGCGAACAGGCGCGCGCCGGCCTGACCGACTGCACGCCGGAGGAGTTCGCGCGCATCCAGCAGCTCAACGCCGACTACAACGCCAGGTTCGGCTTTCCCTTTATGCTGGCCGTGCGCGGGCCGCGCGGCACGGGCCTCTCGCGCCAGCAGATCATCGACACCTTCGCCCGGCGCCTGGCCCACCATCCGGACTTCGAGCGCGAGGAGGCCCTGCGTAATGTGCACCGCGTGGCCGAGATCCGCCTGGCCGACAAGTTCGGCATGCAGCCGGTACTGGGCAACGAGGTCTGGGACTGGCAGGAGCGCCTGGCCGAGGAGAGCGACCCCGGCTTCAAGGAGCAGGGCCAGCTCACCGTCACCTACCTCACCGCCGCCCACCGCGCCTGCGCGCGGCGCATCGTGCAGGACATGCAGGAAGCCGGCTGCGACCGCGTGACGATCGACGCGGTCGGCAACGTGGTCGGCCGCTACGAGGCCAGCCGGCCCGATGCGCCCGCCCTGCTGACCGGCTCCCACTACGACACGGTGAGGAACGGCGGCAAGTACGACGGCCGGCTCGGCATCTATGTGCCGCTGGCCTGCGTCAAACAGCTGCACGCCGCCGGCACACGCCTGCCCTTCGGCATCGAGATCGTGGCCTTCGCCGAGGAGGAAGGCCAGCGCTACAAGGCGACCTTCCTCGGGTCCGGCGCGCTGGTCGGCCACTTCAATCCCGAATGGCTGGACCAGCAGGACGCAGACGGCATCCCCATGCGCCAGGCCATGGCCGAGGCCGGCCTGCGTTTCGAGGACATCCCCGCGCTGCAGCGCGATCCGGAGCGCTACCTGGGCTTCGTGGAAGTGCACATCGAACAGGGGCCGGTGCTCAACGAGCTGAACCTGCCGCTTGGCATCGTCACCTCGATCAACGGCGGCCTGCGTTACCTGGGCGAATACACCGGCATGGCCAGCCATGCCGGCACCACGCCGATGAACCGCCGGCGCGATGCCGCCACGGCCGCGGCCGAGCTGGCCCTGTACCTGGAAAAACGCGCGGCGCAGGACGGCGATTCCGTCGCCACCATGGGCCAGCTGCAGGTGCCGGCCGGCTCCATCAACGTGGTGCCGGGCCGCTGCCGCTTCAGCCTGGACCTGCGGGCGCCCACCGATCCGCAGCGCGACGCGCTGGTGGCCGATGTGCTGGAAGAAGCCCGGGCCATCGCGGCGCGGCGCGGTGTGTCGCTGCAGCTGGAGGAAGCCATGCGTGCCTCGGCCGCGCCCAGCGCGCCGGCCTGGCAGCAGCGCTGGGAACGGGCCGTGGAAGCCCTGGGCCTGCCCCTGTTCCGCATGCCCAGCGGCGCCGGCCACGACGCGATGAAGCTGCACCTGGTGA
Source organism: Xylophilus rhododendri (assembly GCF_009906855.1). Lineage (NCBI taxonomy): Bacteria > Pseudomonadati > Pseudomonadota > Betaproteobacteria > Burkholderiales > Xylophilus > Xylophilus rhododendri. Next base: position 1,975,440 of record NZ_CP047650.1, read on the forward strand.
TGCCGCAAGCCATGCTCTTCGTGCGCGGCGAGAACGCCGGCATCAGCCACAACCCGCTGGAAAGCACCACCAGCCACGACATGGAGCTGGCCGTGCTGGCCTTCGGCCATCTGCTCTCGGGCCTGGCCGCCGACGCGACCTGAGCCTGCCTCCTCACCGACTGCCTTCGATGTCCGACCAATCTCCCGATCACGCCCCCGACTACGCCCGCCTCGACGCCTGGATCGACACCCACTTCGACGAGGAAGTGGCCTTTCTGCAAGCCCTGGTCCGCGTGCCCACCGACACGCCGCCGGGCAACAACGCGCCGCATGCCGAACGCACGGCCGAACTGCTGCAGGCCTTCGGTTTCGAGGCCGAACGCCATGCGGTGCCGGCCGAGGAAGTGCAGGCCGCCGGCATGCAGTCGATCACCAACCTGATCGTCCGCCGTGCCTACGGCGCGGGCGGCCCGACCATCGCCCTCAACGCCCACGGCGACGTGGTGCCGCCGGGCGATGGCTGGACGCATGACCCCTACGGCGCCGAGATCGTCGACGGCAAGCTCTACGGCCGTGCATCGGCGGTCAGCAAGAGCGACTTCGCCAGCTTCAGTTTCGCGGTGCGGGCGCTCGAATCGCTGGGCGCGCCGCTGGCCGGCGCGGTCGAACTGCACTTCACCTACGATGAGGAATTCGGCGGCGAACTCGGCCCCGGCTGGCTGCTGAAGAAGGGCCTGACCCGGCCCGACCTGCTGATCGCCGCCGGCTTCAGCCACGAGGTGGTCACCGGCCACAACGGCTGCCTGCAGATGGAGGTGACGGTGCATGGCCGCATGGCCCATGCCGCCGTGCCGCATACCGGCATCGATGCGCTGCAGGGCGCGGTGGCGGTGCTCAATGCGCTGTATGCGCAGAACGCGCTCTACCGGCAGGTCACCTCGGATGTCGAAGGCATCGAGCATCCCTACCTGAACGTGGGCCGCATCGAAGGCGGCACCAATACCAATGTGGTGCCGGGCAAGGTCGTGCTCAAGCTCGACCGCCGCATGATCCCCGAGGAAGACCCGGCCACCGTCGAGGCCGACATCCGCCGCGTGATCGCCGAGGCCGCGGCCAGCGTGCCCGGCATCACGGTGGACCTGCGGCGCCTGCTGCTGGCCCGCTCGATGCGGCCGCTGCCGGGCAACCGGCCGCTGGTCGAAGCCATCCAGCGTCATGGCCAAGAGGTGCTGGGCGAGGCCATTCCCGCCATGGGCACGCCCCTCTACACCGATGTGCGCCTGTACGCCGAGGCCGGCATCCCCGGCGTGATCTTCGGCGCCGGCCCGCGCACCGTGCTGGAGTCCAACGCCAAGCGCGCCGACGAACACCTGGACCTGCAAGACCTGCGCGCCGCCACCAAGGTCATCGCCCGCACCCTGCGCGATCTGCTGACGGCCGGCTGACCTTTCGCGCGCGTCGGCATCCGCCGATAAGCGGGGTAGGAATCGCGCAACACCGGCCGCCGGTCCATGGACGCATGGCACGCCTTGTGCTGCAATGAATCCGTCATGGCTCAGCGAACAAGGAGTGCACGATGGATACCCGTCAACTCACAGCGACCAGCTCCTTTGTGCTGCCGGTCGCCCAGGTCCGCAGCGTGTTCGACCCCAACGAGGTCGAACGCAGGCTCGACAAGCTGCACGGCATGAACGGCGATCCGCGCGAGCATGAAAGCCTGCGCAACACCTACGAGCGCATGCTCGAACGGGGGCCGCAGCGCTTTCATGTGAAGCCCGCCGGCATCCCCGACATGGCCAGCCTCTACGACGATCTCCCCAACTTCACCGAGGTGCTCGACGACGTGCGCCGCCATGTCGCCCTGGCCCAGGACAGCCGCGACGGCCTGGAGGTCACGCCCATGCTGCTGCTCGGCCCGCCGGGCGTGGGCAAGACCCATTTCGCGCGTGCCCTGGCCGACCTGATCGGCACCGGCATGAACCTGGTGCCCATGGGTTCGATGACGGCCGGCTGGCTGCTCTCGGGCTCGGCCTCGCAATGGAAGGGCGCGCGGCCGGGCAAGGTGTTCGAGGCGCTGATCGACGGCCAGTACGCCAATCCGGTGATCGTGGTCGACGAGATCGACAAGGCCAGCAGCGACGCGCAGTACGACCCGCTGGGCGCCCTCTACGGCCTGCTGGAGCACGACACCGCCGGCGCCTTCGTCGACGAGTTCGCCGAGGTGCCCATCGATGCCAGCCAGGTGGTGTGGATCACCACGGCTAACGACACCCGCGGCATTCCGGACCCCATCCTCAACCGCATGAACGTGTTCGAGGTGCCGGCGCCCACGGCCGAGCAGGCGCGCCACATCGCGCGGCGGCTCTACCAGACCATCCGGGCCGCGCACGACTGGGGCCGGCGCTTCGACGAGGAGCCGGGCGAGATGCTGCTGGAGCGCCTCTCGGCCCTGGCGCCGCGCGAGATGCGGCGGGCGCTGATGGTGGCCTTCGGCAACGCGCGGCTCGACGGCCGCAGCGCCCTGGGCTCGGCCGACCTGCCGCGCGGCGCCAGCGCACGCAGCCGCATCGGTTTCATGAACTGAGCCCCCGGGCAGGGACACGAGCGGCGAGAATGCCGGGCTCATGTCCCTGTCCACCAGCCTGCTGCTCATCGTCCTGCTGATCGCCGCCAGCGCGTTTTTCTCCGTCGCGGAGATCTCGCTGGCCGCCTCGCGCCGCCTGCGCCTGAGGCAGCTCGCCGACGAGGGTGAGGCGCGCGCCGAGCGGGTGATGCGCATCCAGGAGCAGCCCGGCCCCTACTTCACCGTGGTGCAGATCGGCCAGAACGCCATCGCCATCCTGGGCGGCATCGTGGGCGAGGGTGCGCTGAGCCCGGCCTTCACCCAGCTCTTCTCGATCGGCCTGGGCGCGGAAGCGGCGGCATCGGCGGGTTTCCTGGCCTCCTTCCTGGTGGTGACCTCGCTCTTCATCCTGTTCGCCGACCTGTTTCCCAAACGCCTGGGCATGACCGCGCCCGAGCGCCTGGCGGTGAAGGTGGTACGGCCGATGAAGCTGTTGATGCGGGTGTTCGCGCCGCTGGCCTGGATCTACGCCAAGGCGGCCGACGGCCTGTTCGCCCTCTTCGGACTGCCGCAGCAGCGCGACGACAAGGTCACCTACGAAGACATCCTGGCCATGACCGAGGCGGGGGCCCTGGCCGGCGTGCTGGCGGCCGGCGAGCAGCAGCTGATCGCCAATGTGTTCGAGCTGGACACCCGGGTGATCTCCAGCGCCATGACGCAGCGCGACCGCATCGCCTTCTTCCGCCGCGACGATCCGGATTCGGTGATCCGCCTGCGCATCGCCGCCGAGCCCTTCAGCACCTATCCGGTGTGCGACGGCGACATCGACCAGGTCATCGGCTATGTGGACGCCAAGGACCTGTTCCAGCGGGTGCTGAACAACCAGCCGATCTCGCTGGCCGATGACGCCCTGGTGCGCAAGGTGCTGATCGTGCCCGACCGGCTGACCCTGGCCGAGGTGCTGGAGCAGTTCCGCCTGGTCGGCGAGGACTTCGCGGTGATCGTCAACGAATACAGCCTGGTCGTCGGCGTGGTGACGCTGAACGACGTGATGAGCACCGTGATGGGCGACCTGATCTCGCCGCTGGACGAGGAGCAGATCGTGCGGCGCGACGAGAACTCCTGGCTGATCGACGGCGTGACGCCCATCCAGGACGTGATGCACGCGCTGGATCTGGAATCATTGCCGCACCAGGGCGAGTACGAGACCCTGGCCGGCTTCATGATGGTGATGCTGCGCCGCGTGCCCAGGCGAACCGACAGCGTGAGCTGGGGCGGATACAAGTTCGAGGTGCTGGACGTGGACAGCTTCCGCATCGACCAGGTCATGGTGGCGCGGCTGCCCGCTTAACGCTCCTAGCCGGCCTTCTTGTGGGCCTTGGCGGCCTTGGTGGTCTTGGCCGACTCCTTGAAGGCCTTGGCGCTGGGCGCTCCCTCGCTGCCGGGCTTGCGCATCTTCTCGCCGCTGCCGTGGGCGATGCGTTCCTGCTTGGCGTGGATGTTGGCGTAAAGGCCGGGCTTCTTTTTCGCGGGCATGGCGGGCTCCTGATGGATGGCAGGCCAGTCTGCGGGCCGTGCCTCAGGCGGGCTTGTCGGCGAAGACCCATCGCTTCTGCGCGCCGAAAACCGCATCGGGATACGGCGCCCGCCCCCGGCTGCCGTTGTAGCGGCCCAGGGCCATGAACATGTCGCCGCGCTCGCGCTCCAGGTAGAAACGCAGGATCACGCAGCCGAAGCGCAGATTGGTCTGCATGTGGAACAGGCGCTCCGGCTCGCCGTTGCCGATGGTGCGCATCCAGAAGGGCATCACCTGCATGAAGCCGCGCGCGCCCACGCTGGACACGGCGAACTTGCGAAAGCCGCTCTCCACCTGCACCAGGCCCAGCACCAGCGATTCCTCCAGGCCGGCGCGGTGCGCCTCGTACCAGAGGGTCTGCAGGAATTCGTGGCGGGTGGGGCCGTCGGCCATCCTGGGCCGCAGGCGTTCGGACATGGCCGTCAGCCAGCGCAGATAGGCCAGGCGCCGGGCCGTGTCGCGGAACTCGGGGATGGGCGGCGCGCTGTCGCCCACCGAGGCGCTGAGCGCGGTGCGCACCGCGTCGGCCAGGGGCTCCTCCAGCTGCGCGCCGGCCCGGGCGGCTTGCCAGGGCGCGGCCAGCAGGCAGGCGCCGCCGCCGGCCAGCCAGCGGCGCCGGTCCATGGTCACAGGACGATGCGGCCCTTCACATGGGCCGCTGCGTCGGCCAGCGCGATCTTGCTGGCTTCGGTGTCGCGGCGGTGCTGGTACTCCACCGTGCCTTCCTTCAGGCCGCGGTCAGACAGCACCACGCGGTGCGGCACGCCGATCAGCTCCCAGTCGGCGAACATCGCGCCGGGGCGCTCGCCGCGGTCGTCCAGCAGCACGTCGATGCCGGCGGCCTGCAGCTCGGCGTAGAGCTGTTCGGCGGCCTGGCGCACGGCCTCGCTGCGGTCCATTCCGATGGGGCAGATCACCGCCGTGAAGGGCGCGATCGCATCGGGCCAGACGATGCCGCGCTCGTCGTGGTTCTGCTCGATGGCCGCGGCGGGCAGGCGGGTCACGCCGATGCCGTAGCAGCCCATCTCGAAGTGGCGCGGCTTGCCGTCCTCGTCGAGGAAGGTGGCGCTCATGGCCTTGCTGTACTTGGTGCCGAGGTAGAAGACATGGCCGACCTCGATGCCGCGTTCGATGGCCAGCGCGCCCTTGCCGTCCGGCGAGGCGTCGCCGTCGACCACGTTGCGGATGTCGGCCACGAAGTCGGGCTCGGGCAGGTCGCGGCCCCAGTTGATGCCGGTGACGTGGAAGTCGGCTTCGTTGGCGCCGGCGATCCAGTCGGCCATCAGGGCGACCTCGCGGTCGGCGACGATCTTCAGCGGCAACTTCAGGCCGACCGGGCCCAGGTAGCCGGGCTTGGTGCCGAAGTGGGCGTCGATCTCGGCCAGGCTGGCGAAGCGGAAACCGCCGCCCAGGCCGGGCAGCTTGCCGACCTTCACTTCGTTCATGTCGTGGTCGCCGCGCAGCAGCAGCAGCCAGACTTCCGAACCCTTGATCTCGCCCTGGTCGTCCAGCACGTCGGTGGCCAGCACGATGGACTTGACGGTGCGCTTGATGTCCAGATTCAGCAGCGCGGCCACGTCGGCGCAGGTGCTCTTGCCGGGCGTGGCGACCTTTTCCATGGCCTGGGCGGGCGCCGGACGGGCATGGGTGGGCGCCAGGGCTTCGGCCTTCTCGATGTTGGCCGCGTAGTCGCTCTGCGGGCAGTAGACGATGGCGTCCTCGCCGGTGGCGGCGATCACCTGGAACTCTTCCGACAGGTCGCCGCCGATGGCGCCGCTGTCGGCCGCCACGGCGCGGTAGCGCAGGCCGAAGCGGTCGAAGATGCGGCGGTAGGCCGCGGCCATGTTCTGGTAGCTGGCCTGGGCGGCTTCGGGGCTGCGGTCGAAGCTGTAGGCGTCCTTCATGATGAACTCGCGGCCGCGCATCAGGCCGAAGCGCGGGCGGCGCTCGTCACGGAACTTGGTCTGGATCTGGTAGAGGTTCTTGGGCAGCTGCTTGTAGCTGCGGAACTCCTGGCGGGCGATGTCGGTGACGACCTCCTCGCTGGTCGGCTGCACGACGAAGTCGCGGCCATGCCGGTCGCGGATGCGCAGCAGCTCGGGACCCATCTTCTCGAAGCGGCCGGTTTCCTGCCAGTACTCGGCCGGCTGCACCACCGGCATGGCGACCTCGACGGCGCCGGCGCGGTTCATCTCCTCGCGCACGATGGCCTCCACCTTGCGGATCACCCGCAGGCCCATGGGCATGTAGTTGTAGATGCCGGCGCCGAGCTTCTTGATCATGCCGGCGCGCATCATCAGCCGGTGGCTGGCCACCTCGGCATCGGCAGGCGCTTCTTTGAGGGTCGAGACGAGGAAGGAGGAGGCTTTCATGGGGCGTGCGGGCGGTCTGGCGGACGGTCTGGCAAGAGACGGGAGCAGTCGGGAGCAGGCGCGAAATGGCGCACGAAACAGGCCGTCGCAGGCCTTCGCTGACTGAGTACTTCCCTGCTGATTCACGCGCAGAACGCGCGTGCATAATGGTCTCAGTTCACAAAATTGGGGTTTGATTATGCTTGACCGGGAAGGCTTCAGGCCCAACGTCGGCATCATCCTGCTCAACCAGCGCAACCAGGTTTTCTGGGGCAAACGCATACGCACGCACAGCTGGCAGTTCCCACAAGGCGGCATAGATCGCGGCGAGACACCGGAACAGGCCATGTTCCGCGAATTGCATGAGGAAGTCGGACTGCGTCCGGAGCATGTGCGGGTCGTCGCCCGCACCCGCGACTGGTTGCGCTACGAGGTGCCGGATCGATTCATCAGGCGCGACGCGCGCGGACACTACAAGGGCCAGAAACAGATCTGGTACCTGCTGCAGCTCATGGGCCACGACTGGGACCTGAACCTGCGGGCCACCAACCATCCCGAGTTCGACGCCTGGCGCTGGAACGACTACTGGGTGCCGCTCGATGTCGTGGTCGAGTTCAAGCGCGGCGTCTACGAGATGGCGCTCACCGAACTCGCCCGTTTCCTGCCGCGCCAGGACCCGCGCAACCGCTATCTGCGCAGCAGCATGCGGCCGCCGCGCGAAGGCGATATGCACGGCATGCAGCCCGACAACTTCGAGCTGCCACCGGGCGCCACCTTCGATCCCGACCCTTCCGGCGCCCCGGTGCCGGCCCAGGGCCTTCTGCTGGAGCCGCGCCATGCGCCGCGCTGATTCGTTTCCCATGCCCCAACGTTTTTCCCGCCTCGCCGCGGCCTGCGGGCTGTCGGCCCTGATGCTGGCCGGCGCCGCCCATGCCGGCCTGCTGTTCGACGACAAGGAAAACGCCAAGCCCGAATTGGCGGCGCCCGTGCCGCCGCCCTTCAATCCCGACAAGACCATCGCCGTGGATGCCCGCGTGGGCCGCTCGCTCGATGTCGGCATCGATCCGGACACCCTCACCTCCGACAGCGACGGCGTGGTGCGCTACGTGATGGTGGCCCGCACCTCCAGCGGCGCGATCACCGCGACCTACGAAGGCGTGCGCTGCTCGACCGCCGAGGTCAAGCAGTACGCCCGCCACTACCGCGACGGCGACTGGCAGCCGGTGGCCGAACCCCGGTGGCAGTCGCTGTTTTCCGGCGGCTCGGTCAATTACTCGCTGATGGCCGCCAAGGCCGGCGTCTGCCAGGACGCATCGAGCGGCGGGAGCAAGCAGCGCATCCTGCAGAACCTGCAGAACGATGTGATGCGCAACATGCCCTGAGCGCGGCGCGGCTCAGGCCAGCGCGCGGCTGGTCAGCACCAGGTTGTCGCGGTGGACCATCTCGGGCTCCGCCGCATATCCCAGCAGCCGCTCGATCTCGGCCGAGGCCTTGCGGCACAGCAGGCGCGCCTCGGCGCTGGCGTAGTTGGCCAGGCCCCGCGCCACTTCCAAACCCTCACCGTCCAGGATGGCGATCACGTCGCCGCGCGAGAACTCGCCCTCGACAGCCACCATGCCGATCGGCAGCAGGCTGGCCGTGCCGGCGCGCAGGCGGCTGGCGGCGCCGTCGTCCACGGCCACCGAACCGCGCAGCTGCAGGTGGTCGGCGATCCACTGCTTGCGCGCCTGCTGCTTGGCCGTCTGGGCCAGCAGCACCGTGCCGATCGGCTCGCCGGCCACCAGGCGCAGCAAGGCGTCGGGCTCACGGCCCCAGGCGATGACGGTGGAGGCGCCCGAGCCTGCCGCCCGTCGCGCCGCCAGGATCTTGGTCAGCATGCCGCCCCGCCCCAGCGCGCTGCCGGCGCCGCCGGCCATGGCTTCCAGCGCCGGGTCGCCCGCCCGCGCCTCGTGCACGAAGCTGGCGGCCGGATCCTTGCGCGGATCGGCGGTGTAGAGGCCCTTCTGGTCGGTCAGGATGACCAGCAGATCGGCCTCGATCAGGTTGGCGACCAGGGCACCGAGCGTGTCGTTGTCGCCAAACTTGATCTCGTCGTTGACCACCGTGTCGTTCTCGTTGATCACCGGCACCACGCCGAGCTTGAGCAGGGTCAGCAGCGTGGAGCGGGCATTGAGATAACGCTCGCGGTCGGCCAGGTCGGCATGGGTCAGCAGGATCTGCGCGCTGCCGATGCCGCTGTCGCGCAGCAAGGTCTCGTACATCTGCGCCAGGCCCATCTGGCCGACGGCGGCGGCGGCCTGCAGCTCGTTGATGGCGGTCGGGCGGCTGCCCCAGCCCAGGCGCTTCATGCCCTCGGCGATGGCGCCGCTGGAGACCATCACCACCTCGCGTTTGACGCCGCCCTCCAGCCCGTTCACCAGGGCCGCCAGCTGGCGGCACCATTCGCCGATGGCGGCGGCATCGAGCCCGCGGCCCTCGTTGGTCACCAGGCTGGAGCCCACCTTGACCACGATGCGCCGCGCACCGCGCAGCATCGCGGCGGATGCGTTGGTCGTGATCATGGTCATCGGCGCGGCACTCCGTCTGCTCAGTCGTTGCGGTCTTCTGGGGCCGGGGTTTCCCGGGCTTCGTCGAAACGCGGATCCACATCCACCGGCGGCTGCGCGGCCTTCTGCTCGGCCTCGACATGGCGGAAGATGGCCTGGATCAGCGGCTCGCAACCCTCGCGTGTCAGCGCCGAGATCTCGAAGACCGGGCCCTTCCAGCGCAGGCGCTTGACGAAGTCCTTGACCAGCGCGGCGCGGTCGTCCTTGGCCACCATGTCGAGCTTGTTGAGCACCAGCCAGCGCGGCTTGTCGAACAGGGCCTTGTCGTACTTCTTCAGCTCGCCGACGATGGCCTTGGCCTGCGCGACCGGATCGACCGAATCGTCGAAGGGCGCCATGTCGATCACATGCAGCAGCAGCCGGGTGCGCTGCAGATGGCGCAGGAACAGGTGGCCCAGGCCCGCGCCTTCGGAGGCGCCTTCGATCAGGCCGGGAATGTCGGCGATCACGAAGCTCTGCTCGGGCCCGACACGCACCACGCCCAGGTTGGGATGCAGGGTGGTGAAGGGATAGTCGGCGATCTTCGGCCGGGCGTTGGAGACCGCGGTGATCAGCGTCGACTTGCCGGCGTTCGGCATGCCCAGCAGGCCCACATCGGCCAGTACCTTCAGTTCGAGCTTGAGGCTCTTGCGCTCGCCCGGATGGCCCAGCGTCTTCTGCCGGGGCGCACGGTTGATGGCGCTCTTGAAACGCAGGTTGCCGAAGCCGCCGTCGCCGCCGCGCGCCAGGGTGATGACCTCGTCGGGCACCAGCAGTTCGTAGAGCACGTCGCCGGTTTCCGCGTCGCTGATGATGGTGCCCACGGGCACCTTCAGCGTGACGTCCTCGCCGGCGGCGCCGAACATGTCCGAGCCCATGCCGTGTTGCCCGCGCTTGGCCTCGTGGCGGCGCGAGAAACGGAAATCGACCAGGGTGTTCAGATTGACGTCCGCCACCAGGAACACATGGCCGCCTCGGCCGCCGTCGCCGCCGTTGGGGCCGCCGAATTCCTTGAATTTTTCGTGCCGGAAGGACACGCAGCCGTTACCGCCATCGCCTGCCGCGACATCGATGAAGGCTTCGTCGACGAATTTCATGGGATCTCCTGTCTAGGGAAACAGCGAGCGGCGTACATCACGGACAAGCTGCGGCCGGATTCGGCCAGAAAGCACAAAGCCCCGACCAGCGGGGCTTCGCGGGGTCAGCGACAACCGAGCCTTAGGCTGCGGGCGTCACGAAAACCGTCTGCTTGCTCGCTGCACCCTTGATGGCGAACGACACGTGGCCGTCAACCAGGGCGAACAGCGTGTGGTCCTTGCCCACGCCGACATTGGTGCCGGCATGGAAACGCGTACCACGCTGGCGCACGATGATGGCGCCGGCAGTGATGAGTTCACCGCCGAAAGCCTTCACGCCGAGCATCTTGGGCTTGGAATCGCGCCCGTTTCGCGTAGAGCCGCCGCCTTTTTTCTGTGCCATGACCTGGACTCCTTAACCGGCGATCGCGCCGATTTGCAGTTCGGTGAACTGCTGGCGATGGCCTTGACGTTTCTGGTAGTGCTTACGACGGCGCATCTTGAAGATGTGCACTTTGTCGTGCTTGCCATGCGACACGACAGTCGCCGTGACGGTAGCGCCGGACACCAGGGGTGCGCCGATCTTGATTTCAGCGCCGTTGCCGACTGCCAGAACCTGATCGATCACGATTTCCTGGCCTACGTCCGCAGCAATCTGTTCTACTTTAATTTTTTCGCCGGAAGCAACGCGATACTGCTTGCCGCCGGTTTTTATGACCGCGTACATACAACCTCTTTATGTGAGTATCCGCAGACGAATTTCTGCAGAGCCCTCGATTGTAGCGCGCGCCGCCGATCCTGCCAAGATGCCCCCAATGAACCGTGGCTGAACGCCCGGGGCGGCAGTTCCTATAATGCGCCGCGCGAGACCTTTTCCGCAGCAAAATCTCCTTACTTTTGACAGCCATCGCCACACCCCCGGCCACGGCCGCGAGCCCTGCCGCCACCCTTGCCCTGATCGTCGACGACATGCGCGAGGTGGACGCCGTCATCGCGCAGCGCCTCGACTCCGGCGTTCCGCTGGTCGGTGAAGTGGCCCGCTACATCATCGCGGCCGGCGGCAAGCGCCTGCGCCCCGCCCTGCTGCTGCTGACCGCCGGCGCCCTCGGCAGCCGCGCGCCGCTGCGCCACACGCTGGCCGCGGTGGTCGAATTCATCCACACCGCCACCCTGCTGCACGACGACGTGGTCGATGCCTCCACGCTGCGGCGCGGCCGCTCGACGGCCAACGAGGTCTTCGGCAACCCGGCCAGCGTGCTGGTGGGCGATTTCCTGTACTCGCGGGCCTTCCAGATGATGGTCGAGTCCGGAAACATGCGGGTGATGAGCATCCTCGCCGAGGCCACCAACGTGATCGCCGAGGGCGAGGTGCTGCAGCTGATGAACATGCACGACGCCGGGCTCGACGAGGCCGGCTACCTGCGTGTGATCCGCTCCAAGACCGCCAAGCTGTTCGAGGCCAGCGCCCGGCTGGGCGCCATCGTGGCCGGCGCCGACGCCGCCACCGAGGAGGCCTGCGCCACCTACGGCCAGGCGCTGGGCACCGCCTTCCAGGTGATCGACGACGTGCTCGACTACGACGGCGACGCGGTCGAGATGGGCAAGAACCTGGGCGACGACCTGCGCGAGGGCAAGGCCACGCTGCCGCTGATCATCGCGATGCAGCGCGGCACCCCGGCCGAAGCCGCGCTGATCCGCACGGCCATCGAGGGCGGCGAAGGCGACCTGGCCGCCATCGTCGCCATCGTGCGCGATACCGGCGCCCTGGACGCCACCCGCGAAGCCGCCGCGGCAGAAGCCCAGCGCGCCATCGACGCAATTTTTCCGCTGCCCCAGAATTTGTACTCGAAAGCCCTGCTAGAATTAGCGGCTCAGCTTTTGACGCGCCGGTCGTAAGACCGCAGTCGCCGATCGAGAGTTGAACGATTCAAGCCCGCCTCCACGGCGGGCTTTTCATCGGGGTGTAGCTTAGCCTGGTAGAGCGCTACGTTCGGGACGTAGAGGCCGGAGGTTCGAATCCTCTCACCCCGACCATTCGGTTGGCCCTCTTTTCAGAGGGAGACCGGGTTTCCCAAGGGAAACCAAAAACCTTGAATCCTGCCAGCCGCGACGTCAAAACGGCGATGCGTCGCCCTGCATGGCTAGTGCTTGCCGGTGGCGTCGCGGCGGGCATCGTGTTCCAGCGCCTGGACTCCGGCGCTGCGCGGCGCGACTTCCTTATCCGTCAGCCGGCGCCACTTGCCTGTCTTGGGGTCGGGGCCGAAGTGGATCGTTCCGGGCAGCGCGGAAGGCGCCGCGTCCGCGGAGTTCGCGGGCGGTTTCCTGGGGGTCTTCGAAGCCGCGTGGGCCACACCGCAACAAGCGAAGGCGGCAACGAGCAAGACGGCATAAGGGCGCATGGGGGACTCCTGTGATTCGAGCATGCCCAACAAGGCCTTCGAGCTGGTAGCCGGCGGTAACGGCGCACCCTGCCAGCGTGCCCACCGGCATATCGAGGCACCACCATCCGGCAGCCTTTGCACCGTCGGCAGCTCCGATGTGACAATGGCGCGGTATGCATCTCGCCTCGGGATGTGACCCAACCAGGATCACTTTCCATGAGCGTGAAAGACCGCAACAACGTCCATGTTCAGGGCGCCGGCACTTCCACCATTTTTTTCGCCCACGGTTTTGGATGCGACCAGAACATGTGGCGCCTGCTGGCTCCGTCCTATGCCGGCCGCTACCGGGTGGTGCTGTTCGACCTGGTGGGTTCTGGCATGTCTGAGGAGTCGGCCTTCGACAAACGCAAGTACGACAGCCTGCACGGCTATGCCGATGACCTGGTGGAAGTGGTGCGGGAGTTCGGCCAGGGGCCGGCGGTGCTGGTGAGTCATTCCGTCTCGGGAATGATCGGCGCCCTGGCGGACATCGCGCAGCCCGGCCTCTTCGCGGCCCATGCGATGGTCGGGCCGTCGCCCTGCTACATCAACGACCCCGCCACCGGCTATGTCGGCGGCTTCAACCGCGCCGACATCGACTCGCTGCTGACGACGCTGGAGAGCAATTACCTGGGCTGGTCCAGCACCATGGCGCCGGCCATCATGGGTTCGCCGGAGCAGCCCGAGCTGGGCGAGGAGCTCACCAACAGCTTCTGCCGCACCAACCCGGAGATCGCCAAACACTTCGCGCGGGTCACCTTCAATGCCGACCACCGCGCCGAGCTGCCGAAGCTGCGCACACCAACGCTGATCCTGCAGTCGGACGACGACCTGATCGCCCCGGTCGATGTCGGGCAGTACATGCAGGCCGCGATGCCGAATGCGCGGCTGCGTATCGTCGAGAACGTCGGCCACTGCCCGCACCTGAGCCAGCCGGGCGCCTGCGCGGCCGCCATCGACGAATTCCTGAAGGACTGCGCGCTTTGAGCATTCCCGGCCCGGACTCGCCAGAGGTAGGCGCAGACATGTTCGACGATGTCCCCTGCGGTCTCGTCAGGACCGACGGCAGGGGCACCTTTCTGCGCGTCAACCGACTGTTCTGCGAATGGGTCGGTTACTCCGCGCAGGCGCTTGTCGGTCGCCGCCGGCTGCAGGACCTCTTCAGCATGGGCGGCCGCATCTTCCACCAGACGCACTGGATGCCCTTGCTGCAGATGCAGGGCTCGATTTCCGAGGTGAAGATCGACCTGGTCTGCGCCCACGGGCCCGATCTTCCGGTGGTGATGAACGCCAGCCGCCGCGAGCGCGAAGGCGCCTGGACCCATGACATCGCACTCTTCGTGGCCCGCGACCGCGACCGGTACGAGAAGGAGCTGATGGCAGCCCAGAAGCGGCTCGAGTTTCTGGTGGAGTCGGAGCGGCAGCTCTCGGAAGAGGCGGTGAACCGGGCGACCTATGCGGAGCAGCTCGTCGGCATCGTCAGCCACGACCTGCGCAATCCGCTCTCCGCCATCCAGCTGGGCGTGGTGGCGCTCAGCCGCAGCAAACCCAGCGAGCAGCAGCAGCGGATCCTGGACCGCATCAGCCGGTCGGCGAACCGGACCAACCGCCTGATCGCCGACCTGCTCGATTTCACGCAGGCCCGCCTGGGCACCGGCCTGGTGGCGCATCGGCTGCCGATCGACCTGCATGCGGTCGTGACCGAAGCCATCGACGAACTGAGCACCGTTTTCCCGCAACGCCTGTTCAAGCACGTGACGAGCGGCGCGGGCGAGGTGCACGGCGATCAGGACCGCCTGGCGCAGCTCATCGGCAACCTGGTGGCGAATGCCGCGGCCTACGGCGAGCCCGGCACGCCCATCATGGTCACTTCCGACATGGACGAGGAACACTTCGCCATCAGCGTGCACAACGAAGGCCGGCCGATACCGGCGGACTTGCTGCCCCGGCTGTTCCAGCCGCTTGTGCGCGGGGTGGAGAACGCCGGGGAAGCCAGCAGCGTCGGCCTGGGGCTCTACATCGTCGACGCCATCGTCAAAGCCCATGGCGGCGCGATGTCGGTGTCCTCCTCGGCGGAGTTCGGGACCAGCTTCATCGCCACCTTCCCGCGCGCCTGCGGCCCTGAAGTGCCCGACGGGCCGGCCTAGCCCGCCGCGCTCCAGTCCACCTCGGGCAGGCATTCGAGTCCGGGCCTGGCGAACAGATAGCCCTGGAAGAACTCCAGGCCCAGATCCGTCAGCACACGCAATTCCTCGCGGGTCTCCACGCCTTCGGCCACGGTACGGATCTTCAGTTCCGAGCAGAGCCCGACCATGGCCGCGACGATGGACCGCTTCACGCGGTTGCCGTCGATGCCGCGCACCAGGCTCATGTCCAGCTTGATGACATCGGGCTGGAAGGCGGCCAGGAATTCGAAGCCGGCAAAGCCCGCGCCGAAATCGTCGATGGCCGTGATGAAGCCGCGCCTTCGGTATTCGGTGAAGATCGACTCCAGGTGCACCAGGTCCTTGGAGCGCTCGTCTTCGGTGAGTTCGAAGATGATGTTCTCGACCGGAAAGCCGTGTTGCTCGGCCGTCGCCAGGGTCAGCCGGATGCAGGCTTCCGCACGGTAGACGGCATTGGGCAGGAAATTGATGCTGAGCTTGGAGCTCATCTGCAGCCGCGCCGCCAGCTCGATGGCCTTGACGCGGCATGCCTGGTCGAAGGCATAGCGGTTGTCCGGCCCGACCTGCGACAGGATGGAATAGGCGCCCTGCCCTTCGGGCCCGCGCACCAGCGCTTCATGGGCATACACCACGCGCCTGGGCAGGTCGACCACGGGCTGGAAGGCCATGGTGAAGGGGAACAGCTCGGCTCCATTACGACAACCCTGGCAGCTGCTGGGACTGGTATCGGCCATTTGAACCTCTCAAGAAACTGAAGAGATTCTGCCGCGTGTGCGCCCTGACGATCCGAGCGAAAAAGCCGCGTCGGACTGCCAGAAAATCCGCCAGCCCCTACAGCCGGATGCCGGCACCCTTGACCGTCGGCCCCAGCACCGCCACCTGATCCCGGACGAAGTCGTTGAACATCGCCGGCGTTTCGGGCTTGGCCACGATGCCCAGTTCGGTCAGCTTCTGCTGGATCTCCGGCATCACCAGCACCTCGTTGCAGGCGGCGTTGAGCCGCGCCACCACCTCGGCCGGCAGTTTGGCGGGGCCGGCCAGGCCGAAGAAGTTCTCCAGCACCAGCGAGGGCTGCTTGAGTTCGACGATGGTCGGCACCTCCGGCATCAGCGGCGAGCGCTGAGTGCCGGTCACCGCCAGCGGCACCAGCTGGCCGCTCTTGAAGAAAGGCACATAGGAGGTGATCACGTCGATGCCCAGCGGAATCGTGTTGGCGATCAGGTCGGTGGTCATCGGCGCGCCGCCGCGGTAGGGCACATGCACCATGTTCAGGCCGGTGGTCTTCTTCAGCAGCTCGCCGTGGATGTGGCCGATGGAGCCCGGACCGCCCGAGCCGAAGTCCATATGGCCCTCCTTGCGGGCCAGGGCGACGAAGTCGGCATAAGTCTTGATGCCCGATGGCTTGCTGGCCATGATGACCAGCGGCGCCGCGCCCAGGTAGGCGATGTTGGTGAAGGCCGCCACCGGATCGTAGGGCTGCTTCTCCAGCGCGAAGGGGCCGAGGGCGATCGGCGTGGTGTTGGACAGCATCAGGGTGTAGCCGTCCGGCGCCGCGGCCGCCACCTGCGCGCCGCCGATGGTGCCGCCGGCACCGGGCTTGTTGTCGACGACGACCGGCTGGCCCAGCTTCTTGGCCAGCTGCTCGGCCATCAGCCGGGCCAGCACGTCGCTGGATCCGCCCGGGGGGAAGGTCACGATGATCTTGATCGGCTTGTCCGGCCATTGGGCGAATGCAGGCAGGGCGGCGGCGGCCATGCCGGCGGCCAGGAATTGCAGTGCGGAGCGTCGTGTCGGATGGAAGTTCATGGCAGTCGTGCGCCTGGGGTGGGGGATATCCGGGCGAAGCAGGAAACGAGCCCGGGCAGGCAGGACCGAAGCTTGCTAACGTCCACTTCCATGACCGTTCAGGAGGAGCGCACCATGACCATGACGACCGCCACCGAGCCCCTGCTGCTGCGCTTCATCCTCAACACCTTCTATTCCGGGCCGCAGGCCTGGTTCTTCATGGCCGACGACCGCGGCTATTTCGAGGAAGAGGGGCTGCAAGTCGAGTTCACCGAAGGCGACACCCTGGCCAACGCCGTGCCCAAGCTGATGGGCGGCGCCTACGACGCCGGCTATGGCGACATGAACGCCTTGGTCGAATGGGCCTCGGCCCGGCCCGGCGAGACACCGGTGGGCGTGTTCGCCCTGCACAACCGCTCGCCCTACACCATCGCCGTGCCGGCATCGGGCGCGCTGCGCCAGCCCGCCGACCTGGCCGGCCGCACCCTGGTCACGCATCCGAACGACGCGGCCTGGCGCATGTTCCCCGAGTTCTGCGCGGCCTGCGGCATCGATCCGGACAGCGTGAAGATCGAGGTGTCGGACCTGCCGCATCGCGCCATCGTGCCCCTGATGCTGCAGGGCCGCTGGGACGGGCTATTCGGCTTCGTCAACACCATCCGCGCGCAGACGTTGGAGGCCGGCATCGCGCCGGACAGCACCCTGCGCCACTTCGAATGGCAGCACCATGTGCCCTCGCTCTACGGCGCGGCGCTGATGGTCACCCCGGTGCTGCGGCGCGACCATCCCGCGGCGGTGGCCGGCCTGGTGCGGGCGGTCAACCGCGGCCTGGCCGATACCGTGGCCGACGTGGATGCGGCCATCGAGGCCGTGGCCCGGCGTAATCCCGCGCTGGACCGGCGCGCGAACCGGGAACGGCTGGCCGGCACCCTGGCGCTGGAGATGGCCCACCCGGAAGGCTCCACCCTGGGCATAGGCGCGGTCGACACAGCCCGCCTGGCCACCACCATCGAGCTGATGGCACGCGCCAAGCAGCTCGCCCGCCCGCCACGGCCCGAGGATCTGTTCGACAGCCGTTTCCTGCCGCCGCCGTCGGAACGGGTACGCTCGCTGGCCTGATCATCAGGGGCTGAAGTGACCGCCTTCCACAACATCAATCTCGCCTCCCTGCTCGACACGCTGCTCAGCCTGTCGGTGGCCTTCGTGCTCGGCGGGCTGATCGGCCTGGAGCGCCAGTACCGGCAGCGCACCGCCGGCCTGCGCACCAATGTGCTGGTCGCCATCGGCGCGGCGGCCTTCGTGGACACCGCCAACCGGCTCAACGGCCACGACGGCGCGGTGCATGTGATGGCCTATGTGGTCTCCGGCATCGGCTTTCTGGGCGCCGGCGTGATCATGCGCGAGGAGGGCAATGTGCGCGGCCTGAACACCGCCGCCACGCTCTGGGGCTCGGCGGCGGTGGGCGCCACGGCGGGCGCCGACCTGATCGTGGAGGCCACGCTGGCCACCCTCTTCGTGCTGGCGGCCAACACCCTGCTGCGGCCCATCGTCAACGCCATCGCCCGCACGCCGCTGGACGTGGCCTCGGCGGAAGTCACCAACACCGTGTACGTGATCGCCGCCCACGGCCAGCAGAAGGCCGCCCTGGCCCAGCTGGAGGAAGCCCTGGGCCGCGAGAACCTGCATCCGCGCGACCTGCGGGTGCACGCTTTCGGCCCGGAGGAGATCGAGATCGAGGCGACGCTGGCCGCCACCTCGGTCGATGGCGAGGCGCTCGATGCGCTGGTCGGCCGGCTGGCCGGCTTTCCGGGCGTGCGGCAGGCCTTCTGGAGCCCCAGCACCTCGGACTGAACCGGTCCGTGCGGCGCCTTTACATTCCAGCAGTATTCGCCCCTGAAGCCTGCCGCGTTGACCAAGCCTGGCAGGCAATACTGCTCATCCTGGAGCTGACGATGAAAACGGATCTCGCATTGAAATGGCTGGGTGTCTCGGTGGCCGCGGCGGCCGCCCTGGCGTTCTCGACGGCGGCCTCGGCCCGCGTCGGTTTGTCGATCGGCATCGGCGTTCCGGGCTATGTCGCACCGGCCTATGCGGCGCCGGTCTATGTGCCGCCCCAGCCCGTCTATGTGGCGCCGCCGGCTCCCGTCTATGCGCCGGCCCCGGTGAGCGGCTACTACGGACAGCCCCAGCCGGGCTATGTGGTCTCGGCCCCGGCCTACGCCCCGCCGGTCTATGCCGCGCCGGTGTACGCGCCGCCGCCTCCACGTCCGGTCTACTACGCCCCGCCCCCGCCTGTGTACTACGGCCATCCCTGGGGCCCGCCACCCGGCGCGTGGCGCCGCGGCTGGTAGGCCGGCGCCTCAGGGCATGGCGCCGACGAACTGGGCGTCCGCCGTGAGGCGCTGCTCGGGTGTCATGGCCGCATAGAGCCGGTCGGCCGCCTGGCTGAATTCACGCAGGCGCCGGGCGTTCTCCTCGGCCTGATCGGCCTTCAGGCGGAAGACTTCGAGCGCGGAGGCCCGCCCGTCTGGCTCCGGCGCCGGCCGCACCGAAGGATGGCCGGCCAGGTTCCACACCGCATTCGAAAACCCCGTCCAGGCCGGACCCTGCTCCGGCGTGATGCGCAGCAGCAGCCGCAGGTCCAGCAGGCGCTCGCGCAGGCGGGCAGCGGCCTCGGCGGGGCTCTGGGGCTGCACCACGGCGGCCGCTTCGTCACCACTGCCGCCGCCTCTCTGGCCGCGGCCTTTTCCCCCGCCGCCCATCCCGCCTCCCCCCATGCCTCCGCCGAACTGCGCGTGGCTGCAGGTGGTGGCAAGCACCAGCACGAGGGCGAGGACAGGGCGCGGGATCTTCAACATGGCGGCATTCGTGCGAGGGGCCGCGTCGCGGCAGACCCGGCATTTCAACCGCCCGGACGCTCGGCACGACGTCCTGGCGGTGAAGCCCGGGTAAAGCCGTGCGACCGCGCCTTCCCACCATTTGCGATGCGCCGCGGGTCCGCGCGGCGGGCAGGGCGGGAGCCGGCGTGCAGTGGGCGATCGCTCGCCACATGTAACGCCCACCCGTGGATTCGTATCCCTGCGCCACCAATGGCGCCAGGGCGGCGATGGTAGGATGTATTTTTTACCCGTAACCACCTGCTACCCGGGACCATGGCCGCGATTGACGCCCTCAGCAAAGACAGCGCCCCGGTCGCGCTTCCCGGCGTAGGCCGCACGCTGATCGCGGCTGGCCTGCTGAGCCAGAAGACCGCCGAAGACCTGGTGCGCAAGGCGGCCGCGTCGCGCACCAACTTCATCGCCGAACTCACCGGCTCGGGCGTGGTGTCCGCCGCCGACCTGGCCCATGCGGTGTCGGCAGCCTTCGGCGCACCGCTGCTCGATCTCTCGGCCATCGATCCGCTGCGCCTGCCCAAGGACCTGCTGGACATCAAGATCTGCCACGACTACCGCGTGGTCGTGCTCAGCAAGCGCAGCAACCGCCTGATCGTGGCCACGGCCGATCCTTCGGACCAGGAAGCCGCCGAGAAGATCAAGTTCTCCACCCAGCTCGGCGTGGACTGGGTCATCGCCGAATACGACAAGCTCTCCAAGCTGCTGGAGACCACCGGCACCTCGGCCTCCGAGCAGCTCGACAACATGGTCGGCAGCGGCGGCGAATTCGAGTTCGACGAGGAGCCCGAGGCGCTCGACCCGAACGCCACCGACAACGGCAACCTGGCCGAGGTGGAGGACGCGCCGGTCGTCAAGTTCCTGCACAAGATGCTGATCGACGCGTTCAACATGCGCGCCTCCGACCTGCATTTCGAGCCCTACGAACACAACTACCGGGTGCGTTTCCGGGTCGACGGCGAGTTGCGCGAGATCGCCTCGCCGCCGGTGGCGATCAAGGAGAAGCTGGCCTCGCGGATCAAGGTGATCTCGCGCATGGACATCTCCGAGAAACGGGTGCCGCAGGACGGCAAGATGAAACTCAAGGTCGGTGCCGACCGGGTCATCGACTTCCGGGTGAGCACCCTGCCCACGCTCTTCGGCGAGAAGATCGTGATCCGTATCCTGGACCCGAGCAGCGCCCGCCTGGGCATCGAGGCGCTCGGCTACGAGCCCGAGGAGAAGGAGCGCCTGCTGCAGGCCATCGGCCGGCCCTACGGGATGATCCTGGTCACCGGGCCGACGGGCTCGGGCAAGACGGTGTCGCTCTACACCTGCCTGAACCTGCTCAACAAGCCGGGCGTGAACATCGCCACGGCCGAGGACCCGTCGGAAATCAACCTGCCGGGCGTCAACCAGGTCAACGTCAACGACCGTGCCGGGCTGACCTTCGCCGTCGCGCTCAAATCCTTCCTGCGCCAGGATCCGGACATCATCATGGTCGGCGAAATCCGCGACCTGGAAACCGCCGACATCTCGATCAAGGCCGCGCAGACCGGCCATCTGGTGCTATCCACCCTGCACACCAACGACGCGCCGACCACACTCACGCGCATGCGCAACATGGGCATCGCGCCCTTCAACATCGCGTCCAGCGTGATCCTGATCACCGCGCAGCGCCTGGCGCGCCGGCTGTGCCCGGTCTGCAAGCAGCCGCACGAGGTGCCGCGCTCGGCCCTGCTCGACGCCGGCTACACCGAAGAGCAGCTCGACGGCAGCTGGCAGCCCTACCGCGCGGTGGGCTGTTCGGCCTGCAACAACGGCTACAAGGGCCGGGTCGGCATCTACCAGGTGATGCCGGTGAACGAGGCCATGCAGGAGATCATCCTGCGCGACGGCAGCGCGCTCGAAATCGCCGCGCAGGCCAGGCGCGACGGCGTGCGTTCGCTGCGCGAATCCGGATTGCACAAGGTGCGCCTGGGCATGACCTCGCTAGAGGAAGTGCTGGCCGTGACCAATGAATGAAACCCGGCCGGCCATGAGCCGCCCGAGCAGGAGCTAGAGCACTATGGCAACCGCCGCGTCGCGAGGCATCAAGGACTTCGTCTTCGAATGGGAAGGCCGCGACCGCCAGGGCAAGCCGGTGCGCGGCGAGCTGCGCGCCAGCGGCGAGAACCAGGTCACCGCCACCCTGCGCCGCCAGGGCGTGGTGCCGGTGAAGATCAAAAAGCGCCGCATGAAGAGCGGCAAGAAGATCCGGCCCAAGGACATCGCCGTCTTCACCCGGCAGCTCGCCACCATGATGAAGGCCGGCGTGCCGTTGCTGCAGTCCTTCGACATCGTGGGACGCGGCAACGCCAACCCCAGCGTGGCCAAGCTGCTCAACGACATCCGCCAGGACGTGGAGACCGGCACCTCGCTGTCGGGCGCCTTCCGCAAGCATCCGATGTACTTCAACAGCCTCTACTGCAACCTGGTGGAAGCGGGCGAGGCCGCCGGTATCCTGGAATCGCTGCTCGACCGGCTGGCCAGCTACATGGAGAAGACCGAGGCGATCAAGAGCAAGATCAAGTCGGCGCTGATGTACCCGATCTCGGTGCTGGTGGTGGCGGCCGTGGTGGTGTCGGTGATCATGATCTTCGTGATCCCGGCCTTCAAGCAGGTCTTCAGCTCCTTCGGAGCCGACCTGCCGGCGCCCACGCTGATCGTGATCGCCATGAGCGAGTTCTTCGTCTCCTACTGGTGGCTGATGCTGGGCGTGCTGTTCGGCATCTTCTACTTCGTGCGCCAGGCTTGGCGGCGCAGCGAGAAGTTCCAGCGCAACGTGGACCGCTGGATCCTGAAGGTGCCCGTCTTCGGCCCGCTGATCGACAAGGCCTGCGTGGCCCGCTGGACCCGCACCCTCTCCACCATGTTCGCCGCCGGCGTGCCGCTGGTCGAGGCGCTGGACTCGGTGGGCGGCGCCTCGGGCAATGCGGTCTACCTGGTGGCCACCGAGAAGATCCAGCAGCAGGTCGCCACCGGCACCAGCCTGACGGCGGCCATGACCAATGCCAATGTGTTCCCGAACATGGTGCTGCAGATGAGCGCCATCGGCGAGGAATCCGGCGCGCTCGACCACATGCTGGCCAAGGCCGCCGACGTGTACGAGGCCGAGGTCGACGAGATGGTGGCCGGGCTCTCCAGCCTGCTGGAGCCGATCATCATCGTGTTCCTGGGCACGCTGATCGGCGGCATCGTGGTGGCCATGTACCTGCCCATCTTCAAGCTCGGCCAGGTGGTCTGAGGCCGGCGGCGGCGCGGATGCGGTCCAGGGTCTGCGCCACGTCGATGCTGTCACCCCAGGGCATGGTCTGGCTCTCCAGCGCGCCGCGCATCACGCAGGCGCGCACGCAGGTCGAAGCGCGCTTCCTCCGCCGGGCGCGGCGGCAGACGCAGGATGTCCAGCCCCTCGGGCCGGACGATGGCGCCGCGCAGGGCGATGCTGCCATGCGTGCCCGACACCCGGAAGGCATCGGGCGCCCAGGAACGCAGGCTGACGCAGAAGGAGGCCATGGCGCCGCCCGGATAACGCAGCTGAAACGCGGCATCCTCATCCACGCCGCCAGGGCCGGTGGTGGCCATGGCCTGCACCACCTCGGGCGTGCCCAGCAGCCATTGGCCCAGCGACAGCGGATACGCCCCCAGATGCGCCAGGGCCCCGCCGCCCAGGCGGCTGTCGAAGATGCCGCCGGGCTCGGGCCGCTGCGACAGGCAGAAGTTGCCGGTGAGCAGGCGCGGCTCGCCGATGGCCTGCGCCGCCAGCTGCGCCCGCAGGGCCTGCGCGGCGGGCAGGAAGCGGGTCCACATCGCCTCCATCGCGAAGACACCGCCGGCGCGCGCCGCCTCGGCGATGCGCCGGGCCTCTTCGGCCGTGGCGGCGAAAGGCTTCTCGACCAGCACCGGAACGCCGACCGCGATGCACATCAGGGCATGGCGCAGGTGCTCCGACGGCGGGGTGGCGATGTAGACCGCATCCACGCCCGGATCGGACAACGCGGCCTCGTAGCCCTCGACCGCCCGCCCGGCGCCCGCTGCCGCCACCAAGGCCTGCGCCCGCTGCAGCGAGCGCGACGCGACGAAGCCCAGTTCCGCCTGCCGCGCGCTGCGCAGCCCGGCGATGAATTTGGCCGAGACGGCTCCGGTGCCGAAGACTCCCCATCGAAAGCGCATGCGTGTTCCTTGCGTCGGTCGTCCCGAGGGCCGGGACGGGCCAGTGTAAGAACCCTGGCGCGGATCGGCTGGCACGGCATTTTCAGGATCCGGGAAAAATGCTTTCTAATGCCTGCCCAGCGCTGTCCCCGCCGCCCCTCATGAACGCCCTCCTCCCATGTCCTTGCCCGCTGAGCTGATCGTCCCCGCCGCCGTGGTGCTGGGCCTGCTCATCGGCAGCTTCCTCAACGTGGTGATCCACCGGCTGCCCCTGATCATGGAGCGGCAATGGGCTGACGAGATCGCCCAGGCGCAGGCCGAACGCGACGGGCCGGCCGCCGAGCCGTCCTCCTACCGCGTCGAGCCCGAGGCGGAAACATTCAATCTTGTCGTGCCACGTTCGCGCTGCCCGCACTGCGGCCACCAGATCCGCTGGTACGAGAACCTGCCCATCCTCAGCTGGCTGGCGCTGCGCGGGCGCTGCTCGTCGTGCAAGGCGCCGATCAGCGCGCGTTATCCGCTGGTCGAGGCGGCCACCGGCCTGGTCTTCGGCTACTGCGCCTGGCGCTGGGGCCTGGGCTGGACGACAGCGGCCTGGTGCGGCTTCGGTGCCGCGCTGATCGCCCTGGCCATGATCGACTGGGACACCACCCTGCTGCCCGACGGCATCACCCTGCCCCTGCTCTGGGCCGGGCTGATCGCGGCCACGCTGCAATGGACCGCCCTGCCCCTGGCCGATGCGGTCTGGGGCGCCGTGGGCGGTTATCTGTCGCTGTGGCTGGTGTACTGGGGCTTCAAGCTGCTGACCGGCAAGGAGGGCATGGGCTACGGCGACTTCAAGCTTTTCGCGGCGCTCGGCGCCTGGTTCGGCTGGCAGGCGCTGATCCCGCTGATCCTGATCGCCTCGATCACCGGCGCCATCGTCGGCCTGGTGCTCAAGCTGCGCAGCGGCCTGCGCCCGGGCGGCTACGTACCCTTCGGGCCCTTCCTGTCGCTGGCCGGGCTGGTGGGCATGGTCTTCAGCCCGGCGGCGCTGCTGCCGCTGGGCGGACTCTGAAGCGCGCGCCGCCGCGATGCGAACCCTGGGCCTGACCGGCGGCATCGGCAGCGGCAAGAGTACCGCCGCGGGCCTGCTGGCCGCGCGGGGCGCGTCCATCGTGGATGCGGATGCGCTCTCGCGCGCGACCACCGCCGCGGGCGGTCCGGCCATCCCGGCGATCGCGCAGGCCTTCGGGCCGGACTTCATATCCGCCGACGGCGCGCTCGACCGTGAACGCATGCGCCGGCTGGTCTTCGAGCAGCCCGCCGCCCGCCACCGGCTGGAGGCCATCGTGCATCCGCTGGTGCGCGCCGCCACCGACGCCGCGGCCGACGAGGCGCGGCGCGCCGGTGCCGCCCTGCTGGTGTTCGACGTGCCGCTGCTGGTCGAATCCGGCCACTGGAGCGACCGGGTCGACCGGGTGCTGGTGATCGACTGCGAGGTCGCCACGCAGCTGGCCCGGGTGCTGGCCCGCAGCGCGCTCGACGAGGCCACGGTGCGCCGCATCGTCGCCTCGCAGGCCAGCCGCATCGAGCGCCGCCGGGCCGCCGATTTCGTCGTCTTCAACGACGGGCTTGACATTACGCAACTCGATGTTGCGCTCGGGGCGATCGCCCGCAGCATGGGACTATGATGGCCGCCGTGATCTTGTACGAATACCCTTTCAACGAACGTATCCGGACCTATCTGCGGCTCGAACAGCTGTTCCGCCGACTGGGCGAACTGGTTCCCCGGGAGCATCCGCTGGACCATCACTTCGCCCTGGTCTCGGTCTTCGAGATCATGGACGTGGCCGCCCGCGCCGACCTCAAGGCCGACGTGATGAAGGACCTGGAAAAGCAGAAGCAGCAGCTCGACAGCTTCCGCGGCAATCCGGCCATCTCTGCGGGGGTGCTCGAAGGCGTGATCGCCCAGGTCGACCAGTGCCTGGCCTCGCTCACGCAGCTGGTGGGCCGCGCCGGCCAGTCGCTGACGGAGAACGATTTCCTCATGGCCATCCGCAGCCGCGCCGGCATCCCGGGCGGCACCTGCGGCTTCGATCTGCCGGCCTACTACGCCTGGCAGCACCAGAGCGCCACGGTGCGGCGCCACGACGTGTCCAACTGGGCCTCGACGCTCGCGCCGCTGGCCGAAGCCATCTACCTGCTGTTGAAGATGCTGCGCGACTCCGGCGTGCCGCAGAAGGTGATGACCCAGCACGGCGGCTTCCAGCAGACCCTGCCGCAGGGCCGCAGCTTCCAGCTGCTGCGCCTGCGCATGGACCCGGCCAGCGGCCTGGTGCCCGAGATCAGCGGCAACCGGCTGATGGTGTCGGTGCGGCTGATGAAGCAGGAAGGCGATGGCCGCCTGCATGCCGCGGGCGAGGACGCGGGTTTCGAGCTCTCGCTTTGCGCCTGAGCGCGCGAGCCGGCAGAATCCGCTGTCCATGAGCCAGCCTACCGACCCCGTATCCGTCCCCAAACGCATCGTGCGCTGCCCTGCCTGCGGCGGCGACAGCGTCTATAGCGTGGACAACGCCTACCGCCCCTTCTGCAGCGCTCGCTGCCGCGGCATCGACCTGGGTGCCTGGGCCAGCGAGAGCTTCCGGGTACCCACCGAAGTCCCGCCCGAAGACGAGATCTACGGCGATCCGCGGCATCAACATTGACCTCCCGGCTTCTCACTACGCTTCGCTTCGTGTAGTTCGCCACCTCCCGAGGAGGAGGCGCGGCCGCCTTGGGGCGGCCCGGCGGCGGCCGCAGCGCCCGTCTACACGTCCTGGTGTGTGGCACCCTGGAAGCCCTGTTCCTCGGCCATCCAGGCCAGCACCGGGAAGGCGCCGGGCAGCACCGGCGTGACGGTCAGCGGCAGACTCTGCCACTGCATCTGCTGGCCTTCGCGCATCTCGAATGCGCCGGTCCACTCGCGGACACGGCACCAGTGCAGGCGCACCAGCGCATGCGGGTAGTCATGCTCGGTGACCTTCCAGACCTCGCACAGGCCGATGACGATGCCCAGCTCTTCTTCCAGCTCGCGGCGCAGGGCCTCTTCGACCGTCTCGCCGGCTTCGAGCTTGCCGCCGGGGAACTCCCAGTAACCGGCGTAGGGCTTGCCCTCGGGGCGGCTGGTCAGCAGCATCTCGTGCTCGCCGCGCAGGAGGATGCCGACCGCCACCTCGGTGTGCTTGCGGGCCTCAGCCATCGGCACGCCCGGCCCGGTCCCGGGCGAACTGCCAGGCCACCCGGCCGCTGCGCGAGCCGCGCTCCAGCGCCCAGACCAGCGCATCGGCGCGCGCTGCCGCGATCTGCTCTGCCGTCTGGCCGAAGGAGGACAGCCACTGGCCGCAGATGGTCAGGTATTCGTCCTGGGTGAAGGGATAGAAGCTCACCCACAGGCCGAAGCGCTCGGACAGGGAGATCTTCTCCTCGATCACCTCGCCCGGATGGATCTCGCCATCGGGCGTGTGGGTGTAGCTGAGGTTCTCGGCCATGTACTCCGGCAGCAGGTGGCGCCGGTTGCTGGTGGCGTAGACCAGCACATTGGCGGTGGAGGCCGCGACCGAACCGTCGAGGATGGACTTGAGCGCCTTGTAGGCCGGCTCGCCGTCCTCGAAGCTCAGGTCGTCGCAGTAGACGATGAATTTCTCGGGCCGCTCGGCCACCATCTCGACGATGTCGGGCAGGTCGATCAGGTCGGCCTTGTCCACCTCGATCATGCGCAGGCCCTGGGGCGCGAAGGTCTTCAGGCAGGCCTTGATCAGCGAGGACTTGCCGGTGCCGCGCGCACCCGTCAGCAGCACGTTGTTGGCCGGGCGGCCCTCGACGAACTGGCGGGTGTTGCGTTCGATCTTTTCCTTCTGCGGCTCGATCTCGCGCAGCTCGGACAAGGCCAGGCCGGAGATGTGCTTCACCGCATCCAGCCGCCCCACGCCGTTGCCGCGCCGGCGGTAGCGCCAGGCGATGGCCTGGCTCCAGTCGGGGGCCGAGAGCGGCTGCGGCAGCACGGCTTCGAGCCGTTCGAGCACCTGTTCGGCGCGGGTGATCAAGCGTTCGAAATGCTCGTTCATGCCTTCAGCTGCGGTAGTCGGCGTTGATCGAGACGTAGTCGTGGCTCAGGTCGCAGGTCCAGACGGTATCGCTGGCATCGCCACGGCCCAGGCCGACACGGACGGTGATCTCGCTCTGCTTCATCACACGCTGGCCGTCTTCCTCGCGGTAGTCGGGGTTGCGGCCGCCTTTGGTGGCGACATGCACGTCGTCCAGGAACAGTTCGATACCGGTCTGGTCCAGGTCGCCGATGCCGGCGTAGCCGACCGCCGCCAGGATGCGGCCCAGGTTCGGGTCGCTGGCGAAAAACGCCGTCTTGACCAGCGGCGAATGCGCGATCGCATAGGCGACCAGGCGGCATTCGGCGGCATCGCGGCCGCCTTCGACGGCGATGGTGATGAACTTGGTCGCGCCTTCGCCGTCGCGTACGATGGCCTGGGCCAGCAGGCGCGCCACGCCCAGCAGCGCCTGGTAGAGCGCCTGGCCTTCATCGCTGTCGATGGATTCGACGACGGCATTGCCGGCACGGCCGGTGGCGATCACCACGAAGGAGTCGTTGGTGGAAGTGTCGCCGTCGATGGTGACGCGGTTGAACGAGGCCTCGGCCAGCTGCGATGCCAGCTGCTGCAGCACCGCGGGCGCGACGGCCGCGTCGGTGGCCAGAAAGCCCAGCATGGTCGCCATGTTGGGGCGGATCATGCCGGCGCCCTTGCTGATGCCGGTGACCGAGACGGTCTTGCCGCCGACCATGGCCTGGGCGCTGAAGGCCTTGGGCACGGTGTCGGTGGTCATGATGCCTTCGGCGGCGCGCGCCCAGTGGGCGGGCTGGGCATCGGCGATTGCCGCGGGCAGGCCGGCCGCGATGCGGTCCACCGGCAGCGGCTCCATGATCACGCCGGTGGAGAACGGCAGCACCGCGTTCGCCGGCAGGCCGAGCAGGCCGGCCAGCGCTTCGCAGGTGGCGCGGGCACGCGCCAGGCCGTCGGCGCCGGTGCCGGCGTTGGCATTGCCGGTGTTGATCACCAGGGCCCGCACCGGCTGGCCACCGGCCAGGTGTTCGCGGCAGACCTGCACCGGCGCGGCGCAGAAGCGGTTCTGGGTGAACACGCCGGCCACCTGGGTGCCTTCGTCGAGCAGGAAGACGCTCAGGTCCTTGCGATGGGCCTTGCGCACGCCGGCTTCGGTGATGCCGATACGCACGCCGGCGATGGGAAGCAGCGCCGCGGCGTCGGGCGCGGAAAGATTCACGGGCATAAGGAGTCCTTGGCCCGGCTCAGCTCAGCTGGCCGTGGCAGTTCTTGAATTTTTTGCCGCTGCCGCAGGGGCAGGGATCGTTGCGGCCCACCCGCGTGCCGTCCGGCATCATGCCGTTGGCCTGCACTTCCACCGGCTGCAGCGTGGTCTCGACCTCGCCGGTTTCGGTGGGCGCCTGGTAGGTGATGTTGCCGACATGCTCGGCACGGCTTTCCATGTCCTCGGCGGCCTGGCCCAGTTGCTCGGGCGACTGGATGCGCACGGTCATCAGGGTCTTGGTGACTTCGTTCTTCACGCCGTCGAGCATCTGGCCGAAGAGTTCGAAGGCCTCGCGCTTGTATTCCTGCTTGGGCTGCTTCTGGGCGTAGCCGCGCAGGTGGATGCCCTGGCGCAGGTAGTCCAGCGAGGCCAGGTGTTCGCGCCAGCTGGAGTCCATGGACTGCAGCAGCACCACCCGTTCGAACTGGGTGAACTGCTCGCCGCCCACCTGGGCCACCTTGGCGGCGAAGGCTTCGTTGGCGCCGCCGACGACCTTCTCCAGCACTTCCTCGTCGCTGATGGCGCTGGCCGATTCGACCTCGGCCTTCAGCGGCAGCACGACCTGCCATTCCTCGGCCAGCACCTTTTCCAGGCCGGCGATGTCCCACTGCTCCTCGACCGATTCTGCCGGCACGTACTGGCGGGTCAGGTCGGTGAAGGTGCTTTCGCGCAGGCCGTCGATCTGCGGGCCGAGGTCGGCCGCGTCCAGGATCTCGTTGCGCTGGGTGTAGATGACCTTGCGCTGGTCGTTGGAGACGTCGTCGTACTCCAGCAGCTGCTTGCGCACGTCGAAGTTGCGCGCCTCCACCTTGCGCTGGGCGCTGGCGATGCTGCGGCTGACGATGCCGGCCTCGATGGCCTCGCCGTCGGGCATCTTCAGGCGCTCCATGATGGAGCGCACCCGGTCGCCGGCGAAAATGCGCATCAGCGCGTCGTCCAGGCTCAGGTAGAAGCGCGAGCTGCCGGGGTCGCCCTGGCGGCCGGAGCGGCCGCGCAGCTGGTTGTCGATGCGGCGCGATTCGTGGCGTTCGGTGGCGATGATGCGCAGGCCGCCCTGGGCCGAGACCAGGGCATGGTCCTTTTCCCACTGCGCGCGGGTTTCGGCGGCGCGCTGTTCCTTCGTGGCGTCGTCGAGCGAATCGTCGGCCTCGATGGCGGCGAGCATCTTCTCCAGCGAGCCGCCGAGCACGATGTCCGTGCCGCGGCCGGCCATGTTGGTGGCGATGGTGATCATCTTGGGCCGGCCGGCCTGCGCCACGATGTCGGCCTCGCGGGCATGCTGCTTGGCGTTGAGCACCTGGTGCGGCAGGTTGGCGGCCTGCAGCAGCTGGGAGATGATTTCCGAGTTCTCGATGGACGTCGTGCCGACCAGCACCGGCTGGCCGCGTTCGTAGCATTCGCGGATGTCGAGGATGGCGGCCTCGTACTTCTCGCGGGTGGTCTTGTAGACGCGGTCCTGCTGGTCGTCGCGCTTGCTCGGGCGGTTGGGCGGGATCAGCACGGTTTCCAGGCCGTAGATCTCCTGGAACTCGTAGGCCTCGGTGTCGGCCGTGCCGGTCATGCCGGCGAGCTTGCCGTAGAGGCGGAAGTAGTTCTGGAAGGTGATCGAGGCCAGGGTCTGGTTCTCGGCCTGGATCTCCACGCCTTCCTTGGCCTCGACGGCCTGGTGCAGGC
Organism: Xylophilus rhododendri; assembly: GCF_009906855.1. NCBI lineage: Bacteria > Pseudomonadati > Pseudomonadota > Betaproteobacteria > Burkholderiales > Xylophilus > Xylophilus rhododendri. The sequence continues at coordinate 2,006,035 of NZ_CP047650.1, forward strand.
CTTCGCTCCAGCGGCGGCCGGCCATCAGGCGGCCGGTGAACTCGTCGACGATGACGATCTCGCCGTTCTGCACCACGTAGTGCTGGTCGCGGTGGTAGAGGTTGTTCGCACGCAGGGCGGCGTACAGGTGGTGCATCAGCGAGATGTTGGCCGGGTCATAGAGCGAGGCGCCGTCCGCCAGCAGGCCCTGGGCGACCAGGATGCGCTCGGCGCTCTCGTGGCCCTGCTCGGTCAGGAAGACCTGGCGGCTCTTCTCGTCGAGGGTGAAGTCGCCGGGCTTTTCCACGCCTTCGCCGGTGCGCGGGTCGGCCTCGCCGATCTGCTGCACCAGGAGGGGCACGACCTTGTTCATGGCCACGTAGGTGGCGGTGTGGTCTTCGGCCTGGCCGCTGATGATCAGCGGGGTGCGGGCCTCGTCGATCAGGATGGAGTCCACCTCGTCGACGATGGCGAAGTTCAGGCCGCGCTGCACGCGGTCGCCGGACTCATACACCATGTTGTCGCGCAGGTAGTCGAAGCCGTATTCGTTGTTGGTGCCGTAGGTGATGGCGGCGCCGTAGGCCATCTGCTTGTCTTCGCGCGGCAGGCCGGGCAGGTTGATGCCGACGGACATGCCCAGGAAGTTGTAGAGCCGGCCCATCCACTCGGCGTCGCGCTGCGCCAGGTAGTCGTTGACGGTGACCACATGCACGCCCTTGCCGGACAGCGCGTTCAGGTACACCGGCAGCGTGCCGGTGAGGGTCTTGCCCTCGCCGGTGCGCATCTCGGCGATCTTGCCGTAGTGCAGGGCCATGCCGCCGAGCATCTGCACGTCGAAGTGGCGCATCTTCATGACGCGCTTGGAGCCCTCGCGCACCACGGCGAAGGCTTCGGGCATGAGGGCGTCGAGCGTCTCGCCCTTGGCGATGCGTTCGCGGAACTCGTCGGTCTTGGCGCGCAGGGCCGCGTCGTCGAGCTTTTCCAGCGCCGGCTCCAGGGCATTGATGCGTGCGACCACGCCCCGGTATTGCTTGAGCAGCCGATCGTTGCGGCTGCCGAAGATTTTGGTCAGAAAGTTGGTAGCCATGCGTGTGGAGCATTCCGCCGCGGGTGCGGCGGGGCTCGTCCATCCTCAGAGTGAAGGGTGCCCGACAGGAGCGACAGGCCCGTAAAAAGCGCCTCGGGACACGCGCGCGCCAGGCGCGGGCGGGTACCCGGTCAAACGGCAAATTCTAGCCGTGCGGCCGGGCGCTTGCGGATAATGGGGATGCCACCCTGGCCCGACAAGACCAGCGGCCCGTTTCCGGGCCCCTCGTCCCACTCCTGCTCCCGATACCGCTCCCGATCCCGCGCCCGACTCCATGTACCGCCGCCACCAAGCCGTCACGCTGCAGAAAGCCGCGTCCGAATCGCCCGGACTGCACCGGCTGGTGGCGCTGGCGCGCGAGTCCGGCGAGCGGCTGCGCCGCTGCGAATCGCTGATCCCGCCGATGCTGCGCGCGCGCATCCAGGCCGGGCCGGTGGAGGGTTCCGAATGGTGCCTGCTGGCGGAGAACAACGCGGTGGCCGCCAAGCTGCGCCAGCTGCTGCCGGCGCTGGCGGCGCATCTGCGCAGCCATGGCAGCGATGTGCAGTCGATCCGGGTCAAGGTGGTCAAGCTGCGCTGAAAGCCGGCGCTCACAGTCGGGTCACTGGCTGTCGGTGAGCCGGCGCCAGGAGATGCGGCGGGTGCCGGTGCTCGATCCGGCGACCGGCACCGGCGTGGTGGCCACGCTGCCGTCCGAGGACTTGATCACCGCGATCACCGAGCCGGTGGTGGTGCGCGCCAGCACCACGCCGCTGGCCAGGCTGGTCGAGGACAGCAGCGTGCCCGAATTGGTCGCCCCCGCCACGGCCAAGCCGGTGCTGTAGTTGACGTAGTTCTTGTAGCTGCTGCCGCCGACGCTGCAGGCGCCGGCCGTGCTGGGCGCGTTGGAGACGAAGAACAGGGTGCTGAGCTGCAGGATCGGGTCCACGTCCATGCGCTCGCCGGTGGTGGGCATGTCGATGTACCAGCCGTTCATGGTGGCCAGGCTCCAGGAATAACTCACCGAACTGGAGGAGGTGCGGGTGCCGCTGGCGTCGGTGAGGATCTGCCGCACGAAGCAGCCGGACGAGGTGGCCGCGGCGGCGCAGGTGTTGGCGCGCGGGCTGCCGTAGAGGCTGCCGGTGGCGGTCGCCAGCGTGTCCTTGATGGCGTACATGGTCTGCGACTGGGTGGTGCTGATGTCCGACACCCCCAGATAGGCGCCGGTGCCCTGGTAGACCATGCGCACATTGCTGGCCAGGCCCAGCTCGGGTGTGGAGGTGATCGGCTGGCGGTTGCCCGAGGCGTCGGCCAGCGTGGCCAGCAGCTGCACGGTGGCGGTGCCGCCGCTGGCGGTGAGCGCGCTGATGTCGAAGCGCCAGAGGTTGCCGTAGAGGTCGCCGCCGTAGACCTGGGTGCCGGTGGCGTTCTGCTCGGTGTCGGTCCACACGCCGATCTTGGCCAGGCCGCTCGGGCAGGGCGCCGTGCTGCAGCCGGTGACGGTGCCGCCGGTGGCGGTGGTGCCCACTCCCGTGTCGATCTTCTTGATGACCGCGCCGGTGCGTGCGTTGAGCACCCACAGGATGCCGTGGCCGCTGCCGGGCGAGACGTTGTTGTAGCCCGATGTCACCAGCACCACCCAGGTGCCGTCGCCCAGCTTGGTGACCACCGGCTGGCCGTAGGTGTAGCCCAGGTCCTGATCGACGATGTAGGGCGAGGATTTGGTGGTGTCGGCGGTGAACTCCCACAGCAGCGTGGGCGACGAAGGCGTGGTCACGTCGAGCGCGTAATAGCCGCGTCCGCCGCTGCCCAGGCCGCCGACCAGGATGGTGCGCCAGGCGCTGCTGGCGTAGATGTCGGCCTGCACCAGGGGGCCGTCCACGAAGGGCTGGTGGGTGGCGGCGTAGTTCTTGTCCGCCAGCTTGTAGAGCGAGGGCAGCAGCATCGAGGGGATGTAGGCCCAGGCCTCGGCGCCGTTGTCGGAATTGAAGGCATGCAGCATGCCGTCGTTGGCGCCCACGTAGACCATGCCCTGGCGCGCGGACTGGGCCGACTTGAAGGCGGTGTAGCCGCTGTCGGAATAGTTGTAGCTCGGCGCCTGCACGTACACCGGCTGCGAGTTGACGATGTCGCCCAGCACATGGGTGCGGGGGAAGTAATAGCTGGTGTTCGAGCTGCCCTCGTTGCTGCGGTCCCCGCGCAGGTAGTTGACCAGGTTGATGCCGCCCGCGCCGGTGGTGGTGCCGGCGGTGCTGCTGTCGACCTGCGCGGTTGGGATCAGGCAGTTGCTGGCCGAGCTGCAGATCTGCGAGAGGCCGCCGATGGCCGCCATCTGGAAGTAGCCCTTGACCGTGCTCGACAGCGAGGACCACTGGAAGGGCAGCAAGGCGGTGCTGGTGGCCGGGTCGTAGGTGTAGATGGTGCGCGAGGCGAAGCCCAGCCTGTCCAGCAGCGGCGTGGTGGTGAGCGCGCCGGTGGCGTCCACGCAGTCGCCGCCCGCGCCGGACTCCGCCCAGCTCGCCGAGCTGCTCGGCTGGCCGGTGGTGCCGTCGATGCTGTAGCGGATCAGGTCGCCGAACCACTTGGCCGAGCAGAACACGGTGGAGAAGACATAGTTGCCGCTGCCAGAAACCAGGTTGGGCGTGTAGAGCGTGGGCGATGCCGAGCTGGCCGCCGTCGCCACCACCGCGTTGAGGAAGTTGCTCAGGCCCGCCTTCAGGTCCGACGAATTGGTCGCGCTGTAGTAGGTGCCGCGGCCGTTCACGGCGGCATGCCAGAGGTCGTCGATGGTGGTCTGGCTGTTGTTGACCGGCACCGGCCAGTTGCAGTTGCCCGAGCTCTGCCAGCTGCAGACGCCGCTGGCCAGGGTGCTGCTGCTGGTGGCGGTGACGTTGGCCACGTTGTAGTAGTCGCCGCTGCTGGCGGTGGCGTAGCCGCTCAGGTACTGCATGTAGCCCGAGGCACCCAGGCCGATGGTGTAGGTGTTCATGCGCTGCTGCTTGTTGGAGTAGCTGTTGCTGGAGACATCCACGCCGCTGGCGTTGGTGACGTTGCCCAGGGTGGAGGAGCGCAGGTCGGTGGCGTAGAAGTACTCGGCCACGTCGGCCAGGGTGTTGGGGGTGGCGTTGCCGTCGAGATAGGGGCGGGTTTCGCCGCCGTCCTGGTCGCCGATGGCGGTGGCGCCGTCGATCTGCACCGGGTTGGCGCTTTCGTTCCAGTAGCCGTCGGTCGCCAGCATGGTGTAGTTGCGCTGGCAGGCGTACTGGATCGGGTCGACGGCGCTCTGCGAATTGATGCTCGTGAGTTTGCCGGCGTAGTAGCGGCCGGCGGTGGACAGCGACCGGCGCAGCGGCGTGCTGTTGCTGGGCAGGGCGCGGAACAGCTTGGCGTACCAGGCCGCCTTCTGCCCGCTGCTGCCGGTGGTGATGTCGGAGATGTTGAGGAAGTCGTTGCCGTTGTTGTTGTTGATGGTCATGAAGCCCAGCCGGTAGCTGGTGCCCAGCACATTGAAGGACTGGGAGATGGCCGTCTTGGTGGCCTGCATGCGGGTCTGGTAGTAGGCATACCAGTTGGCGTAGTTGGTGATCTCCTCCGCATAGGTGCAGGTGGTCCCGGCGCAGTCGGTGCGGCTGGAGGCCTTGGCCGAAGTGCCGGGGTAGACGTAGCTGTTCTGCAGGATGTTGATCGTCGTGAGTACCTGGCTGCCCGGCACGGTGCCGAGCAGCGCGCCGGGATAACGCGGGTTCAGGTAGGTGCTGCCGCCGGCGGGCGCGGTCTCGATGCGGGTGGCCTGGCAGTTGGTCAGCAGCACCGAGCTGCACCAGCGCAGGTAGGCCGGATAGGGATAGGCGGTGCTGGGCGCGCTCTGCGTGACGCAGGTGCGCAGATTGGGCGAGTTGCAGTATTCGCCGGCGATGAAGGTGTAGTAGGAGACCCCGGTGGTCAGGATGCCGGTCAGGGTGGACTGCACGCCGAAGCCGTCCATCGGCACCCGCAGCCAGGACGTGGTGTTGGCCGAAGTCATGCTGGGATAGCTGCTGCCGTCGTACTTCAGGGGCGGCGTGTAGGTGACCGCCGGATCGTAGGCCTGGCCGTTGAAGCGGCTGTTGAGGAACAGGCCGGTGAGCGAGGGATACAGGGGCACCCAGTCGGGCAGGTAGTTGTAGTCCATGCTGCCCGAGTCGTCGAGCACGAAGAAGATGTTGGGCTTGACCAGGGTGGCGGTGGAGGTCTCCAGCGGCGCGTTCGCCAGGTCGGTCACCGCGGCCTGGGCGGCGCCCGCCAGCAGGCCCGCCGCCAGGAGCCAGCCGGCGGCCGCGCGGACGGATCGGATCAGGAAGCTGTGCAGGTTCATAGGGCCACCATTGCCTGGATGTAGCTGGTCGTGCCGCGCGGGCCGGACACCTGGACGGTGATGCGGTAGTAGGTCGAACTGGTGCAGCTGATGTTGCCGGCGCCGGCATTGCTGTTCTGGCGCTTGCTGTTGCCGCAATAGGCCGAGGACGGCGCGCTGGAGCAGCCCAGGCTGACGCTGGCGTCTCCCTGCTGGCCGCACATGCGCTGGATCAGGTAGGAGGCCGTGTTGCCGGCGGCGTCGGCGGACAGCACCTGCGGCGTGGCATTGGAGGTGCCGACCAGGATGCCCCACACGGTGGCCCAGCTCTGGGTGGACGTCGGATCGAGCCGGGTCGAGACATAACCCTTGGCCGGCTGGTCGCAGGACAGCACGGTGGTGCCGCCGCCGGTCGGACAGCTGGCCGCCACACCGGTGTTGTTCTCCAGCCAGGCGATGGCGGCTTCGGTGCCCGCGTCGGCCCCGGTCACCGCCGCCTGTTCGAAAGCCAGGTTGCCGCTGACCAGCGTGGCCGTCGAGACGGTGCGCATCAGGCTGACCGCGGCCAGCGCCATGATCACCAGGGCCACCAGCGCGACGATGAGCGAGAAGCCCTGTTGCGGGTGGCGCGGCATCATGTCAGCAGCCTCCCGATCCGCCCTGGTAGGCCGGCTGGCTGCCCTGCCAGATGGCGTTGCGCAGCGGGATGGTGGTCTGGCTGACGACGTAGCGGTAGCGGTCCCAGTCGGCGATGCCGCTGCTCAGCGTGATGGGCACGGCGGTCGGATTGAGCGTGCCGGTCGATGAACCATCCCAGACCGGCAGCGGCAGCACGGACTTGGCGGTCGATGCATTCGAGGTTCCGGTGTAGCTCAGCGTCTTGTCGTACTGCTGCCCGCGCCCCACCACCGCCGCGCGGATGCCCACCACCCGCGCCCACTGGCAATACAGCGGAATGGTCACCGCCGCGACGCTGCCCGGCGTGGCCTGGTCGTAGGTGTCGACGATGCCGTCCATGGTCGAGGTGCTGCCGCTGATGCCCGAGGTGTCGCGTGCGTACTGCGCCCGCAGCGAGGCGATGTTGTTGGCCACCGGCACCCACACCGAGGGGGTGACGGTGGAGGTGTAGGTGCTCGATCCGCAGTTGTAGGCCAGGTAGTCGCAGACGGTCAGGTCGCCGTTGCGCACCGCATAGGCCCGCACCGTGGGCGTGCCGCCCAGGTTGTAGACGATGCTGCCGCTGGGCAGGCCCGAACTGCCGTTGCTGACGGTGAGGACGGAGCCCGAGACGCCGCCGACCGTGGCCAGCTGCAGCGCGCAGGTGGCGGCGCGTGTGGCCGGCGCCACCACCACCCGGTCGTTGGCGATGAAGGAGGCCGGTGTGGTGACCACATAGGCGGTGGAGGCGGTGGCCGAGGTCACCGCATCGCCCTCGGACGGGCTGCCCGAGTTGCCGGAGACGACCAGCAGCGTGTCGGTATTGGCATCGCCCGCCGGCACCAGCGAGGTGGCCGGGTTGATGGTCACCGGCGCCAGCGGCAGCGTGACCGAGGCGCCGTCCGACGAGGTCGTATAGCTGACGCTGCAGCCGGAGATGTTGAAGGACTGCAGGCCGAGGCCGGCATGCTCCACATCCAGCGTCATCGCCCGCACCGCCGCCAGGCCGTTGAGCTGCGCGTCGCCGCCGGCCACCGCGATGCGCCGGCTGGTGGCCGTGTTGCCGAGCACCTGCAGGATCACCAGCACGCTGAACATGCCGATGATCACGGCGATCATCAGCTCCAGCAGGCTGAAGCCGCGCTGGCCGCGGGCAGGACGAGAACGCGGCTTCATTTGATCTGCGCCGTTTCGATGTATTTGTGCGCCTGCGTCTCGCCCGGCGCCTGCCAGAAGACGGTGACGATGACATTGCTGCTGGCCACCGGGCTGCTGCCGCCGCCGGCCACCGGCGAGACCCTGACGGTGGGCAGGTTCGTGTTCGTGCTCACGTTCACTCCGGGCAGGCCGGAGCCGGCCACCGCCGCCAGCCAGGGAGCGAAACCCGGGACGGTCTGCGAACTGGTGTTGTCGAAGTTGGCCGCCAGCGTGGCCGGCGTGCGGTCGCTCATCCACATGCGCGAGATGAGGTTCTTGGCCAGCAGCGAAGCAGTGGAGCGCGAGGCGGCCGCGCTCGTCTCCTGCACCGCGGCCGACTGCAGCCGGGCGATGCCGAGCACGCCGGTGGAAAAGATCAGCAGGGCGATGACCGCCTCGATGAGCGAGAAACCCCGCTGGCGCGCGCCGCGCGGATGAACACGTGTCCCAAATGGAAGGCGGCGGCGGGGCTGCATGGTCGTCACGCTCCTGGTGTCAGCAGCGGGTGGGATCGGTGGCGCTGGTCTGGGCGGGGTCGCACATGCGGACCTCGCCGGCGGGGTAGACCACCAGGCGCAGGCAGCGGACCGTGCCGCTGCTGACGACGCAGGCCGAGCCCGGGAACTGGATGTCGATCTGCGTCTTGGGCACCGGCGCCGCCACCGTCGGATTGAGGGTGGGCGAGAGCCGCCCGCTGGCATCGAAGGCCACCACGGCGGTCGCGGGCAAGGCGGCGATGCTCACCTTGCTGCTGGCCGCCGTCATCGGTCCCTTCTGGATGATGTTGGGCCCCGTGCCGCTGCCGGCCAGCGCGCCGCAGGCGCCCGCGGGCGAGACCGCCGAACCGATATTGACCACCCAGTACGGCCCCGAGGCCGACAGGGCGCAGCTGTTATCGAGCGTGGACACCAGCTGCATGCGCACCCGGGTGTTGCGCTTGAGGGCTTCGGAGCGGGCCAGCTGCAGGCCCTCGCGCAGGGTCTCGGCCGTGCTGCGCACCTGGTTGTTGCGCATCCAGTCGGAGAAGGACGGCAGGGCCAGGCCCAGCAGCACCGCCAGCATGCTGATGCCGACCAGCAGTTCGATCAGGCTGAAACCGCCTGGCGGGCCCGCCGCGCCCGGCCGACCGTGGAGACGGTCGGGGCCCATCAGCAGTTCCCGCCCTTGGTGGTCACCCAGCAGGCGGTGTTGCCGGTCCAGCCCGAAAGCCCGGTGACGGTGCTGGACATGTTGTTGGACTGGTCCACGACATAGCTGAACGCCGCCATGGGCCCGGTGGCGATGCCGGTGGCGGTGAGCGTGTACGCGGTCGCGCTGCTGGCCGAGCAGGTGATGGTGAAGTACTTGAGACCGGTGGGCATCGCCACGCCGCAGGTCGTGCCGCTGACCGGGGTCGGCTGGTAACTCTTGGAGTCCTGGAACCACTGCTCCAGTCGCACCTGGGTGGAGCTCAGGTTGGAGGTCGCCTCGGGGATGCGCCCGCGCCGGATGTAGTCGGTATACGCGGGCAACGCGATCGCGCTCAGGATGCCGATGATGGCCACCGTGACCATCACCTCGATCAGGGTGAAGCCGGCCGCCATGCGGCGCGGCGGGACGGAAGATCGGCAGGCAATTCGGCGACGCATGAGGAATACCAAGGAACGGCTCCTGAGTCTGCTTCCGGACTACCGGGAGTTTCTTTTCATTCGGTAACCTGTCTGAAAAGCAGGCCATCGGCGACAAATATCTCCGCGCCATGATCCGCGCAAGCAGCGGGATAACCCGTCTTCGTCAACGCAATTGCGAATATCTCCTACGTTTGTAGAGAAATATTCCTACAAATCCACGTTTTTATTCAACAGAACTCACGTTTCCAGCGCCGAGGCTCCACAGCCGCAGGGCCATGTGGATCTCCAGCGCCCGGCTGGCGTTGCCCCAGTGGCCCAACAGCTCCTCCACGCTGTTCAGGCGCTGGCGCACCGTGTTGACATGGATGCCCATGCGCGCGGCCGTCAGCTTGGCGTTCTGGTTGCAGTCGAAATAGGCCAGCAGGGTGGAGGCCAGCTCCGAGCCCTTGCGGCGGTCGTGCGCGGTGACGGCGCCGATGGTGGCGTCGAGGAAGGCCGCGAGGCTGGCCTGGTCGTGGGTCTCGAACAGCACCGAATACAGCGCCATCTCGTTCTGGCCGACGATGCCGGATCGCATGCCCAGCCGCTCCAGCACCGAGAGCCCGCGCCGCAGGGCGGCATACAGCGGCGGAAACTCCGCCGCCGCCGCGACCGGGCGCGACAGCACGCCCTGCCAGGCCTGGCCCGATTCCCGCCGGGCGAAGGCCGAGAACTTCTCCACCAGCTCGTGCGCCCGCGGCGCGGCGCAGACCAGCACCAGCACACCATCGACCTCGTCGAGCACCTGCTGCTGCCAGGCCGGATCCGAGCGCAGCCGCCGGGCCCAGAAGGCCGCGCCGGGCTGCGTCGTCTGCGCCACCAGCAGGGACATGGGCAGTGACAGGTCGAGCCCGAAACGCTCGGCGCGTTCGCGCGCCAGCCGCGGCTCGCCCTGGCGCGGCGAGACCAGGGTGCGCAGCAGCGCGGACAGGTCGCGGTGCTTCTCCGCCTCCATGCGTTCGTGCGACAGCAGCACCACGCCGATCACGCTCGAACTGCGCTCGAAGGTGCGCAGCGAGATGCCGCTCAGGTCCTCGTGCCGCAGCAGCAGCACCGCGCCCAGCAGCTCGTTGCCGCCGATCACCGCGATGGCCCGGCACCGCTCGCCCGCCTCCTCGAAAGCCAGGGCCGAGCGGCCGGCCTGCCGGCTCTCGCGCAGGGCGCGGGCGATGTCCGCGCTGTGCGGGCCGCTGGGCGAATAGGCCTGGGCGAGGCTGCCGGCGTAGCCGGGCGCGGACGCGCTGGCGATGGCATCTCCGGCTTCGTCCAGCACCAGCACGCTGCCGTGCAGCAACTGGGCGATGGAGGCGCAGAGTTCGCCCAGCGAGGCGCCGCGCGCCAGCAGCGAGGTCAGCTGCTCGTGCGCCTCGGCGGCACCCTGCACCTCGCGGGCATGGCGCTCCAGCGCGGCGCGGGCGGCGTCGGCGTCGGCCAGCGCGCTGCGGGCCTCGGCGAAGGCCCGGGCGTTCTCGATGGCCAGGGCCGCATGGGTGGCCAGGGTGCAGAGGATGGAGACGTTGAGCGCGGTGTGGGTGCGGTGGTAGCGGTCGGCCACGAACAGCAGGCCGACCACCCGGTCCTCGCAGATCAGCGGCGCGCCGACCAGGGCCGCCACGCCTTCGTCGCGGAAGGTGTCGTCCAGCGCCGGATCGTGCACGAAGCGGGTGTCGTGCAGGTAGTCGGGGGTGGCGAAGGGCAGGCGCGTGGCCATCACCACGCCGGCCACGCCGAGCTTGCGGCCGGCGGTCATCCGACCGGTGCGCTGGGAGATGGCGCCGTCGGCCACGACCACGTGGAATTCGCCGCTTTGTGCATCGACCAAAGTCAGCCAGCACAGGTGCGCGCCCATCAGCTTGCGGGCGCGCTGGGCGATGGCTTCGAGCAGGCCCTGCAGGTCGCGGCGGCTCGACAGGTCTTGCGCGGACTCGATCACCGCCAGCATGCCGCGCTCGCGCTGCTCGTGCAGCTCCTGCCGGTTGCGCAGCGCCATGGCCATGCGCACCTGTTCGACCGCGCCGGGCTTGCCGGGCCAGGCGTCCGGCAGGGCCTCGACCTTCAGCAGGCGCGAGGCGAACTCGTCCGCCCCGGCGCTGCGGTGCAGCATGGCCAGCAGGTCGGGAGCGATGTCGGCGGCTTGCGGCGGTACCGCCTGCATCCGCCTTGCTTCGGGGGCCAGGGAAGACATGAGGCGGCAAAGGCTAGCAGAACATCGCCATGCGGACATGGGCGCAAGCCCTGAGGCGGGCGCCCATCGGCCGCAGTGCGCGCAGCACATCGGCACCCGGCCTGCGGTGTGCGCGGCACACATAGGCGCGCCGGCCGGTCTTGCGGACACTGGCGCCATCCGTCCACGCCCTGACTGCCTCCATGAGCATCCTCGATTCCCTGCGACCCCTGCCCGGCCTGCGTGTCCTCGTCACCGCGGGCGCCTCCGGCATCGGCGCGGCGATCGCGCTGGCCTTCCGCGAGACCGGCGCCCGGGTGCATGTCTGCGACATCGACCGGGCCGCGCTCGACCGGCTGAACCGGCAGGCGCCCGAGATCGGATCGAGCATGGCCGATGCCTCGCTGCCCGACGATGTGGACCTGGTCTTCGACGACGTGCAGGGCACGCTCGGCGGGCTGGACGTGCTGGTCAACAACGTCGGTGTGGCCGGGCCCACCGGCGCGATCCAGGACCTGCGCCGCGGCGACTGGGAGCGCACCGTGGCGGTCAACCTCAACAGCCAGTTCTACTTCGCCCAGCGCGCGGTGCCGCTGCTGCGCCAGTCCACGCAGAATCCCTCGCTGATCGCCATGAGTTCGGTGGCGGGCCGGCTCGGCTATCCGCTGCGCACGCCGTATGCGGCGACCAAGTGGGCGGTGGTCGGGCTGATGAAGTCGCTGGCCATCGAACTCGGGCCGCACGGCGTGCGGGTCAATGCCATCCTGCCGGGCACGGTGGAGGGCGAACGCATGGACGGCGTGATCGGCGCCCGCGCCGCCGAGCAGGGCGTGTCGGCCCAGGCGATGCGGGCGCAGTACCTGGACAAGATCTCGCTGCGCCGCATGGTCACGCCCGCCGACGTGGCGGCCATGGCACTCTTTCTGAGTTCGCGCGCGGCGCGCAACATCACCGGACAGGCGATCAGCGTGGACGGGAACATGGAATACCTCTGAGCGGGCCGCCCGCCGGATTCGAGCAACAAATCAAAGGAGACACCCATGCCACTGAAGACAAGCCTCGCGCGCCGCCTGCGGCCCGCCCCTCTCGCCGCCCTGCTGCTGTGCGCCGCCGCTTCGGCCGCGCCGGTGAAGATCGGCCTGGTCGAAACCCTCTCCGGCCCGCAGGCCTCCTCCGGCCAGGCCTACCGCAGCGCGGTGCGTTACGCGATCGACCAGATCAACGCGGCCGGCGGCTGGAACGGCGAGCCGGTGCAGCTGCTGGAGTACGACAACCAGGGCGGCCCGGCCGGCGCCGCCGACAAACTCAAGGCGGCCGCCGCCGACGGGGTGCAGATGGTGGTGCAGGGCGCCTCCTCGGCCATCGGCGGGCAGATCACCGAGGACGTGCGCAAGTACAACCTGCGCAATCCCGGCAAGGAGATGCTCTACTTCAACATGGGCGCCGAGGCGCTGGAGCTGACCGGCGAGAAGTGCAACTTCCACCACTTCCGCTTCGCCGGCGATGCGCAGGTGCGCACCAAGGCACTGGTCGGCGCGATGAAGCAGGCCCATGCCCTGGGCACCCGGGTGTATTCCATCAACCAGAACTACTCCTGGGGCCAGGACATGGAGCGCGCCATCTCCGACAACGCCGCCGCCGGCGGCTACCAGGTGGTGGAGAAGACCCTGCACGACGTCAACAAGGTGCAGGACTTCGCGCCCTACGTGGCCAAGATCGCCGCGTCCAGGGCCGACTCGGTGCTCACCGGCAACTGGTCCAACGACCTGCTGCTGCTGATGAAGGCCTCGAAGTCCGCCGGCCTGAAGGTGCGTTTCGGCACGGTGTATCTGGACCAGCCGGGCAACCTGGCCAATGCCGGCGACCTGGCCATCGGCCACTTCGTGGTGCACACCTTCAACCCGGAATCGGGCGGCGCCGACGGCGCGCGTTTCATGGCCGACTACCAGGCCAGGACCGGTCATGCGCCCACCTTCATCGAGCCGCAGACCGTCTACGGCATGGCCATGGTGGCCGATGCCCTCAAACGCACGCCGCCCGAGAACGGCATGCTCAACGTAAACGCCTTCGCCAAGGCGCTGGAGAACACCCGCATCAAGTCGCCGATGGGCGAGATGAGCATGCGCGCGGCCGACCACCAGGTGCAGATGCCGATGGTGGTCTCCACCGTCGCCAGGGATGCGCGCTACAAGGCCGACGGCACCGACATGGGTTTCAAGCCGGTGAAGCTGTTCACCGCGGCCGAGGCCTCCACGCCGGCCCAGGCCAGCTGCGTCATGAAGCGGCCGGGCTGAGCGGCGCCGCGGCATGGACCAGTTCCTCGTCTCCCTGATGAACGGCATCGTCTACGGCCTGCTGCTGTTCATGGTGTCGGCCGGGCTCACCCTCATCTTCGGGATGATGGGTGTGCTGAATTTCGCCCATGCCTCCTTCTACATGCTGGGCGCCTACTTCGCCTACCTGCTGCAGGGCTGGCTGGGCTTCTGGGGGGCGATCCTGGTGTCGCCGCTGCTGGTGGGGCTGCTGGGCGTGGTGGTGGAGCGTTTCTTCCTGCGCCGGGTGCACCACCACGGCCATGCGCACGAGCTGCTGCTGACCTTCGGCCTGTCCTTCATCGTGGCCGAGTCGATCAAGCTCTTCTTCGGCAACTATCCGGTGGACTACCGCATTCCCGCCGCGCTCGACGTGCCGGCCTTCGCCATCGGCGGCGCCAGCTATCCGGCCTACCGGCTGCTGATGGGCGGCATCGCGATCGCGATGTTCCTGCTGATCTACCTGCTGCTGACGCGCACCCGCGTCGGCATCGTGGTGCGCTCTGCCATCTACCGGCCGCGCATGGCCGAGGCCCTGGGGCACAACGTGCCGCTGGTGTTCATGGGGGTGTTCGGCGTGGGTGCGGCGCTGGCCGGCCTGGCCGGTGCGGTGGCCGGCGCCTTCTACACCACCAACCCGAACATGGCGCTGGAGCTGGGGGTGATCGTCTTCGTGGTGGTGGTGGTCGGCGGGCTGGGCTCGCTGGGCGGGGCGATGCTGGCATCGCTGCTGATCGGCGTGGTCACCTCGCTGGCGGTGAGTGTGGACCGCAGCCTGGCGGACCTCTTCGCGCTCGTCGGCGCGGGCGACTGGGCGCGCGATGTGGGCGGGTTGATGACACTGAAGATCTCCAGCCTCTCCGCCACCCTGCCCTTCGCGCTGATGCTGCTGATCCTGCTGGTGCGGCCGCGCGGCCTGATGGGCGAAAAAGGCTGAACCGATGAAGACCGTCTCCTTTCTCGTCGGCGCTGTCGTCGCGCTGCTGCTCGCCCTGCCCTGGCTGCTGTCGCAGGGCCTGCTCAACGCGGCCGTGCAGATGCTGATCGCCGCGCTGTTCGCCAGCGCCTACAACCTGCTGTGCGGCCAGGCCGGCATGCTGTCCTTCGGCCATGCGGCCTATTTCGGCGTGGGCGCCTTCGCGACGGTGCATGCGATGAACGCCGTCGGCGGCGCGGGCCTGCTGCCGACGCCGCTGCTGCCGCTGGCCGGCGCGCTGGTCGGGCTGCTGGTGGGCGCGGTGGCGGGCTGGTTCGCCACCCAGCGCAGCGGCACCTACTTCGCCATGATCACCCTGGCCATCGCCGAGCTGGTGCATTCGCTGGCGCCGCACTTCAAGGGGCTGTTCGGCGGCGAAGCCGGCATCTCCTCCATGCGCATGCCGGCCTGGGGCCTGGATTTCGGCTCGACCACGCAGGTGTACTACCTGACGCTGGGCTGGACCCTGCTCTGCCTGGCCCTGCTCTTCTTCTTCACCCGCACGCCGATGGGCCGGCTCACCCTGGGCCTGCGCGAGAACAGCCACCGCCTGCGTTTCCTGGGCTACCAGGTGCACGGCCTGGGCATGGCGGTGTTCGCCATCTCGGCCATGTTCTCCGGCGTGGCGGGGGCGCTGCAGGTGCTGTCCAACGAGTCGGCGAACTATGTGCTGTTCGACCCGGGACTGTCGGCGGCGGTGATCCTGCACAGCTATATCGGCGGCATCGGCATGTTCCTGGGACCGGCGCTGGGGGCGGCGATCATGACCTTCTTCGGCTATGCGGTGTCGGACCTGACGCAGTCCTGGCTGCTCTACCAGGGCATCGTGTTCGTGCTGGTGATGATGTTCCTGCCGGCCGGGCTGGCCAGCCTGCCGGGCCGCGCGCTGGGGCTGGCGCGGCGCTTCGGCATGGCGCGGCTGGTGCCGCTGCTGCTGCTGGGCCTGGGCGCGGCGCTGCTGCTGGCCATGGGCGCCGTCTTCCTGGTGGAGCTGCTGCAGCGCCTCTTCTCGCAGGACTACCGGGCCGCCCTGCGCCTGCATCCGGGCGATGCCTGGCCGGCGGTGGCGCTGCTGTCGCGCCAGTGGCTGCCGGCATCGCCGGCGACCTGGTCGCTGCCGCTGGCGCTGCTGGCCGGCGGCGGGCTGCTGACATGGCTGGCGCGGCGGCGGCGTGCCGCGCTCGACGAGCCGGATCGCACCGTGGCCGCGGGCGGGGAGGTGGCGGCATGAGCAGCGACACCATCCTCAGCGTTCGCGGCCTGCGCAAGTCCTTCGGCGCGACCGAGATCATGCGGGGCGTGGACCTGGACCTGCTGGCCGGCGAGCGCCACGCGCTGATCGGCCCCAACGGCGCCGGCAAGTCCACCCTGTTCCATCTGCTCTCGGGCCAGCTGGCGCCGAGCGGCGGCGAGATCCGCTTCGACGGGCGCGAGATCGGCGGGCGTTCGCCGCAGGCGATCAACCGGCTCGGCCTGGCGCGCTCCTTTCAGATCACCAACATCTTCCCCAGGCTCAGCGTGTTCGAGAACATCCGCCTGGCGGCGATGCGGCCGCACGGCCTGCAGTACGCCTTCTGGAAGCGCATAGACCGCGACCGGCGCATCCGCGCGGAGACCGAGCGCCTGCTGGAGCTGGTGCGGCTGGCACCCCGGCGCTCGACCCTGGCCGGCGAGATGGCCTACTCCGAACAGCGCTCGCTGGAGATCGCCATGACACTCGCCTCGGACCCCCGCCTGATCCTGCTGGACGAGCCCATGGCCGGCATGTCCACCGAGGAGACGCACTACACGGCAGCGCTGATCCGCGAGGTCACGCAGGGCCGCACGCTGCTGATCGTGGAGCACGACATGGACGTAGTGTTCTCGCTCGGCGACCGCATCAGCGTGCTGGTCTACGGCCAGGTGATCGCCACCGGCACGCCCGACGAGATCCGCGGCAATGCGGCGGTGCAGGAGGCCTACCTGGGCCAGGAGGCCCACGCATGAGCGCTGCCGGCAAGAACGACCAGGGCAGCCTGCTGGAGGTCGCCGAACTGCATGCCCACTACGGCAAGAGCCACATCCTGCACGGCGTGAACCTGCGGGTGGGCGAACGCGAGGTGGTGAGCCTGCTGGGCCGCAACGGCTCCGGCCGCTCGACTACGATGAAGGCCATCATGGGCCTGGTGGCGCCCTCCGCCGGCCAGGTGCGGCTGCGCGGCCGGGAGCTGGCCGGACAGCGGCCCTACGCCATCTGCCGCGCCGGCATCGCCTATGTTCCCGAGGAGCGCGAGGTGTTCGCCAACCTCACGGTGGAGGAGAACCTGCGCATGGGCGAGCAGCCGGCGCCCGCGGGCGCGCACCGCTGGCGCATGGCCGACATGTTCGACTACTTCCCCCGGCTCAAGGAGCGGCGCGGCACCCGCGCGGGCAGCCTGTCGGGCGGCGAGCAGCAGATGCTGACCATCTGCCGCTCGCTGCTGGGCAATCCGCGCCTGATCCTGATCGACGAACCCACCGAAGGCCTGGCGCCGAAGATCGTGGCGCAGGTCGGCGAATGCATACGCGACATGCATGCCAAGGGCGTGTCGGTGCTGCTGGTCGAGCAGAAGCTGGCGATCGCGCTGAAGGTGGCCACACGCGTGTGTGTGATGGGCCATGGGCGCATCGTGTTCGAAGGCTCGCCGCAGGCGCTGGCGGCGGACCAGGCGCTGGTCGCCCAGTGGCTGGCGGTGTGAGCCGGCCGCTTCTTTTTCACTTTCCTTTTCGATCCACGAGACCCCCATGGCAAGCACTTCCGACAAGGTCATCATCTCCTGCGCGGTCACCGGCTCGGTCCATACGCCGACCATGTCCGAATACCTGCCGCTGACCCCCGACGAGATCGCCGAACAGGCGATCGCGGCGGCCGAGGCCGGCGCGGCCATCCTGCACCTGCATGCACGCGATCCGCGCGACGGCCGGCCCTCGTCCGACCCCGCCGTGTTCGACCAGTTCGTGCCGCGCATCCGCGACGCCACCGACGCGGTCATCAACATCACCACCGGCGGCAGCACCCGCATGACGCTGGAGGAGCGCCTGGCCTATCCGCTGCAGGCCAAACCCGAGATGTGCTCGCTCAACATGGGCTCGATGAACTTCTCCATCCACCCGGCGGCGCGGCGCGTGTCGGAATGGAAATACGACTGGGAGCAGGCCCATGTGGAGGGCATGGAAGACCTGATCTTCCGCAACACCTTCCGCGACATCAAACACATCCTGAAGGTGCTGGGCGAGGACTGCGGCACCCGCTTCGAGTTCGAGTGCTACGACCTGGGCCACCTCTACAACCTGGCGCATTTCGTGGACGAGGGGCTGATCCAGGGGCCGCTCTTCATCCAGAGCATCTACGGCATCCTCGGCGGCATGGGCCCCGACCCGGAGAACCTGGTCACCATGCGCAGCACGGCCGACCGGCTGTTCGGCCGCGACGGCTACCGCTTCTCCATCCTGGGCGCCGGCCGCCACCAGATGCGGCTGCTGACCATGGGCGCGGTGATGGGCGGCAATGTGCGGGTGGGCCTGGAGGACAGCCTCTATCTCGGCAAGGGCCAGCTCGCGAAGACCTGCGCCGAGCAGGTGCAGAAGATCCGCCGCATCCTGGAGGAACTCTCGCTGGAGATCGCCACGCCCGACGAGGCCCGCGCCACGCTGGGCCTGAAGGGCCGGCACGCCGTGGGCTTCTGAGCCCGGCCGCGGCCGCACGGTAGCCGCCCCGCACATCGGCGACGGCGGATCGGTGTGGCGCCTGCACATTGGTTGGCGGACCGGGCGGCGGGAAACTGCCCTGCCCCCATTACTAAGAAGGCAGGAGACATATGAAAACCGGCATCCACAGACTGGCGCTGCTCGCCACCGCCTGCGCCAGCACCAGCGCGGTCTTGCTCGCATGCGGCGGCGGCGGCAATACCACCGTCGCACCGGCCGCTGCCGCGCCGGACGGCCCCGGCATCGTGGCGCCCGGCCAGCAGGCCACCCTCAGTTGCGCGCAGCTGCAGGGCATGGCGATCGCCGCGGCGGCCATCGGCCTGCCCACCTCCGGCGCGACCGTGACGGCCACCCGCTCGGTGGCGGCCAGCGGCAGCGGCGCCGCCGCGCTGCCGGCCTACTGCGAGGTCTCCGGCCAGATCGCGCCGGTCGACCCCACCGCGCCCAACATCCTCTTCCAGGTCGGCCTGCCGGAGACCTGGAACCGGAAGGCGGTGATGCTCGGCGGCGGCGGCTTCGACGGCACCATCCCCAGCATCAAGGGCAATGTGCCCAACGGCCCGGCCGACCAGCTGACGCCGCTGGGCCGCGGCTATGTGACATTCGCCAGCGACTCCGGCCACCAGGCCAATGCGCTGGGCTCGCAGGACGGCCGCTTCGGGCTCAGCGACGAGGCGGTGCGCAACTTCGGCGGCGATGTGCTGAAGAAGACCCGCGACACCGCCATGGCCATCGTCCAGGCGCGTTATGCCGCCAGCCCGGTGAAGTCCTATTTCGCCGGCGGCTCCACCGGCGGGCGCGAGGCGCTGGCCGCCATCCAGCGCTGGCCGGCCGACTGGGACGGCGCCATCGCCTGGTACCCCGCCTGGAACGACGCCGCCGCGCTGCTCGGCGGCCATCGCATGAGCCGCGCGCTGGCGCAGCCCGGCGCCTATCCCAGTGCCGCCAAGCGCCAGCTGCTCTACCAGGCGGCGATGGAGGCCTGCGATGCGCTGGACGGCGCCAGCGACGGGCTGATCGCCAACCAGAACCTGTGCAACGCGCGCTTCGATCCGGCCACCGCCACCGTGGGAGGCGCTCCGCTGCGCTGCGCCGGCGGCGCCGACACCGGCGACGGCTGCCTGTCGGATGCGCAGATCGCCGCGATGAACACCATCAACACGGCCACCCGCTTCAACTTCACCCTGGCCAGCGGCGAGACCGGCTACCCGGGCTACAACATCTGGGGCGCCGACCCGGGCATCAGCACCCGCACATCGGCGCTGGAGCCCACCGTGACCTTCCTGGCCTTCGGCACGGTGCAGCCCGCGATGCCGATGCCCGCCGGCGCGCCCTACATCAGCACCTTGACGGACCAGTGGATCAAGTACTTCGTCACCCGCGACGCCAGCTACGACTCGCTGTCGCTGGACCCGGAGAACCCGGGCGCCTGGGCCGGCCGCATCAGCGCGCTGAGCACCCAGCTCGACACCAGCACCGACATCTCGGCCTTCCAGGCGCGCGGCGGCAAGCTGCTGCTGGCCCACGGCCTGGCCGACGTGCTGGTGAGCACCCGGGCCACCGAGCAGTACTACCAGCGCCTGCAGTCGGCCATGGGACCGTCGCGGGTCGATTCCTTCGTGCGCTACTACGAGGTGGCGGGGCTGGGCCATGCGGTCAGCAGCGTGTTCAACGCGACCTGGGATTCGCTGACCGCGCTGGACCAGTGGTCCTCCACCGGCAGCGCGCCCAGCGGGCAGGTCACGACCGATACGGCCGGCGTGCCGGGCCGCACGCGGCCGCTCTGCGACTATCCGAAATGGCCGCAGTACCGGGGTTCGGGGGATGTGAACCTGGCCGCCTCGTTCCAGTGCGTGGACTGAACGCACAGCCTCAGACGTCCAAGCGGCGCTCGCTCATCCACTTCACCATGGCCGGGTCGCGGTGCGAGAAGAAGCTGCTCGCCGCGGTCTCCAGCGTGGCGATGCGGGCGATGTCCGCGTCGTCCAGCTGGAAGCCGAACAGGTCGAAGTTCTCGGCCATACGTTCCTTGCGGACCGACTTGGCGAGGGACACCACCCCACGCTGCACCAGCCAGCGCAGCACCACTTGGCCGACGGACTTGCCGTAGCGTCCCGCGATGCTCAGCAGCACCTCGTTCTGGAACAGCCCGTTGCGGCCTTCGGCGAACGGCGCCCAGGCCTCGGCCTGCACGCCGTTTTCGCGCATGAAGGACAGGGCTTCGTCCTGCTGGTGGAAGGGGTTGATCTCGATCTGGTTGACCGCCGGCTTCACCGTGTTGAAGCCCATGATGTCCATCAGCCGGTCCGGCTGGAAATTGCTCAGGCCGATGGCGCGCAGCTTGCCGGCGCGGTGGGCCTCCTCCATCGCGCGCCAGGAGCCGTGCACATCGCTGTAGGGCTGGTGGATCAGGTAGAGGTCCAGGTAGTCCAGTTGCAGCCGGTTCAGCGACTTGTCGATGGCCAGGCGGGTGCGTTCGTAGCCGGCGTCCTGCACCCAGAGCTTGGAGGTGACGAAGAGATCGCCGCGCGCCACGCCACTGGCGCGCAGGCCGCGGCCGACGGCCTCCTCGTTCAGGTAGGAAGCGGCGGTGTCGATGAGGCGGTAGCCCACGTCGATGGCATCGAGCACGCTGCGCTCGCACTGCGCGGGGTCGGGGATCTGGAAGACGCCGAAGCCCAGGAGGGGCATCCGGGCGCCGGTGTTGAGGGTGACGTATTGCATGTGGCTTTCCTTAGCATGGTGCCGATGGCCGGCAAGGCATGGGGAAAGTCTAGAAGGCCCATTCGCATGCGAATAGACCCGGATCGCTTGCTGGATTGGCAAGCATCACTTGTTTCTGGTTCAAGCGGAAGCGGCATTCCCGACGGGTCGCGCGATGCCTACAGTGACGGGCATTCCCAGGAGAAAACATGAAGAACGTCATCGTCGTCATCGGGGCCGGTTCGATCGGCCAGGCCATCGCACGGCGGGTGGGCGCCGGCAGACACGTATTGCTCGCGGACCTGGACACCGGCCATGCCGACGCCGCCGCCCGGGTGCTGGACGAGGCCGGCTTCGAGGTGAGCACCACGGCGGTCGATGTGTCCTCGCGCGCATCGGTCGAGGCGCTGGCGGCGCTGGCCACCGGCCTCGGCGACATCGTCGGCGTGATCCATGCGGCGGGGGTCTCGCCGACACAGGCGGCGCCCGCCACCATCCTGGCGGTCGATCTGTACGGCACGGCACTGGTGCTAGAGGCTTTCGGCATGGTCATCGCACGCGGAGGCTCCTGCGTGGTGATCGCCTCGCAGTCGGGCCATCGCATGGGCGCCCTGACAGCCGAGCAGGACCGTGCCCTGGCGACCACGCCGGCCGACGCGCTGCTGGCGCTGCCGATGCTGCAGCCCGGGCAGGTCACCGATGCGCTGCATGCCTACCAGCTGTCCAAGCGCGGCAACTCGCTGCGGGTGAAGGCCGAGGCGGTCCGCTGGGGCAAGCGGGGCGCTCGTGTCAACACCATCAGCCCCGGCATCATCATGACGCCGCTGGCCAAGGACGAGCTTTCCGGCCCGCGCGGCCCCGGCTACCGCCGCATGCTGGAGCTGTCCCCGGCCGGCAGGGCCGGCACACCGGACGAGGTTGGCGCGGTGGGCGCCTTGCTGATGGGCCCCGACGGCGCCTTCATCACCGGCAGCGACTTCCTGATGGACGGCGGAGTCACCGCCTCGTACTTCTACGGCGAACTGGCGCCGCCACAGGCCACGGCCGCCGCGTGAAGCGGGCGTGCCATACCCGCCCGGCTGGTCACCAGACCCCGATTGATACATCATGGTTTGCTTGTCGATCAACCCGGGCCAGAGGCTCTTGAAACCGTGGCCTTCAATGAACTCCGAGCCATCGCCACCTTCGTCAAGGCAGCGGAACTGGGCAGCCTGCGCAAGGCGGCCGCCGCGCAGGGCGTGACGCCCCAGGCGGCCAGCCAGTCGCTGAGCCAGCTGGAGTCGCATCTGGGGGTGCGGCTGTTCCATCGCACCACCCGCAAGCTGAGCCTGACGGAGGAAGGCGAGGCATTTCTCTCGGCCGCCAAGCCGGGGCTGCACACGCTGGAGCGTGCCCTGCACGGCGCCCGCCAGGGCAGCGATGGCGTGGCCGGGCCGCTGCGCATCGTGGGTCCGCGCTCGACCATGCTGCAGGTGCTGCCGCCGGTCCTGCAGGAGTTCTGCCAGCTCCATCCGGAGGTGCGGCCGGATGTCCAGCTCGACGACATGCTGGGCAACTGGGTGGAGAGCCGGGTGGATGTGGGATTCCGGGCCGGCAGCCCGCCCGACAACGGCGTGATCGCCCGCCGCCTGATGCCGCTGCAGCTCATCGTCTGCGCATCCCCGGCCTACCTGCGGGCGCATGGCGCGCCGGCCAGCATCGACGACCTGGCCCATCACCGCTGCAGCGGCTTCCGGTCGCCGCAGATACCGAACGTCCGCGCCTGGGACTTCCAGGTGGGCGACGAGATCGTCTCGCGCACCATTCCCGCCGTGTTCACCACCAACGACCTGGACGTGGAAGCCAGCGCCGTGGTGGCCGGAGAAGTCATCGGCCAGATCGACGGCGTGACGGCCACCCCGCTGGTGCGCAGCGGCGCGCTGGTGCCGGTGCTGGGCCAGCACATGGTCGACCACCTGGGGCTCTACATCTATTACGGAAGCCGGGTGGCGCTGCCCCGGCGGGTACGTGCCTTCATCGACCTGGCGGTGGAACGCCTGGTGGACAACGACCGGTTCTTCCTGCATCCGCACGAACTGCAGCCCGGGCTGGCCGCGAAGAAACCAAGGCGCCGGTCGGCGTGAGATGCAGAGGAAATGGTGCCGCTTGTCGGAATCGAACTGACGACCTACCGCTTACAAGGCGGTTGCTCTACCAACTGAGCTAAAGCGGCGGGGTGGCGGGCATTTTATGCGAAATGGCGGCCACCCCATGCCGACCTATCGGCCGGAAGAACGCTGCCCGCCGCTGCGCCGTGTGGCCAGGCCGGCCAGCAGGTTGCGGGTGGCGTCGGCCACATGGAGCAGGGGCGAGGACAGCTGCGGCGCCGCTCTTTCGGCGCCCTGCTCCGGCAGCGCATGCGGCATGCGGGGCGGCGCGCTGCGCAGCACGAAACGACCTTCGCTGTGGCTGGTGTTGCCTGCCGCGTCGGTGCAGGCCATGACCACCGTCTTGAAGCCCTCGGCGCCCAGGTGCAGGGTGCCGGAACCGGGCAGGGTGACGGCGGTGTCCAGGCTCCAGCGGCCCTGCTCGTCCGCCTGCGCGCGGAACACCGCGCCGCCCACGCCGACCATCACGCTGATGCCCGGCTCGGCGGTGCCGGCCAGGACCGGCGTGGCGGATCCCACCACCAGCGATTCGAGCACCGGCGGCTGCGGCGGCCGGGTGTTCAGCGTGAAGACGCCGGCCACGCCGCAGCTGTGGCCCTGGGCGTCGATGCTGGTCACGACCAGGCGCTTCTCGCCGTCTTCGCCGAGGTCGAAGCTGCCGGACATGGGCGCCACGGAGGCGGTGTCCAGCGACCAGGTTCCCGCCGCGCTGGCCGTGACGCAGAACAGCGCACCGCCGACCCCCACCATCACCACGCTGCCCGCCTGCGCGGTGCCGCCCAGCAGCGGCGTGCGGTCGTTGGTGGCCTGGCCGAAGAAGCTGGGCGCCTCGGCCGGATCCAGGCCGCCGCCGGCGTAGGGCCGGCCCGCCGGTATCCAGCCGCCGCCTTCCAGCACCACGCCGGGGGAGTCGTCGAAGCCGGCCATCTCGACCACCGTCTGGCCATCGACCTGGATGATCATGGCGGGGCCGTCGCGTTCGGTGTCCCATGCACTGCCCAGCGGACGGACGGTATCCGCGGCCAGGCCCAGGTGCGCATCGGCCTGCGGTCTGACCCGGCCGGGCTCCCCGCCTGCCAATTGCATTTCCGGGCAATGGAATGCCTGCGCAAGACCTGCGTTGACAATCTCGATATGCATGCTGCCTCCAAGCTGCTGATTGAGGGTTAGGAACGCGACGAAACCGAGGATCAGGAAGAGACCCCGCTTTCGCCCTTCGCCGTGGTGCGGCGATAGCGGGGGGCGGCCTGGCCCGAGACGATGGACTGGCGCACGATGCGCGCGCGCTGCCGGGCCACACGCTTGCGCTCCAGCCATTCGGCCAGCAGGCCGCGGCCGCCCTCCTTGGCCGACTGGACCAGGATGCGCAGGGCACGCAGCGCCAGGCCCACGGCCGCCAGGGCGATCGCCAGCGCGAGCGCGATCAACACATGGTCCGCGGTGAGCGGCAGCGAGGGCAGGCAGATCGCACCGGCGAAACAGCATTTGCCATTCGAGCCCGCATTCGGAGAAAACCAGGCATATCGGATCGTGCTAGGCATAAGGACGTCTGGAAAAAGGCCGCAGTGGATTCAGGTAAGCCACTCGGTCGTGGCGTGTGTCTTCGTTTCCAGAAAGATTAACGCAGCCGCCAACCTCGCAACCATTAGGTCGTGCACCTTTCAAATAATACAAATACAATATATTTGTACAATGCGATACATTTATATGGAATATTCTCGCACCGAGTGGGCGAGTGTTCGCATTCTCCGAAAACATCGCGTTTGCGCGAGAATCCGGCGCCCAAACCGGCACGGCGATGCAGGCCTGGGGATTCGACTCCACAGCCCGCGCATTAATCGCAATGCAGCAAAACCCTGTTGGTTACTTGTTGCGTTTCAAAACGGGAAAAAATGCCGCTCAAGCGCACGGCGCCTGGACAGACGGCCTCGGAGGCAGGCTGCTCAGGCGCCGTGGAAGGCGCGTCTTACTTGACGCGCTTCAGGCTGGGACGGCTGCCACCGCCACCGGGACGGGGCGGCTCCTGGCCCTCCTCGGGGCCCGGCGCGGCATCGGACAGGGGTTTGTCCGCGGACACGGCGGCGTCGCGGCCGCCGTCATCGCTCGCCACCAGTTGCACGACACGGTTTTCCGTCTCGTCCACCGTGGTGTTGCCCAGCCCGTTCGGCACCGGCTGGGGGGTGGCCGGCTGCGGCGCGTCCAGCAGGGGAAAGGCCATGCCCTGGCCGTTTTCCCGTGCGTAGATCGCCATCACCCGGCCGACCGGCACCATGATCTCGCGCGGCTTGCCGGCGAACCGTGCCTTGAAGGTGATGAACTCGTTGCCGATCTGCAGGGCGCTGGTGGCGTCGTAGCTGATGTTGAGCACGATCTCGCCATCTTTGACGTATTCGCGCGGCACCTGCACGCTGTCGTCCACGGCCACCGCCACATACGGGGTGAACCCGTTGTCGCTGCACCATTCGTACAGCGCTCGCAGCAGATAAGGGCGCGTGGAAGGAGATTCCAGGGCGTTCATGCCGGTATCCGTATTACTTGCGCATGACCTTTTCGGAGGGCGTCAGCGCTTCGATGTAGGCCGGGCGCGAGAAAATGCGTTCGGCATATTTCAGCAGCGGCGCGGCATTCTTGCTGAGGTCGATGCCGTAGTAATCCAGGCGCCACAGCAGCGGGGCGATGGCCACGTCGAGCATCGAGAAATTCTCGCCCAGCATGTATTTGTTCTTGAGGAACACCGGGGCCAGCTGCGTCAGGCGGTCGCGGATATGGGCGCGGGCCTTTTCCAGCGCCTTCTCGTTGCCCTTGACGGCGCGCGCTTCGAGTGCGCTGACGTGCACGAAGAGTTCCTTCTCGAAGTTCAGCAGGAACAGGCGCACGCGGGCACGGTCGACCGGGTCGCCGGGCATCAGCTGGGGATGCGGGAAACGCTCGTCGATGTACTCGTTGATGATGTTCGACTCATACAGGATCAGGTCGCGCTCGACCAGGATCGGCACCTGCCCGTAGGGGTTCATCACATTGATGTCTTCGGGCTTGTTGTAGAGGTCGACGTCGCGGATCTCGAAGTCCATTCCCTTTTCGAACAGCACGAAGCGGCAGCGATGGGAGAAAGGGCAAGTCGTTCCGGAATAAAGCACCATCATGGCGGGAGGCTCCTGAAAATCGAAGGAGCGGGCATTGTGTAATGCCCGCTCCCGGGGGGAAAAGCCGCGCGGGCCGAAAGCCCGCACGAATGCGTTGAAAAACTAGCGCACCGCGCGCCAGTACGAAGCGTTGAGCCGCCAGGTGATGAAGGACAGGATCGCCAGGAATATCAGAACCCCCACGCCCACCCGGATCCGGGTGTTGGCTGCGGGCTCGCCCATCCACTGGAGATAGTTGACCAGATCGCCGACCGCCTGCTCGTATTGCAGGGGCGTCATTGTGCCCGGAGTGAGTTGCTCCCATCCAGCGACCGCCTGAACCTTCTCTCCATGCTCTTCGCGTTCTTCGTACACCGGACGACGCTGGCCCTGCAGTTGCCAGAGGGGATTGGGCATGCCGACATTGGGAAATGCCAGGTTGTTCCAGCCCGTGGGGCGCGTGTCGTCGCGGTAGAAGCTGCGCAGGAAAGTGTATAGGTAGTCGGGACCGGTGCCGCCGTGGCCCGATCGCGAGCGGGCGATGACGGTGAGATCGGGCGGGTTCGCGCCGAACCAGTCCTTGGCCTGCTTGGGGTCGATGGCCGACTTCATGGTCTCGCCCACCTTGTCGGTGGTGAACAGCAGGTTGGCCTTGATCTGCGCCTCGGTCAGGCCCAGGTCGGTCAGGCGGTTGTAGCGCATGAAGGCGGCCGAGTGGCAGCCGATGCAGTAGTTGACGAAGAGCTTGGCGCCGTTCTGCACCGACTGCAGGTCGGTGGTGCGGTCGGGCGCCTTGTCCCAGGCATAGCCGCCCTCTTCGGCCCGGGCGGATGCGCCCAGCGCCAGGGCCAGCACTGCGATCATCGTGAGGATGGTTTTTTTCATGTGCGGGTGTCCGGCTCTGCTCAGTGGGCGTGGAAGACCACCCGGTCCGGCGGCGTCTTGAAGCTGCCCTTCTGGCTCCACCAGGGCATCAGCAGGAAGAAGCCGAAATAGAAGAAGGTGCCGACCTGCGCGATGCGCCCGCCCAGGTCCGAGGGCGGCTGCACGCCCAGGTAGCCCAGCACCAGGAAGTTGACGACGAAGACGCCGTACACCCACTTGTGCCAGTCGGGCCGGTAGCGGATCGACTTCACCGGGCTGTGGTCCAGCCAGGGCAGGAAGAACAGGATGACGACCGCGCCGCCCATGGCCAGCACGCCCCAGAACTTGGCGTCGATGTTGAGCATCATGGCCACCACGCCCAGCGCCACCAGGCCGATCAGCACCTTGAAGAACAGCGCCATGCGGCTCTTGATGGCCACGAACACCGTGGCGCCCACCACCGCGGCGATCAGCGCGTACATCATCTCGCTGGTGATGGCGCGCAGCATCGAATAGAAGGGCGTGAAGTACCAGACCGGGGCGATGTGGTTGGGCGTCTTCAGCGAGTCGGCGGGGATGAAGTTGTTGTACTCCAGGAAGTAGCCGCCGGCCTCGGGCGCGAAGAAGATCACCGCGGTGAAGGCCATCAGGAAGACGCTGACCGCGAAGATGTCGTGCACCGAATAGAAGGGATGGAAGGGAATGCCGTCGAGCGGGATGCCGTTCTCGTCCTTGTGCTTCTTGATCTCCACGCCGTCGGGATTGTTCGAGCCCACCTCGTGCAGCGCCACGATGTGCGCCGCCACCAGGCCCAGCAGCACCAGCGGAATGGCGATGACGTGGAAGCTGAAGAAGCGGTTGAGCGTGGCATCGCTCACCACGTAGTCGCCGCGGATCAGCAGCGCCAGGTCGGGGCCCACGAAGGGAATCGCCGAGAACAGGTTCACGATGACCTGAGCGCCCCAGTAGGACATCTGGCCCCAGGGCAGCAGGTAGCCCATGAAGGCCTCGGCCATCAGGCACAGGAAGATGGCGCAGCCGAACAGCCAGACCAGCTCGCGCGGCTTGC
Organism: Xylophilus rhododendri; assembly: GCF_009906855.1. Classification (NCBI taxonomy): domain Bacteria; kingdom Pseudomonadati; phylum Pseudomonadota; class Betaproteobacteria; order Burkholderiales; genus Xylophilus; species Xylophilus rhododendri. The sequence goes on from NZ_CP047650.1 coordinate 2,033,999, forward strand.
GGTAGCTGCCATACATCAGGCCGCGGAACATGTGCAGGTAGACCACGATGAAGAAGGCCGATGCACCGGTGGAATGCATGTAGCGGATCAGCCAGCCCCAGGGCACGTCCCGCATGATGTATTCGACCGAGGCGAAGGCGAGCGTCGCCTCGGGCTTGTAGTGCATCACCAGGAAGATGCCGGTGACGATCTGGATCACCAGCACCAGCAGCGAGAGCGAGCCGAAGACGTACCAGATGTTGAAGTTCTTGGGCGCGTAGTACTCGCTCATGTGCTCCCGGTAGAGCTTGCTGGCCGGGAAGCGGTTGTCCACCCAGTTCAGCAGCTTGGCGCCCGCGGGAGCGTTCGGGGAGATCTCCTTGAATTCAGACATCGTGCGGGCCCCTCAGGCGTCTTTTTTGTCTTCGCCGATCAGCAGCCGCGTGTCGCTCAGGTAGACATGCGGCGGGATGGGCAGGTTGTCGGGTGCGGGTTTGTTCTTGAAGACGCGGCCGGCCAGGTCGAAGGTGGAGCCGTGGCAGGGGCAGAGCCAGCCGCCCGGCCAGTCGCCGGGCAGCGAGGGCTGCGGGCCGGCCTGGAACTTGTCGGTGGGCGAGCAGCCGAGGTGCGTGCAGATGCCGACCACCACCAGGATCTCCGGCTTGATCGAGCGGTGTTCGTTGCGGGCGTATTCGGGGGTGAACTCGTCCGGATTGCGCTTGGATTGCGGATCGGCGAGCTGGCCGTCGTGCTTGGCCAGGTCGGCCACTTCGGCGGCCGAGCGCTTGACGATCCAGACCGGCTTGCCGCGCCATTCGACGGTGATCTTCTCGCCTTCCTTCAGGCCGGCGATGTCCACCTCCACCGCCGCACCGGCGGCCTTGGCCTTTTCCGAGGGCTGGAAGGTGCTGACGAAGGGCACGGCGGTGGCCACGCCGCCTATTGCGCCCGCACAACCCGATGCGATGAGCCAAACCCGTTTGCCGCTGTCGATCTGTTTGCTGTCGACCACTGATGCACTCATGGATTTCCTCGAATGTTCATCGCTTATGGGGGGAGTCAGCCGAAGATTGTAGGTGCGCAGCAACGCTCGCAGACCGCGTGGTAGCCCTTATACGGCGCGGCTTTTCAGGCGGCCAGCAGGCGTGCCAGACGCACTGCGGCGAGCAGGCTGGAGGCGTCGGCGCGGCCGCTGCCGGCCAGGTCGAAGGCCGTGCCGTGGTCGGGGCTGGTGCGCACCAGCGGCAAGCCCAGGGTGACGTTCACGCCCTGCTCGATGCCCAGGTACTTGACGGGGATCAGGCCCTGGTCGTGGTACATCGCCACGACCGCGTCGAAGCCCCCAGGCTGGCCGTGTTGGGCGCGGGCGCGCATGAAGATGGTGTCGGGCGGATAGGGGCCGGACGCCTGGATGCCCTCGGCCTTCGCGGCGGCGATGGCCGGGGCGATGGTGTCGATCTCCTCCCGGCCGAACAGGCCGCCCTCCCCCGCATGGGGATTGAGCCCGGCCACCGCCAGCCGGGCGGGCCGGCCCAGCATGCGCGACAGGGAGGCGTGGCTGATGCGCAGCGTCTGCAGCACGTTGTCGAAATCGACCGCGTCCAGCGCCCGCCGCAGCGACATGTGGATGCTGACCAGCACGGTGCGCAGCTCCTCGTTGGCCAGCATCATGCGCACCGGCACCTCGGCGATGCCGCGTCCCAGGTGGGCGGCCGCCTCGGCCTGCAGCAGTTCGGTATGGCCCGGGAAATCCACGCCGGCCGCCGACAGCGCCTCCTTGTGCAGCGGCGCGGTGACCAGGGCGGCGATCTCGCCGCGCAGCGCCGCGCGGGCGGCCCAGGTCACGGCCTCGGCCGCCTGGCGCCCGGCCTCGGCGGAGATCTCACCCCAGGCGACCGGCCCCTGCGCCCGCACCACCGGCAGCACCGGCAGGCAGCGCGGCGGCACATCCCAGGCTTCTGCCGCCGATTCCAGCAGCGCCACCGGCAGGCCGGGCGTGCCCCAGCAGGCGGCGGCGCGGCGCAGCACGTCGGGATCGCCCACGGCGAAGCAGCCGCGCATCTCCTCGGCATGGTCGCGGAACAGCCGGGCGACGATCTCGGGGCCGATGCCGGCGGGGTCGCCGGCCGTCACGGCGATGGGCAAGGGATGGGCGGATTTCATGCGGGGTTGTCGATATCGATGAAGGTATGGCGCAGCCCCAGCTCCGCCGCCACATGGCCGGCCACGGCGGGTGCGCCGTAGCGCTCGCTGGCATGGTGGCCGCAGGCGATGAAGGCCACGCCCAGTTCGCGGGCGTAGTGGGCCTGCGGTTCGGAGATCTCGCCGGTGACGAAGGCGTCCGCCCCGGCGGCGATGGCGGCCTCGAAAAAGCCCTGCGCGCCGCCGGTGCACCAGGCGACGCGGCGGATCGGCCCGCGGACAGGATCGACCAGCGTCACCGGCCGCTCCACCACCCGCTCCACATGGCGGGCCAGCGCTGATGCGTCCTCGAAGTGCGTATCGCCGATGCTGCCCAGGTCCTGCTCGCCGAAATGCCCGTCGGCCACCCAGCCCAGGCGGGCGCCCAGCTGGGCGTTGTTGCCGAACTCCGAATGCCCATCCAGCGGCAGGTGGTAGGCGAAGAGGCTGATGTCGTGCGCCAGCAGCAGCGCCAGCCGCTGCTTGAGCCAGCCGGTGACCCGGCCGTCGTGGCCGCGCCAGAACAGGCCGTGGTGCACGAAGACCGCGTCCGCCCGGGCGTCGATCGCCGCCTCGATCAGCGCCCGGCTGGCCGTCACGCCCGAGACGATGTGGCCGATCTCCGCGCGCCCCTCCACCTGCAGGCCGTTGGGGCCGTAGTCCTTGAAGCGGGCGGGTGACAGCAGGGCGTCGAAGCGCCGCAGCAGCGCGTCGCGGCCGGCGGTACGGCCGCTGGGAAGGGGGTCGTGGGCTTGCATGGCGGGGATTGTCTCCGAGCGTCCCGGTACTCCCCGTTTCGCGGACAATCGCCGATTGCCTTTTTCCACCGCCACGGCCAACGCCCACCCGACTTCATGAAACGCACCTGGCTGCTGTTCGCGCAAACCGTCACCATCCTGCTCGCGGCCTATTTCGTGGTGGGCACGCTCCATCCGCAGTGGCTGGGGCGGCCGCAGTTCGGCGGCGGCGTGGTTTCGCTGCTCGAAGCGCCCACCACGCCGCTGTCGGCGCCGGAGCCCGGCAGCCTGTCCGGCGCGGCCAAGAAGGCGGCGCCGGCCGTAGTCAGCATCACCACCAGCAAGGCCGCGGTGCGCAATCCGCGCATGGACGACCCCTGGTTCAAGTTCTTCTTCGGCGACCAGGGCCAGTCGCCGCAACAGCAGCAGGCCGGCCTGGGCAGCGGCGTGATCGTCAGCCCGGACGGCTACATCCTCACCAACAACCATGTGGTCGAGGGCGCCGACGAGATCGAGGTGCTGCTGGCCGACAGCCGCCAGGCGCGCGCCAAGCTGATCGGCACCGATCCGGAGACCGACCTGGCCATCGTCAAGATCGACCTCGACAAGCTGCCCATCATCGTGCTGGGCGACTCCGACCGCATCGACGTGGGCGACCGGGTACTGGCCATCGGCAACCCCTTCGGCGTCGGCCAGACCGTCACCAGCGGCATCGTCAGCGCGCTGGGCCGCAACCAGCTGGGCATCAACACCTTCGAGAACTTCATCCAGACGGACGCGGCCATCAACCCGGGCAACTCGGGCGGCGCGCTGGTGGATGTGCACGGCAACCTGCTGGGCATCAACACCGCCATCTTCTCGCGCTCGGGCGGCAGCATGGGCATCGGCTTCGCCATCCCCGTCTCCACCGCCAAACGCGTGCTGGAGAGCATCGTGCGCGACGGCCGGGTCACCTACGGCTGGATCGGCGTGGAGCCGGGCGAGCTCTCGCCGGAAGTGGCGCAGACCTTCGGCGTGAAGGCCTCCCAGGGCGTGATCATCACCGGCGTGCTGCAGGGCGGCCCGGCGGCGGCGGCCGGCGTGCGGCCGGGCGACGTGATCGTGAAGGTGGGCGAGAAGCCGATCGCCAACGTGGCCGAACTGCTTTCCTCGGTCGCCGCCTTGCGGCCTGGCACGCCGGCCGCCTTCGGCCTGATGCGGGGCGACAACACGCTGGACCTGTCGGTCACGCCCGCCGTGCGCCCGGCGCGCCAGCGCGGCCAGCTGCAGCGCCAGCAGCCAGAGGAATAAACGCCAGAACCCCGGTTTTGCAGCGCATCCGGGGCCAATAACGCAGCGCAACGGCCTGTCATTGGGACAGGCCCGGGGTGTACGCGCATACGCGCCGGATAGAATCCGCGGTTCGCTTTTGCCGCGACTCTCTCCAAGGAAGACATCCCATGACCTCGATTTCCCTCCAGCGCCGTGCCCTTTACGCCCTGATGGCAAGCGTCGGCCTGGTGAGCCTGGCACCGGCCGCCCAAGCCGCCGACATCAAGATCGGTGTCGCCGAAGCCCTGTCCGGCGGCGCCGCCCAGTACGGCATCGCCATCCGCAACGGCTTCCAGCTGGCGGCCGACGAGATCAATGCCGCCGGCGGCATCAACGGCAACAAGGTCGCCCTGGTGATCGAGGACGAGCGCGGCAACAAGGAAGAGGCGATCAACGTCTTCAAGAAGCTGATCTTCCAGGACCAGGTCCTGATGGTGTTCGGCCCCACCCTGTCGAACTCGGCCCAGGCGGCCGACCCGATCGCCCAGGCCTCCAAGACCGTGGCCTTCGGCACCTCCAACACCGCCGACGGCATCACTTCCATCGGCAACTTCGTGTTCCGCAACTCGGTGACCGAGGCCGACGTGCTGCCCGAGACGCTGAAGATCACCGCCGCCAAGACCGGCCTGAAGAAGGTCGCCGTGCTCTACGGCAACGACGACGTCTTCACCAAGAGCGGCTACGACAACTTCAAGAAGGCGCTGGAAGACCTGAAGATCCCGGTCACCACCACCGAGACCTTCGCCAAGGGCGACGTCGACTTCAAGGCCCAGCTCACCAAGATCAAGGCCACCAACCCCGACGCCATCGTGCTGTCGGCGCTGATCGCCGAAGGCGCGCCCATCATGGTGCAGGCCCGCCAGATCGGCCTGAACGTGCCCATCATCGGCGGCAACGGCATGAACTCGGTCAAGATCTTCGACCTGGCCAAGGAAAAGGCCGAAGGCCTGTGGGTGGGCAGCCCCTGGTCGATCGAGAACCAGACCGATCAGAACCGCAAGTTCATCGTCGCCTACACCGCCAAGTTCAAGGCCGCGCCCGACCAGTTCGCCGCGCAGGCCTACGACGCTCTCTACATCGCAGCCCAGGGCCTCAAAAAGGTCAAGCTGTCGGGCTCCGTGCCGGCCGACCGTGCCGCGCTGCGCGACGCCCTCCCCTCGGCCAAGTGGACGGGTGCCACCGGCACCTTCGAATTCACCCAGGCCAAGGATCGCGCCGGCAAACCCGCCGGCTACGACGCCAAGCAACAAGCCATCGTCAGCGTGACCCGCGGCGGCAAGTTCGCGATCGAAAAATAAGAGACTTCTCGCAGCGAATGGACGGCTCCTGACGGCGCCGTCCTTTTGCATTTCTGGCTCTTGCCTTATCTGGCGCCGCGAACGGCGGCGCTACCGCAGGATTTCCATCGTGCTGGAACAGCAGTTAATCAATGCCTTGTCGCTGGGGTGCGTGTATGCGCTCTTCGCGCTCGGCTTCACCCTCATCTTCGGCGTCCTCGGCGTCATCAACCTCTCGCATGGGGCGGTCTTCATGGTCGGCGCGTATGCCGCCGTCGAGGCCATCACCCACCTGCACCTGCCGCTGTGGGCGGGCCTGGCCTTCTCCTTCCTGGTCTGCGGCGTGCTCGGCGTGCTGATCGACGTGCTGGTGCTGCGGCCGCTCAGAAAGCGCAACGCGCCCCACCTGATCCCGATGATCGCCAGCATCGGCGTGGCCATCGTGCTGAACAACGGCGTGCAGGGCCTCTTCGGCGCGGAGAACCTGCGTTTTCCGGCCGGCATCGTCTCCACCGATTCGATGGACCTGGGCGGGCTGCACCTGACGGCCCTGGAGCTGGGCATCATCCTGCTGTCCTTCGTGCTGATGGCCGTGCTGATGGTCACGCTCAAGCGCACCCAGCTCGGCCGCGCACTGCGCGCGATCGCCGAATCGCCCAAGGCGGCCTACTTGGTGGGCATCAACGTCGAGGGACTGTTCCTGCTGACCTCCTTCGTCGCCGCCGGCCTCGGCGGCGTGGCCGGCGTGCTGATCGGCCTGTATTCCAACGCGCTCTTCCCGCTGATGGGCCAGCCGATGCTGCACAAGGGCATCGCGGTGATCATCCTGGGCGGCATGGGCGACATCCGCGGCGCGATGCTGGGCGGGCTGTTCCTGGGCTTCGCCGAGGTGCTGTCGGTGGCCTATATCGGCTCGAACATGCGCGATGCGGTGGCCTTCGGCCTGCTGTTCCTGGTCCTGCTGGTACGCCCCAAGGGCCTGTTCGGCACGCTGCAAGAACGGAAGGTCTGAGCGATGGCCTGGTTCGACAACTTCTGGGCGGTCTACAGCAACCTGGTGCTGGGCCTGGGCATCAACGCCCTGCTCGCGCTCTCGATCTACCTGACGCTCTCCTGCGGCATGCTGGCCATGGCCAATGCCGCCTTCATGGGCATAGGCGCCTACACGGCCGCCTTGCTGACCATGAACTACGACACGCCCTTCCTGGTCTCCATCCTGGCCGGCATGGTCGCGCCCGCGGTGGTCGCCTTCCTGATCGGCAAACCCACGCTGCGCCTGTCGGGTGTGTACCTGGCGATGGCGACGCTCGCCTTCGGCGAGGTGGTGCGCATCGTGGTGCTGAACACCGAGTCGATCACCGGCGGTGCGCTGGGCCTGAACGGCATCCCGCAGTCCACCCAGTGGTGGCATGTGGTGGCGGCGCTGGTCGCGGTGCTGGCCGTGCTGTGGCGCCTGCGCCATTCGCGGGTGGGCCGGGCCTTCGAGGCGATCAAGGAAGACGAGACCGCCGCCGGCCTGATGGGCATCGACGTGGGGGCGCACAAGATGCTGGCCTTCGTGCTGGGGGCTTCCATCGCCGGCCTGGCGGGCACGCTCAACGCGCATCTGACCTTCTTCATCGGCCCGAACGAGTACGGCTTCGACCGCGGCGTGGACATCCTGACCATGGCCATCCTCGGCGGCATCAACAGCCTGGCCGGCCCCGTGCTGGGCAGCACCATCCTCACGCTGCTGCCGGAGCTGCTGCGCGGCTTCTCGGACTTCCGCCTGATGGTCAACGGCCTGATCCTGGTGCTGATCGTGCTGTTCCTGCCCAAGGGGCTGTGGGATCCGGCGCGCATCCGCCAGTGGTTCGGACGGGGAGGGAAAGCCGCATGAGCGCGAACCTCGAACTCAAGAACATCTCCCGCCACTTCGGCGGCCTGAAGGTGCTGCAGGACGTGAACCTGAAGATCCCGCAAGGCGGCATCTTCGGCCTGATCGGACCCAACGGCGCCGGCAAGACCACCGTGTTCAACCTGATCACCGGCCTCTTGCCGCCCACCTCGGGCACCATCAGCTTCGACGGCCGCGACCTGGCCGGCCAGAAGCCCTACGAGATCACCCGCGGCGGCATCGCCCGCACCTTCCAGAACATCCGCCTCTTCAAGGAGATGAGCCTGCTGGAGAACGTGATGGTGGGCATGCATGCCCAGCTGCGCTACGGTAACTGGGGCCTGCTGGCGACTTCCGGCCTGTTCCGCAGCGAGGAAAAACGCGCCCGCGAACGCGCGCGCGAGCTGCTGTCCTGGATGAAGCTCGACCACAAGGCCGAGGACACCGCCGACAACCTCTCCTACGGCGAGCAACGCAAGCTCGAACTGGCGCGTGCGCTGGCCACCGAGCCCCGCCTGCTGCTGCTCGACGAGCCGGTCGCCGGCATGAACGCCAACGAGAAGACCGACCTGATGCGCGAGATCGAGCAGATCAGCGCACGCGGCTACACCATCTTCATGATCGAGCACGACATGCGTTTCGTGATGGGCCTGTGCCAGGAGATCGCAGTGCTGAACTTCGGCCGCATCATCGCCCAGGGCGACGCGGACCAGATCCGCAACGATCCCCAGGTGATCGAGGCCTATCTGGGCCGCGAGGACGACGAGCCGGAGGCCGCAGCATGAACGACGCCGTGACGAACAAGACCATTCTCTCGGTCGAGGGCCTGAAGGTCTCCTACGGCCATATCGAGGCTGTGAAGGGCATCGATTTCGCGCTGCAGGAAGGCCGGATCACCACCCTGGTCGGCGCCAACGGCGCCGGCAAGTCGACCACGCTGCTGGCCCTGTCGGGCCTGGTGAAGAAGGCGGCCGGCAGGATCGTCTTCGACGGCCAGGACATCGGCTCGCTGGCGCCGCACCGCATCGTCGGCGGCGGCCTGGTGCAGGTGGCCGAGGGCCGCGCCACGCTGACCACGCTGACGGTGCACGAGAACCTGGAGCTGGGCGCCTACACCCGCCGCAACCGCGCCGAGCGTGCCCAGGACCTGGACTATGTCTACGGCCTGTTCCCGCGCCTGGCCGAGCGCCGCGCGGGCCTGGCGGGCAATCTGTCGGGCGGCGAGCAGCAGATGCTGGCCATCGGCCGCGCGCTGATGGCACGCCCGCGGGTGCTGCTGCTGGACGAACCCTCGATGGGCCTGGCGCCCATCATCGTGCAGGACATCTTCCGCACCCTGCGCACCATCAACCAGGGCGGCCTGACCATCTTCCTGGTGGAGCAGAACGTGCGCCAGGCGCTGAAGATCGCCGACCGGGGCTACGTCATCGAGACCGGCAAGATCGTGCTGGCCGACTCGGGCGCCGCGCTGCTGGGCAATCCCAAGGTGCAGGACGCCTACCTGGGCGGCTGAGCCCCGCGTTGGCGGGCATAAAAAAAGGGCGGACACTGCGACCGCCCTTTTTGTTTTCAGCCCGCCGTATCGGCCGGCGTCGTCTCTTTCTCATCTTCCGGCGCCTTGGTCTGCCGGATGAAGATGCGCGCCGCGATGATGCCCAGCTCGTACAGGATGCACATGGGCACCGCCAGCGAGAGCTGCGACACCACGTCCGGCGGCGTCACCACGGCGGCCACCACGAAGGCGCCGACCACGAAGTAGCCGCGGAAGGACTTGAGCTTGTCGATGCTTACCAGGCCCATGCGCGCCAGCACCACCACCACCACCGGCACCTCGAAGGCGATGCCGAAGGCCATGAACATGGTCAGCACGAAGCTGAGGTATTCCTCGATGTCTGGCGCCGGCGTGATGCTCTTGGGCGCGAAGCTCTGGATGAAGGCGAAGACCTTGCCGAACACGAAGAAGTAGCAAAACGACATGCCGATGAAGAACAGCAGGCTCGACGACACCACCAGCGGCAGCACCAGCTTTTTCTCGTGCAGGTACAGGCCCGGCGCCACGAAGGCCCAGACCTGGTAGAGCACCACCGGCAGCGCGATCACGAAGGCCGCCATCATCAGGATCTTCAGCGGCACCATGAAAGGCGAGATCACCGAGGTGGCGATCAGCGTGGCGCCGGCGGGCAGGTGGGCGATCAGCGGCGCGGCCAGCAGGTCGTAGAGCGCGCCCGGGCCGGGATAGAAGAAGAGCACCCCGCCGGCGATGGCGACCGCGATCAGCGCCTTCACCAGCCGGTCGCGCAGCTCCATCAAATGCTCTACGAAGGGCTGTTCGGTGCCGGCGAGTTCGTCTTCGCGGGAGGGATCAGGCATGGGGCTCCGGCAACGCACGTACGGGTGACGGCGCGCCTGTTCTCGGTTGGATTATTTGGGCCGGTAACGGGCCACGCGTGCGGCGCCCGACAGGACTTTGCCGCGCACGCCGGCGCGCGCCTTGTACCACTGCGGCGTGGCACCGCGCTTGACGCGCCAGTTCTTGCCCGGATGCCGGTATTGCGGCGGCACCGGCTCCACATGGGTGCTGGGCGGCGCGATGCTGTTGGCGCTGTCCTGGCCGCTGTCCCAGGAACTCTGGAACTCGCTGGCGTGTGTCTGCACCGACTGGTGCACGTCGCGCGCGGCGGACTCGACCGTGTCCTTCATCTTGCGGAGCTCGTCGAGCTCCATGGAACGGTTGACCTCGGACTTGACGTCGTTGACATAACGCTGGGCCTTGCCCAGCAGCGTGCCCACGGTGCGCGCCACGCGCGGCAGCTTCTCCGGCCCGATGACGATCAGCGCCACCGCGCCGATCAGCGCCATCTTGGAAAGACCGATGTCGATCACGGTGCGCGTTCGCCTTCAGCTGCGCCGCGCGGGCTCAAGAACGGGTCTTGGTTTCGACGTCGATCGGCGCCTTGTCGGCCGCCGCGGGCGTGTGCGCCACATGCGCCGAGGACGGCGGGACCGCGGGCGATGCCGGATCGGCCGAGCCGTCCTTCATGCCGTCCTTGAAGCCCTTGACGGCGCCGCCGAGGTCCGAGCCCATGTTCTTGAGCTTCTTGGTGCCGAACACCATCACCACGATCAGCAGCACGATCAGCCAGTGCCAAATGGAAAAAGAACCCATGGATATCTCCTAACGATGTCTGCGATTCTAGGCCCGCCAAAAGGCCCTCAAAACCGAATTAGCCACGCGACCAGGGCCGTTTACCGCCCATGACATGCACATGCAGGTGGTGCACCTCCTGGCCGCCCTCGGCGCCGGTGTTCACCATGACCCGGAAACCACCTTCGGGATAGGGGTTGCAGCCCTGCTCCAGCGCCAGTTTCGGCGCCAGCAGCATGATGCGGCCGAGCAGCGCGCCATCCGCCTCGGTGGCCTGGGCCAGCGAAGGGATGTGCGCCTTGGGCACGATCATGAAATGCACCGGCGCGGCCGGATGGATGTCGTGGAAGGCGAAGAGTTCCTCGTCCTCGTAGACCTTCTTCGACGGAATCTGGCCGGCGATGATCTTGCAGAAGATGCAGTCCGGATCGTGGCGTGCAAGGGTGGCGCTCATTTTTTTCAGACGTCCATGGCCTGGCGGCGGTTCATGCGGACCATGCCGAGCAGGATGCGGTAGAGGAACCACAGCGAGATCAGCGTCCAGGCGATCCAGCCGGGGATGAAGAACAGCAGCCACAGCCACGAAGTGAGCAGGTAGAGCGCGCCGCACCACAGCACCGAGCGCAGGCGCCAGCGGTAGTGCGATTCCTGCCAGGTGCCGGCGGCGTCGCCGCGCTTGACCAGGTCGATCACCAGGGCGATCAGCAGCAGCGTGATCGAAGCCTGCGCGCCCGGCACCACCGCGGCCACGGCCACGATCAGGTGCAGGACGTAGCTGACCCAGCCGAAGGTGGCCAGGCTGTCGTCGGTGGTGGTTTCGGCCATGGCTTTAACGTGCGCCTTCCGCGGCCTCGCGGGCCACGGCCTTGCGCAGGGATTTTTCCTCGATGCCGCTGGTGCCTTCGCGGCGCGCCAGTTCCTGGATCACGTCGGCCGGCGTCAGGCCGTAGTGGGCCAGCGCCACCATGCAGTGGAACCACAGGTCGGCCACCTCGTAGACGACCTTGCTGCGGTCGCCGCCGTGGTCGGCATCCTTGGCGGCCAGCACCACCTCGGTGGCTTCCTCGCCGATCTTCTTCAGGAAGGCGTCCGGGCCCTTGTGCAGCAGGCGGGCGACGTAGCTGCTGTCCGGATCGCCGCCGCGCGCGGGCAGGCGGCTTTCGATGATCTGGGCCAGCCGGGCCAGGACTTCGGCCTGGGGTGCGTTGTCTTGCGTCGTGCTCATGAGTAGATGGATTCCGGGTCTTTCAGCACCGGATCGACCGGTGTCCAGGCGCCGTCCTTCAGCACGCTGAAAAAGCAGCTGTGGCGGCCGGTGTGGCAGGCGATGCCGGGCTCGTGGCCGAGTTGCGTGACCTTGAGCAGCACCACGTCGTTGTCGCAGTCGAGCCGGATCTCGTGCACCTGCTGCACATGGCCGGATTCCTCGCCCTTGAACCACAGGCGCTGGCGCGAGCGGCTGTAGTAGACGCCCCGGCCCAGCTCGGCGGTCTTTTCCAGCGCCTCGCGGTTCATCCAGGCGAACATCAGCACGTCGTTGCTGCCCTGCTCCTGCGCGATGACGGGGACCAGGCCCTGCGCATCCCATTTGACTTCGTCTAACCAATTCATTTAATGATTATGGCTCGCCCCCAGGCTTGCCCACTTCGTGTGGCCGCCAACCCCCTACCGGGGGCGCCGGGCTGCTCGGCATAGCCTCGCCACCACGGCCCTGAGGCAGTCGGCCTAGCTTCGCTGTGCCTCCCAGCGGCGGTTTGCTCAGAGCCGGATCGGGATGCCCCGCGCGGCCATGGCCGTCTTGGCCTCGCCCACGGTGTGCTGGCCGTAGTGGAAGATGCTGGCCGCCAGCACCGCGTCGGCGCCGCCCTGCTGCACGCCGTCGGCCAGGTGTTCCAGGTTGCCGACGCCGCCGGAGGCGATCACCGGCACCGGCACCGCGTCGCTGACGGCGCGGGTCAGCGCCAGATCGAAACCGATCTTGGTGCCGTCGCGGTCCATGCTGGTCAGCAGGATCTCGCCAGCGCCGCGGCGCGCCATCTCGGTGGCCCAGGCGACGGCGTCCATGCCGGTGTTCTTGCGGCCGCCGTGGCTGTAGACGTCCCAGCCGGGGCCGCGCGCGATCTCGTCCTCGCCGCTGCGGCGCTTGGCGTCGATGGCCACCACGATGCACTGGGCCCCGTAGCGGGCCGAGGCATCCTCGATCACCTGCGGATTGGCGATGGCGGCGGAGTTGAAGCTGGTCTTGTCGGCGCCGGCGTTGAGCAGGCGGCGCACGTCGTCCACGGTGCGCACGCCGCCACCGACGGTCAAGGGGATGAAGACCTGCGAGGCGACCGCCTCGATGATCGGCAGGATCAGGTCGCGGCCGTCGCTGGTGGCGGTGATGTCGAGGAAGGTCAGCTCGTCGGCGCCCTGCAGGTTGTAGCGGGCGGCGATTTCCACCGGGTCGCCGGCATCGCGCAGTTCCAGGAAATTGACGCCCTTGACGACGCGCCCTCCGGTGACGTCGAGGCAGGGAATGATGCGTTTGGCGAGCATGGGAAAAGGTTCAGGGGCCGTTCGGCCGTTCAGGCCGGGACGACGGAAAGCTTCTGGGCGCCGGCCCAGACCTCGCCGGGCGCCACGCGCACCGGCGTGTCGACCACGGCGGCCTCCACGCACAGCATCTGGCGGTAGCCGTCGGCCGGCATCTGGGCGAGCTTGGCGCAGAGTTCGGCGCCGGGGTTCCAGACGGTGGTCTGGGCGTAGACCGGGTCCTGCGCGATGGACAGCCGGCCCAGGCCGTCGGCCAGGGTCAGCGGCGCGGGCGCGGCTTCGTAGACACGGTCGGTCTGGCCCTGGATGGCCAGCGCGGCGCCGGATGGCAGCGGCGCGGGATGGGTGTCGGTGACGGCGTCCCAGTAAGGCAGGCCGCCCAGGCCGTGCAGGCGCACCGCATCGATGTCGTCGATGCGCAGATAAGTGTGCAGCGCCATGGTGAACGCGAAGGCCTCGCGGCCGGTGTTCTCCACCATCAGGCCGATGGTGAGCGACTGCGGCGCCAGGCCCACCTCGATGCGGGCATTGAAGGCATGCGGCCACATCGCGCGGGTGGCTTCGCTGTCGCGCAGGGCCAGCACCACGGTATGGTCGTCGCCGGCCTCGGGCACCGGGCTCCAGGCCAGGTTGCGCACGAAGCCGTGCTTGGGCAGTGGGCCGCGTTCGTTGAACTGCGGCCAGCACACCGGCACGCCGCCGCGGATCGCGGCCTGGCCGTCGAACAGGGCTTCGGGGCTGAGATAGAGCCGCTCGGGTCCGCCGGCCGGTGTCCAGGACAGCACCTGCGCGCCGTGCAGCGCCACGATGGCGCGGTCGCCCTCGGGCAGGCTCAGCTCGATGGCGGGCTGGCCGTGGAAGGTGATGTTGCTGGACGCCATGTTCGCCGGTCTCAGACCGCCAGTTCGTCGGCGCGAACCTGCGCCGCGGAAAAATCGAGGTCGCCCGAGTAGATCGCCCGGCCGCAGATCACGCCTTCGACGCCTTCGGACTCCACCGCGCAGAGCTGCTCGATGTCCTGCATGTTCGACAGGCCGCCCGAGGCGATCACCGGGATCGTCAGCGCCTGCGCCAGCTTGACGGTGGCGTCGATGTTGATGCCCGAGAGCATGCCGTCGCGGCCGATGTCGGTGTAGATGATGGATTCCACGCCCCAGTCCTCGAACTTCTTGGCGATGTCCACGACCTCGTGGCCGGTGAGCTTGCTCCAGCCGTCGGTGGCGACCTTGCCGTCCTTGGCGTCCAGGCCCACGATGATGTGGCCGCCGAAGGCGCTGCAGGCGTCCTTCAGGAAACCCGGGTTCTTCACTGCGGCGGTGCCGATGATCACGTAGCGCAGGCCGGCGTCGATGTATTTCTCGATGGTGTCCAGGTCGCGGATGCCGCCGCCGAGCTGCACCGGGATCTCCGAGCCCACCTCACGCAGGATGGAACGGATGGCGGCCGCGTTCTGCGGCTTGCCGGCGAAGGCGCCGTTCAGATCCACCAGGTGCAGGCGGCGTGCGCCGGCCTCCACCCATTTGCGCGCCATGGCGGCCGGGTCTTCGCCGAAGGTGGTGGATTGGTCCATGTCGCCTTGCTTGAGGCGCACGCAGTGACCGTCTTTGAGATCGATGGCGGGGATGAGAAGCATGGTGCCGTCTGCAGCAGATGGAAGGGGAGACTGGAGGAAGGCCCCCGGTCAGGGGTTCCAGGAGAGGAAGTTGCGGTAGAGCGCCAGGCCATGATCGGCGCTCTTCTCCGGGTGGAATTGGGTCGCAAAAATGTTATCGCGTGCAACGGCTGCGGTAAAGCGTGCGCCGTAGTCCGCCTCGCCCGCGCTGTAGCGGCTCTCGGCGGGGCGGGCGTAGAAGCTGTGCACGAAATAGAACCAGGCGCCATCGGGCACGCCGGCCCAGACGGGATGCCGCGCGGCGTCGCCGAAAGGCATCTGGAACACCTGGTTCCAGCCCATCTGCGGCACCTTGAAGCGGCTGCCGTCGGGCTGCAGCCGGCCGGCCAGGTCGAACTTGACGACCTCGCCGGGGATCAGCGCCAGGCCGTCGGTCGGGCCTTCGGCGCTGCGATCGAGCAGCATCTGCATGCCCACGCAGACGCCGAACAGCGGCTTCTGCGCTGCGGCTTCCAACACCGAGGCACGCAGGCCGGAATCGGCCAGCTCACGCATGCAATCGGGCATGGCGCCCTGGCCGGGCAGCACCACGCGGTCGGCGGCGCGCACGGTTTCGGGCTCGGCCGTCACCACGACGTTCCAGCCGGTGCCCAGAGCGGCGTGCTGCACCGCCTGCGACACCGAGCGCAGGTTGCCCATGCCGTAATCGACCACGGCGACGGTCTTGGATGAAGTCATGTCACCTGGCCACCGGCAAGATACGCGCCAGCGGCCTTTCCTTGAAGTCGGTTCAGAGCGAACCCTTGGTGGACGGAATGACGCCGGCGGCGCGCGGATCGCGCTCCAGCGCCGCGCGCAGGGCGCGGGCGAAGGCCTTGAAGATGGTCTCGGCCTGGTGGTGCGCGTTGACGCCCTTCAGGTTGTCGATGTGCAGGGTGACGCCGGCGTGGTTGACGAAGCCCTGGAAGAATTCCCAGGTGAGCTGGGTGTCGAAGGCGCCGACCATGCCGCTGCTGAACTTCACGTCCATATGCAGGCCCGGGCGGCCGGAGAAATCGACCACCACCCGCGACAGGGCCTCGTCCAGCGGCACGTAGGCATGGCCGTAGCGGCGGATGCCGCGTTTGTCGCCCACCGCCACGGCGAAGGCCTGGCCGAGGGTGATGCCTACGTCTTCCACCGTGTGGTGGCCGTCGATGTGCAGGTCGCCCTGGCAATCGATGTCGAGGTCGATCAGCCCGTGGCGGGCGATCTGGTCGAGCATGTGGTCGAAGAAGCCGATGCCGGTGGCGAGCTGGGCCTTGCCGCTGCCGTCGAGGTTGATGCGCACGGTGATGCGGGTCTCGGCGGTGTTGCGGCTGACCTCGGCGGTGCGGTCGGCGCTGGCGGATACGGAAAGGGCGGTGGTCATGGGGTTTTATGCAGGCAGGCGCTGAGCGCGGCGATCAGCTGCGTGTTCTCGTCGGCCGTGCCGACGGTCAGGCGCAGGCAGCCGGTGAGCGAAGCGTGCATTGTAGAAACGTTCTTGACCAGCACCCCGGCGCTGCGCAGCGCCTGGAAGGCGCGCAGGGCGCCGGCGTCGTCCGGCGCCAGGCGCAGCAGCACCATGTTGGCGTCGCTGTCCCAGGCCGTCACGCCCGGCAGGGCGCGCAGCGCGGCGAGCAGCCGGGTGCGTTCGGCGATCACCTCGGCCGCCTGGGCCGCGAACACGTCCGCATGCTCCAGGGCGAAGAGCGCGCATTCGGCGTTGAGGGTGCTGATGTTGTAGGGCGGGCGTAGCTTGTCGATCTCGGCGACGAGTGCGGCCGGGCCCATGAGGTAACCGATGCGCACGCCGGCCAGGCCGAACTTGCTGAGGGTGCGCAGCAGCAGCACGTGTTCGTGGGCCTGCGGCTCGGCGCGGATGCTGTCGATCCAGCTGCGACCGGCGAAGGGCTGGTAGGCCTCGTCGATCACCGCGATGCCGCCATGCTCGGCCACGGCGGCGATCACCCGGCGCATCGCGGCTTCGTCCCACAGGCCGGCAGTGGGGTTGTTGGGCCAGGCCAGGTGGACGATGGCGGGTTTTTCCTTCGCGATGGCGGCGCACATGGCGTCGGCGTCGAGCTGGAAGTCGTCCGGCCGCAGCGGCACGCCGACGAAACGCAGGCCCAGCAGCTTCGCGCTGAAGGCGTACATGACGAAGCCGGGTTCGGGCGCGAGTACGGCGGGCAACTGGCCGTTCGCTGTCTCGGACGGCGGGATCGCGCAGGCCAGGGTGACCAGCGAGATCAGTTCGTCCGAGCCGTTGCCCAGCATCAGCGACCAGCCGGCCGGCGGCGCCGCGTAGGCGGTGAGCGCGGCGCGCAGGTCGGCCACGCGGTCGCCGGGATAGCGGTTGAGCGCGACGGCGCCCAGTCGGGCTCCCAGCTCGGCTTGCAGCGCGGCCGGCAGCCCGTGCGGGTTCTCCATGGCATCGAGCTTGACCAGCCCCGTCGAGTCCTGCACCGCATAGGCGTGCAGTCCCTGGACGTCGCGCCGGATGCGTGCCAGCGCGGCCGTCATGGCTTCAGCCGCATCTCGGCCGCGCGGGCATGGGCCTGCAGGCCTTCGCCATAGGCCAGCGTGGCGGCGATGCCGCCCAGCGACTGGGCGCCCTGCTCGCTGACTTCGATGATGCTGCTGCGCTTCTGGAAGTCGTACACGCCCAGCGGGCTGGAGAAACGCGCGGTGCCGCTGGTCGGCAGCACGTGGTTGGGGCCGGCGCAGTAGTCGCCCAGGCTTTCGCTGGTGAAGGCACCCAGGAAGATGGCACCGGCGTGGCGCAGCAGCGGCTCCCAGCGGTGCGGGTCATTGCTGGAGATCTCCAGGTGTTCCGGGGCGATACGGTTGCTGATCTCGCAGGCCTCTTCCATGCTGCGGGTGAGGATCAGCGCGCCACGGCCGTTGAGGCTCCTGGCGATGATCTCTGCGCGCGGCATCTCGGGCAGCAGGCGGTCGATGGCTTGCTGCACGGCCTCGATGTAGGCGGCGTCGGGGCAAAGCAGGATGCTTTGCGCCAGCTCGTCGTGCTCGGCCTGACTGAACAGGTCCATGGCCACCCAGTCGGGCGGCGTGCTGCCGTCGGCCAGCACCAGGATCTCGCTGGGGCCGGCGATCATGTCGATGCCCACCGTGCCGAACACCCGGCGCTTGGCCGCGGCCACGTAGGCATTGCCGGGGCCGGTGATCTTGTCCACCGCCGGCACCGTCGCCGTGCCGTAGGCCAGGGCCGCCACGGCCTGCGCGCCGCCGATGGTGAAGGCGCGGCTGACGCCGGCCACATGGGCAGCGGCCAGCACCAGGGCGTTGCGTTCGCCCTTGGGCGTGGGCACGACCATGATGATTTCGCGCACGCCCGCCACATGGGCCGGCACGGCGTTCATCAGCACCGAGGAGGGATAGGCCGCCTTGCCGCCCGGCACATAGATGCCGACCCGGTCCAGCGGCGTGACCTTCTGGCCCAGCAGGGAGCCGTCGGCATCGCGGTAGCTCCAGCTCTCGCCGGAGGCCTTTTTCTGCGCTTCGTGGTAGCTGCGCACCCGGGCGGCGGCCGTCTGCAGGGCGTGGCGCTGCACTTCGGGCAAAGAGTCGAAGGCGGCCTTCAGTTCGTCCTGGGTGATCTCCAGTTCGGCGAGGCTGGCCGCCTGCAGGCCGTCGAAACGCGCGGTGTATTCGAGCACCGCCGCATCGCCGCGCGACTGCACGTCGGCCAGGATGTCGGCCACCCGCTGCTCGATCGCCGCATCGGTATCGGCCGACCAATGCAGCCGTGCCTTGAATGCGCGCTCGAAATCGGCGTCGGCACAGGACAGGCGGGCAGGTCGGGCGAGGAGTTCCATGGCTTTCTTCAGTCGGGACGGATGGCGGACGCGAAGGCGTCGATGATCTGGCGGATGGGTTCGCGCTTGAGCTTGAGTGCGGCCGGGTTGACGACCAGGCGGGAGCTGATGTCCATGATGCGTTCCACCTCGACGAGATGGTTGGCCTTCAGGGTGTTGCCGGTGGAGACCAGGTCGACGATGGCATCGGCCAGGCCCGTCAGCGGCGCCAGCTCCATGCTGCCGTAGAGCTTGATCAGGTCCACGTGCACACCCTTGGTGGCGAAGAATTCCCGGGCGATGCCGACGTACTTGGTGGCCACCTTCAGGCGGCTGCCCTGGCGCACGGCATGGGCGTAGTCGAAGTCGCTGCGCACGGCGACACTGACGCGGCATTTGGCGATGCGCAGGTCCAGCGGCTGCACCAGGGAGGCACCGCCGGGGTGCTCCATATTGTGTTCGAGCAGGGTGTCCAGGCCGGTCACGCCCAGGTCGGCGCCGCCGTATTCGACATAGGTCGGCACGTCGCTGGCGCGCACCAGCACCACCCGCACTTCGGGGCGGCTGGTCGGCAGGATCAGCTTGCGCGACTTTTCCGGGTCCTCCAGCACTTCGATGCCGGCGGCGGCCAGCAGCGGCAGGGTCTCCTCGAAGATGCGGCCCTTGGACAAGGCAAGTGTGATCACGGCACGAGCCTTTCGATGTCGGCGCCGATGGCGCGCAGCTTTTCTTCCATGCGGTCGTAGCCGCGGTCCAGGTGGTAGATGCGGTCGACCACCGTCTCGCCCTCGGCCACCAGGCCGGCGATGACCAGGCTGGCAGAGGCGCGCAGGTCGGTCGCCATCACGGTGGCGCCGGAGAGCTGCTTCACGCCCTCGACCATGGCGACACGGCCTTCGATGCGGATGTCCGCACCCAGGCGCACCAGCTCGTTCACATGCATGAAGCGGTTCTCGAAGATGGTCTCGGTTGCCATCGAGGCGCCCTGCGACACGGCGTTGAGCGCCATGAACTGTGCCTGCATGTCGGTCGGGAAACCCGGGTACTCGGTGGTGCTGAAGCTCTGGGCATTCAGGCGGCCATGGGCCGGGCCGGCCGAGCGCACTCGCACGCCGCCCTCTTCGGCCACCACATCGACACCCGCGTCGCGCAGCTTGTCGATCACGGCTTCGAGATGGTCGGCCCGGGCCTGGCGCAGCAGCACGTCGCCGCCGGTGGCCGAGACGGCGCACAAAAAGGTGCCGGCCTCAATGCGGTCGGCCACCACGGTGTGTTCGCAGCCGTGGAGTTT
Organism: Xylophilus rhododendri; assembly: GCF_009906855.1. Taxonomy (NCBI): domain Bacteria; kingdom Pseudomonadati; phylum Pseudomonadota; class Betaproteobacteria; order Burkholderiales; genus Xylophilus; species Xylophilus rhododendri. The sequence continues at coordinate 2,053,782 of NZ_CP047650.1, forward strand.
TTCCACGCCCTGGATGGTGATGTGGCTGGTGCCGTGGCCCTGGATCTTCGCGCCCATCTTGATGAGCATTTCGGCCAGGTCGCCGATCTCGGGCTCCTGGGCGGCGTTCTCCAGCACCGTCTCGCCTTCGGCCAGCGCGGCGGCCATCAGGAAGTTCTCGGTGCCGGTGACGGTGACCATGTCGGTGCTGATGCGCGCGCCCTGCAGCCGGGTGCGGCCTTCGGGCAGGGTGGCGATCATGTAGCCGTGCTCGACCTTGATCTCGGCGCCCATGGCCTGCAGGCCCTTGATGTGCTGGTCCACCGGCCGCGAGCCGATGGCGCAGCCGCCGGGCAGCGAGACGGTGGCGCGGCCGAAGCGCGCCAGCAGCGGGCCCAGGGCCAGCACCGAGGCCCGCATGGTCTTGACCAGGTCGTAGGGGGCTTCGGGCTTGTCGAGCGAACCGGCGTTCAGCCGCACGGTGGAGCCGCCCTCCTCCCGCTCGGCCGACACGCCCATGTTGCGCACCAGCTTGAGCATGGTGGAGACATCCTGCAGGCGCGGCACGTTGTGCAGCACCACCGGATCTTCGGTCAGCAGGGCGGCGCAGAGTTCGGGCAGGGCGGCGTTCTTGGCGCCGGACACGGTCAGCTCGCCCTGGAGCATGCGGCCGCCGCGGATCAGGAGCTTGTCCATCATGCGTCTCCGCCCTGGGCCAGCCATTCGGCGGGCGTGAAGGTCTTCATCGACAGGGCGTGCACCTCGTTGGTCTGGATGCGTTCGCCGAGCGTGGCATAGACGCGCTGGTGGCGCTGGATCGGCCGCAGGCCGGCGAAGCCCTCGGAGACGATGGTGGCGTACCAGTGCGCACCGTCGCCTTCGACGGCGAGGTGTTCGCAGGGCAGGCCGGCGGAAATGATCGAACGCAGTTCTTCGGCGGTCATGTTGGAATTTCAGTTATTCAGCGCAAAGGCAAGCACAGGCGGCCGCCGCCGGGCCGCCCCAAGGCGGCCGCGCCTCCCCCTCGGGGGGTGGCGCCGACACGAAGTGCGAAGCCGGGGGCCATTCAATGTCGGATCTTGTAGCCGGTGGTCAGCAGACGCAAGGCGATCGCGCTGGTCACGAGCCAGGCCACGCCGACCACGCCCAGGCTGACCCAGGGCGAGACGTCGCTGTGGCCGAAGAAGCCATGGCGGAACCCGTCGATCATGTAGAAGAACGGGTTGAAATGGCTCACCGCCTGCCAGAAGGGCGGCAGCGAGTGGATCGAGTAGAAGACGCCGGCCAGGAAGGTCATGGGCATGACCAGGAAATTCTGGAACAGGGCCATCTGGTCGAACTTTTCCGACCACAGCCCGGCGATCAGGCCCAGCGTGCCCATGAGGGCCGCGGCCAGCACCAGGAACACCACGATCCACACCGGCGCCGCGAAGTCCGGCCGCACGAAGAAGACCGCCGTGACGACGAACACCCCCAGCCCCACCACCACGCCGCGCACCAGCGAGGAGCCGACATAGGCCAGGAACATGGCCAGCGGGCTCAGCGGTGTCAGCAGCACGAAGACCAGGCTGCCCATGACCTTGCTCTGGATCAGCGAGGAAGAGCTGTTGGCGAAGGCGTTCTGCAGCACGCTCATCATCACCAGGCCGGGCACCAGGAAGGCGGTGTAGGGAACGGAGCCGTAGACGGTGACATGCGTGCCCAGCGCGTGGCCGAAGATCAGCAGGTAGAGGACGGCGGTCAGGATGGGCGCGCCCAGGGTCTGGAAGCCGACCTTCCAGAAACGCAGCACTTCCTTGTAGAAGAGCGTCTGCCAGCCGGTGATATCGAGGTTCATACGGGCACCTGCCAGCGGTTGCCGCCGCTGCTTTCATCGGCCGACATGACCTGCAGGAACACATCCTCCAGGTCGGCCTTGCGGATCTCCACATCCTCGACGGTAAGGCCGGCGGTGCGCACGGCCGCGAGGTACTGCTCGATCTGCAGCGCGCCCGGCGCGGGCAGCTGCACGATGCGGCCGGTGATGCGGGCCTGGGCGGCGAGTTCGGGCGGCAGTTCGCCGTCGACCTTGAAGCGCAGCACGTTGCCGGTGGCCAGGCGCAGCAGGTCGCTGGTGCGGTTGAGGGCCACCAGTTGGCCTTTCTTGAGCATGGCGATGCGGTTGCACAGCGCCTCGGCTTCTTCCAGGTAGTGGGTGGTCAGCAGCACCGTGTGGCCTTCGCGGTTCAGGCGGGCGACGAACTGCCAGAGCGTCTGGCGCAGTTCCACGTCCACGCCGGCGGTGGGCTCGTCCAGCACGATGATCGGCGGGCGGTGCACCAGGGCCTGCGCCACCAGCACCCGGCGCTTCATGCCGCCGGAGAGCTGGCGCATGTTGGCGGTGGCCTTGTCGGCCAGGCCCAGGTTTTCGAGCAGCTCGTCGATCCAGGCCTCGTTGTTCTTCACGCCGAAGTAGCCGGACTGGATGCGCAGGGTTTCGCGCACATTGAAGAAGGGGTCGAACACCAGTTCCTGCGGCACGATGCCCAGGCGCCGGCGGGCGATGGCGTAGTCGGCCAGCACATCGTGCCCATCCACCAGCACCCGGCCGCCGGTGGCCTTGGCCAGGCCGGCGAGGATGCTGATGAGCGTGGTCTTGCCCGCGCCGTTCGGCCCGAGCAGGCCGAAGAATTCGCCGGGCTCGATGTCGAAGCTGACGTTGTCGAGCGCCTGGAGGGTGCCGCGCGCGCTGGCGTAGCGCTTGGAGACGGACTGGAAGGAGATGGCGGCCATGGGGAGCGGGGGATTCTAAGTGGTCGGCCCGCGGCCGCCGGGCGAAGGGGTATCGGCGCCCTGCGGGGGCGCGATGGGCTCAGCCCGCGGGCAGCAGGGCCGCGACGCCGTAGAGCGCGGCCAGGCCGGACAGGCGCGGATGCAGGCCGCGCACCACGAAGCTGCGGCCCAGGGACAGCACCTCGCGGCGGCAGGCCAGCAGCACGGCCAGCGCGGAGGAGTCGAAACGCACCAGGGCGGAGGCATCGGCCACCACCGGCTCCTGGCCGCGTCCCAGGCCCTGGGTGAGCATGCGCAGGCAGGTCTGGGCCTGGGCATGGGTGAGTTCGCCGGGCAGCACCAGGACCTGGGCTATTTCGCCGAAGGTGGAGTGCGGCGCCGCCGCGGCGGTTTCGGCCATGGCGATCAGCTCTTCTTGCCCGCCTGGTTGGCGGTGTTGCGCGAGGACAGCGCGGCGATCAGGCCGTCGATGCCCTTGGAGTTGATCTCCTGCGCGAACTGGCTGCGGTAGGTTTCCACCAGCCACACGCCGAGGACGTTCAGGTTGTAGATCTTCCAGCCGGCGCCGTCGCCGGGGGTCTTTTCCAGGCGGTAGTCGAGCTGGATCGGGTCGCCGCGGCCGGTGACCTCGGTGCGCACGACGACTTCCTTGTCGGCGGGATCGGCACGCAGGGGCTTGATGTTGACGGACTGGTCGCTGACCTGCGACAGGGCGCCGGCATAGGTGCGCACCAGCAGCTTCTTGAACTCGTCCTGCAGCTTCTGCTGCTGTTCGGGCGATGCCTGGCGCCACTGCGGACCGACGGCGGCGGCGGTCATGCGGCGGAAGTCCAGGTTGGGCATGATCTTGGTGTCGACCAGGGCCATCACCTTGTTCAGGTCGCCGTTGCGCAGGGAGGCGTCGGCCTTGATCGCGCCCAGGGTTTCTTCGGACAGGCGCTTGATCATCGCGTCCGGGGCTTCGTCGGCGGCGAACACGGACAGCGGCAGGGCCAGGCTGGCGGCGGCGGCGAGGCCGCAGATTGCGCGGGTGAGGAAACGTCGGTTCATCTGCATTGGGTGTACTCCTTGGTCTTGCGGTGGCGCCAGGATGGCCGCCACGGCGCGGATGCGGTTCGAACGCAGCATCGCATGCATGTTCCGCATGGTGACGCCGGACTTGCAACTGCCTGCAACCCGGCGCCCCTGGGCTTACTTGCCGATGGCGGCGGCGGCGCCCGGTCCGCTCTCCACGCCAGCTTCGGCGGCGTCGTCGAGATCGCCGTCGTTCTCGGTGGTGTCCTTGCGCTGGTTGCGGCGCAGCTGCAGGAAGGCGTCGCGGGTGAAGCTGTACTGGTCGAGCGCGGCGCCGTCGAGCACCGAACTCACCCGCAGCAGGCTGGCGCGGGTGTCCACCACACGCAGGGCGTAGAGCGAATTGCGCACGGCCACGTCGTCCACCTGGGACAGCAGGTTGCCCTGCAGGTCCACCGGCAGCGCGGCGGTGTCGCGCACGGTCGAGGGGCCGAGCAGCGGCAGGATCAGGTAGGGGCCGGTGGGCACGCCGTAGAAGGCGAGCGTCTGGCCGAAGTCCTGCTTGTGGCGGTCGATATTGGCTTCACCGGCGATGTCGATCAGGCCGCCGATGCCGAACACGGTGTTGACCGCGAAGCGGATCCAGGTCTCGCCCGCATCCTGGATGCGGCCCTGCAGCAGGTTGTTGACCAGCGACCATGGCTCGGTCAGGTTGCGGAAGAAGTTGCCCACCCCGGTGCGCACCGGCGAAGGTGTCACGTCGCGGTAGACGGTGGCCACAGGCTTCAACACCGCGCGGTCGACCGTGTCGTTGAACTTGTAGACGCTGCGGTTGAAGGGCTCGAAGGGGTCGCGCGGGTTGCGCTCGGGCCCGGTGGCGCAGCCGGCCAGCACCAGGGCGGCGGCCACGGCCGCCAGCAGGCGCACGGGCACGGCCCGGTAGAAGCGGGAGATTTGTGTTTCGTTCATTTCTTGGCACCTGCCGCCGGCGTCGGGCCGTCGGCAGCCTTGTTGTAGAGGAACTGGCTGATCAGGTTCTCCAGCACGACCGCCGACTGGGTGGTCGTGATGACGTCGCCCGCCGCCAGGTTCTTTTCATCGGCACCGGCTTCCACGCCGATGTATTGCTCGCCCAGCAGGCCGCTGGTCAGGATCTTGAGGGAGCTGTCCTTGGGGAACACATAGCGGTCCTGCAGGGACAGCACCACCGAGGCCTGGTAGTTCTTGTCGTCGAAGTTGATCGACTCGACCCGGCCCACCACCACGCCGGCGCTCTTGACCGCCGACTGGGCCTTGAGCCCGCCGATGTTGTCGAAGCGCGCCGTCACCCGGTAGGTGGGCTGGAAGCTCAGCCGCAGCAGGTTGGCCGACTGCAGCGCCAGGAACAGCAGCGCGGCCGCGCCCAGCAGCACAAAGATGCCGACCCATACGTCGCTTTTGGATTTTTCCATTTTCCGAATATCTCCCTTGCGTCAATCGGCAAGTTTCAAGATGCAGCCCCGGCCCATGCCTACAGGCTGAACATCATCGCGGTCAGCAGGAAGTCCAGGCCCAGCACCGCCAGCGATGCCACGACCACGGTACGTGTGGTGGCCCGCGACACGCCTTCGGGCGTGGGCTTGGCCGAATAGCCCTGCAGCAGCGCGACGAAGGTCACGGTCAGCGCGAACACGATGCTCTTGACCACGCCGTTGCCCACGTCGGCCAGCACATCCACGCCGCCCTGCATCTGGCCCCAGAAGGAGCCCTCGTCCACGCCGATCAGCACCACGCCGACGACCCAGCCGCCCAGGATGCCGACCGCGCTGAACACCGCCGACAGCAGCGGCAGCGCGATCACGCCGGCCCAGAAGCGGGGTGCGAGGATGCGGCGCACCGGGTCGATGGCCATCATCTCCATCGCGGTGATCTGCTCGCCGGCGCGCATCAGGCCGATCTCGGCGGTGAGCGAGGTGCCGGCACGGCCGGCGAAGAGCAGCGCCGAGACTACCGGCCCCAACTCGCGCACCAGCGACAGCGCCACCAGCAGGCCGAGCGCGCTCGAGGCGCCGTAGCGCTGCAGCGTGTAGTAGCCCTGCAGGCCCAGCACGAAACCGACGAAGAGGCCGGAGACCGCGATGATCGCCAGCGAATAGTTGCCCAGGAAATGCAGTTGCTCGCCCACCAGGCGGAAGCGCCGCAGCGTGGGGCCGGCCAGCATGATCAGCCGGAAGAACAGCCGCGCGGCCGCGCCCAGGCCGGCCAGCCAGCCGCGGGTGGCGGCGCCTACGTCGGCGGGATGCCACCACCTCATGGCGCCTTCCTTCCATGGGTGGGCGGACCGAAGTCGGCCTCGGCGCTGACGCCGGGATAGTGGAAACGCACCGGCCCGTCGGGCTCGGCATGCACGAACTGGTGCACCAGGGGATCGGTGCTGTGGCGGATCGAATCGGGCGTGCCCTGCTGCGCGATGCTGCCGTTGGCCAGCACCACCACGTGGTCGGCGATGCCCAGGGTCTCGTCCACGTCGTGCGAGACGACGATGCTGGTCAGGCCCATGGCGTCGTTCAACTGGCGGATCAGGCGGGCGGAGATGCCCAGCGAAATCGGGTCCAGGCCGGCGAAGGGCTCGTCGTAGAGCACCAGCTCCGGATCGAGCGCGATGGCACGCGCCATCGCCACCCGGCGTGCCATGCCGCCGGAGATCTCGCTGGTGCTCAAGTTGCGCGCGCCGCGCAGGCCGACCGCGTCGAGCTTCATCAGCACGATGTCGCGGATCAGCGCGTCGGAGAGGTCGGTGTGCTCGCGCAGCGGGAAGGCCACGTTCTCGAACACGTTCAGGTCGGTGAACAGGGCGCCGAACTGGAACAGCATGCCCATGCGGCGGCGCGCGGCGAAGAGATCCTTCGAATCCATCGCGCCCACGTCCTTGCCGTCGAACAGCACCTGGCCGGACTGGGCCCGTGCCTGGCCGCCGATCAGGCGCAGCACCGTGGTCTTGCCGCCGCCGGAGGCGCCCATCAGCGCCGTGACCTTGCCGCGCGGCACGGCCAGGGTCACGCCGTCGAGCACCTTGCGCTGGCCATAGCCGAAGCTGACCTCGCGCAGCACGACCAGGTTGTCGGTGCCGGCGGGGTCAGGAGAAGGGGGCGATGCGGGCGCGGTGGGATCCATGCAAAGAAAAAGCCGGACGAAGGCCCGGCTTGGGATTGGGGATGATAAGGGATCGGCGTAACCCCTGAATACCCCACTGCAGCGCGCTTGTGCTAGCGAGGCAGGTCGCTGTATCCCATCAGGAACTCGTCGACCGAGCGCGCGGCCTGCCGGCCCTCGCGGATCGCCCACACCACCAGCGACTGGCCGCGGCGCACGTCGCCCGCGGCGAACACCTTGGGCACGTTGGTGGCGTAGCCCTTGTCGAAGTCGGTGGTGGCCTTGGCGTTGCCGCGGGCGTCCTTGTCGATGCCGAAGGCTTCCAGCACCGGCGCCACCGGGGCGACGAAGCCCATGGCCAGCAGCACCAGGTCGGCCTTCAGGACCTGCTCGGAGCCGGCCACTTCCACCAGCTTGCCGTCCTTCATCTCGATGCGCACCGTCTTCAGGCCGGTCACCTTGCCGCCCTCGCCAATGAACTCCTTGGTGGAGATGGCGAACTCGCGCTCGCAGCCCTCTTCGTGGCTGGAGCTGGTGCGCAGCTTGATCGGCCAGTAGGGCCAGGTCATCGGCCGGTTCTCCACTTCCGGCGGCTGGGGCATCAGCTCGAACTGGGTGACGCTGACCGCGCCGTGGCGATTGCTGGTGCCCACGCAGTCGCTGCCGGTGTCGCCGCCGCCGATGACGATGACGTTCTTGCCCTCGGCGCGCAGCTGGTTCTTCAGCTTGTCGCCGGCGTTGACCTTGTTCTGCTGGGGCAGGAATTCCATCGCGAAATGGATGCCGTCCAGCTCGCGGCCGGCCACCGGCAGATCGCGCGAGGTTTCGGAGCCTATGGTCAGCAGCACCGCGTCGAAGTCGGCCTTGAGCTGTTCGGGCGAAACGGTTTCCTTGGCGAAGTTGGTCACCTTGGAGCCCTTGCCCAGCGCGTCCTTGGCGGAGCCGACGACCACGCCGGTTCGGAAGACCACACCCTCGGCCTTCATCTGCTCGACGCGGCGGTCGATGTGGCTCTTCTCCATCTTGAAGTCGGGAATACCGTAGCGCAGCAGGCCGCCGACACGGTCGTTCTTCTCGAACAAGGTCACGTCATGGCCGGCGCGCGCCAGCTGCTGGGCCGCGGCCAGGCCGGCGGGGCCGGAGCCGACCACCGCCACCCTCTTGCCGGTCTTGTGCTTGGCCGGACGCGGGGCCACCCAGCCTTCGGTCCAGGCGCGGTCGATGATGGCGTGCTCGATCGACTTGATGCCCACCGCGTCGTCGTTCACGTTGAGCACGCAGGCCGCCTCGCAGGGCGCGGGGCAGATGCGGCCGGTGAACTCGGGGAAGTTGTTGGTGGAGTCCAGCGTCGCCCAGGCGCTCTTCCAGTCGTTCTGGTAGACCAGGTCGTTGAAGTCCGGAATGATGTTGTTGACCGGGCAGCCGTTGTTGCAGAAGGGCGTGCCGCAGTCCATGCAGCGCGCGCCCTGAATCTTGGCCTGTTCGGCATCGAGGCCGACGACGAATTCCTTGTAGTGCTTCAGACGCTCGTTGACGGGCTTGTAGCCCTCTTCAAGCCGTTCGAATTCCATGAAGCCGGTGACTTTTCCCATGATCGTGGTGTCCTGCTTTTTGTTCTTTACTTGGCGGGGACGGCTTCGCGCTTCGAAGCCCCGGCGGAAGGCACGGCCGGCGTGGCGGGGTCGGCCTGCACCTTGCGTTCGTACATCTCGGCGAGCGCGCGCTTGTATTCGGTCGGGAACACCTTCACGAATTTGGTGCGGGCCACGGCCCAGTGGTCGAGCAGGTCGCGGGCGCGCTTGCTGCCGGTCCAGCGGTTGTGCTGTTCCAGCAGCTTGCGCAGCGTGGCCTCGTCGGTCTCGCCCTGGTGCCAGATGCTTTCGTGCACGCCGGCGGCCTGTTCGGCCGAGCTGACGACCTTCTCCAGCGTGACCATGGACAGGTTGCAGCGCGAGGCGAACTGGCCGTCCTCGTCGTACACATAGGCGATGCCGCCGGACATGCCGGCCGCGAAGTTGCGGCCGGTCTGGCCCAGCACGGCGACGGTGCCGCCGGTCATGTATTCGCAGCCATGGTCACCCGTGCCCTCGACCACCGTGGTGGCGCCCGACAGGCGCACCGCGAAGCGTTCGCCGGCCACGCCCGCGAAGTAGGACTCGCCCGAGGTGGCGCCGTACATCACCGTGTTGCCCACGATGATGTTCTTCGCGGCCTCGCCGCGGAAGTCCAGGCTGGGCCGCACCACCACTCGGCCGCCCGACAGGCCCTTGCCGGTGTAGTCGTTGGCGTCGCCGATGAGATAGAGCGTGATGCCGTTGGTCAGGAAGGCGCCGAAGGACTGGCCGCCCGTGCCTTCGAGCTGGATGCGGATGGTGTCGTCCGGCAGGCCTTCGGGATGCACCTTGGTGACCGCGCCGGAGAGCATGGCGCCCACGGTGCGGTTGACGTTGCGGGTGTGCTCCATGAAGTGCACCCGCTCGCCGCGTTCGATGGCGGGTTTGGAGCGCTCGATCAGCAGGTTGTCCAGCGCCTTGTCCAGGCCGTGGTCCTGGAATTCGGTGTGGTACTTGCCCACCTCGGCCGGCACCTGCGGCTCGGCGAACAGGCGGCCGAAGTCCAGGCCGCGGGCCTTCCAGTGGGCGATGCCCTTGCGGGTATCGAGCAGGTCGACACGGCCGATCAGCTCGTCGAACTTGCGGATGCCCAGCTGGGCCATGATCTGGCGCACTTCCTCGGCGATGAAGAAGAAGAAGTTGACGACATGCTCGGGCTTGCCGGAGAACTTCTTGCGCAGCACCGGGTCCTGCGTGGCCACACCCACCGGGCAGGTGTTGAGGTGGCACTTGCGCATCATGATGCAGCCCTCGACCACCAGCGGCGCGGTGGCGAAGCCGAACTCGTCGGCGCCCAGCAGCGCGCCGATGGCGACGTCGCGGCCGGTCTTCATCTGGCCGTCGGCCTGCACCCGGATGCGGCTGCGCAGGCGGTTGAGCACCAGGGTCTGCTGGGTTTCGGCCAGGCCGATTTCCCAGGGCGAACCGGCATGCTTGATGGACGACCAGGGCGATGCACCGGTGCCGCCGTCGTGGCCGGCGATCACCACATGGTCGCTCTTGCACTTGGCCACGCCCGCGGCGATGGTGCCCACGCCCACTTCAGACACCAGCTTGACGCTGATGCCGGCATGCGGCGCGACGTTCTTCAGGTCGTGGATCAGCTGGGCCAGGTCCTCGATCGAATAGATGTCGTGGTGCGGCGGCGGGCTGATCAGGCCCACGCCCGGCACCGAGTGGCGCAGCTTGCCAATGTATTCCGAGACCTTGCCGCCAGGCAGCTGGCCGCCCTCGCCCGGCTTGGCGCCCTGGGCCATCTTGATCTGGATCTGGTCGGCCGACGACAGGTATTCGGCGGTGACGCCGAAACGGCCCGAGGCCACCTGCTTGATGCGCGAGCGCAGCGAATCGCCGGCTTCCAGCGCCATGTCGACCTCGACGTTGGCTTCGCCGATCACGCTCTTCAGGGTGTCGCCGACCTTGACCGGGATGCCCTTCAATTCATTGCGATAGCGATTGGCGTCCTCGCCGCCTTCGCCGGTGTTGCTCTTGCCGCCGATGCGGTTCATGGCGATGGCGAGCGTCGCGTGGGCCTCGGTGGAGATCGAGCCCATGGACATGGCGCCGGTGGCGAAACGCTTGACGATCTCCTTGGCGGGTTCGACTTCGTCGACGGGAATGGCCTTGGCCGGATCGATCTTGAACTCGAACAGGCCGCGCAGCGTCATGTGGCGGCGGCTCTGGTCGTTGATGATCTGGGCGTATTCCTTGTAGGTGTTCCAGTTGTTGGCGCGGGCGCTGTGCTGCAGCTTGGCGATCGCGTCGGGCGACCACATGTGCTCCTCGCCGCGGCTGCGCCAGGCGTATTCGCCGCCGGCGTCCAGCATGCCGGCCAGCACCGGGTCGTCGCCGAAGGCGGCCTTGTGCATGCGCAGGGCCTCTTCGGCGATCTCGAAGACGCCGATGCCCTCGACGCGGCTGGCGGTGCCGGTGAAGTACTTGCCTATGGTGTCGGTGTTCAGGCCGATGGCTTCGAACAGCTGGGCGCCGCAGTAGCTCATGTAGGTCGACACGCCCATCTTGGACATGATCTTCGACAGGCCCTTGCCGATCGCCTTGACGTAGTTGTAGATGGCCTTGTCGGCGGACAGGTCCGAAGGCATGTCCTTGTGCAGCTGGGCCAGGGTTTCCATCGCCAGGTAGGGATGGACGGCCTCGGCGCCGTAGCCGGCCAGCACGGCGAAGTGGTGCACCTCGCGGGCGGAGCCGGTCTCCACCACCAGGCCGACCGTGGTGCGGCGGCCTTCGCGCACCAGGTGCTGGTGGATGGCCGACAGGGCCAGCAGCGCGGGGATGGCGACCTGGTCCGGGCCGACCGCGCGGTCGCTGATGATCAGGATGTTGTGGCCGCCCTTGATCGCATCGACGGCTTCGGCGCACAGCGATGCCAGCTTGGCTTCCACGCCCTCGCGGCCCCAGGCGAAGGGGTAGGTGATGTCGAGCGTGGCGCTGCGGAACTTGCCCTGCGTGAACTTCTCGATCTCACGCAGCTTGGCCATGTCGTTGAAATCCAGGATGGGCTGGCTGACTTCCAGCCGCATCGGAGGATTGACCTGGTTGATGTCCAGCAGGTTGGGCTTGGGGCCCACGAAGCTGACCAGCGACATCACGATGGCCTCGCGGATCGGGTCGATCGGCGGGTTGGTGACCTGGGCGAAGAGCTGCTTGAAGTAGTTGTAGAGCGGCTTGTCCTTGGAGGACAGCACGGCCAGCGGGCTGTCGTTGCCCATGGAGCCTATGCCCTCTTCGCCGTTCCTGGCCATGGGCTGGATCAGGAACTTGATGTCTTCCTGGGTGAAGCCGAAGGCCTGCTGGCGGTCGAGCAGGGCCACGTCGGAGGCGGGCGCGTCGCCGCTGCCTTCCACGTCGTCGAGCTTGATGCGCAGGTTCTCGATCCACTGCTTGTAGGGCTTGCTCGAGGCCAGGTTGGCCTTGAGTTCCTCGTCGTCGATCATGCGGCCCTGGTCGAGGTCGATCAGGAACATCTTGCCGGGCTGCAGGCGCCACTTGCGCACGATGCGGTTCTCGGGGATGGGCAGCACGCCGGTCTCGGAGGCCATGATGACCAGGTCGTCGTCGGTCACGCAGTAGCGCGAGGGGCGCAGGCCGTTGCGGTCGAGCGTGGCGCCGATCTGGCGGCCGTCGGTGAAGACGATGGAGGCCGGGCCGTCCCAGGGCTCCATCATGGCGGCGTGGTACTCGTAGAAGGCCTTGCGGCGGCCGTCCATGGTGGTGTGCTGCTCCCAGGGCTCGGGAATCATCATCATCACCGCCTGGCTCAGCGGGTAGCCGGCCATGGTGAGCAGTTCGAGGCAGTTGTCGAAGGTGGCGGTGTCGGACTGGCCGGCGAAGCTGATCGGGTAGAGCTTCTTCAGGTCCTCGCCCAGCACCGGGGAGGACATCACGCCCTCGCGCGCCTTCATCCAGTTGTAGTTGCCCTTGACCGTGTTGATCTCGCCGTTGTGGGCGACATAGCGGTAGGGGTGGGCCAGCGGCCACTCGGGGAAGGTGTTGGTGGAGAAGCGCTGGTGCACCAGGCCCAGGGCGGAGACGCAGCGCTCGTCTTGCAGGTCGTAGAAATAGGTGCCCACCTGGTCGGCCAGCAGCAGGCCCTTGTAGACCACGGTGCGGCTGGACATGCTGGGAACGTAGTATTCCTTGCTGTGCTTGAGCTTCAGGCCCTGGATGTTGGCGCTGGCCGTCTTGCGGATGACGTAGAGCTTGCGTTCCAGGGCGTCCTGCACGATGACGTCGGCGCCGCGGCCGATGAACACCTGGCGGATGATCGGCTCCTTCTTGCGCACCTGGGGCGACATCGGCATGTCGCGGTTGACCGGCACGTCGCGCCAGCCCAGCAGCACCTGGCCTTCGGCCTTGACCGCGCGCTCCATCTCCTGCTCGCAAGCCAGGCGGGAAGCGTGCTCCTTGGGGAGGAAGATCATGCCCACACCGTATTCGCCGGGCGGCGGCAGGGTGACGCCCTGCTTGGCCATTTCTTCGCGGTAGAGCAGGTCGGGCAGCTGGATCAGGATGCCGGCGCCGTCGCCCATCAGCTTGTCGGCACCGACGGCGCCGCGGTGGTCGATGTTCTCCAGGATCTTCAGCGCCTGGGTCACGATGTCGTGACGCTTCTCGCCCTTGATGTGGGCCACGAAACCGACGCCGCAGGCATCGTGTTCGTCGGCAGGGGAATACAGACCGTTTTGTTGGAGATGCTGGATCTCGGCAGCCGTCGTCATGGGCGTGCTCCTTCGAAGAATGCGCGTGGGATGGCGAGCATAGGACACAGCAACAAGGGTGCCAAGAACTTTAAATTGGGGTCAGAACACTATTAATTTCCGATAAGTTCAGTTGGTTAAATAATTGGGGACATATTAAATTCGCCCGCAAGGCCATGAATTTCAACTGAAATTTCTTACGCGCCTGGTTTTTCGCGTTTGGGCGATGGTCGTCCGGCATTGCCCGGCGTCAGCCGGCGGTCGGTGGTTTTCGTGAGCTGCCCCAGGAATTCCGACCCGCCCAGTGCCCATCCGCCCAGGGTGGCCCCTTGAAGCTGCGCCTGCACCTCCCCCGGCACACCCGCATGCACCAGTTCGGCATAGGCCAGTTCGCGGGCGAAGGGGGTATTGCCCAGTTCCCAGCAAAGGGCGTGGGGCGTCACCAGCCGGTCGGTGAGACGGCCTATGTAGTGGCGGTGGCTGGACCAGGGCCAGGCCTCCGGCTGCGGGGCGAGGCCGGCGGCGACGGGCTTCAGGTCGAGCAGCGCCATGGCGTGCAGCAGGTAGGCCTGGGCATCGATCACGGTGCTGCGGTAACGGCCCTCCCACAGGGTGCCGCTGCGGCCGTGGCGGTCGTTGAAGTAACGCACGTAGCGCCGGCCGACGGCCTGCATGTAGCGCGGCAGCCGGTCGTCGACCGGTGTGAGCAGCAGCTGCAGGTGGTTGTCCATCAGCACGTAGCCGTGCACGGCGATGGCGAATTCGCGGGCATGGTCCTGCAGCAGCTGCAGCAGGCGCTCGCGGTCCTGGTCGTCGTGGAAGACGGCCTGGCCGTTGTTGCCGCGCAGGATCAGGTGGTGGACCTGGCCGGGGACGGTCAGCCGGGGCAGGCGCGCCATGGCGGGATTCGCGGGCCGGCTTGGCTCAGCCGGCCGCTTCCTCGGTTTCGGCAGCGGCGGCCGGCTCGGGGAGGGGCGCCAGCGGATAACGCTCCGCCGCCAGCGAGCCCAGGCCGAACTGCCCCAGCAGCGCATGCAGGCGGGCGGCGGCGCTGCGTTTCTTCTGGCCGGTATAGCGGGCGACGATCAGCTCGTTCTTCATGCTGTGCTCCCAGCCGACGAGTTCGGTCACGCTGACCGAGTAGCCGCAGGCTTCCAGGTACAGGCAGCGCAGCACGTTGGTGAGCTGGCTGCCGATCTCGCGGGTGTGCAGCGGATGGCGCCACAGCTCGGCCAGCGGCGTGCGCGACAGGGCCAGCGCCTTCTGGCCGCGCAGCTGTGCCGCCACCTCCGCCTGGCAGCAGGGCACCAGCACCATGGCGCGGGCCTGTTTTTCCAGGCCGAAGGCGATGGCGTCGTCGGTGGCGGTGTCGCAGGCATGCAGGGCAGTAACGACGTCGATGCGCTCCGGCAGGGCCTCGTCGGCGGCGGCATCGGCGGCCGAGATGTTGAGGAAGGACATGCGGCCGAAACCCAGCCGCTCGGCCAGCGCCTTCGAGCGTTCGACCAGCTCGGCGCGTGTCTCCACGCCGTAGATGCGGCCCTCCTCCAGCGACTTGAAGAACAGGTCGTAGATGATGAAGCCCAGGTAGGACTTGCCCGCACCATGGTCGGCCAGCGTGGCCGCCCTGCCCTGCTGCGGCAGCTCGCGCAGCAGCGGCTCGATGAACTGGAAGAGGTGGTAGACCTGCTTGAGTTTGCGGCGCGAATCCTGGTTGAGCTTGCCGTCGCGGGTGAGGATGTGCAGCTCCTTGAGCAGCTCGATCGACTGGCCCGGGCGGACTTCCGGCGGCAGGGTTTCCGTCGGCGCGGAGTGGGGCTTTTTCTTCATGCGGACTCCGGATCGGGCGCCGAGCCCCGGCCCACGTCCAGCGCGGCCCAGCCCTCGGCGCCCAGCTGTTCGAGGACTTCGATGTTGCGGCCGAAGATCGCTTCGGCGTCGGGAAAGGCTTCCACCGCCCGGTCGATGCTGGCCTCGCGCAGCAGGTGCAGCGTGGGCCAGGGCGAGCGGTTGGTGGCGTTGCCGATGTCGTCCGGCTCGGTGCCGCCGAACTGGAAGTCGGGGTGGAAGCTGGCCAGCTGCAGCTCGCCTTCGAAGCCTTCTTCGGCCAGGCGGTCTTCGGCCTCGCCGGTGAAATCGTTGAAGTCGAGGAAATCGGCCAGGCAGCCGGTGGCCACGAGCAGGGTGGTGTCGCGTTCGGCGCTGTCGAGTTCGGCCAGCGCGCGGGCCTCGATCAGCAGCGCCTCCAGCAGCTGCGCAGGATCGTCGCTGGCGCATTCGGCGTAGTGCACCTGGCCGCGCACCTGCACCGCCTTGGCGAAGGGGCAGAGGTTCAGGCCGATGACCGCGCGCTCGACCCAGCGGCGGGTGTCGGCGATGGCGGTGGAACTGGAAGGCATGGTGGGGACGGAAGGCGGAGTTTAGCCGCCAGCCGCATGGCAAGGCGTTCGGGGGCCATGCTTCGTCCGCGTGTACGCCCGCACGCGTCCGATGCAGGAGCCGGGCTGATGCACGGCTAAGTTGGCTGGATGTACGCCACCTTCCTCCACGCGTTCCGCTCCCTGACGGGCCGCAACCCACCCGCACCGGCAGCGCAGGCCCTGCCGCAGACGCCACCGAACACGGTCAAGCACATCGCCATCGCCGGCTTTCTCGACGAACAGCGCACCGCCCATCCCGCAGGCGCCGACAACGGCATGTTCGCGGCTCCGCCCGGCGACGTGCTTGCCGCGGTGTCCGCCCGCGGCATCGCAGCGGGCGGCTCGCCCGATGCCATCGCCGCGGTCCTGCGGCAGATCGAAGAACAGGTGAAAGACCCGGACACGCGCAGCTCCCTGGGCGTGCGGCAGTGCATTCCCGCCTTCGCCGCATTGCTGGAATGCGTCAGCCTGGCGCACGGCACGGATACCTTGCAGGCCGTCCTGCAGTGCGCCGTCCGGCTGGTGGATGGCGCCCGGGCCGACGACCAGGGCGCCCTGGCGCTGTGGTCCGTGGTGATCGACGGCTTCGCGCAGCGGCTTCGCCTCGAAGAACACGAGCTGTTCGAGCCATTGCTGGCGGAAGTCCGCCGCAGACCTGCGCACTGGCAGACAGCGGCCGTCATGCTGGCCTCGAGCCAGTCCTTCGGCTACCTGCTGCGCGACGGCGCCGGCCGCCTTCCCACCGCCCGGGTGCGGACGCATTACCACCAGCTGCACCGCCTGCTCGCCTCGCGCCCGCAGCCCCAGGCGGACTTTCGGGCCTGGGCCTGCATGGTCATGCACGCCTGGCACCTCGCCTCCCACGGCCACCTCCAGGAGGAATTCAGCCGCGACGAATTCGTGGAGATCTTCGACCAGCTGATGGCCCAGGCCGAAAGCTGGCCGGAACATGCCCGTGGATCGCTGCTCGACCCCATCGCCAGGCGCCTGCTGTACTTCATTCCCTCTTCCAGGCTGGGCACCACGCTGGCCCGCTTCCGCCAGGCCGCCGCCGGGCTGGACGCGGTACAGCGTTTGCGACTGACGGGGTCCATCCTCTCACCGCTGCTGTGCGATTTTCTGGCGCACGAACCGTATGAAGCCGAGGTTCACCGGGCCTGCCAGAAGACCATGGACGACGCCCTCGTGCATCTGGAGCCGCAGCATTGCAGCGCCTTGGCGTGCAAGGTGCTGGCACTGACGCCGCCGCACGATGGAATCTACGAGGCATCGGAGCCGAACCAGGCGACACGCATCCATGTGGAGCAGGTGCTTTATTTCCTGGAAAGGCTGCCGCCCACGCAGTTGCCGGAGATGGACTTGAAGATCATGCGCGCCTGGTGCTGCATGCCACCTGACCTGGTGCAGCGCTTCTCCGCGCTGGTGCGCAAGCAGGACCTGGCCGCGAAAGAAACCGCAGCCGCCGCGCGGTCCCGGGCCGGCATCTGGTGTGCCACCCAATAGCGCCGGGCCGGATGTTCGCCGCTTTCGCTCACGCCGCCCGGACGCTGGGCGGATTGCGCCCACCGCCGTCCTCGCCGGGGCTGGGGCAGATGCCGGCCGAGATGATCCGCCAGATCGCGCTTCATCTCGATGTACAGGACACGGCCAACCTGGCGCACGCCGGCAGCGCCATGTTTCTGGCGCTGCCCGGCGCCACGACCGCCGCGGCGCTGATCCGCGGTGCAGAACAGGCCGATTCACCCGGCGCCGTCGCCGCCGTGCTTCGCAAGCTCGAACACCGGATGGACCACGCGGGCCCCGGCGGCCGGCTGAGCCTGCCGCAGTGCATCCCGACTTTGCGCGCATTGCTGGAGAACCCCGACATCGACGAGGAAGGCACGCAGACCGTGGACCTCGTCCTGCAGTCCGCATGCCGGCTGATCGACGGCCTGGACAGCCGCGCGGATCGCGACGCCGCCGAGCTCTGGTCGACGGTGATGATCGGCATCGCGAGCCGGCTGGAGCATGTCTCGCACCACCTGTTCGAACCACTGCTGGCGGAATTCCTCAGACGGCCGGCGCATTGGCATACGAGCGAGGTGGTGACGGCCTTGAGCCGGTGCGCGGAGGATGGATGGCACGGCTGCACGCGCTTTCCGACCGTCAGGGCCCGGGCGCACTATCACGTGCTGAACCGCTTGCTCGCTGGACGCGGGATGCCGCAGGCGGATTTGCCAGCCTGGTGCCAACTCGTGTGCCAGGCCTGGGCGTTGGGGAAGTTCGGCGTCGCCGACGGCGACTTCACCGAGCCCGAATTCCTCGCGATATTCGATGACCTGCTGTCCGCAGCCGAGCGGTTCGCCCTGCCGGACCGCGGATGGCTGCTCAAGGCCATAGCCGATTACCTGCTGCAACTGCTTGCGTCCTCGCGCCTGCCTGCCGCGGTGACGCGCATGCGGCAGGCCAGTCTCGGCATCGAACCGGTGCCGGGATTGAAGCTCGGCCAATCGATGCTGTTTTCTCTCATCGGCCATTTCCTCTGTGACAACCCGCATGATCCCCAGGTGCGACTGGCCTGCCAGACGGTCCTGCGCGGACTTCATGAGGACCTGCCGCCGCGCATGCGCAGCGCGGCGGCTGGCATCGTGCTCGGGCTGACGCCGCGGCCTTCCAGCGACCACGGGAGCATCTGCCTCGACGCGTGTCTCGTCTACCTGCGGATGGCGGTCGACTTCCTGGAGAACCTGCCGCCCCTGGCGCTGTCGCGCCGCGACCTGCGGGTCCTGTGTCGCTGGCCGGCGATGCCGCCGGACCTCCAGCAGCGGGTGGCCGCGCTGGCGGAGCGCTACGACGAAGCCGCGGCAGCAGAACCCGCTCGCCCCGCCGTGGGCGGCTGGTGCGCCACCCATTAGCAAGCGCCGCATGTTTGCGCAACTCACCCGCTCGATCTGCTGCTGGCAACGGCAGGTGCCCGCCGCGCCGGCGGCGGTGCCCGTCACGCTGGCGGACCTGCCGCATGACGTGCTGCGCACCATTGCGGATCGACTCGAGTCGCCCCGCGACCGCCTCAACACCGCGCTGGCATGCCGCGGCACCTTCGCCGCCCTGCCGGCGGAGGTGGCCGCCCACACGCTGCACCGGCGTGCCCGAAAGGCCGACTCCCTGAAGACCATCCAGTCCTGCCTGAGCAGGATAGAGCTGCGCGTTGCCACCCCCGGCCCCACCGGCCGGCTGCTGCTGTCGCAGTGCATTCCCGCCTTCGAAGCGCTGGCGATCTGCGCCAACACGCCGTACAAGCCGGGCGCCAACGAGGCCATCCTCGACAGCCTGGATCGCCTGATCGAAAAACGCATCGACCCGGACGCATACGCGCTCTGGGTGGCCGTGCTGACATGCCTGGCCCACCTGCGCGGCGAGGGCGCCTACACCGTGTTCGAGCGGCTGCTGGCGCAGGTCCGCTCGCGGGACATGCCCCGGCGCTGGCTGACCGGTCCGGCCATGGCCGCGCTGGCGCAGCTGATCCGCTCCGACACCTTCCTGCCCCAGGGCAGCCTGAGCCCGCTGCAGATCGCCCGGCGCCACCATGCCGTCCACCGCCTGCTGTGCGAACGCGGCACGCCGGAGCGGGACGAGGCGGCCTGGGTCATCCTGGCGCGCCATTCGGTGCATGTCGCCCTGTTCCAGACCCGCCGCGCCCTGTTGGCGCCGGCCGCCCTCGCGGCCCTGTTCGGCGCCATGCTGGGCGTGGCGCGCCAGCTGGCCGACCGCCAGAAAGGCGCGATGCTCGCGGTGGTGGCCGAACTGGTCCGCCTGTTCGACGCATCGCAGATGGCCGGCCTGTTCGCCACGCTGCGCGAGGCCGGCCAGCGGCTGGAGATGGAGGACCGCCTGATCCTGGCCGCCAGCAACTGCGATACGGCCTTCACCCACCTGCTGTTCGCCTATCCCGGCAGCGACGCCGTGCGCAGCGCCTGCGCAGGCCTCATCGACAGCTTCCGGGACGACCTGGACCTGGCCAGCCGGCGCGCGCTGGCGGCCTGCCTGATCGGCTGGATGGCCGATCGGCTGCGCGGTGTGCGCGCCATCGGGGCCAGCCACCAGGCCTGCCTGGAGTTGCTGCTGGCGATGCTGGAAGCCCTGCCCAGGCCCTGGCTGCCGGGCCGCGAGCTTCGGCTGCTGGCGGGCCACCGCCTGCTGAGCGAAGGCCTCAGGAACCGCTTCATCCTGCTGGAGCTGCGCTGCACCGATGCCTTGCTGGAGACAGCCCGCCCTTTTTCACGCCAGGCCCCGGCGCCGCGCGCCAGCCGAAGCCAGCGCCTGTCGGCCCGGCTGGCGGCGGCCGGCCGCCGTGCACGCTGACGACTCCGCAGGCGCCCGGCGGCGGGCCGCTCAGCCGAAGACGCGGTGGCCGGTCAGGCGTTCGTGCTCGCGGGTGGCGAAGCGGTCGGTCATGCCGGCGATGTAGTCGGCCACGATGCGCTGGCGCGGCATGGCCGGCTGCGCCGCCAGCGCCCGGGCGCCGTAGCCGCCGCGCATCTCGCCGGGCGCCTCCTGGTAGGCGGCGAACAGCTCGGCCACCACCTGCTTGCCGGCCTGCGCCATCGCCCACACCTGGGGATGGCGGTAGAGGTTGCGGAACAGAAAGCGCTTGAGCACCACCGCTTCGGCGCGCAGTTCGCGGCTGAAGCCGACCAGCGGGCGGTCGAGCGCACGCACCGCGTCGGCCGAGCGCGGTGCGGCCTCGGCGAGCGCGGCGGCGGTGGTGGCTATCACGTCGTAGACCTGGTCGCTGAGCATCAGCCGGATCGCCTCGGCCAGCAGGCGTCGCCGGCCCTGCGGCTCGGCCAGCGCCGGGTGGCGCTGCAGGGCGGCGCGGCGGTAGCGGTCGAACAGGCTCACCTCCTCCAGCTGCTCCAGGGTGATCAGGCCGGAGCGCACGCCGTCGTCGATGTCGTGGGCGTTGTAGGCGATCTCGTCGGCCAGGTTGCAGAGCTGGGCTTCCAGCGAGGGCTGGGTGCGGTCCAGGAAACGCCGGCCCACGCCACCGGGCTCGGCCGCCTCCAGCGCCTCGGCGGCCGGCCGGGCGCAGTGCTTGAGGATGCCCTCGCGGGTCTCGAAGCAGAGATTGAGGCCGTCGAAATCCGGATAACGCTCCTCCAGCGCATCGACCACCCGCAGGCTCTGCAGGTTGTGCTCGAAGCCGCCGTGCGCCTGCATGCAGGCGTGCAGCGCGTCCTGTCCGGCATGGCCGAAGGGCGTGTGGCCCAGGTCGTGGGCCAGGGCGATGGCCTCGACCAGGTCCTCTTCCAGGCCCAGCGATCGGGCGATGGAGCGGCCGAGCTGGGCCACTTCCAGCGAATGCGTCAGCCGGGTGCGGAACAGGTCGCCCTCGTGGTTGAGGAAGACCTGGGTCTTGTAGACCAGCCGCCGGAAGCCGGTGGAATGGACGATGCGGTCGCGGTCGCGCTGGAAGTCGCTGCGGGTGGGCGCCGGCGGCTCGGCAAAACGCCGGCCGCGGCTCTGGCGCGGATCGCAGGCGTAGGCGGCGAGCGGCATCCGGTGCGTCAGCCGGCGGCGCAGCAGTCGGCGATGACGGAGCGCACCAGGGCGTCCGGCGCGGGCCGCACCACCGCGCGGCCGGGGCCGTCGATCAGCACGAAGCGGATCTCGCCGCCCTCGCTCTTCTTGTCGCCGCGCATCAGTTCGAGGTAGCGGCCTTCGTTGTCCGCCGCATCGATGCGCGGCGCCACCACCGGCAGGCCCGCGCGTTCGACCAGCGTGCGCAGCCGCGCGACGAAGGCTGCATCGACCAGCCCCAGGCGTTGCGACAGCGTGGCCGCCATCACCATGCCGCAGCCCACGGCCTCGCCGTGCAGCCAGACACCGAAGCCCACGCCGGCCTCGATCGCATGGCCGAAGGTGTGGCCGAAATTCAGGATGGCGCGCAGGCCGGCCTCGCGCTCGTCGGCGCCGACCACCTCGGCCTTGATCTCGCAGCTGCGCCGCACCGCATGGGCCAGGGCGGCGGTGTCGCCGGCGCGCAGGGCTTCCAGGTTGGTTTCGATCCAGGCCAGGAAGTCCATGTCGTGGATCGGGCCGTACTTGATGATCTCGGCCAGGCCCGCGCTCATCTCGCGCGGCGGCAGCGTGGCCAGGGTGGACAGGTCGCACACCACCTGCAGCGGCTGGTAGAAGGCGCCCAGCAGGTTCTTGCCGGCGGGATGGTTGACGGCGGTCTTGCCGCCGACCGAGGAATCGACCTGCGCCAGCAGCGTGGTCGGCACCTGCACGAAGGGGATGCCGCGCATGAAGCAGGCGGCGGCGAAGCCGGTCATGTCGCCGATCACGCCGCCGCCGAGCGCGAACAGCACCGACTTGCGGTCGCAGCCGTGCGCGGCCAGGGCGTCGAACACGGTGTTGAGCGTGTTCCAGTCCTTGTGGTCCTCGCCATCGGGCAGCACCACCGTGTGGATCGCCGGGAAACGCCCGGCCAGGCAGTCGCGCAGGCGCTGGCCGTAGAGCGGCTCGACGGTGGTGTTGGTGACGATGACCGCCACCGCCGCGCGCGGCAGGCCGTCGAAGCTGGCCGGGTCGGCCAGCAGGCCGGCGGCGATGGTGATGTCGTAGCTGCGCTCGCCGAGGTCGATATGGACCGTGGCGCTCGGGCTGGTGGCTGCGGGGACGGAAGGGATCGCGGTAGACATGGAGGCCAGTCGGACGGGGGCTTGTTTTCGAAGCGGCCACGGCGGGCAGCGCAGCCGCAAAGTGTAGTGCGCGCCGCTCAGCCGCCGGGCGGTGCCTTGCCGAAGCCCGACAGTTCGAGCTGCATGACCACGGTGCTGACCATCATCGACACCGAGCGCCGCGCGCTGTCCACGCTGAAGCTGGCGACCTCGCGGTAGAGCGGGTCGCGGGCGGCGTAGAGCTCGCGCAGGCGCTGCAGCGGATCCACGCCCTGCAGCAGCGGCCGCTGGGTGTCGTGGCGCAGGCGGCGGGCCAGCTCGTCGGGCGCCGAGCGCAGGTAGATCACGGTGCCGGCGCGGGCCATGCACTGGCGGTTGGCCTCGCGCAGCACGATGCCGCCGCCGGTGGCCAGCACGCCGGTGTCGGGCGAGCCGCACAGGTCGGCGAGCGTGGCCTGCTCGGCATCGCGGAAGGCGTCCTCGCCTTTTTGCTCGAAGTACTCGCGGATGCTGCAGCCCAGGCGCTGCTCGATGACGGTGTCGGTGTCGGCGAAGGGCAGCTGCAGCCGGCGGGCGAGTTGCCGGCCCACGGTGGATTTACCGGAGCCGGGCAGGCCGATGAGGATGATCAAGACACTCAGAGGGTCACGGGGAAGGAGGTCTGCACCCCGCTCGGCGAGGTGACCAGGATAGTCACCACGTTGCCGGAAGCACAGCCGGTCAGCGGAATGTTGACCCCGGTGCTGCGGTCTTCGGTGGGGCCGGCGACGGTCGGGCTGCGGTTCACCACCGGCGTGCCGGCGACGGTGCCGATGCTGCAGTTGCCGGTGCCGCTCGCCGAGACGGTGGTCCCGGCCGGCATCGGCAGCAGCGGGTAGTCCGAGCTGCCGAGGTTGAAGGTGATGGCTCCGGTCGAGGCCGAGAAGTTCTTCAGCACCGGCGTGGACGAGGAGAAGAACAGCACCGTCTGCTGGCGCACGGTCGTCGCCAGACCGGTGTTGCAGCTGGTGGTCGATGGGAAGGGCCAGCCGGCCGCCAAGCAGGTGCCGCCCGAGACACCGCGCTGGATGATGAATTCGCCCGTATCGAAGACGTTGTTCTCGTTGTCATCGCGATAGGCGTCGCCGATGCCGCCGCCGGCGGTGGGCAGCAGCGTGTCGGTGCCCAGGTCGAAGACGTTGTTGGAGTTGACGTCGGTGTAGTCCTTGGTGCCTTCGGCATAGGCCAGCACCGAGACCCGGCCACCGGCCGGCCGTGGATTCTGCGACTGGAAGTTGACCGTGCACTGCGAGATGCCGCCGACGATGGCGGTCGCGCAACTGCTCGCCACCTGGCCGCCTTCGGCGGTGAAGTTCACCACCGTGCCGTCGACCACCGGGTTGCCCTGGCGATCGGCCAGGCGAACGGTCAGCGTGGTCGCGGCGCCGTCGAGGGTCGCACCCTCGATGTTGAAGGTCCCGACGGCAAGGCTCATGAAACGCTGCGACGGCGGGCCCGACGCGATGGTCAGGTTCTGCGTCTCGGCGAACACGGTGGAGTCCGAAACCAGTTGCGCCCGGACCTTCACCGGTCCGGGGATGGTGCCGGAGAAGATGGTGACCTGGGCATTGCCGCTCGAATCGCTGGTCACGGTCACCGGCGTGGCGGAGCCACGGGTGCCGATGCCGGCTCCGCCGGGATTGGTGGTCAGGCTGAAGGTGACGGAGGTACCGGGCAGCGCGGTACCGGAAGACAGTACCTTGAACACGGCGACGGACTGCTCGGCCGCGCCCGAGCCGGCGACGTAGATCTGGCCCGGCGTGGCGGAAGCGAAGGTGATGGCGTTTGCCACCGGGGCTGCGACGGTGATGGTCGCCGTCTTGGCGGTCGCGCCGGAACTGCTGGCGGTGATGGTGACTATGCCGCTGCACAGGGTGCCGTCGGTGGACACGGAGCTGTAGGTTGCCGACGCCACGCCCGAGCCGTTGGTCGTGACGCTGGCATTCAGCGCACTGGTGTTGATCTTGCCGCAGGAGGCACTGAACACCACGTTGACAGGCACGCTGCTGGATGCCGCGCCATTCAGAAGCGCGGTGACCGACAGGGTGGTCCCGCCACCGGATGCCAGGCCCGTCGATCCGATGGACAGGGCGGACAGCGTCAATGCGGGCATAGAAACCGCGAAGTCCGATGTGCCGGAAACGGAAGCCGAACCGATGGTCGCGGACGCGGACACGGTGACCGCCCCCACCGCCACCACCGAGACCGGCGTGACGCTGACCTGGGCGATGCCGGCGCTGTCGGTGAGCGCGGTGGCGCTCGACAGGGTGGCCAGGGAAGAGTCGCTCAGGGTGAAGGTGACCAGCTTGCTGGCCACCACCGCGCCGGTGGTGTCGGTGACCTTGGCACGCGCCGTGTACCCGCCATCGACGCCGATGCTGGTGACCGCCGTGCCGGCGGAGTTGTAGAGCGCGACGCTCACGGCCGCGGCGATCGTGGTCGAGCCGCCCGAGCCGCCAGTACTTCCGCTGCTGCCGCTTCCGCTGCTCGACGAACCGCTTCCCGTTCCGCTCAGCGAGGTACCCCCGCCGCCGCCACCGCCGCCGCAGGCGACCAGTGCGGTGGCCAGCAGGCCAGCCGCCACGAAACGCGTCCAGCGCGCCAGAGTTCCCATCCCGTTCTTCATAGCTCTTCTTCCTCGTCTTGTCCCGGACTGACGCGCTGCCTCAGCGCGCAGCGTTCTGGTCGGTGATCATCTTCGGCGTGATGAAGACCAGCATCTCGGTCTTGTTGTTCACGTCGGCGCTGTTGCGGAACAACACCCCCAGGTAGGGGATGTCGCCCAGCAGCGGCACCTTGTTGATGGTAGTGGTCTGCGTCAGCTCGAAGATGCCGCCGATCACCACCGTGCCGCCGTTCTCCACCAGCACCTGGGTCTTGATGTGCTTGGTGTCGATGGCGATGCCGGCGGTGGTGGTCTCGCCGCGCGAATCCTTGTTGATGTCCAGGTCCAGGATGATGTTGCCTTCGGGCGTGATCTGGGGCGTGACTTCCAGCTTCAGATTGGCCTTGCGGAAGGCCACCGAGGTGGCGCCGCTGGCCGTCGCCTGCTGGTAGGGGAACTCGGTGCCCTGCTCGATCAGCGCCTTGGTCTGGTCGGCGGTGACGATGCGCGGGCTCGACACCAGCTTGCCCTTGCCGTCGGCCTCCAGGGCGGAAAGCTCCAGGTTCAGGAAACGGTTGGCCGAGGCATTGAAGATCGACAGCGCGAAGGTCGCCGCGCTGGTGCCGGTGGCGGTGGTGGCGGGCAGGTTGACGAAGTTCGAGGTCGTGTCGACCGTGCCGCCCGCGCCGGTGGTGGCCACCACGTTGTTGTAGGTGGTGCCGACCGCCAGCCGGTTGCCGCCGCCCAGGCTGTAGCCCGAGGTGCCGCCCTGCTGGGTGCGCAGGTCGGAGCTGCCGAGCTTGACGCCCAGCGAGCGGCTGAAGGTGTCGGAGGCCTCGACGATGCGCGCCTCGATCAGCACCTGGCGCACCGCCTTGTCCAGCCGGGTGATGAGTTCCTGCACCTGGCGCAACTTCTCGGCCGTGTCGGTCACGAAGAGCTGGTTGGTGCGCGGCTCGGCGATCACGCTGCCGCGCTGCGACAGGAATCGCGCGTTGTTGGTGCCGCCGATGGCGGAGGTTGCGCCGGCGGCGCCGGCCAGCGGCACGCCCAGCAGCTGGCCGACCATGTCGGTGGCCTTGGCGTAGTTGAGCTGGTAGGCCTGGGTGCGCAGCGGCTCCAGGTTCTGGATGGCCTGCAGGGCTTCCAGGTCCTTCCGGGTGCGCGAGTCGATCTCGTCCTTGGGCGCGATCCACAACACGGTGCCGTTCTTGCGCATGCCCAGGCCCTTGGCGTCCATGATGATCTGCAGGGCCTGGTCCCAGGGCACGTCCTTCAGCCGCAGCGTCAGGGTGCCGACGACCGTGTCGGAGGTGACGATGTTGAAGTTGGTGAAGTCGGCGATGACCTGCAGCAGCGAACGCACGTCGATGCTCTGGAAGTTGAGCGACAGGCGGTCGCCGGTGAAGCCGGGGCCCTGCGTGAGTTTGGTGGGGTCGACCTTCTTGGGCCGCACTTCCACCACGAACTGGGTGTCGCTCTGGTAGGCGCTGTGCTCCCAGTCGCCGCGCGGCTCGATGGTCATGCGCACCCGGTCGCCCAGCTGCGAGGTGCTGACGGTCTGCACCGGGGTGCCGAAGTCGGCCACGTCCATGCGGCGGCGCAGGCCTTCGGGCAGGGAGGACTTGAGGAATTCGACCACCAGGTTGCCGCCCTGCTGGCGCAGGTCCACGCCGACACGGTTGTTGGGCAGGCTCACCACGATGCGGCCGGTGGCGTCGTCGGCGCGGCGGAAGTCGATGTCGCGCAGCGGCTCGACATCGCTGGTGGTGGCCTCGGCGAACGAGGGGCGCGGCGCCAGCGTGGCGGCGCCGGCGGCCGAGGGCTCCAGCGAGACCAGCAGCGCATTGCCCTCGATGCGGGCGGTGTAGGCGGTGGGCCGGCGCAGGTTCAGCACCACCCGGGTGCGGTCACCGGCCTCGACCACGGTGGCCGTGCGCAGGTTGCCCTGGTTCAGGTCGACCGAGGGCTTGCCCAGGCCGTTGACGATGCCGGGGAAGTCCAGCGCGATGCGGGCGGGCGACTGGATGGCGAAGCCGGTCGGCAGCGCCTGCGGCGGCGCCGAGAAGTCGATGCGCAGCAGCTCGCCGCTGCCCTGAGCGAAAGCCGTCATCGACTGGATGCTGGACTGCGCCCATGCACCGGCGCACAACATCCCTCCCGCCAAGCCTGCCGCGACGCAGCGCAGGAGGCGGCGCACTCGTCCGTGGCATTGAATCATTTCGTTATCTCCTGAAGCTGCAGGCTCGTGTTGCGCTCGATCCAGTCGCCGCCCGGGTCCTGGACGACCTCACGGATGCGGGTTTCGGTTTCGGTAATGGAGGTGATGCGGCCGAAGTTCTGGCCCAGGTGTTCGCCGATGCGCACCTGGTAGAGCAGCGTGCCGACCTTGATCAGCGCGGCCGGCCGGCCGTCCTTCTGCAGGCTGCCGACCATGGTCAGGCCGTCGAGCGGATAGGCTTCGAGCGGCTCCTTGCGGCGCGCCAGCTCGGGCGCCAGCAGCACGGTGTCGCTGGCGCTGCGTTTGGTGTCGCGCTGCAGGGCCTGGGTGAGTTTCTCGGCGCTGAAGGGGTCGACCGCACCGCCCTGCAGATAGTCGGCGGGGGTGAACTCCTTGGGCGGGCTGAGCGGCGGCACGCGGGTGCGGGCCTGGGCGCGCTGCTCGGTCATCCAGGTGCTCAGGTCTTCGTCCACCGCGTCGCCGCAGGCCGACAGCAGGCTGGCCAGCGGCAGCAGGCACAGGGCCAGGAGGGGCAGGCGCCTCATTTCTTGGCTCCCGCGGCGGCCTTGCGCTGGGCCTCGATCTCTTCCTGGTCGAGGTAGCGGAAGGTGCGCGCCGTGACGTCCATGGCCAGCAGGCCTTCCTTGGTCGGCGTGATGGAGAGGTTGTCCAGCGTGACGATGCGCGAGAGATGGGCCACATCGGCGGTGAAGGCGCCCATGTCGTGGTAGCGGCCGGTCACGCGGACCTGGATGGGCAGCTCGGCGTAGTAGTCACGCACCTGCACATTGCCCGGGCGGAACAGCTCGAACTGCAGGCTGCGGCCCAGGCCCGCCTGGTTGATGTCGGACAGCAGGGCATCCATCTCGGCCTTGCTGGGCAGCTGCTTTTCCAGCTGGTTCACATAGACGCGGATCTGCTCGCGCTGGGTCTTCAGGGCCTGCAGGTTGATCGCCTTGGCCATCTTGACCTCGTAATCATGGCGCAGCACGGTTTCCTTGGCGACTTCCTCGTCGAGCTGGGTCTGGAAATCGCTCAGCCACACATACCAGGCCACGCCGACCACGGCCAGCGCGATCAGCAGGTAGACCAGAAAGCGCGGCGCCGCCGGCCAGACGGAGGGGTCCTTGGGATCGAGCCCGCGGAACTGGCTCTGCAGCCGCTCCGACAGCTCGGCGAAATCGATTTTGGAGAAAGACGAGGTGGCCATGGCGGATACGTCTTTGTCAGCGTGCCGGCGCCGGCACGGCGGCGGCGGCGGGCGCGGCAGGCTTGGCGGCGGCCGGATTGGCGGCGTTGGCGGCGGCCTGCATCTCGCTGGAGCGCAGCAGCCGCACCGAAATCGTGAAGTTGGCCACCCGGCGCTGGTCGCGCGGGCCGAGGGTGACCGAGCCGGTGACGATCTCGATCAGCTGCGGCTTGGCGAAATACGGCGTGTTGTTGCCCAGGTTGCGCAGCAGCTCGGACACCCGTTCGTTGCTCTGGGCCGAACCCTTGAGGGTGACGGTCTGGTCGACCTGGCGCATGTCGGTGAGGTAGACGCCGTCGGGCAGCTCGCGCACCAGCTCGTTGAGCAAATAGACCTGCAGGTTGCGGTCGGACTGCAGGTCTTCCACCGCCTTCTGGCGCGCACGCAGGGCGGTGATCTCCTGCTCGATGGTGGCGATCTCCTTGATCTGGCCTTCGAGCGTGCGGATGGCGCCTTGCAGCGTCTGGTTGCGCAGCTGCTGGTCGTCCAGCCGGGTCTGGAAATAGAAATACACGCCGGCCGACAGCAGCGCGCCGACCAGCACCGCGGCACCGGCCGCGCCGTTGAACGCGTCCTTGCGGCGCTTGCGGGCGGCCTCGCGGTGCGGCAGCAGGTTGATCAGGATCACTGCAGGAACCTCCGCATCGCCAGGCCGCAGGCCGTCAGATAGGAGGACGCATCACGCAACGTGCGGCTCGATGAGCGCACACCGGCGCCCACCGTCATGCCCTCGAAGGGATTGGCGATGGCGCAGGGGAAACCCGTCTGGGTGGCCACCGACTCCGGCAGGCCCGGCAGCGACGCGGAGCCGCCCGCCAGCAGGACATGGTCGACCCGGTTGTAGGGCGTGCTGGTGAAGAAGAACTGCAGCGCCCGCACGATTTCGCCGGCGGTGTTCTCGACGAAGGGTGCCAGCACGGCGGTGGAATAGTCGTCCGGCAGGTCGGCGTTGCGCTTCTTGATCTCGGCCTCCTCGGCGCTGAAGCCGTACTGGCGCACGATCATCTGGGTGAGCTGGCTGCCGCCGAAGGCCTGGTCGCGCTCGTAGACCACCTCGTCGTTGCGCACCACCTGCAGGCTGCTGCCCACGCCGCCGATCTTGAGCAGGGCGACCATGGAGTCCTGGCCGCTGTGCGGCAGGGTCTCGATCAGGCGGGCGGCGGCCAAGCGGGCGGCATAGGACTCGATGTCCAGGATCACCGGCTTCAGGCCGGCGGCTTCGGCCAGGCCCTGGCGGTCCTGCACCTTCTCCTTGCGGGAGGCGGCGATCAGCACCTCGATGTCCTCGATCGCGCCGGGGCTGGCGCCGACCACGCAGAAATCCAGGCTCACTTCGTCGAGCGAAAAGGGGATGTACTGGCTGGCCTCGGATTCGACCTGCACTTCGAGGTCGTTCTCGTTGAGCCCGCCCGGCAGCACGATCTTCTTGGTGATGACCGCGGAGGACGGCAAGGCCATCGCCACGTTGCGGGTGCGGGTGCCGCTTTTCTTGACCAGGCGGCGCAAGGCCTCGGCCACGTCGTCGAAACGCTCGACGTTGCCGTCGACGATCCAGCCCTTTTCCAGGACTTCGATCGCACAGCGCTCCAGGGTCAAGGTGCCGTCCTTCGCACGGCCCAGCTCCACCAGCTTGATGCTGGACGAGCTGATGTCTATGCCCAGGAGCGGCGCGGCCTGGCGGCTAAAGGGCAAAGCCAGCGAAATCAATGAGGCACCTTGCTCAACATTTTTATGAAACAAAACGCTAACGGTACGCCGCATCCTATCAGCACCGTCAGACACCATGACCAATTCGCCACCGCGCATCCGGAGAACGCGCGGCGCCAAAACAACATCGGCGCGGGCGGTTTGCGGCGGAAGTGCTCGCCCACGCCTGACAGTTGCTGACATCCCTCCCACAGTTCCGACGAATCGCCGCCTCCCCGGATTTCTATAATGCCGGGTTACCCAACGCGAGACGCCATGGCCACCGAACCCCGCGAGCCCCGCGAAACCTCCCCCGGCCGCAAGGCCAGCAAGCCCCCTGCTCCCCGCTCCTGGTGGTACTGGCCGCTGCGTGTGCTGCTCGGCTGCGTCGGCCTGGCCGTGGCGCTGGTGCTGGCCGCGACACTGACGGTGGGCGTGGCCCTGG
Source organism: Xylophilus rhododendri (assembly GCF_009906855.1). NCBI lineage: Bacteria > Pseudomonadati > Pseudomonadota > Betaproteobacteria > Burkholderiales > Xylophilus > Xylophilus rhododendri. The sequence continues at coordinate 2,084,340 of NZ_CP047650.1, forward strand.
CCGTGGCCTATCCCAACCTGCCCGACATCTCCGACCTGGCCGACTACCGGCCCAAGCTGCCGCTGCGTGTGTTCTCCACCGAAGGCGCGCTGCTCGGCGAGTTCGGCGAGGAGCGGCGCAACCTCACGCCGATCGCCGACATCCCGCAGGTGATGAAGAACGCCGTGCTGGCGGCGGAAGACGCGCGTTTCTACAACCACGGCGGCGTCGATTACGTGGGCGTGCTGCGCGCCGGCCTGGCCAACGTGAACCGGGCCAAGAGCCAGGGCGCCTCCACCATCACCATGCAGGTGGCGCGCAACGTCTATCTCTCTTCCGAGAAAACCTTCACCCGCAAGATCTACGAGCTGCTGCTCACGCTCAAGCTGGAACACATGCTCTCGAAGGACCAGATCCTCGAGATCTACATGAACCAGATCTACCTGGGCAACCGCGCCTACGGCTTCGCCGCCGCCTGCGAGGCCTATTTCGGCAAACCGCTGCAGAAGATCACCATCGCCGAGGCCGCCATGCTGGCGGGCCTGCCCAAGGCGCCCACCGCCAACAACCCGATCAACAACCCGCGCCGCGCCCGCGCCCGGCAGCTCTACATCATCGACCGCATGGCCGAGAACGGCTTCATCGACCGCGACGACGCCGCCACCGCCAAGGCCGAGGAACTGCACCTGCGCAACGCCAGCGACAACAACCGGGTGCATGCCGAGTACATCGCCGAGATGGTGCGCCAGATGGTGTTCAACCAGTACGGCAACGATGCCTACACCCGCGGCCTGAACGTCTACACCACCGTCAGCGCCGGCGACCAGGAGGCCGCGTACAAGGCGCTGCGCAAGGGCCTGATGGACTACGAACGCCGCCAGATCTACCGCGGCCCCGAGCAGTTCATCGACCTGCCCTCCGACCCCAAGGAAGTCGACGAGGCGGTGGACGACGCCCTGGCCGACCATCCCGACAACGGCGACGTGCTTTCGGCCGTGGTGCTCGATGCCGGCCCCAAGCGGGTGGTGGCGGTGCGTGCCGACGGCGACCGGGTGGAGATCACCGGCGATGGCCTCAAACCCGCCCAGTCGGGCCTCAGCGACAAGGCCGGCCCCAACATCCGCATCCGCCGCGGCGCGGTGATCCGGGTGGTGCGCACGCCCAAGGGCAGCTTCGAGATCACCCAGATCCCCGAGATCGAAGGCGCCTTCGTGGCGCTGGATCCACGCAGCGGCGCGCTCAAGGCCCTGGTCGGCGGTTTCGACTTCGGCAAGAACAAGTTCAACCACGTGACCCAGGCCTGGCGCCAGCCGGGCTCCAGCTTCAAGCCCTTCATCTACTCGGCCTCGCTGGAAAAGGGCTTCACGCCGGCCACCGTCATCAACGACGCGCCGCTGTACTTCGACGCCGGCACCACCGGCGGCCAGCCCTGGGAGCCGAAGAACTACGGCGGCGGCTACGACGGCCCGATGACCATGCGCCACGCGCTGGAGAAGTCCAAGAACCTGGTCTCGATCCGCATCCTGCAGTCCATCGGCACCAAGTACGCACAGGACTGGATCACCCGTTTCGGCTTCGACAAGGAAAAGCACCCCGCCTACCTGCCGATGGCGCTGGGCGCCGGCTCGGTCACGCCGATGCAGATGGCCGCGGCCTATTCGGTGTTCGCCAACGGCGGCCACCGGCTCAACCCCTGGCTGATCGCCAAGGTGGTCGACCAGAAGGGCCGCGTGCTGCTGGAAACCCGGCCGCCTGCGCTCGACGCCAGCAACCAGGTGATCGAGCCGCGCAACGCCTTCATCATCGACAGCCTGCTGAACTCCGTGGCCCGCGTGGGCACGGCCGCACGCACCCAGGCCATGCTGAAGCGCCCGGACATCTACGGCAAGACCGGCACCACCAACGATTCCATGGACGCCTGGTTCGCTGGCTTCCAGCCCACCCTGGCGGCCATCAGCTGGATCGGCTACGACACGCCGCGCAACATGGGCGACCGCGAAACCGGCGGCGGCCTGAGCCTGCCGGTGTGGGTCAACTTCATGGAATATGCGCTGCAGGGCGTGCCGGTGCAGGAATACCAGCCCCCGGCCGGCGTGGTGAACAACGGCGGCGAATGGTTCTACGAGGAATACGCGCGCAACGGCGGCATTCCGAGCCTGGGCGGCGATCCGGGTGCTGCGCCGACCGGCGCCACGCCGGATGCCGCGGTGCCGGCCGCGCCGCCGGCCACCGAAGAGCGCAACAAGATCCTCGACCTGTTCCGCTGAACGGCGTCTAGAAGGCCAGGCTCAGTCCCGACTGGGCGCTGGCCTCGCGGCTCAGGATCTGCAGCATCTCGCCCTGGCCCTTGGTGTCGGTCCAGGCGCCTTCCTGCCATTTGAAGTGGTAGCCGCCGGACTTGGCCGCCAGCCACATCTCGTGCAGCGGCTTCTGCTGGTTCAGCACGATCTGGCTGCCGTTGGCAAAGGACAGGGTCACCATGCCGCCGGCGCGCTGGGCGTCGATGTCGGCATCGGTCTCGTCGTTGAAGCGGTCGCAGCTGGCCTCGACATGCCTCAGCAACAGCTCGGCAAGGTTCAGGAACTCGAGGTCGGTCATTACTACAATCTGCTGATGTTGAAAGTGCCGCAAATTCTAGTCAGGGCCATCACCCTTGTCGGCGGGGTGGCTGTATTGGCGGCCTGCGGACAGAAGGGCCCGCTGGTCCTGCCGACCGAAGTGGCCGCGCGGCAGCGCGCCACGATGGTCCAGACCCTCAAGCCCGACTGGGCACGCAGCCGCGATACGGGCGCGGGCAAACCGGCGGCGGCCGCCGCCGCACCGGCCGAGCCGGAAGCCAACGTCACGCCGCCGACCCCCACCGACCTGGTGCCCGAATCCTTGATGACGCAATAAGACCGGCCCGGCCGGCACGATCGAGGCGATCGTGTTCTTTCGACCCCTTCTTCTTTTCACGCCATGATCCCCTCCCCCCTGCCGGGCGCGCCGCAGCTCGCCTACCGTGACGACGCTCTGCACCTGGAAGACGTCGCCCTGGCCGATCTGGCCCGCAGCCACGGCACGCCCCTCTACGTGTATTCCAAGGCCGCGATGCTGGGAGCGCTGGCCGCCTACCAGCGCGGCTTCGCGGGCCGCGAGGTGCAGATCTGCTACGCCATGAAGGCCAACTCGACCCTGGGCGTGCTGCAGCTGTTCGCCCGCGCCGGCTGCGGCTTCGACATCGTCTCCGGCGGCGAACTGCGCCGGGTGCTGGCCGCGGGCGGCGAGGCGGCCAAGGTGATCTTTTCCGGCGTCGGCAAGACGCAAGCCGAAATGCGCGAGGCGCTGGCCGCCGGCATCGGCTGCTTCAACGTGGAGAGCGAGGCCGAGATCGACGTGCTCGACGCCGTCGCCCGCGAGATGGGCGCGGTCGCGCCGATCAGCATCCGGGTCAATCCCAACGTCGATCCCAAGACGCATCCCTACATCTCCACCGGCCTGAAGGGCAACAAGTTCGGCGTGGCGCACGAACGCGCGGTGGCGGTCTACCAGCATGCGGCCGCACTGCCCGGCCTGCGGGTGCTGGGCATCGACTGCCACATCGGCTCGCAGATCACCGAGGAGACGCCCTACCTCGACGCCATGGACCGGGTGCTCGACCTGGTCGCGGCCATCGAGGCCCAGGGCATCCGCCTGCACCACATCGATTTCGGCGGCGGCCTGGGCATCGACTACCAGGGCGACACGCCGCCCGCCGCCGACGCCCTCTGGACCCGGCTGCTGGCCAGGCTCGACGCCCGCGGCTACGGCCAGCGCAAGCTGCTGATCGAGCCCGGCCGCTCGCTGGTGGGCAATGCCGGCGTCTGCCTGACCGAGGTGCTCTACAACAAGCCCGGCGAAAGCAAGAACTTCTGCATCGTCGATGCCGCCATGAACGACCTGCCGCGGCCGGCCATGTACCAGGCCTATCACGCCATCGTGCCCCTGCGCCTGCCCGCCGCGGGCGCGGCGACGACGACGGTGGACGTGGTCGGCCCCGTCTGCGAAAGCGGCGACTGGCTGGGCCGCGACCGCGTGCTGTCGGTGCGGCCGGGCGACCATCTCGCGGTGCTGTCGGCCGGCGCGTACTGCATGAGCATGGCCAGCAACTACAACTCGCGCGGCCGCGGCGCGGAAGTGCTGGTGGACGGCGCGGTGGCCCATCTCATCCGCCAACGCGAGACCAGCGAAGACCAGATGCGCGGCGAACGCCTGCCGGACTGAGATCGCGGGCCGGCTTCGGCCGGACCCCTTGCCGACTTTTCGCTTCCGCTGCGCGGTCTTCGCCGTGTCGGCGTACAAGCCTCCAGCGCCCGGCAAAGTGGCGGACCTTATTGACCCAAAGGCCCGTCATGTTCGACTCTCCAGTGGCCGCCACCCGAACATCGGGCATGGCGTCGACCGCCCCTCATGCCACCGAAGGCACGCTGATCCGGCTGCACGTCAGCAGCGACGACGTATCGCGCACCAGCCTGAGCTGGCAACAGATCCCCTCCGCCGTGCTGGCCAGCCTGGCAGCCCTGCCGCGCACCGCCAGCAACGCCGCCTTCGCAGCAGCCAACGCCGCCACCGCCCTGATGCCCGACCGGCAGACCCTGGGCAACTTCACCACCGGCGTGGTGCGTGTGGCCGAAGTCTTCACCCTGGTGACCACCGCGGCGCTGGTGGCCAACCTCTACCGCCAGCACCGCCACCATCTGCCCGGCGAATGCGGCCGGCCGCCCACGGACTACCAGGACTACATCAACGACTAGGAGCCTGGGCGGCCGCACGCACCTGCCCGCCCTTCTTGTTCTTCTTGCCGATGAAGCGGTACCACAGCCGCCACAGCAGCAGCAGCGCGATGATGCCGGCGTAGACGAACACCTCGTTGAAGTTGTTCTTTCCCGCGCGCATCCAGAAGAAATGCAGCAGCCCCAGCCCGGCGATCAGGTAGACCAGCCGGTGCAGCGCCTGCCAGCGTTTGGCGCCCAGTGCCTTGATGGCGCGGTTGAAGGAGGTGGCGGCCAGCGGCGTCAGCAGCACGAAGGCCGAGAAGCCCACCAGGATGAAGGGCCGCTTGGCGATGTCGGCCAGGATCTCGCCGAAGTCGAAGCCCATGTCGAACCAGCCGTAGCACAGCAGGTGCAGCACCACGTAGAAGTACACATACAGCCCGGTCATGCGCCGGTAGCGCGCCAGCGCGTTCCAGCCGCTGATGACCCGCAGCGGCGTCACCGCCAGCACGATGCAGATGAAACGCAGCGCCCAGTCGCCGGTGCCGCGCACCAGGGCCTCGGGCGGGTTGGCGCCCAGGCGGTCGGTGAACGCCGCGTAGAGCAGCCAAGCGAACGGCGCCAGGCACAGCAGGAAGAGCAGCGGCTTGGCGGCGGGATGCAGGAGGATCTTGTTCATCGTGGCGGGGCCGGTGGCGGCCTGATCGGAGGTTGCGCAGTTTACGCAGCAAGCCCTCGCCCGGATGCGGCTAGCGCCACAAGCACCGGCGCGGCGGGCGGATAAGCACGGAAAACACGGCTCACTTCAAAGCCGTCGATGGCCTCGGCGCCCTTATGGTCATGGACCACAGGCCCGCCCTCCTCCGCACCGCCGAAACACCGTCGCACGCCGATGTCCGACTTTTTCAAGATTGCCCTCAGCACCGCCTTCTTCTGGCTGATCACCTTCGGCATCGTCTTCGCGCACGAATATGCAGGACAGAGCCGCTGCCTGAGCACCAAGCTGGTCAATGCCACGCTGCTGTCGGTGCTGCTGACCGTGCCGGTCTTTCTGCTGGTCTGCCACGCAGTGCTGTTTCTCTGCCCGGGCTGCAGGGCCTGAGGCCGCCAAGCGCTAGAAATTCTTCTTCAGATCCATGCCGGCGTAGAGCTTGCCGACCTGTGCTTCGTAGCCGTTGAACATCTCGGTCTTGCGGCGCTTGGCGAACAGGCCGCCGCCGTCGCCGATGCGGCGCTCGGTGGCCTGGCTCCAGCGGGGATGGTCGACGTTGGGATTCACATTCGAATAGAAGCCGTATTCGTTGGCCGCCGCCTTGTTCCAGGCGGTGCCCGGCTGCTGCTCCACGAAGCGGATCTTCACGATGGACTTGGCGCTCTTGAAGCCGTATTTCCATGGCACCACCAGTCGCACCGGCGCGCCGTTCTGGTTGGGCAGCACCTCGCCGTACATGCCGAAGCCGAGCATGGTCAGGGGATGCATGGCCTCGTCCATGCGCAGGCCTTCGGCATAGGGCCAGTCGAGCACATGGGAGCCGACATAAGGCATGGTCTTGGGATCGGCCAGCGTCAGGAATTCGACGTATTTGGCGTTGCCCAGCGGCTCCACCTTCTTGATCAGCTCCGACAGCGAATAGCCCACCCAGGGAATCACCATCGACCAGCCCTCGACGCAGCGCAGCCGGTAGACACGCTCTTCCTGCGGGCTGAGCTTGAGCAGGTCCTCGATGTCGAAGTTGCCTGGTTTCTTGACCAGGCCCTCGACCGCCACGCTCCAGGGCCGGGTCTTGAGGGTGTGGGCGTTCTTCGCGGGATCGGCCTTGTCGGTGCCGAACTCGTAGTAGTTGTTGTAGGTGCTGGCGTCCTTGTATTCGGTGGGCTTGTCCATGGCCATGGCGCCGTCGACCTTGGACGGCGTGGAGGCCAGCGCCGCCAGCTTGCCCGGCTTTTCGGTCGCGGCCATGGCCTGGCGGCCCGCCCAGGTAGCCAGGACGCCGCCGGCGGCGCCGCCGGCCAGCTGGCGCATCAGGCGCCGGCGGTCCTCGTAGACCGCCTGCGGCGTGATCTCGCTGGAGTGGGGATGGTCGAAACCGGAATCGCGGGAGCGGATCAGCATGGGTAAACCTCTTGATGGACCATTGGACTACGCGCTTCGAGCCGTGCCGGTTTCACAAAGTTCGCCGCTGCTACAGCGTGCCGTAGCTGTGCAGGCCGGACAGGAACATGTTCACGCCCAGGAAGGCGAAGGTGGTGACGGCCAGCCCGCCCAGCGCCCACCAGGCCGACACGGTGCCGCGCAGGCCCTTCATCAGGCGCATGTGCAGCCAGGCGGCGTAGTTGAGCCAGACGATGAGAGCCCAGGTCTCCTTCGGGTCCCAGCTCCAGTAGCCGCCCCAGGCCTCGGCCGCCCACAGGGCGCCCAGCACGGTGGCGATGGTGAAGAAGGCGAAGCCCACGGCGATGGCCTTGTACATCATGTCGTCGAGCACCACCAGCGGCGGCAGCTTGGCGGCGATGCGTTTTCGTCCGGCGAGGATGCCGGCCACGATGAGCGCCGACAGGCCGAAATACACCATCCAGTAGGCGCTGCCGTTACCGCCCGCCGTCTTGCGGAACACGATGGGCTCGAAGCACAGCACGATGCCCAGCAGCCACAGCGGCGCCAGCTTCACCCAGCGGGTCTCGCCCGCCTGCTGCTTGATGAGATAGGCGAAGGCCACCATGGCCGACAGCGCGAAGGTGCCGTAGCCGATGAAGTTGGCCGGCACATGCAGCTTCATCCACCAGCTCTTGAGGGCCGGCACCAGCGGCTGGATCTCCTGTGCCTCGCGCGCCACCGTGTACCAGAGCAGGAAGCCGACCGCGCCGCTGACCACCAGCATCACGAAGCCGCCCAGGGCGCGCGTTTTGTAGTGGTCTTCGTAGTAGAGATAGAAGGTGGTGGTGAGCCAGCAGAACAGCACGAAGACCTCGTACAGATTGCTCACCGGGATGTGGCCGATGTCGGTGCCGATCAGGTAGCTCTCGTACCAGCGCACCATGGTGCCGGTGAGCGCCATGGTCACCGCCACCCAGGCCAGCCGGGTGCCGACACGCGACATGGCCACGCCTTCGCCGCGCGACAGGGTGCCGATCCAGTAGAAGACGGTGCTCATGCAGAACAGCACGCTCATCCACAGGATGGCCGACTGGCTCGACAGGAAGTACTTCAGCCAGAAGACGTTGTCGGCACGCTCCAGCTCGCCCTGCCCGCCGTTCTGGTAGCTGGCCAGTGCCAGCAGCGAGAGCACGGCCACGGCCAGCATCAACCTGGCGGCCGGCCGCCAGAACCAGCCCAGCCAGGCGAAGAAGGGCATGGCGGCGATCAGGATGCCCTTCTCGTAGACGTCCATGAAGGCGCCGTAGCGGTGCAGGGTGAACAGGCCGCCGGCCAGCACGATGGCGGCGAAGATCCAGTCGAAGGCATTGCGCCGGGCGAAGAAGCCGGATTCGAGCGTCAGCGTCCGCGGGGCGGAGGACGGGTTCGAAGGGCTGGCGGTGGTGGTATTCATCGGAACTCCGGTGGTTCTCTCAAGGGGCGGCGTGCCGTGGGGGCAGGCGTCAGGTCGGGCTGGCGAGCAGGCGCTCGCGCAGGCGGTCGAATTCGCGGTCGGCGTCCAGGGTCTTGCGGTTGGCCGACAGCGCCATGGTGGCGTCGGAGCCGCCCGTGGCGGACGGCGCCAGCCAGATCCACAGCCGGCGCTCGCGCACGAAGAGCATCGAGAAGACACCGAGGATCAGCAGCGCGCAGCCGCCGTAGACCACGATGCGCCCGGGCGCGCGTGTCACCTGGAAGACGCTGGCCTGCACCTGCTTGAAGTCATCCAGCCGGAAGGCCATGGGCACCGGATACAGCGCCATGTCGCCGAGCGACAGCACCGCCTGGGTGAGGAAGGCGCGTGTGGTCGCCTCGCCCGCATCCAGGGGCTTCAGGCCGGCCTGGCTGCGTGTCTGCTGCAGCAGTTCGAAGAGGCAGCCGTTGAGGATGCGCACCAGCACCTCGCCGGCGCGCGAGCGCTCGGCCTCGGGCACGTTGGCCTCCATGAATTGCGAGATGGCCTGCAGGCCGCCGTGGCGCTGGGGGCTGCCCTCGGGCGCCTGCGGATCGCCGGCGAACAAGGACAGCGCGCGCAGGGCCGAGGCCTGCAGCTGCTCGGCCAGCTCGGGCCGCTGGCTATCCACCGAGGACGACACATAACGCCGCACCGCCTGCTCGCGCTGTTTCGGATCGGCCAGCGCCGCATGCAGGCGCATGAAACCGTCGAGGCTGCCGTTCTCGTCGGCCGGCAGGCGCAGGTAGCGGAAGGCGTCTGCCAGATCGGTGCGCAGGCCGAAGAGGAACACCGGCACGCCCTCGCCCAGGTCCACCGGCAGCATGTAGTTCTGGAACTCGGTGGCCTGGCCGGCCGCGTCGCGCAGCCGGTAGGTGATGCTGGGGCCGACGTTGCGCAGCGCGCGGTCTGCGTTGGGGCGGTTGGGCGCGCCTATGCGCGATTCGAACTGCTGCCGCAGGTCGACCTTGCGTACATCGACCGGGCCGCCGGCCGCGTTGGCGCCCGCATTGGCGCCGAAGTTCTCGACGTTGATGGTGCGCAGCGCGGCGAACTCCAGCGTCATCTTGCCGCCCTGGCGGTTGTCCAGCGTGGTGCTCTCGCCGATGGTGCCGTTGACCTCGAAATCCGCCGCCGCGCCCTGCATGGGCACGGCCTTGAGTTTGACCTGCGAGCCGCCGTCGTCGAAGCTGGACTGGTAGATCTCCACGCCGCGCCAGCTCACCGGATGGTTCACCTCCACCCGCGCGCTGTGCGCCTGGCCGGTGTCCCGGTCGTGGATCACGATGTCGCTGGCGAAGAGCTTGGGCATGCCGGTCGAGTAATGCTCGACGATGAACTTCTTCAGCTCGATGGAGAAGGGCAGGTCCTGCACCAGGATGCCGTCGGACTGGTTGAGGATGGCGCTGGACGACTGCGTGCCCTCGGACACCAGCAGGTTGCCGCGGAAGGTCGGGTTGGACGGCGACAGCCGGTGCTGCGGCGCCACCTCGGCGATGGTGCCGCCGCCCCGGTACGCCGTCTTGCCGTGCAGCAGCATCTGGGCACGCACCACCAGGTCGCCGTCGAGCAGGCCGCCGATGCACACCAGCACGATGGCCGAATGCGCCGCGATATAGCCCAGCTTGTGCGCCGCGCCGGCCTTGGCCGCGAGCATCCAGCCCTGGCCCGGCCGCTCCTGCAGCCGCACCCGCCAGCCGGCGCCGACCAGCGCGCCGCCCAGGCGCCGAGCCGCGGCTTCGGGGGCGTCCGGCAGCACGGCCTCGGCCCGCTGGCCGAAGGCGCGCAGGCTCTGCACCCGCAGGTTCTCCTTGTAGATGCGCAGGTCCGCCAGGATCTTGGGCGCGCTGCGGGCGATGCACAGCGAGGTGCTGGTCACCAGGAAGGCCAGGATCAGCAGGAACCACCAGGCGCTGTACACCCGGTAGAGCGATGCCGCGTCGAAGACCTCGGCCCAGAAGGGCCCGAACTGGTTGACGTAATTGCCGTAGGGTTGCTGCTGCTGCAGCACGGTGCCGATGACGGAGGCGATGCAGATCAGGCTGAGCAGCGAGATCGCGAAACGCATCGAAGACAGCAACTCGACGCCCGAGCGCACGAAGGCGGATGCGGAGCGGACTCGGATGCCGTGGGTGGAAACGGACATGAAGAAGACGGCGGGACGGCGGAAACGAAAGGCGCGGGAAAGCACGGAAAGAGCGGTCCACCCCGAGGGAATGGACCGCTCCAAGGCTGGAGTGTGCCGCAGCCTGCTTAGTTCAGTGGGATAGTGGGCCGTTGCCGAAAAATCAGTGCAGGCCGGCTATGAAGTCGGCCAGGGCCCGGATCTCGCGGTCGTTGAGCTTGGCGGCGACGTCGGTCATCACGTTGTTGTTGGTGCGCACCCCGTCGCGGAAGGCGGTGAGCTGGGTGGCCGTGTAGTCGGCATGCTGGCCGGACAGGCGCGGATACTGGGCCGGCATGCCGGCGCCGTTGGGGCTGTGGCAGCTGGCGCAGGCGGGCACCTGGCGGTCGGCGATGCCGCCGCGCCAGATCTTCTCGCCGGCGGCGACCAGGGCCTTATCCTTGGCGAAACCGGCCTTGGGCGCCTTGCTGGCGGCCCAATAGGCGATGTTGCGCATGTCGTCTTCCGACAGCGCCGCGGCGAAGCCCTGCATGATCGGGTTCTTGCGGGTGCCGGCCTTGAACTCGCGCAGCTGCTTGATGAGGTATTCCGGATGCTGCATGGCCAGCTTGGGCTGGGCCGGCACGGCCGAATTGCCGTCGGCGCCGTGGCAGGCGGCACATACGGCCGTGTAGCTTGCTTCGCCCTTGGCCAGGTCCGGCTTGGCGGCTTTCTGCACCGCGGCCGGGGCGGCCGCCCCCTCTGCCGCGAGGGCCTGCGAGAGGGACATCAGCAACGCGCATGCGCCCAACGCGGCCTGCAGCAAGACGGACAACTTCATATCGAGGGTCTCTTCTTATCAGCGCAAAACCCCATGATTCTACAATCGCCCCCCTGGCCGCAAGCCCGGTTTTCCCGGGGACGGCCCCCTCACTTTCCCTGCCCTCCAGACCTTCGGCTGGCCGACTTCCGGCTTTTGCCCAGGCCTGGGCACCCGCCCTGCCCATGACCACCAAGACACCCATCGCGCGCCACGTCGGCCTGCCCGAGACCGATCCCGCCGCCAAGGCCGCCATGGGCTGGATGCACACCGCGCGTTTCCTGACCACCGCCGCCCAGCTGCACCAGCTGCCGCAGCTCGACCTGCCGGAGATCGCCTTTGTCGGCCGCTCCAACGCCGGCAAGTCGACCTGCATCAACACCCTAGCGCAGCAGAAGCAGCTGGCCTACGCCTCGAAGAAGCCGGGCCGCACCCAGCACATCAACCTGTTCTCGCTGGGCCGCCAGGGCGGCACCGACGCCGTGCTGGCCGACCTGCCCGGCTACGGCTACGCCGCCGTGCCCATGCAGGACAAGATCCGCTGGCAGCGGGTGATGGGCCAGTACCTGGTGGCGCGCGAGAACCTGGTCGGCGTGGTGTTGCTCTGCGATCCGCGCCTGGGGCTGACCGAACTCGACGAGCTGCTGCTGGAACTGATACGCCCGCGCGTGGCCGACGAGGGCCTGAAGTTCCTGATCCTGCTGACCAAGTCCGACAAGCTGACCCGCCTGGAAGCCACCAAGGCGCTGCAGATCGCCAAGCTCAACGCGGGCGGCGGGGATGCGCAGCTGTTCTCGGCGCTCAAGCGCAAGGGTGTGGACGAGGCCGCGCTGAAGCTGCGCACCTGGGTGGACGAGGTTTCGCCGGCCTTTGCCGAGAAGGCTGCTGCCCGGCAGGCCGAGCAAGGCGAGAGTGAAGACGGGCTTTCGTCGGCAGGCGAGGCGGCGTAGGCAAACAGTCCGGGACCTTCGGTGATCGTCGGCCAAGCGAAGGCAGCACAAGTCCATGAACACGACAGTTCCTGGCAAGTTAAAATTGGTCCAGGAGCTGCCATGCAACACCACACATCTTTCCTCGCCATCCATCCCGCAGAGCAAAAATCTCGCGGAGATGCTGTGCCGGCCCAAAAGCAAGTCAAGCCGCGGGGCCCCAGCCCTGCGATGAGCGAGCTTCTGGCCAAAGTCAATGGCAGTACGCGCTATAGCGCGAGCAACGTCAAAGCTAGCCTGACCGACGCGCTGACGAAACGCAAAAACCCGGCTTGACGGAGTAAGTCCGTTAATAAAAACCCGCTCAGGCGGGTTTTCTTTCGCCCAATTTTTTGATGGCAACAAAAAGAGCTGTTCCGGCGGTCCAGTTAACGAAACTATTTCGTGCAGCGCTGATTGCCGATGGTGCGAATCCGCAAGTCATGCTCGCTGCGTTTGCGGACTGGAAGACCGATTGGCCGGCGTGGGAAGATCTGGATTACTACTTTGGCAAGGATGCTTTTTACACCGTGCCGAAGCGCTCAAATCGCAGCGTAGTGCGCCAAGTCCATATGCCACCTGAAGACCCGGCAAACTGGCCTGCCTCGACTTCGCCCCTCAGCTCGGCCAGCAGGAAAAAAATCGAGGCAGAACTCAGGGAGTGGAACAGGTTGTGGACCATTTCAGAGCGGCAACCGGGCAAACCCACCTCTGCACGATATCGGGTAAGCAGCCGGGTGCTTGTCTATGTCGATGGTGGACGCCACGGTTACCTGCTCCTTCATCTGGGCCGCGAGCCGGAGGGCCACGATGAAACAACAGCGGATATTTGCACCATGGAAATGTGGGCTGACGTGGCCGAGGCCTTTATCCACGACGGCACGATTTTGATTTGACTGCCGGGCGAGGCGACTCAGGCAGTCTTTTCGAACCTGGGCTGCATGACTCCCTGGTGGAAGATCATTTCAAAAAACATCGCGTGGGGTCGCACCCAAAATCCCGTGTCCTTATCGAGCTGCCGATACACCACCAACGCTTCTTCGGTTTCGCTGTGACGCGCGATGCATATAACTTCATATTCACCCCCTTTGTAATGCCTGAACCGCCCCAAAGGATGCTGCAAACGTGGCCACATAGGAATATATTCTTCCATGACTGACTCCAATATCGACACGTCATTAATCGATGCTGACTAGAATCTTTCAGACATGGCGCCCCGCCTCAAGCCCACGAAATGTCAGCAACGCATTTTCAAATTCAAAAGTTTCCGCCGGCAGTTCGGAAATAGAATTGACGACCAAAAACATCAATAGACCGTCGAATTTTCCTTGCTGCCCACATATACACCGTGAACAGTGACGGAATTTGTCTTCCGCACCGCGCAATCGCCGAAAGCTCCGGTGACGGCCGAAGCGCGTGCCGAAGCTCAATACACCGACGGCTCGCCCTCAGGCCGCGTCTTGAACCGCTTGTGCACCCAGTAGTACTGCTCGGGCATGCGGTCGATATAGCCTTCGAGCCGCCGGTTCATCAGCGCCGTGTCCTCGGTGGCGTCGGCGCCGGGAAAATCCTTCCAGGCCGGCAGCAGCTCGACGGTATAGCCCTGCGGCGTCAGACGCGGCAGCACGGTGATGATCTTGGCGCGGCCCAGGCGGGCGAAGCGCGGCACCGAGGGCAGCGTGGCGGCCGAAACGCCGAAGAAGGGCACGAAGACCGAATCGGCGGCGCCGAAGTCCATGTCCGGCAACAGGTAGAACACATCGCCAGCCCGCAGCGAGGCCACGATCTCCTTGATGCCGGTGGCGCGCGAGAACACCCGGCAATCACCGAAACGCAGGCGCCCGGCCTTGATCCACTCGTCCACCGCCGGATCGGCCTGCTGGGTGTAGATCGAGGTGTAGCGGCGCGGAACGCGGATGGCGATGGCGGTGGCGGCGGCGTCCAGGCCGTAGAAATGCGGGCCGAAGAGGATGGTGGGCGCATCGCCTTCGAGTTCCTCCACCGCGCCCACCAGGTTCAGCCGCCGGGCCACCACGGCCGGTGGCGCATGCCAGAGCCAGCCGCGGTCCATCCAGGACTGGCCGAAGGCCACGAAGGTGCGGCGCGCCAGGGCCCGCCGCTCGCGCACCGCCATGGCGGGGAAACACAGGCGCAGATTGGTCTCCACCACATGGCGGCGCGAGCCGATCAGCAGATAGAGCAGATGGCCGAGCAGCCAGCCGATGGCGCGCACCCAGCGCAGGGGCAGCACGGCGCTGCGCTGCATCAGCCAGATTCCGAGGCGGCTCATCATCGGGACAGTGTCCTCGGCTGCTTGTAGCGGGCATAGCCCCACAGGTACTGGCCGGGGGCCGAACGGATCAAGGACTGCATGTCTTCATTCAACGCTGCTGTGGCAGCGCTCAGGTCATCGGGCAGCGGCGTGCCGCGGGGGCGCACATGCACCACGAAACCACGGCCCCGGGAGAGGCGTTCGGTCCAGGCCAGCAGCACGGTGGCGCCGGACTGCTGGGCCAGCCGCGCCGCCAGGGTCATGGTGTAGGCCGGCTGGCCGAAGAAGGGCACCCACACGCCCATGCCGTCCGGCGGTACCTGGTCGGGCAGCAGGCCGACGGCCTCGCCGCGCCGCAGGGCGCGCAGCAGGCCGCGCACGCCGGCCAGGGTGGTGGGCACCGCTTCGAGATGCGGGCGGGCGCGGGCGCCGGCCATGCGGCGGGCCAGCCAGGGCTGGCGGGCGGGGCGGTACAACACGGTCATGGGGCCGTGCTCGGCGCCGTAGTCGGCGGCCAGCGCCTGGGGCGAGAGTTCGAAGCAGCCGATGTGCGGCGTCAGGAACAGGATGCCACGCCCGGCCGCATAGGCATCGGCGATGCAGCCGGCGTCGTCCCAGCTCCAGCGCGGCGGCCGGCCCCACCACAGGCGGGGCAGCTCGGCCACCATGCGGCCGGCGTGCGCCACCGCGCCGCGCACCTCGGCGAAGCGGTAGCCGGCCAGGGCGGCGTTGGCGAGAAAGCGCCGCCGGTAGCTGGGCGACAGGCCGAAGGCGCACCAGCCCAGCAAGGCGCCTATGCCCTGCAGCAGCCACAGCGGAGCGCGGGAGAAAAGCCAGATCACGAAGAAGTCGAGGGAGGGGAAAGGAGGGCCGGAGCATAGGGCCATGAAGTAACGGTCTGGAAAAGACCGCCAGACCCTCGCTAGAATTCGCGGGTCGCCGAGTTAATTTTGAGCAACTTGCAGGGCGACGTTAAACACAACTGCTAAAGCGTTCGCCAGAGCTCCGAGAGGACCGGGCAACGCCCAATGTCTTTCAACCCGGAGTTTATTCAATCACATGGCGAACGACTTTCTCTTCACTTCCGAATCCGTCTCCGAAGGCCACCCCGACAAGGTCGCCGACCAGATCTCCGATGCCATCCTCGATGCCATCTTCGAGCAGGACCCGCTCAGCCGCGTCGCCGCCGAGACCCTGACCAACACCGGCCTGGTCGTGCTGGCCGGCGAGATCACCACCAACGCCCACGTCGACTACATCCAGGTGGCGCGCGACACCATCAAGCGCATCGGCTACGACAACACCGACTACGGCATCGACTACAAGGGCTGCGCCGTGATGGTGGCGTACGACAAGCAGTCGAACGACATCGCCCAGGGCGTGGACCACGCCTCCGACGACCACCTCAACACCGGCGCCGGCGACCAGGGCCTGATGTTCGGCTACGCCTGCGACGAGACGCCCGAGCTGATGCCCGCGCCGATCTATTACGCCCACCGCCTGGTGGAGCGCCAGGCGCAGTTGCGCAAGGACGGCCGCCTGCCCTTCCTGCGTCCCGACGCCAAGAGCCAGGTCACGATGCGCTATGTGGATGGCAAGCCGCACAGCATCGACACCGTGGTGCTGTCCACCCAGCACAGCCCGGACCAGAGCGAGTCGCCCAAGAAGATGAAGGCCAGCTTCATCGAGGCGGTGATCGAGGAGATCATCAAGCCGGTGCTGCCCAAGGAGTGGCTGCAGGACACCAAGTACCTGATCAACCCCACCGGCCGTTTCGTCATCGGCGGCCCGCAGGGCGACTGCGGCCTGACCGGCCGCAAGATCATCGTCGACACCTACGGCGGCGCCTGCCCGCACGGCGGCGGCGCCTTCAGCGGCAAGGACCCGAGCAAGGTCGACCGCTCGGCCGCCTACGCCGCCCGCTACGTGGCCAAGAACATCGTGGCCGCCGGCCTGGCGCGCCAGTGCCAGATCCAGGTGGCCTACGCCATCGGCGTGGCCAAGCCGATGAACATCACGGTCTACACCGAAGGCACGGGCGTGATCCCCGACGAGCAGATCGCCGCGCTGGTGCAGGAGCATTTCGACCTGCGTCCCAAGGGCATCATCCAGATGCTGGACCTGCTGCGCCCGATCTACCAGAAGACGGCTGCGTACGGCCACTTCGGTCGTGAAGAGCCGGAGTTCACCTGGGAAAAGACCGATAAGGCTGCCTTGCTGAAGGCAGCGGTCGGCCGCTAAGGCCGTCTAGGACAGGCCGGCTTACATCGCCGGCCTTGTCCGACACCTGTCCGGCGGGGCCGGACGCATGGTGACTCCTGTACCCATTCCACAGGAGCATCGCCATGAACGAAAAACCAGACCGCGCCAAGGCCAGGACCACCCCCGTCGATCCCGCTGCCGAGGCCACGCGCGATGCGGCGCCCGACCGCATCGGCCCGTCCGACAGCGGCCAGCTCCCCGGCGGCCATGCCGAAGGCGGCTCCACCGGCGACCAGGTCGCCATGAATTTCGACGACGACGAGGTCTATTCCGGCACCGGCCGCAACGAGCGGCGCGGCGGCACCACCCATGCCAGGGGTGGCGACAGCGGCAAACTCGACAAGCCCGTCGAAGAGCTCTCGCGCAGCAACAATCCGCGCGAGCGCAACTTCTAAAAGCCGCTTATTGCCAGCCGCCGCCCATGGTCTTGTACAGGGCCAGGCGGTTGGATTGCTCGGCCAGCTCCAGCGTGATCAGCGTCTGCCCCGCGGCATACAGCGAGCGCTGGGTGACCAGCGTGTCGAGATAACTGTCCACGCCCGTGCGGTAGCGCTCCTGCGACAGGCGGTAGGCCTGGGCCGAGGCATCGCGCAGCGAGCGCTGGGCATCGAGCTGCTCGCCCAGCGTGGCGCGGGCGTCCAGGGCGTCCGACACTTCGCGGAAGGCCGTCTGCACCGCCTTGTCGTATTGCGCCACGTTGATGTCACGGGTGATGCGCGCCACATCCAGGCTGGCCCGCAGCGCGCCGCCGCTGAAGATGGGCAGCACGATCTGCGGTGCGAAGCTCCAGGCGCCGTTGCCCGAGTCGAAGAGATTCGACAGGTCGCGTGTGCCGGTGCCGCCCGAGGCGGTCAGCGTGATGCGCGGAAAGAAGGCGGCGCGGGCGGCGCCGATGTTGGCGTTGGCGGACTGCAGCGTGTGTTCGGCCGCGAGCACGTCCGGACGGCCCTGCAGCAGATCGGACGGCAGGCCGTCCGGCACGTTGACCAGCGCGGTCACCGGCTTCAGGCCCTCGTCGATGGACGGCAGCAGCGTGTCGGACACGGCCGAGCCCACCAGCAGCGTGAGCAGGTTGCGGTCCTGCGCCACGGCGCGGCTGTAGGCGGCCACGTCCGAGCGGGCGCTGTCCACCGTGGTGCGGGCCTGGGCCAGCGTCAGGCCGGACTCGTTGCCGATGTCGCGCGCCTTCACGGTGAGGTCGTAGGAGGCCTGCTGGCTGCGCAGGGTTTCCTGCGCCAGGCGCAGGCGGCGCTGGTCGGCCGCCAGGGTCAGCCAGGCATTGACCGTGTCCGAGATCAGGCTGATCTGCACGCTGCGCCGGGTCTCGTCCAGCGAAAGGTAGGCCTCCAACGCCGCGTCGTTGAGATTGCGCACCCGCCCGAAGAAATCGAGTTCGTAGCTCGCCAGGCCGACGCTGGCGCCGAACTGGTTGAGGGTGGTCGCCCGGTTGTTGGTGGTCAGGTCGGCCGGTGTGCGGGTGCGGCTGGCCGTCCCGGTGGCGTTGATGGTGGGCAGCAGGTTGGCGCGCTGGATGTTGTACTGGGCGCGCGCGCGGTCGATGTTGAGCGCCGCCACCTTCAGGTCGCGATTGCTGTCCAGAGCCTGGGCCACCACCTGGCGCAGGCGCTCGTCGGTGATGAAGGTTCGCCAGGCCAGCGCTGGCGCGGCGGTGGGCACGGCCTCGGCCACCGGCTGCGAGCCGGCCTTCCAGCCTTCGGGGATGGGCGCGGCGGGGCGCTGGTAGTCCGGCGCCAGGTTGCCGCAGCCGGCCAGCACCAGGGCCGCGGCGAGGGTCAGGAGACGCGTCTTCATGCCGCCACCTCCGCTGCCGGAGCATGCGGCGCATGGGGCGTGTGCGGATCCGGCGGCGCCGCCTCGTCCTTCTTGCCCGACTGGAACAGGCCGCGGATCAGCACGAAGAACACCGGCACGAAGAAGATGCCCAGCACCGTGGCCGAGACCATGCCGCCGAACACCGCCGTGCCGATGGCCTGGCGGCCCGCCGCACCCGCGCCGGTGCCCACCACCAGCGGCAGCACACCGAAGCCGAAGGCCAGCGAGGTCATCAGGATGGGGCGCAGCCGCAGGCGCACCGCCTCCAGGATGGCCTCCACCAGCGAGCGCCCCTGCTCCTGCAGCTGCACCGCGAATTCCACGATCAGGATGGCGTTCTTGCAGGACAGGCCCACCGTCGTCAGCAGCCCCACCTGGAAGTACACGTCGTTCGACAGCCCGCGCAGCCCCGTGAAGGCCAGCGCGCCGATGATGCCCAGCGGCACCACCAGGATCACCGAGAAGGGCACCGACCAGCTCTCGTACAGGGCCGCCAGGCAGAGGAACACGAACAGGATCGATACGGCATAGAGCAGCGGCGCCTGCGCGCCCGAGCGGGCCTCCTCGAAGGAAGCGCCGGTCAGCGCGTAGCCGATGCCCTGCGGCATCTGCTTCATGATGTCGGCCACCTTGAGCATGGCTGTGCCCGAGCTCACGCCCTGCACCGCGCTGCCCAGGATTTCATAGGCGGGCACGCCGTTGTAGCGCTGCAGCTGGGGCGAGCCGAAGGTCCAGCGCTGGCTGGAGAAGGACGAGAAGGGCACCATCTGGCCGGTGGCGTTGCGCACCGTCCACTTGTTCACGTCGGTGGGCAGCATGCGGTAAGGGGCGTCGCCCTGCACATAGACCTTCTTGACGCGGCCGCGGTCCAGGAAGTCGTTGACGTAGGTGCCGCCCAGCGCCGCCGACAGGGTGGAGTTGATGTCGGCCGTGGCCAGCCCCAGCGCGCCGGCGCGCCGGTCGTCGATGTCGATGGCGAACTGGGCGGTGTCGTCCAGGTTGTTGTTGCGCACGCCGGTCAGCTCCGGGTCCTTGCGCGCCAGTTCCAGGAACTTCGCGGTGGACTTCACCAGCGTGTCGTGGCCCAGCGAGGCCGTGTCCTGGATGAAGAAGTCGAAGCCCGACGAGGCCCCCAGCCCGCGCACCGCCGGCGGCAGCAGCAGCAGCACACGGGCGTCGCGGATCTTGGCCAGCTCGGCATTGGCACGCTTCACGATGGCCGCCGAGGTGTGCTCCGCGCCCAGGCGCTCTTCCCAGGGCTTCAACTTGATGAAGGCCCGGCCCGAGGCCTGGTCGCCGTTCTGGCCGGTGCTGGTGTTGATGTTCACCACCTCCGGCTGCTTGCGCATGATGTCCTCGAACTGGCGCATCACCTGCTGGGTGCGTGCGTCGGTGGCGCCGGCCGGCAGGCGGATGTCGGCCTGCAGCGTGCCCTGGTCCTCCACCGGCAGGAAGGAGGTGGGCAGGCGCACGAACATGAAGGCCATCACGCCGGCGATCACCAGATACAGCACCATGCTGCGCTTGCCGCGCTTGACCACCTGGCGCACTCCGCCCTCGGTGGCGGCCGCGGTGCGGTCGAAGCCGCGATTGAACAGCAGGAAGAAGCGGTCCAGCCAGCCCAGCGGCCCGCGCCGCACCTTCTTGTGGCCGTGCTCGTCGTGCTCGTGGTGCTTGAGCATGGTGGCGCACAGGGCCGGGGTCAGCGTCAGCGCCACCAGCACCGACAGCGCCATGGCCGCGACGATGGTGATCGAGAACTGCCGGTAGATGATGCCGGTCGAGCCGCCGAAGAAGGCCATCGGGATGAACACCGCCGACAGCACCATGGCGATGCCGATCAGCGCCGGCGTGATCTCGTCCATGGACTTGCGGGTGGCCTCCTTGGGAGACAGGTTCTCCTCGGTCATCACCCGCTCGACGTTCTCCACCACCACGATGGCGTCGTCCACCAGCAGGCCGATGGCCAGCACCATGCCGAACATGGTGAGTGTGTTGATCGAATAGCCCAGCACCGACAGCACGCCGAAGGTGCCCAGCAGCACCACCGGCACGGCGATCGTGGGGATCAGCGTGGCGCGGAAGTTCTGCAGGAACAGATACATGATCAGCACGACCAGGATCATGGCTTCGATCAGCGCCTTGACCACCTCGTGGATCGAGGCGTTCACGAAGGGCGTGGTGTCGTAGCCGACCAGCGGCTTCATCTGGTTGGGGAAGTAGGGCTGCAGCTCCTTGACCTTGGCATTGACCGCGTCGGCCACCTTCAGCGCATTGGCGCCGTTGGCCAGCACGATGCCCATGCCGGCGGCGGCGCGGCCGTCGAGGCGCGACTGCACGGTCAGGCTCTCGGCGCCGAGTTCCACCCGGGCCACGTCCTTGATCAGCACCAGCGAGCCGTCGGTGTTGGCGCGCAGCACCACGTTCTCGAACTGCTCGGGCGTCTGCAGCTTGCTGCGCGCGGTGACGGTGGCGCTGATCTGCTGCTGGGCCACCGCCGGCAGGCCGCCGAGCTGGCCGGCCGAGACCTGGGCGTTCTGCGCGTTCAGCGCGGTCACGACGTCCGAGGGAATCAGCGCGTATTTCTCCAGCTTGGCCGCATCCAGCCACATGCGCATGGCATAGCCCGAGCCCAGCACCTGCACTTCGGCCACGCCGTCGAGCCGGCTGATCGGATCGACCAGGTTGCTGTTGATGTAGTCGCCGATGTCGGTGCGGCTCATCGCCGGGTCTTCCGAATACAGCGAGACGATCATCAGGAAGTCGTTGCCGGCCTTGGTGACCGTCACGCCCTGGCTCTGCACCGCCGTGGGCAGGCGTGGCATGGCCTGCTGCAGCTTGTTCTGCACCTGCATCTGGGCCACGTCGGGGTTGGTGCCGGCGTTGAAGGTCAGCGTGAGGCGCGCCTGGCCGGAGGAACTGCTGGTCGCCCCCATGTAGATCAGGTTGTCCAGGCCCTTCAGCTGCTGCTCGATCACCTGGGTGACCGAATCCTCCACCGTCTTGGCCGAGGCGCCGGTGTAGGTGGCCGAGATCGAGATCGAGGGCGGCGCGATGTTGGGGTACTGCTCCAGCGGCAGGGTGCGGATGGAGATCGCGCCCGCCAGCATGATGACGATGGCGATGACCCACGCGAAGATGGGCCGGTCGATGAAGAAACGTGCCATGGGTGGTCGGCCCCGGGATCAGCGGGCGGCGGCGCCGGCCGTGGCGCCGGCAGCGGCGTCGGCGGAGCCTGCGGCGGCGGGAGCGGCGGCCGGTGCACGGGCGGGGGCAGGCGCGGAGGGATCGACCTCGACCACCTTCACCGTGTCGCCCGGCTTGATCCGCATCGAGCCTTCCACCACCAGGCGGTCGCCGGCGGCCAGGCCGTTGCGCACCAGCCAGCGGTTGCCCACGGCACGGCCGAGGGTGACGGCGCGGCGCTGCACCTTGTCGTCCTTGTCGATCACCAGCGCGGTGGCGCGGCCGACGGCGTCGCGCACCACGCCCTGCTGGGGTGCGAGCACGGCGTCCTGGTCGGCGCCCTCCTCCACCACCGCCCGCACATACATGCCGGGCAGCAGCAGGCCGTCGGGGTTGGGAATGGTGGCGCGCAAGGTCACGGCGCCGGTGGTCTGGTTCACGCTGATGCCGGCGAACTGCAGCTTGCCGTCGCGGCCGTAGGGGCTGCCGTCTTCCAGCAGCAGCTTGATGCGGGCGGCGTCGGCGCCGCTGCGGGTGAGCCGGCCGGCGGCGAAGTCGCGTTTCAGGCGCAGCACCTCGGCGCTGGACTGGGTGACGTCCACATAGAGCGGATCCATCTGCTGCACCGTGGTCAGCGCGATCGTCTGGTTGGCGGTGACCAGCGCGCCCGGCGTGACGGTGGAGGTGCCGATGCGCCCGGTGATCGGCGAAGTGAGCCGGGTGAAGGCCAGGTTGATGCGCGCCGTGTCCACCGAGGCCTGGGCCGTGGCCACGTCGGCCTTGGCCTGGGCCAGCGCGGCCTGGCTCTGGTCGTTGACCTGCTTGCTGACCGCGTCGATCTTGACCAGCTCGGCATTGCGCCCGGCCGTCGCGTCGGCCGCGATCGCCGTGGCCTTGCTGCGCGCCAGCGCCGCCTGGGCGCTGGAGAGCGCCGCCTGGTAGGTGGACGGATCGATCTGATAGAGCGCCTGGCCGGCCTTGACCGTCGCGCCCTCGGTGAACAGGCGCTGCTGCACGATGCCGCCGACCTGGGGGCGGATATCGGCGCTGAGGAAGGCGCTGGTGCGGCCGGGCAGCTCGGTGGTGAACACCGTGCGTTCGGCCTTCAGGGTGACTACTCCCACCTCGGAAGGACCTGCCGGCGGCGGTGGCGGCTTCTTCTCGGAACAGGCGACCAGGAGGACGAGAGCCGTCAGCGCACCGAGCGCTGGCAGCCGTTGCGCTGCGCGGCGCAGCGTGGGAGAAACAGTCATGGGCGGTTTGGAGCGAGGGGCGGGGCGAAGGTTCGCCGGATTCATCGTCGGAAGATTGCGCGCATTTTGTTGCAATTTTCGCGCCGCGACGGCTTTCTATAGGGCCATCGCGGGTCAAGCAACTGGAAATTTTGTGCGCGGCATCTTTATCACCGACTTATTGCCTGCCAGCTTTACCGCGACTTTTCAATCCCAGGCCGGCGCCAGGCCTGGCGGGCTGACCAGGCGGTCGCCGCGCTCCAGTTTCGCTATGGCTTCCATATCAGACTGCGATAGGCGCAGCCCGGTCGCCGCCAGATTGGACTGGAGGTTCTCCCGCCGGGTGGACGAAGGAATCACCGCATGGCCCAGCTGCATCGCCCAGGCCAGCGCCACCTGCGCGGGCGTGGCGCCATGCGCGGCGGCGATCGCCTGGATCACCGGATCGCCCAGGACCTTGCCGTAGCCCAGCGTCATGTAGGAGGTGATGGCGATGCCCTGGCCGCGCGCGAACCCGGCCACCTGGCGGTTCTGCAGATAGGGATGCAGCTCGATCTGGTTGGTGGCGATGCGTTCGGCGCCCACGCTCGCGATGGCCTCCTGCATCAGCGCGATATTGAAGTTGGACACGCCGATCAGCCCGGTCAGCCCCTGCGCCTGCGCCTCGGCCAGCGCGCCCAGCGTCTCGGCCAGGGGGATGCCGCTGCCCGGCGCGGGCCAGTGGATCAGGGTCAGCTCGACGCGCTCGGTGCGCAGCTTGTGCAGGCTGTCCTTCAGGCTGGGGATGAGCTTGCCGGCGGCATAGTGCTCGGTCCAGATCTTGGTGGTGAGGAAGATCTCGCCGCGCGCGACACCGCTGTCCGCGATCGCCTGGCCGACTTCGGCCTCGTTGCCGTAGATCTGCGCCGTGTCGATGGCGCGGTAGCCCAGCGCCAGGCCGGTGGAGACGGAGTCGACGGCGGCTTGGCCCTTGAGGCGGAAGGTGCCGAGGCCGAAACGGGGGATGGTGGCGGAAGTGTTCATGCTGTTTGTCCTGCGGTCTTGAAGGAAGAGGTCCGGGCGTCGCGCCGGTCCAGCGCGCCGCTCCAGTGGGTCAGGGCCAGGGATACCAGCACCACCAGGGCGCCGATCCAGGGCGTGTGCATCAGCCCGAAGTGGCTGACGATGGCGCCACCGGCCCAGGCGGCGCCGGCGATGCCGAGATTGAAGGCGGCGATGTTCAGGCCCGAGGCCACGTCCACCGCCTTGGGCGCGAAACGCTCGGCCTGCCGCACCACATACACCTGCAGGCCGGGCACATTGCCGAAAGCGACCGCGCCCCACAGCAGCACCGTGGCCAGCGCCAGCCAGGGATGCGGCGCGGTGAACTGCAGCAGCACCAGCACGGCAGCCAGCAGGGCGAAGATGATCTTCAGCGCGCCGATCGCCCCCAGCCGGTCGGCCAGCCGGCCGCCCCAGAGATTGCCCGCCGCCACCGACACGCCATAGACCAGCATCACCCAGCCCACCGCACCGGCGCTGAAGCCGGCGATGTCGGTCAGGATGGACGCGAGAAAAGTGAAGGGGATGAAGGATCCGCCGTAGCCGATGGCGGTCGTGGCATACACCAGCAGCAGCCGCGGCTCGGCCAGCACCCGGGCCTGCTGGCCCAGCGAGGCCGGC
Organism: Xylophilus rhododendri; assembly: GCF_009906855.1. Classification (NCBI taxonomy): domain Bacteria; kingdom Pseudomonadati; phylum Pseudomonadota; class Betaproteobacteria; order Burkholderiales; genus Xylophilus; species Xylophilus rhododendri. The sequence continues at coordinate 2,108,978 of NZ_CP047650.1, forward strand.
GCGGCGTGGCGGATGTTGCCGGGCACGAAGAGCGCGCTGCCGACGAAGGCGAGCACCCCCAGCGCCGAGACGGCCAGGAAGGTCTCGCGCCAGCCGAAATGCTGGCCGATGAAGGTGCCCAGCGGCACGCCGGTCACCAGCGCCACCGTCAGGCCGGTGAACATGGTGGCGATGGCGCTGGCCGCCTTCTCGCGCGGCACCAGGCCGGTGGCGATGGTGGAACCGATCGAGAAGAACACGCCGTGCGCCAGCCCGGTCAGCACCCGCGCCGCCACCAGCGACCCGTAGCCCGGCGCCTGCCAGGCCAGCAGGTTGCCGACGGTGAACAGCGCCATCAGGCCCAGCAGCAGGCTTTTGCGCGGCAGCCGGCCGGTGAGCGCGGTCAGCACAGGCGCGCCGATGGCCACGCCCAGGGCGTAGAGGCTGACCAGCAGCCCGGCCGAGGGCAGGCCGACGCCGAGATCGGCCGCCACGGTGGGGATCAGGCCGACGATCACGAACTCGGTCGTGCCGATGGCGAAGGCGCTGAGGGTCAGCGCGAGTAGGGCAATGGGCATGGGGAGCACTCCTGCGAGGAATCGGAATGCTGCGCAGTGTGGAAGATCTTCTTTTGCCGAAAAAGCCGTGCTGCCGCAGGAGATACTTGCCGGAAAATCAACAATTCTCCCCATGAAAACCAGTCTGGACGAATTGCAGGCCTTTGTCGCCGTGGTGGACGGCGGCTCGATCACCGCGGCGGCCGAGCAGCTGGGCCAGACCGTCTCCGGCATCAGCCGCGCCCTGGGCCGGCTGGAGAAGAAGCTCGACACCACCCTGCTCAGCCGCACCACCCGCCGGCTGCAGCTGACCGAGGAAGGCACGCTGTTCCTGGCGCGCGCCCGGGCCATCCTGGCCTCGATCGAGGATGCCGAAGAACAGATGGCGCTGCGCCGCCAGCAGCCCGCCGGCCGGCTGCGGGTGAATGCCGCCACGCCCTTCATGCTGCATGCGGTGGTGCCGCTGGTGCCGGATTTCCGCGCCGCCTATCCGCAGATCACGCTGGAGCTCGATACCGACGAGCTCTACATCGACCTGCTGGAGCGGCGCACCGACGTGGCGATCCGCATCGGCCCCCTGCGCGACTCCACCCTGCATGCCCGCACCCTGGCGACCAGCCGGCTGCGCCTGCTGGCCAGCCCGGCCTACCTTGCGACCCACGGCAAGCCGCGCAGCGCGGCCGATCTGGCCGGGCACATGCTGGGCGGCTTCAGCCAGACGGAATCGCTCAACCGCTGGCCGCTGCGCGGCGACACGGGCGACGGCTGGCCGATCACGCCGCAGATCTCGGCCTCCAGCGGCGAAACCCTGCGCCAACTGGCGCTGCAGGGCACGGCCATCGTCTGCCTGTCGGATTTCATGACCGCCGCCGACCGCGCCGCCGGCCGGCTGGTGCAGGTGCTGCCGCGCGAGACCCTGGAGCAGCGCCAGCCGATCAGCGCCGTCTACTACCGCAACACCCAGCTGGCCTCGCGCATCGGCTGCTTCCTGGATTTCCTGCAGCAGCGCCTGGGCGACGGCGCCTTCGGTTAGGCCGAGGCGCGTTCCCTGGCCAGCTGGCGGATCGCCTCGACATAAGCCTCGGGCGGCTGGCCGCCCTGGATCAGGTAGCGCTCGCCCAGGATCACCGAGGGCACGGCCGTGATGCCGTGCTGCTGGTAGAACTGCTCGCGCTCGCGCACTTCCTCGGTGTAGCGGTCGCTCTCGATGACGGTGCGGGCGCCGTCCGCGTCCAGCCCCGCCTCGACGGCGCAGGCCAACAGCACGGCCGGGTCACCCGGGTTGAGCGCCTCGCCGTGATAGGCCTTGAGCAGCGCATGCTTCAACTCGCGCTGGCGGCCCTGCTCGCCGGCCCAGTACAGCAGGCGGTGCGCATCGAAGGTGTTCCAGATGCGGCCGCGCCCGGCCGGGTTGAAGGCGAAGCCGACCGCCGCGCCGCGCTCGCGGATGGCGGCGCGCGAGGCTTCCTGCTGGGCCGGCGTGCTGCCGTACTTGCGGCCGATGTGCTCGGTGACGTCCTCGCCTTCGGGCGGCATCTGCGGATTGAGTTCGAAGGGCTGGAAATGCAGTTCCACCGGCACGTTGCCCTGCAGCTGCTCGAGCGCGCGCTCCAGTCCGCCGAGCCCGACGGCGCACCAGGGGCAGGCCACGTCGGAGACGAAATCGATGCGGATGGGTGTGTTGGGGGTGGAGGTATCGGCCATGGGCCCAGAATAAGGGCAAGTCCAATCCCCGAGAGCGTCTGCGCCCATGTCCACCGCACCGTCCAACCTGATCGGAAACTATTTCGGCCGCGCCGAGGCGCTGGAGAACGTGGTCGACTGCATCCTGCCCCTGCTGACGCCCGACCAGAAGGAAGCGCTGGCCACCGCGCTCACCAACCTGTCGCTGAACCCGCCCGAAGGCACGCCGCAGAACTGGCAGTACGACCCGGAATATTCGGCGGCGCTCGACGGCGTCTACCAGACCCTGCTGGTCGAGCTCTGGCGCGAAAGCTGAAAAACCGCCTCAGGGCCTGATCTGCGGCTGAAAGACGATCAGCCCCATGCCGCACAGCGCCACCGCCACACCGGCGGCATCCCACCAGGTCGGCCGCACCTGGTCCACCAGCCACAACCAGGCCAGCGCCACGCCGATATAGACACCGCCGTAGGCGGCATACACCCGGCCGGCGGCGCTCTCGTGCAGCGTCAGCAGCCAGGCGAACAGCGCCAGGCTGGCCGCGGCCGGCAGCAGCAGCCAGGCGCTGCGACCCTGTTTGAGCCACAGCCAGGGCAGGTAGCAGCCCACGATCTCCGCCAGCGCGGTGGCCACATACAGCAGGAATGTCTTCATCGCGGAGATTCTGCAACGGTGCCGGCCGTGGCAGCCCGGACGAAAGCCGGATAAACGGGGTAAAGCGCCTCGCGGGCCTGAATTCCCGACTTAAGCAATTGACGCCCAACAGAACTTCTTGATTCAATGCGCTTGCGGATGGTCACGAGTCCATTCATTCCATTGAAGCAGCGCCAGGCAAGAAGGCGCATAGGAGCCCTCATGTTGAAAACTTTGTCGGTCAAGACCAAGCTGGCCTTGAATTTTGGCGCCCTCACCGCATTGGTCATGCTGGTGGCCTGCATCTGCCTGATGGCGCAAGCCGATGCCAACCGGCAATTCAGCAACTACGTCAACGGCCTGAGCGCCCGCGCGGATGTTGCCGAGACCGTCAGGACCGCCGTGGACCGGCGTGCGATCGCCGCACGCAATCTGGTGTTCGCCACCAAGCCCGAGGACCAGAAGCGGGAATACGAGGCGGTGGTCAGCGCGCACAAGGACGTGGGCGAGCGCCTGAGCAAGCTCGGCCAGATGCTGCGCGACGCACAGGACCCGAATGAAAAGGCCAACGAGCTCTACGCGCGCATCGTGAAGATCGAACAGCAGTACGCACCCGTGGCGCTGAACATCGTGCAGCTGGCCCAGGCGGGCAAACGCGACGAGGCCACGGCCGACATCCTGGACAAATGCATTCCGCTGCTGCAACAGCTGGTGCAGGCCAGCCGCGATTTCAGAGCCTTCACCGACGCCCGCGCCCACGACCTGATCGGTCAGGCCGAAGCCCGCTTCGAACAGCAGCGCGCCATCATCATCGGCTTCTGCATCGCCGCTACGCTGCTCGCGCTGGCCTTCGCCTACATCATCACCACCAGCATCACCCGGGCGCTGGACCGCGCCGTGACGGTGGCCGACCACATCGCCGAGGGCGACCTGTCCAACGACATCACCGTCACCTCGACCGACGAGACCGGCCGGCTGCTGCTGGCCCTGCGCGAGATGCAGGGCAAGCTGGTCGGCATCGTCGGCACGGTGCGCAGCAATGCGGTGCAGGTGGCCTCGGCCAGCTCCGAGATCGCCGCCGGCAACCACGACCTGAGCATGCGCACCGAGCAGCAGGCCTCCGCCCTGCAGCAGACCGCCGCCTCGATGGAGCAGCTGGGCTCCACCGTGCAGAACAACGCCATGCATGCGCAGAGCGCCAACAAGCTGGCCTCCGAAGCCTCGCAGATCGCCCAGCGCGGCGGCGGCGTGGTCGAGCAGGTGGTGCAGACCATGAAGGGCATCCAGGACAGCTCGGGCCGCATCAACGACATCATCGGCGTGATCGACGACATCGCCTTCCAGACCAACATCCTGGCGCTCAACGCCGCGGTGGAAGCCGCCCGTGCCGGCGAACAGGGCCGCGGCTTCGCGGTGGTGGCGGCCGAGGTGCGCAACCTCGCCAGCCGCAGCGCATCGGCGGCCAAGGAGATCAAGACGCTGATCAGCGAAAGCGTGCAGCAGGTCTCGCGCGGCACCGACCTGGTGGACCAGGCCGGCAACACCATGCAGGAAGTGGTGCAGGCCATCCAGCGCGTCAGCACGCTGATGGGCGAGATCAGCCTGGCCAGCGACGAACAGAGCGAAGGCGTGCGCCAGGTCGGCGAGGCGGTGGTGCTGATGGACCAGGCGACGCAGCAGAACGCCGCCCTGGTCGAACAGGGCGCGGCCGCCGCTTCGGGCCTGCGCCAGCAGGCCGAGCAGCTGGTGACGGCGGTGTCGGTGTTCCACGCCGAACGCGGCCATGCCGGCGGCGGCGGCGCGCTGATGCTGGCCTGACGCGCGGCCAGCCCGTCCCCTATATGCAGGCGCACAAACAGCGGATCTTCGTAGGCGCCTGGATCGCCGGTGTGCTGGCGGTCGTCGTGCCGCTGGCCTTGTCGCTGTATCTGTCGCACCGCTGGGGCGATGAACGGGTCACGGCCGAGCTGCGCCAGCTCGATACCGACCTGCTGCGCCGGGTGCGGGCCTCGCGGGAGCAGTCGCAGGCCATCTTCGAGGCGCTCAAGGCCGAGCCGGGCGGCCCCGCCTGCGGGCCTGCGCAGCTGGCGCGCATGCGGGTGCTGGCGGCCAAGGCCAGTTACCTGCAGGCGGTCGGCCGTATCGAAGACGAGGTGCTGACCTGCTCGACGCTGGGGCTGGAGACGGCCATCCGGCTGGGCATCCCCAGCCGCGTCGATGCCGATGGCACGGCCTGGTGGAACACGGTGGAGTTCCCGCAGATCCCCGGCGCGAAATTCAACGTCGCCGAGCGCGAGGGCTATGCCGCCATCGCCTCGCCCGACCTGGTGATCGACATCCTCAAGCCGGACTCGGTCATTTCGCTGGCCCAGATCAGCACCCGCGACCACGAGATCATCCGCTCGCGCGGCACCATCCTGCCCGAATGGTTCGCCCGCTTCGAGGGCGAACCCATCCTGTTCGAGGACGACGAATACCTGGTCGCCATCCAGCCCTCCAACACCGGCAACAGCGCGGCCATCGCCGCCATGAAGCAGAGCGATGTCAGCCAGCGCATCCTGCAGCTCGGCCTGCGCCTGGTGCCGCTGTACCTGCTCGGCGGGCTGCTGCTGGCCGGCGCCATCTATGCCCTGGCGCGGCAGCGGCTGTCCTTCAAGGCCGACCTGCGTTATGCGCTGGAGCACAAGCAGTTCTACATGGTCTACCAGCCGGTGATGGAGCTGGCCACCGGCCGCTGCGTGGGCGCCGAGGCGCTGATCCGCTGGAATCAGAGCGACGGCCAGATGGTGAGCCCGCTGGTGTTCATTCCGGCGGCCGAGGAGCATGGCCTGATCCAGCAGGTCACGCTGCAGGTGATGGAGATGGTGGCGCGCGACGCGGCCGACCTGATCCGCGACTATCCCGAGACCCACATCGCCATCAACTTCTCGGCCGAGGACCTGCACTCGCCCGAGACCGAGGCCCGGCTGCAGACCCTGCTCAAGGACGCCGGCGCCGCATCCAGCAACATCCTGATCGAGGCCACCGAACGCGGGCTGATGACGCCGGAGAAGGCCAAGGCGGTGCTGATCTCGGTGCGATCCAGCGGCTTCAAGGTGGCGATCGACGACTTCGGCACCGGCAATTCCAGCCTGTCCTATCTGGCGACCTACGACCTGGACTTCCTGAAGATCGACAAGATGTTCGTCGATGCGCTCGGCTCCGACGCGCCGACCGCGCGGGTGGCCTTCCACATCATCGAGATCGCCCGCTCGCTGGGCCTGCAGATGATCGCCGAGGGCGTGGAGACGCAGGCCCAGTGCGACATCCTGACCGGCGCGGGTGTGCAGTACGCCCAGGGCTGGCTGTTCGGCAAGCCGATGCCGATGCGCAGCCTGGTCGAGTTCATCGGCCAGCGCCATCGGCTGGCGGACGTGCCGCCCGAGCATGTGCCCGCCACGACCGCCTGACAAAGAGTCACCGCCAGTCGAAACGCAGCCCCAGCGTCACGAAGTTGGAGCCCACGCCCTGGGGCGCCACCAGGCCGTAGACGCCCGATCGGTGGTGCAGCCGCAGCACCAGGGCCGTGCCGGGCGCATCGGCCAGCCGGCCCTCCAGCTCCAGGCCTATGTAGTTCTGCAGGCGGGAGCGTCTGTCGGGCTCGTCCTGCGGTCCGTCCTCGGCCGAAGGCCGGCCCAGCGCCAGCGAAGGCCCCATGCCGCCGCCGGCGCGCAGGCGCAGCCCGCCCCAGTCCGAATAGGCGGTGTGCGCCATGTAGGCCAGGGCCAGCTCGCCGTTGTGCTGGCCGCTGAAGTGCTTCAGGCCTATCCATTCCAGCTCCGTGGTGACCGGCTGCATGCCGAGCGAGCCGAAAAAGCCGCCCAGCCACGGCGGCGTGCCGACCGGTTCGAGCCAGCTGCCGCCGAGGAAATACGAGTCGCGCCAGTCCAGGCGCCCGCGCACCGCGTCGAAGGCGAAGGGCGGCAGGTCGTTGGCCACCAGCTGGCCGGCATACAGGGTCCAGCGGCTGGGATCCGCGGCCTGGCAGGCGCCGCTGGCCAGGGCCGCCGCGCAGGCCACGGTCGCCAGCAGCAGGGCTGTGGAAGGGGAAAAGCGCATGGGAAGCCTTCGTCGCATTCATCGCATTCGTCGCAGCACTGCGGATTACAGCGCTGGCGCCCGCCGCCGTCCGGCCATGTTTTGTTAACGATTCGACAAACCGAAAGACCCGACGTGCGCCTGCGGATGACGCCGCGGCGGCGAGGACCGCCGTACCATCGGCCCGTCCATCCCAGCCCCGTCGCTGCGCAGTCCTTCCATGGCCCCTCCCCGCTGATGCAATGACAGCGCCCTCCCCACCACCGCCGCCGTCCGCCGACTCCGGCACCGACCTCGACGCGCTGGACGGCGGCCTGGCCCGCAGCACCGCCTCCCAGCGGGCGGCCGGCGGCCTGCGCGGCAATGCGGTGCGCGCCACCCAGCTGCTGATCGCCTTCGTCTGCCTGGCGCTGATCTGCCTCAACGGCTGGCTGGTCTCGGTGGCGCGTGGTTACGAGACGGCGCAGATCTCCCAGGCCAACGGCAACCTCGCCCGTTCGGTGGCCCAGCAGGTCGATTCGGCGCTCTCCGATGTCGAGCATGTGCTGGACGACACCGTGTTCGACCTGGAAAGCGCGGAGTTGTCGCCCCAGGCCCTGGAGCGGCTGCAGCCGACCCTGGTCAACAAGGTCGCCCGGGTGGAGCAGCTGCAGGGCCTCTATGTCTTCGGCGCCGACGGCCGCTGGCTGGTGACCTCCGAGGCCCTGTCCAACGAGGGCCGCAACAATGCCGACCGGGACTATTTCATCCACCACCGCGACGACCCAGCACCGCCAGCCGGCTGGGCACGCCGGTCGCGAGCCGCTCCTCGGGCGAATGGGTGATTCCGCTCTCGCGCCGGCTCAACGACGCGAACGGGCAATTCGCCGGCGTGGCCCTGGCGACGCTGCACCTGAAGTATTTCCAGCAACTGCTGGCCCAGTTCCATATCGGCCAGGAAGGCGCCATCGCCCTGGTGCTGACCGACCGGCTGATGCTGCGCATCCCCCATGTCCAGGCCGACATCGGCCGCCAGATGCCGGCCTCGCCGCTCATGGAACAGGCCGCGCGCCAGGCTTCCGGCTCGCTCGAACAGCTCTCGCCCTTCGACCAGACCGTGCGCATGATCAATTTCGACCACGCGCGCAACTACCCGGTGCTCGTCGCCGTGGCCACCGGCAAGGACGAAGCGCTGGGCGAATGGCGCCGGGGCGCGCTGATCCTGACGGCGGTCATGCTGTCGCTGTGCGCCGTCATCGCCGTGGCCGGCCATTTCCTGATCCGCTCCATGCAGTTGCGCGCCAGGGCCGAAGCCGGACTGCGCCAGGCCCGGGACGCACTCGGCACCGCCAACGAAAAACTGGCCCACATGGCGCGCGACGACGGCCTGACCGGCATACCGAACCGGCGCTATTTCGACATGCGGCTGGAAAAGGTCTTCGCCCAATGCCAGCGCATCCAGCGGCCGCTGGCCATCGTCATGATCGACGTGGACCACTTCAAGCAATTCAACGACCTGTACGGCCACCCCGCCGGCGACGAATGCCTCAAGCGCATCGCCACGGCATTGCGTTCCTCGATACGGCGCCCGGAAGACCTGGTGGCCCGCTACGGCGGCGAGGAGATGGTGCTGCTGCTGCCCGAGACCGGCGCGGCGGGCGCGCTCTGCGTGGCAGAGACCGCCCGCAACGCCGTGGCGGACCTGCGCATCGTCCACGCCGGCAGCGACGCGGGGCAGGTGACGGTCAGCCTGGGCGTGGCCGCCTGGACGCCGCAACCCGAGGATCTGCCGCTGGAGATGCTCAATGCCGCGGATGCCGCCCTCTACCAGGCAAAGGCGGCCGGCCGCAACCGGATCCAGTTGCACGGCAGCTGAAGCGGCCAGCGTCGGCCCGCTTGAAACCCGACAAAACGTCGCTATGATTAGCACTCGCCGGGGACGAGTGCCAACAAAACCGAAATGGTGGTTGGCGACTCCCCGGCGATGCCAAGGCGGTGCTGTTGCGCCGCCTCTCGGCTCCCGACAAAACCCTGTTGTTTCGGCTTCCTCCAAGGAGATGCAATGAAGAACCTTCGCCCTCTGCACGATCGCGTGATCGTCAAGCGCCTCGAACAAGAAACCAAGACCGCCTCCGGTCTGATCATCCCCGACAACGCTGCAGAGAAGCCGGACCAGGGCGAAGTCCTGGCCGTCGGCCCGGGCAAGAAGAACGACAAGGGCGAGCTGTCGGCTCCCGGCGTCAAGGTCGGCGACCGTGTCCTGTTCGGCAAGTACTCGGGCCAGACCGTCAAGGTCAACGGCGACGAGCTGCTGGTCATGAAGGAAGAAGACCTGTTCGCGGTCGTCGAAGGCTGATCCAGCCCTCGCCCCTTCTCATCCCTTTTCACAGAATTCCGGAGTAATTAATCATGGCAGCAAAAGACGTAGTCTTCGGCGGCGACGCCCGCGCACGCATGGTCGAAGGCGTGAACATCCTGGCCAACGCGGTCAAGGTCACGCTCGGCCCCAAGGGTCGCAACGTGGTGCTGGAGCGCTCCTTCGGCGCCCCCACCGTGACCAAGGACGGTGTGTCCGTGGCCAAGGAAATCGAACTCAAGGACAAGCTGCAGAACATGGGCGCCCAGCTCGTGAAGGAAGTGGCCTCCAAGACCAGCGACAACGCTGGTGACGGCACCACCACCGCCACGGTCCTGGCACAAGCCATCGTGCGCGAAGGCAGCAAGTACGTTGCCGCCGGCCTGAACCCGATGGACCTGAAGCGCGGCATCGACAAGGCGGTCACCGCCCTGGTCGCCCAGCTCAAGGCTGCCTCCAAGGCCACCACCACCTCCAAGGAAATCGCCCAGGTTGGCGCCATCTCGGCCAACTCCGACGAATCCATCGGCAAGATCATCGCCGACGCGATGGACAAGGTCGGCAAGGAAGGCGTGATCACCGTCGAAGACGGCAAGTCCCTGGACAACGAACTCGACGTCGTCGAAGGCATGCAGTTCGACCGCGGCTACCTGTCGCCCTACTTCATCAACAACCCCGAGAAGCAAGCCGCGCTGCTGGACAACCCGTTCGTCCTGCTGTTCGACAAGAAGATCAGCAACATCCGCGATCTGCTGCCGGTGCTGGAACAGGTCGCCAAGGCTGGCCGTCCGCTGCTGATCATCGCTGAAGAAGTCGAAGGCGAAGCCCTGGCGACGCTGGTGGTCAACACCATCCGCGGCATCCTGAAGGTCGTGGCTGTCAAGGCTCCTGGCTTCGGCGACCGCCGCAAGGCCATGCTGGAAGACATCGCCATCCTGACGGGCGGCAAGGTCATCGCCGAAGAAGTCGGCCTGACCCTGGAAAAGGTCACCCTGGCCGACCTGGGCTCGGCCCAGCGCATCGAAGTGGGCAAGGAAAACACCACCATCATCGATGGCGCCGGTGTTGCCGCCGACATCGAAGCCCGCGTCAAGCAGATCCGCATCCAGATCGAGGAAGCGACCAGCGACTACGACCGTGAAAAGCTGCAAGAGCGCGTGGCCAAGCTGGCCGGCGGTGTTGCCGTGATCAAGGTCGGCGCTGCCACCGAAGTCGAAATGAAGGAAAAGAAGGCCCGTGTCGAAGACGCCCTGCACGCAACCCGCGCAGCCGTCGAAGAAGGCATCGTGGCTGGCGGCGGCGTGGCTCTGCTGCGTGCCAAGCAGGCTGCTGGCGAGATCAAGGGCGACAACGCCGACCAGGACGCCGGCATCAAGCTGATCCTGAAGGCCATCGAAGCGCCCCTGCGCGAGATCGTCTACAACGCCGGCGGCGAGCCGAGCGTGGTGGTCAATGCCGTGCTGCAAGGCAAGGGCAACTACGGCTTCAACGCCGCCAACGACACCTATGGCGACATGATCGAAATGGGCATCCTGGACCCGACCAAGGTGACGCGTACTGCCCTGCAGAACGCAGCATCGGTCGCTTCGCTGCTGCTGACGACCGAAGCCATGGTCGCCGAAGCACCGAAGGACGAAGCTGGCGCCGGCGGCATGCCTGGCGGCGGCATGGGTGGCATGGGTGGCATGGGCGACATGGGAATGTAATGTCGGCCCCCCGGCTTTTCACTGCGCTTCGCTCCGTGTAACGCCACCCCCGAGGGGGAGGCTTCGCCTGCGCCAGGGAGACCCTGGCGCGGCTCTACTCGGAACACGGCGCTGCGTAAGCCGACGCCATTGAAAAAACCCCGCGGTCTTTGACCGGCGGGGGTTTTTCTTTGGGTGCTGGCTTTCTTTAGCTTGGCTGGCGCAGTCTGGCCAGCAGGCCGGCTGTGGAGGGGTCCAGGGCTGTTGTGTCGCCTGTTTCCAGCCTTGGCTCTATGTCTCTTGCCAGGACCTTGCCCAGTTCCACGCCCCATTGGTCGAAGCTGTTGATGCCCCAGATCGCGCCGCTGACAAAGACCCGGTGTTCGTAGAGGGCGATCAAGGCTCCCAGCGATGCGGGGGTCAGCTTTTCCAGGACGAAGAAGGTGCTGGGGCGGTTGCCGGGGAAATGCTTGTGGCCGCCCTCGTCCTGCTTGCCTTGCAGCAGCGCCTGGGCCTGGGCCAGGGCGTTGGCCAGGAGCTTGGGGTGGTGGCCGGGCAGGTCGTGGGCGGCGTCGCGGATGGCGATGAATTCCAGGGGGACCACGTCGGTGCCCTGGTGCAGCATCTGGAAGAAGGCGTGCTGGCCGTTGGTGCCGGGCTCGCCCCAGACGACTGGCGATGTGGAGAAGGGGACCGGCTCGCCGTTCAGGTCCACGCGCTTGCCGTTGCTCTCCATCTCCAGTTGCTGCAGGTAGGCGGGCAGGCGGCGCAGGGCCTGGGCGTAGGGGGCGACGCAGCGGCTGGTGAAGCCGTGGAAGTTGCGGTACCAGATGTCCAGCAGGCCCAGGCGCACCGGCAGGTTGCGCTCCAGGGGGGCCGTGCGGAAATGCGCGTCCATCGCGTTCGCGCCGGCCAGCAGGTCCTCGAAGGCCTTGGCGCCGATGGCGATCGCCAGGCTCAGGCCGATGGACGACCACATCGAATAACGGCCGCCCACCCAGTCCCAGAAACCGAAGGTGGTGGTGATGCCGAACTCGGCCGCGGCCTCCACGTTGGTGGTGAGGGCGGCGAAATGGCGGGCGATGTCGCGTCCGCCGGCCGCCTCGAACCAGGCCTTGGCGCTCTGCGCGTTGGTCATGGTCTCGATGGTGGTGAAGGTCTTGGACGAGACCAGGAACAGGGTGTTCTCCGCCTTCAGGCCGGCCAGCACGCCGGCCAGTTCATGGCCGTCGACGTTGGAGACGAAGTGCAGGCGCTTGGCCGGCGCGCGGAATTCCTCCAGCGCCAGCACCGCCATCTGCGGGCCCAGGTCGGAGCCGCCGATGCCGATATTGACGATGTCGGTGATGTGCAGGTCGCCGCGCACCTGCTCGGCGTAGGCCAGCATGGCTTGCCGCACGGATGCGACTTCGCTGTCGTCGGTGCCCGGCTCGCGCAGGCGGGTGTGCTGCACCGCGCGGCCCTCGGTGCTGTTGATGGCTTCGCCGGCCAGCATGGCGTCGCGTCGCGCCTCCAGGCCGCATTCCCGCGCCAGCTGCAGCAGCAGGGTCTCGGCTTCGGCGTCGATGCGGTTCTTCGACAGGTCGGCGAAGAGGTGAGGCGCCTCCTGGCTCAGCGTGTCGAAGCGCGCCGGGTCGGCGATGAAGGCGTGGCGGGCATCGAAATCGCGGGCGCTTCCATCGAAATGGGTCCGCAGGTTTTTCCAGGCATCGGTTTGGTCGCAGCGCACAAGACTCATCGTGGGATTCGGATTGGGAGGGTTGTCGGATCAGGCCAGCAGCAGGGCGTCGAGCTTGGCGGCATCGACGGCGAAGGCGCGGATGCCTTCGGCCAGCTTCTCGGTGGCCATGGCGTCTTCGTTGTGGGCGTAGCGGAAGCCCGCTTCGTCGTATTCGACGGCGTCGAGCGCGATCGACTTCGCGGCCTCGGGGTCGAGCGCGCGCTGCAGCGGGGCCTCGCTGGCGGCCAGTTGGGCCAGCAGTTCGGGGCTGATGGTGAGCAGGTCGCAGCCGGCCAGGGCGGTGATCTGGCCGATGTTGCGGAAACTCGCGCCCATCACCTCGGTGCGGATGCCGAAGTGCTTGTAGTGCTCGTAGATGCGGCGCACCGACTGCACGCCGGGGTCGTGGGCGCCGGAGCGGGCCGCCTCGTCCCAGGCGCTGCCGGCGGTCTTCTTGTGCCAGTCGTAGATGCGGCCGACGAAGGGCGAGATCAGCTGCACGCCCGCCGCCGCGCAGGCCACGGCCTGGGCGAAGGAGAACAGCAGGGTGAGGTTGGTGCGGATGCCGCGGCGCTCCAGGCGCTCGGCCGCGCGTATGCCTTCCCAGGTGGCGGCCACCTTGATCAGCACCCGGTCGATGTGCACGCCGGCGCCTTCGTACAGTTCGATCAGGCGTTCGCCCCGGCTGTAGGTGGCTTCCTCGTCGAAGGACAGGCGTGCATCGACCTCGGTGGAGACGCGGCCCGGGATGATGGACAGGATCTCGGTGCCGAAGCGCACCAGCAGGCGGTCGACCACCTCGTCGAGCGCCTTGCCCTTGAAGCGAGCCACGGTCTCGTCGAGCAGCGGCCGGTATTCGGGCTTCTGCACCGCCTTGAGGATGAGCGAGGGATTGGTGGTCGCGTCCTGCGGCTGGTAGGCGGCGAGCTGGCGGAAATCGCCGGTGTCGGCGACGACGGTGGTGAATTGCTTGAGCGAGTCGAGTTGGTTCATGGCCTGCGAAACAACGCCTGGATGGATGGGAAAGGCGGATAAAAATGTAACCGGGTTACGGCCGGGCCGATGTCGGAAATTCTCCCGAATGCGGAGCTTGTCGGGCATGGCGCAGGCGAAGGTCCGGTCGGAGAAACTGGATTACAGTTCCCGCTCCTTTCATCGCCCACCCTCCTCCCATGTCCTTCGACCTCGTCCTCTTCGGCGGCACCGGCGACCTCGCCTGGCGCAAGCTGATGCCCGCGTTGTTCCAGGCCTTTCGCCACGGCAGCCTGCCGGCCGGCGGTCGCATCATCGGCGTCGCGCGTGACGATTTGACGGACCAGGCCTATCGCGAGCTGATCCAGGCCCGCTTCGAGGAGGTGGAGGGCGCCAAGCGGCCCAACGCGGCGGAGTTCGAGAAGTTCGCCAGCCTGCTGCATTTCGTGCGGTTGGATCTCTCCAAGCCCGAAGACTATGCCCGGCTCAAGGAGCGGCTCGACAGCCGCTCGGCAGATACCGTGGTGATGTACCTGGCCACCTCGCCGGCCCTGTTCACCACCGCCTGCGAGCAGATCGGCAAGTCGGGCCTGGCCACGCCGCGCACCCGCATCGTGCTGGAAAAGCCGCTGGGCCACGACCTGGCCAGCAACCGCCAGATCAACGAGACGGTGCGTTCGGTGTTCGAGGAACAGCAGATCTTCCGCATCGACCACTACCTGGGCAAGCCCGCGGTGCAGAACCTGTTCGCCCTGCGTTTCGGCAATGCCCTGTTCGAGCCGATCTGGAAACGCGAATACATCGCCAACATCCAGATCACCATCGCCGAGGACCTGGGCGTGGAAAAGCGCGGCGCCTTCTACGAGAACACCGGCGCGCTGCGCGACATGGTGCAGAACCATGCGCTGCAGCTGCTCTGCGCGGTGGGCATGGAGCCGCCGATCGACTCCAGCGCCGATGCGATCCGCGACGAGAAACTGAAGGTGCTGCGCTCGCTCAAGCCCTGGACCCAGGAATCGCTGGAGCGCCACACCGTGCGCGGCCAGTACATCGCCGGCACCGCCTACGGCGAGCGGGTGCAGGGCTACCGCGAGGAGCCGGGCGTGGACCCGGACAGCCGCACCGAGACCTTCGTGGCCCTGCGCACCGAGATCCAGAACTGGCGCTGGAGCGGCGTGCCCTTCTACATCCGCACCGGCAAGCGCCTGGCCTCGCGCGATGCGCGCATCGAGGTGAATTTCCGGCCGACGCCGCATCCGATCTTCCCGGCGCCCGAAGGCGCATCGAACCAGCTGGCGATCAGCCTGCAGCCCAAGGACGGGCTGGAGCTGCACCTGCTGGCCCAGGGCCAGGACGGCCGCGGCAAGGGCGCGCGGGCCGACGGCACCGCCCTTTCGCCGGTGCAGCTCGACCTGGACTTCGACAAGCGTTTCGGCGCCGAACGCGTGGGCGCGTACGAACGCCTTCTGCTGGACGTGATCGCCGGCCGGCTCAACCTCTTCGTGCGTTCCGACGAGCAGGAAGCCGCCTGGCGCTGGGTGGAACCCATCCTCGACTTCTGGCAGACCGGCAAGCCGCGCAGCTATGCGGCGGGCACCTGGGGGCCGAGTGCTTCCAGCGCCATGATCGCGCGCGACGGCTACAACTGGTCCGAAGAGAATGGTTGAAGCAGGCGCGGCCGGGCACGAGCAGAACGGGATGCTGGAGCGCATCCGCGCGTCGCTCGCCTCCCTGGCCCCGGCTGAGCAGCGTGTCGGCAAGCTGGTGCTGGAGGACCCGCGCGTGTTCGCCCAGCTGCCGGTGACCGAGCTGGCCGACCGCGCCCATGTCAGCAAGCCGACGGTGGTGCGTTTCTGCCGCAGCATCGGCTACGACGGCCTGGCCGACTTCAAGTTGAAGCTCGCCGGCAGCGTCAGCGAAGGCGTGCCCTTCGTGCACCGCAGCGTGGACAGCGACGACAAGACCGGCGACGTGATGGTCAAGGTGATCGACAACACCGTCGCCGCCTTCCTGCGCTACCGCAACGAGGCCAGCACCGCGATGCTGGAGCGGGCCGCCGTGGCGCTGTCCGCCACCTACCGCACCGGCCGGCGCATCGAGTTCTACGGCGCCGGCAATTCCGGCATCGTGGCGCAGGACGCGCAGCACAAGTTCTTCCGCCTGGGCATCACCTCGATCGCCTACAGCGACGGCCATATGCAGGTGATGGGCGCGACCATGCTCGGGCCGGGCGACTGCCTGGTGATCATCAGCAATTCGGGCCGCACCCGCGACCTGATGGACGCGGCCGACATCGCGCGGCGCAACGGCGCCACCACCATCACCATCACCGCCAGCGGCTCGCCCCTGGCCGCCGCCGGCCACATCCACCTGGCGGCCGACCATCCCGAGGGCTACGACCGCTACAGCCCGATGGTGTCGCGCCTGCTGCACCTGATGGTGATCGACATCCTGGCGACCTGCGTGGCCCTGCGCATCGGCAGCCCGCTGCAGCCGATCCTGCAGCAGATGAAGTCGAACCTCAGAAGTAAACGCTACGCGTAGGCCTGGGCGCCGGACAGGCGATGGGCCGGCGCCGCCCGGTGTGCCATGGCCGGCGTCCATTCGCGCGCCGGGTTCGGCGGCTCGTAGATGTAGCCGCAGCCGCGCACCGTGCGGATCAGCGGCGCGGCGGTCGAATCGTCCTCCAGCTTGCGGCGCAGGCGCGACACCAGCAGGTCGATGCCGCGGTCAAGGTCACGCATGTCGCGGCCGCGGGCGGTGGTCATCAACTGCTGGCGGCTGAGCACCATGCGCGGCGCGGCCAGGAAGGCCATCAGCAGGCGGTATTCGGATGCCGACAGCGACACCACCTCCTCGTCGGCCGAGACCAGGCGGCGTTCGTCGCGCCGCAGCTCCCAGCGGCCCACCTGCAGCCCGCGCGGCGCGGCGGCCGGCAGCGCCTCCCGCTCGGGCAGGCGGCGCAGGATGGCGCGCATGCGGGCCAGCAGCTCGCGGGGCTCGAAGGGCTTGCACATGAAGTCGTCGGCGCCCAGCTCCAGGCCGACGATGCGGTCGGCGGTGTCGTTGCGGCGGCTGGCCAGGATCACCGGGATCTGCGCATCGCGCTTGAGCTGCTGCATCAGCGCCAGGCCGTTGGCGCGCGACAGCACCAGGTCCATCACCACCAGCTGAGGGCGCTCGCTGGCGATCAGGCGCTGCACCGTCTCGCTGTCCTGCGCGACCTGCACGGTGAAGCCGAAATCGCTCAAGAAGCTGCGCAGGCCGTCGGTTTCGGCCAGGTCGTCGTCGACCAGCAGGACCAGGGGGCGGGAAATGCGATTCATAGGGTAAACCTGGAAAGAAAACAAGGTTTGGTGTGTGTTTGTAAGTTGACTGTATGGGATTTTTTCCCATACAGTCAACCCAATCCTCGAAGCTTTGCACCCCGGACATGATGAAAACCGACGCCTCCACGACGCCGCACGAACACGATCTCGGCCTTGCGCACGACCTGAAAATCCTCGAACGCCAGAGCCGCGAACGGCGCCGCATGCTGGGCCTGATCACCGGCGTGGGCGGCTCGCTGCTGCTGCCGGCCTGCGGCGGTGGCGGCGGTGAAAGCGGCAGTTCGACCACCACCAGCGCAGCCAGCACGGCCAGCGCGACGACGTCCGGCACCACGACGACGACCAGCACCAGCACGACCACCACCTCCAGCCTGAGCAGCTGCGTCGCCGACCCCACCGAGACCGCCGGCCCCTACCCCGCCGACGGCAGCAACAGCCGCAACGGCAGCGTCGTCAACGCCCTGGTCAGCAGCGGCATCGTGCGCAGCAACATCCGCTCGAGCTTCGGCAGCTCCAGCACCACCGCCGCGGGTGTGCCGGTGGCGCTGACGATCTCGCTGGTCAACACCAATGCCTCCTGCGCGGTGCTGTCGGGTTATGCGATCTACCTGTGGCACTGCAATGCGGCCGGCCAGTACTCGCTCTACGACCTGCCGGCGGAGAACTACCTGCGCGGCGTGCAGTCCACCGACGACCTGGGCCAGGCAACCTTCCTGACCATCTTCCCGGGCTGCTACGCGGGCCGCTATCCGCACATCCATTTCGAGGTCTACCGCAGCACCGGCACCGCCACCCAGGGCAGCAACAGCCTGCTGACCTCGCAGATGTGCCTGCCGCGCGATGCCTGCAGCGCGGTCTACAGCGCCAACAGCTCGGTCTATTCCGGCAGCACGGCCAACCTGGCCGGGGTCACCATCGCCAGCGACAACGTTTTCGGCGACAACAACGCCGCGCAGATCGCCGCGCAGACGCCCACCCTCAGCGGCAGCGCCAGCGCCGGCTACACCGCCACCATCGTGGTCGGCCTGGCCCTCTGAGGGCTTCGGGGCCGTCCAGCGACAATCTCCGGCTCCAGTCCGCTCCTTTTATGCCCACCGAACCCGAATCCGCCGCGCTGAACCAGCCGTCGCAGACCCTGGCCCATGTGCTGCGGGTCATGCGGCCGCTGGCGCGCTGGCTGGTGCGCGCGGGCGTGGGACACAAGCTGCTGGCCGAAGCCTTGAAGCCCGTCTTCCTGGAAGCCGCCCGCGCCGAACTGCAGCGCCACGGCCAGCGCGAGACCGATTCGGGCCTGAGTGTGCTGTCCGGCCTGCACCGCAAGGATGTGCGCGCCCTGGGCGAGGAAGCGGCCAGCGAACTGCCGCCCGAGCGGCCGGCGCGTGCCACGCCCGCCCAGGTGCTGGTCAGCCGCTGGCTGGCCGAGGGCCTGCCGCTGCGCCTGCCGGTGGCCGGCGACAGCGCCTCCTTCGATGCCCTGGCGCGCGGCGTCTCGCTCGATGTGCACCCGCGCACCCTGATGCGCGAGCTGCTGCGCCTGGGCGTGGCCGCCGAGGAGGGCGATTTCATCGAACTGCGCCGCGAGGCCTTCGTGCCCGACCGCGCCCATGCCGAGGCCGGCCAGATGGTGGCCGACAGCGTGGCCGACCACCTCGCCGCCGGCGTGCACAACCTCACCGGCGACGGCCCGGTGCGTTTCCTGGAGCAGAGCGTTTTCGCCGACCAGCTCAGCGAAGCCTCGGTGCGTGAACTGGAAGCCCTGGGCAACCAACTCTGGAAGCAGGTGCTGGGCCAGATGGTCCAGGCCGCCACCGTGCTGGAAGCGCGTGACGCCGCCCTCGGCAGCAGCCCCGCCGTGCCGCGCGCCGACCAGCGCATCCGCCTGGGCATGTTCTGTTATTCGACCCGCATGGCCGCCCTGAATCCGCCAGCCTCCGCCCCCGAGAAGGACCCCACCCCATGATGCGGCCCTCCATCACAACGCCTCTTGCCACGGGCTGGCGCCGCGCCTGCATGCCGCTGCTGTTTTTCATCTGCAGCCTGCTCGCGGGCTGCGGCGGCGGCGGCCTGTTCGCCGGTGTCGGCAGCGGCGGCAGCGGCGTCGCCGAAGGCACGCTGAGCGGCTTCGGCAGCGTCATCGTGGACGGCATCGAATACAGCGAACTCGCCCTGCTCGACACCGACCGCAGCGCCCTGCGCCTGGGCCAGCGGGTGCGCCTGACCTTCGGCAGCGACAACGCGGCTCAGTCGATCTCGGTGCTGGCCCAGCTGCGCGGCCCGGTCACCCAGGCCAGCGACGACACCGGCTGGCTGCGCATCGCCGGCCAGTGGGTGCGGCTGGTGCAGAGCAACACCGACGCCACGCGCAGCGGCATCACCCTGCTCGACGGCTTCGGCGGCACGCAGATCGACACCGGGCAGGATGCCGTCGCCTACGGCTCCTGGAGCTGGGACGACAGCAAGGCCGCCTATGTGCTGGTGGCCACCCGCATCGAAAAACTGGCCGAGCCGGCCGACCCGGTGCTGCTGGGCGGCGTGGCGGTGCAGGTCGGCAGCGCGGGTTTCCGGCTGGGCTCGGCCAGCGGCACGCAGGTGGTCGCGGCAAGGCTGCCCTCGCTGGCGGAAGCTTCGGTGGTCTCGCTGCAGGTGGACCGCAGCGGCTTGCTGGCGGATGCCGGCGGCGCCGTGGCCTCGGTCACCGCACAGGACGTGCAGGACGCCAGCCTGGGCGCGCAGGATCTTTCGGGCTACCAGACGGTGCGGGTGGGCGGACTGGCCACTGCCTACGACGGCGCCGCCGGCACCGTCGTCATCCAGGGCACGCAGCTGCGGGTGGCGCCGAACGGCACCCCGCTCGCCACCGGCCAGTTCGTGCGTGCCCAGGCCGACGGCAGCGGCGGCAGCTTCGGTGCCGCCACGGTGCAGCCGCGCAACCGCTCGCCGATCGGCATGGCAGGCGACGACGGCACCGGCGCGGTGACGGAATTGAAGGGCCAGCTGTCAGGGGTGAACTGGACGGCCTCGTCCGTCACTTTCGTGCTGCGCGGCGTGACCGTGCAGGCCGACGCGGCGCAGATCGCTTCGAGCTGCCGCGCTGCCAGCAGCACGCAGACGCTGTATGTGGTCGTCAGAGGCTATTCGCCCTCGCCCACCGCGCCGCTGCGCGCCAATGCGGTCAACTGCACCAGCGATCTGAGCGCGGCCGACGACGTCTGAGCGACCGGCTCAGATGTTGGTGACGCCGCGATTGCGCGAGGGCTGCGTCTTGCGCTGCTCGATCATGGCGGCCTCGCTGCCGGCCTGGGGCGGCTGCGGCTGCTGCTTGACATCGTTGTCCTGATCCGCGCCGTCGATGCGCGAAGGGCTGGGCTGGCGGACGGCTTCGGGCTTGTGTTCGTTGCTCATGGATATCTCCTGGGATGACCTGGGATGTGGGTTCAGCCGCAGCGCACGGCCACGATGCGGCCGAGGGCGTCGGTCTGCAGATCGAGCCGCGAGGGGCGCTGCTCGTCGTCGTGGGTGACGTCGGGCCGCAGCACACGCACCAGCCGTGCGCCGGCGCGGATGCGGGCCTCGTCGGCCAGGCGTTCATCGACCGTCTTGCCGAGCACGAAGCGCGCGGCCGTGTCGTTGCAGGTGCCGCCGGCGTCCAGCGAAGGATCGGGCACGGCAGGAAGCTGTGGCAGCTGGCGGGGCGACATGCAGCCCGACAAGGCGGCCAGCAGGAGCGCCGGGAGTAGGAGGGCAATCTGCTTCATCGGCTGGCGGGGGTGGAGTCGCGCGCCGGTGCGGCCTGCCGCTCGCGGTAGGCGCCATCGAGCGCCAGGGCGCGCTGGCCGCTGTTCTGCGGGCCTTCGGCGGGATCGGCCACCGCCGGCAGGTCGCGCTGGGCATTGGCCCGCGCGCGCGGGCCGCTCAGGGCATTGTTGCCGCCGTAGCGCCCTTGCACGTTCACGCCGGCACCGGAATTAACGCCCGGGTTGATCGTTACCCCCGGCCCCACGCCACCCAGCCCCACGCCGCCGGTGCCGCCATTGGCGGAATTGGAGGCGCCCGGCGCGCTGGCGGCGGCCGCCGCGCCAACCGAGACCTGGGCGGTGGCCGACAGGCCATAGGCGGCGGCGGTGAACACCAGCGCGCGGCCCACCCAACGCAAGGGGGAACGGCCGAAGGCGATGGAATGGAAGATCGAGGGGGCAGGCGAGGAATGCATGGAAGTCTCCCTGTGGGAGTGGCTCAGACCTCGAAGACTATGCCCTGCCGCAAGCAGACCGGCTCGGCCAAGCCTGCGTCGCCCTGTCAGCCGCGACCGATAGAAACACCGGGCATGCGGCCGTCGGCGGTGGACTGACGGTCAAAGCACGTCGCCGCCGTCACGCCCTGCATGACAAGACCGTAACACTCGGTTCCGTGGCGCAGTCGCAAGACGAAACCGCGAAACCATCACAACAACCATACGAAACCAACAAGAGGGCACGACCATGAAATCGCTCATTCTCTGGATCTGCGGCGTTCCGATCAGCGTCATCATCCTGCTGAAGGTGTTCGGCGTGTTCTGAGCACCGACGCAGCAAGCAAAAAGGCCACCCGAGGGTGGCCTTTTTTCGTCCGGCGCGGATGGGCTTACTGCGTCGCGCCCGCGCCGGCGGGCGTGGTGCCGCGCCGCAGGTTCTCCAGAAGGTTCAGGTCGAGCTGGCTGGACGCCGCCTTCACCTCGTCGAGGTTCATGCGCTGCCCGGTCAGCTCGGCCACCACGCCGTTGCGCAGGGTGGTGGTGAATTGGGCGAAGCTGCCGTCCTTGCGGTAGTTCTCGTGCAGGATGCGGCCGGCCTCCTGCCAAGTGCGTTCGGACTCGACCGCGTTCTCGCGCTCGCCCTGCACCACCGCGCCGGCATCGGTCATCAGGCGGCGCATGTGGCCCAGGTCGGTCAGCTCCACCCGCAGGCGCTGCTCGCCGCTGGCGTAGTCGGCCTTGGCGTTGCTGGACTCGCGCTCGCCGACCTTGCCGCCCTGCATCTCGATGGACTTGCGGGCGAAGGGGCCCAGGGTCTCGGGCAGCGCCGCCTTCAGCGATGCGGCGGGCACCACACCCTTGTCGGGATCCTGCACCGCCGGTGCGCCGGGCGCGGCCGGCAGGCCCTGCTGCTTTTGCGCCTGCAGGGCGGCGTCCTGCTTCTCGGAGGCCGAGGCGATGCGCTGGGCCGCATCCGCCATCTGGTTGGAGGCGGCCGCCAGCCCGGCCGCATCCAGGCGCAGCAGGCCGCCCGGTGTATGCAGGGCGACTTCCGCGCCGCCCAGGCCGGAGAACAGGAAATGCGTCATCGCCGAATTGCCCAGCACGCCCACCACCGCGCCGGCCAGCACCACCACGGCGGTGTAAGGCACGCTGCGCCGGGGTGCGCAGCGCATGACGATCGGGATGCCGGTGAACACCAGGTAGGCCGAATACAAGGCGCACAGCAGGGCCAGCGGCGCCAGCGGCGGCACCAGCAGGAACACACCGCCCAGCAGCGCGGCGGTGGCGCCGTGCACCGCCAGCTTGAAGCCGCGTGCCGGTTCGGCCCGCGCGCCGAAGGTGGGCGCGACCAGCGAGGTGATCAAACCCACCGCCGCCAACCCCACCACCGCCAGCAGGTACAGCGACAGGGCCTGCAGCGCGCCCACGGCCCAGGGCAGGCGCACCGCGGCGCCGCCGCCGCGGATGCCGACCAGGCACAGGCCGAGCGCGCTGCACAGGGCCGGCACGGCGGCCAGCGGCAGCAGCACCCGGATCACGGTGCTGGCGACGCCAGCGGGTTCCGCTTCGATCCGGCGCCATTCGGCACGCGGTTGCAGCAGGAGGTTCTTGGCGCGGACGATCACACTCATGGGTCGGGAAACGGCAGCGCCGCCAGCAAGGCGGGACTGCATCGGAAAGGGGCTGAAGGGTCGGGCGAAAAGGCCGCACATCATGCGCGCAAGCGCCGGCTTCACGGGGCCGGCGGGGCCTGGAGTTGTTTCAGAGCGTTGCGAGCGCAGGCCTCAGCGGCGCAGGCCGTCCACCTCGGCATGCAGGGCCTCGGCCCATTCCCGCCGGTCGCGCCCATCGGCCTGCTGCGGCCTGCCGAAGTGCACCACCGCGCACAGCGGCTCGGCGCGCAGGGTGCGCCAGAGCGATCCGATCAGCGTGTCGTCGTCGATATAGGTGGCCACGCCCGAACGCTGTCCGCTGGCAGCGTCCACGAAATGCACGCCCACCGGCAGCGCCGCCGCACCGCTGGAGATGGCCGCCTGCAGCAGGTTGCCGTGGAAGGGCAGCAGCCGGCTGCCGTCGCCGGTCGTGCCTTCGGGGAACACCGCCACGATGTCGCCCGCCGCCAGCGCCTCGGCCGTGCGGTGCACGGTGCGCAGCGCATCGCGGCGGGAAGCCCGCTCGATGAACAGCGTGCCGGCGCCCGCCGCCACCACGCCCACCAGCGGCCAGGCGCGGATCTCCGACTTGGCGATGAAACGCGACCTGCGCGCCGACTGGATCGCCAGGATGTCGAGCCAGGAGGTGTGGTTGGACACCAGCAGCAAGGGCCCGCCGGCCGGCCGCTGCCCTTCCACCCGCAAACCGATGTTGAGGATGGCCAGCATGCGCGCCGCCCAGCGCTCGGTGCAGGCCTCGCGCTCGGCTTGCGTCCAGCGCGGGAAATGCCGGCGGATCAGCCACAGGCCCTTCAGCCCGTGGCCCGTGGCATGCACGATGCGGGCGGCGGCCCGCAGGTCGCGAAGCAAACCCACGTGCGGATCAGCGGCCGTCGGCTTCGTGCACGACCATGCCGCCGACCAGCGTGTAGCGCACACGCGCCGGCAGCTCGTAGCCGCCGAAAGGCGTGTGTTTGCCCTGGCTGCGCAGGGCGGCATCGGCCACGATCCAGCGCGCCTTGGGGTCGAACACGCAGATGTCGGCCACGCCGCCGTCCACCAGCCGTCCGCAGCTGGCCTGCAGCGTGCCCAGGGCCCCGCCCAGCACGCCGGCCGGCGCGCTGGTCAGGGTGGCGATGGCGCGCATCAGCGCATCGGGCGTGGCGCGCTCCTCGGCCCATTTCACGGCCAGGCTCAGCAGCAGTTCCAGGCCGGTGGCGCCGGGTTCGGCTTCGGCGAAGGGCAGCACTTTCATGTCCTCGTCCACCGGCGCATGGTCGGAGACCAGCGCGTCGATGGTGCCGTCGGCCAGGCCCGCGCGCAGGGCGTCGCGGTCGCGCTGCTGGCGCAGCGGCGGATCGAGCCGGGCGCGGCTGTCGAAGAAGCCGATGTCGACTTCGGTCAGGTGCAGGGAGTTGATGCTGATGTCGCAGCTGATCTTCAGCCCCTCGGCCTTGGCGCGCCGCACCAGCTCCACGCCGGCCGCGCTGGACAGCCGGCACAGGTGCACATGGGCGCCGGTGGTCTTCTGCAGTTCGAAGATGGTGTGCAGCGCGATCGTCTCGGCCGCCACCGGCACGCCCGACAGGCCCAGGCGCGTGGCCAGCGCGCCGCTGGCGGCCACGCCCTTGCCCAGGTGGCCGTCCTGCGGCCGCAGCCAGACGGTGTAGCCGTAGGTGGCCGCGTACTGCAGCGCGCGCTGCAGTACCTGCGGGTTCATCAGCGCCACGTCGGCCTGGCCGAAACCGACGCAGCCGGCCTCGGTCAGCTCGGCCATCTCGGTGAGGTTCTCGCCCTGCAGTCCGCGGGTGAGCGCGCCCAGCGGGAAGAGCCGCGCCTGGTGCAGCTTTTCCGCGCGGAACTTGAGCATCTCGACCAGGCCGGGTTCGTCCAGCACCGGGTCGGTATCGGGCGGGCAGACCAGGCTGGTGACGCCGCCGGCCACGGCCGCGGCCATCTCGCTCTCCAGCATGCGTTCATGCTCGTGGCCGGGCTCGCGCAGGCGCGCGGTCAGGTCGATCAGGCCGGGCACGACGATGCAGCCGGAAGCATCCAGCGTGCGCTCGGGCGTGAAGTCGGCCGGTGCGGAAGCCGGGCCGATGCCGACGATGCGCCCGCTGGCGATGGCCACGTCGGCCAGGCCGTCGAAGCCGGAAGCCGGGTCGATGACACGGCCGTTCTGGATCAGGATCTTCATGCTTCGTTCCCTGCGACGATGCTCATCACTGCCATGCGCACTGCGATGCCGAAGGTGACCTGCGGCAGGATCACGCTCTGCTTGCCGTCCACCACCGCCGAGTCGATCTCCACGCCGCGGTTGATCGGGCCCGGATGCATCACGATGGCGTCCGGCTTGGCCAGGCGCAGCTTCTCCGGCGTCAGGCCGAAATGCTTGAAGTACTCCTGCGAGGACGGCAGCATCGCGCCCGACATGCGTTCGTTCTGCAGCCGCAGCATGATGATCACGTCGGCGCCGCGGATGCCGTCTTCCAGGTTGTGGAACACCTTCACGCCCATGCTGGCCATGTCGGAGGGCACGAGCGTCTTGGGGCCGACCACCCGCACCTCGGGGCAGCCCAGCGTGGTCAGGCCGTGGATGTCGGAGCGGGCCACACGCGAATGCAGCACGTCGCCGACGATGGCCACCGTCAGGTTCGAGAAGTCCTTCTTGTAGTGGCGGATCGTGAACATGTCGAGCAGCCCCTGCGTGGGATGCGCATGGCGGCCGTCGCCGGCATTGACGACATGCACATGGGGCGCCACATGCTGGGCGATCAGGTAGGGCGCGCCGGACTCGCTGTGGCGCACCACGAAGATGTCCGCCGCCATGGCCGAGAGGTTGGCGATGGTGTCGAGCAGCGACTCGCCCTTGCTCGCCGAGGAACGGGCGATGTCGAGGTTGATCACGTCGGCCGACAGGCGCTTGGCGGCGATCTCGAAGGTGGTGCGGGTGCGCGTGGAGTTCTCGAAGAACAGGTTGAACACGCTCTTGCCGCGCAGCAGCGGCACCTTCTTCACCTCGCGGTTGTTCACGCTGGTGAAGTTGGCCGCCGTGTCGAGGATGTGGGTGACGATGTCCTTGGGCAGCCCCTCGATGGACAGCAGGTGGATCAGCTCGCCGTTCTTGTTGAGCTGGGGGTTGTGCTTGGCGAGCATGTCAGGCGGTCTCGACTTGGAAGGTGAAGCGGCCTGCGCCGTCGCGGCCCAGGGCCAGCTGCTGGCTGGCGGGAAGCGCCACGCGGGCGGCGGCGAAATCGGCCTGCACCGGCAGCTCGCGGCCGCCGCGGTCGACCAGCACCGCCAGCTTCACGCTGGCCGGCCGGCCGTAGTCGAACAGCTCGTTGAGCACGGCGCGGATGGTGCGGCCGGTGTAGAGCACGTCGTCGAGCAGCACCACGTCGGCGCCGTCCACGTCGAAGGGCAAGGTGGTGGTCTGCGCGCTGGCCGACATGCCGCGCTGGGCGAAGTCGTCGCGGTGCATGGCGGAAGAGATGATGCCGGGCGCATCGTGCAGGCCGAGTTCGGGCTGCAGCCGCTCGGCCAGCCAGACGCCGCCCGAGGCGATGCCGACCAGCCGGGTGCGCGGCGTGAGCAGGCCGCGCACGCCGCGCAGCAGCTCGCCGTAGAGCGCCTCGGCGTCGAGGAACAGGGCGCCGGACGCGCCAGGAGGGGCAGAACTCAATCGAGGCTCCTGAGGAATTGTTCGAGGATGATGCAGGCCGAGGCGGCGTCGGCATCGCGGGCGCCCTGGGACAGGGCCTCGGTGGTGCTGTAGCGCTCGTCCACCTCGTAGACCTTCAGGCCGAAACGGCCGTGCAGCTGGCGGGCGAACTTGCGGGCGCGCACGGTGTTCTCGTGCTCGGCACCATCGGGATGGAAGGGCACGCCGACGACCAGGGCGTCGGGCTGCCACTCCTTGATGCGGGCGGCGATCAGCGCGAAACGCGCATCGCCCTCGGCCTTGACGGTGGCCTGCGGCGTGGCGCTGCGCAGCAGGCGGTTGCCGCTGGCCACGCCGGTGCGTTTCTGGCCGTAGTCGAAAGCAAGAAAGGTCTGGAAGCCCGGCGGGACGGCGGCCGGGGCGGGGCCACCGCTCATGCGTGCCCCGCGCCGGGCGCCAGCATCCACATCTCCAGGCCGAGCAGCTTGAGCGCCAGGTCGTAGCGCTTCTCGACGGGCGCATCGAAGATCACCGACAGGTCGGCGCCCACGGTGAGCCAGCTGTTCTCGGCCAGCTCGCTCTCCAGCTGGCCCTCGCCCCAGGCCGAATAGCCGAGCGTGACCAGCACGCGTTTGGGGCCGGCGCCGGTGGAGATGGCTTCGAGCACGTCCTTGGAGGTGGTCATCTCCAGGCCGCCGGGGATCGTCATGGTGGAGGCGTAGACCGACTCGTCGGCCGGCACGCCGATGGCCTCCAGCGCCTCGTGCAGCACGAAGCCGCGTTCGGTCTGCACCGGGCCGCCGTTGAAGACCGGGGTCTCGCGCAGATCGCTGCGGCCGAGCGAGAGATCGACCTTGTCGAACAGCTTCTTGAGGTTGATGTCGCTGGGTTTGTTGATGATCAAGCCCAGCGCCCCCTTGGAACTGTGCTCGCACAGATAGACGACGCTGCGGTCGAACGGGGCATCTTCGAGCCCCGGCATGGCGATCAGGAAATGATGCGTCAGGTTGATGGGGGCAGAATCGGCAGACATGGCCCGATTTTAGGCCCGCCACGAAACCGCCCCGCCAATGGACAAGAAGTATTCCGCCGGCCTCGTCTGGTTTCGCCGCGATCTGCGCACCGACGACCATGCCGCCCTGCACCATGCCCTGCGCAGCTGTGCCAAGGTCTATTGCACCTTCGTCTTCGACACCGCCATACTGGAGGCGCTGCCGCGCGCCGACCGGCGGGTGGAGTTCATCCACGATTCGCTGGTCGAGGTCGATCGCTCCCTGCGCGAACTCTCCGGCCACGAGGCCGGCGGCCTGATCACCCTGCACGGCAAGGCCCAGGCGGTGCTGCCCCACCTGGCACGCGACCTGGGCGTGCAGGCGGTGTTCGCCAGCCACGACGACGAGCCCTATGCGCTGGAGCGCGACGCCCAGGTGCTGGGCGCGCTGGCCAATGCCGGCATCGTGCTGCACCTCGGCAAGGACCACACGATCTTCGAACGCGACGAGGTGATGACCCAGGCCGGCACCGCCTTCAGCGTGTTCACGCCCTACAAACGCGCCTGGCTGAAGAAGGTGGATGACTTCTACCTGCGCGGCTATCCCGTCGAGAAGCATGCCCATGCGCTGGCCGCGCGGCCCGAGCGTTTCCGAGAGGCGGTGCCGCCGCTGTCCGCGCTGGGCTTCGAGCCGACCAACCTCAAGCAGCTCGGCATCCCCACCGGCATGAGCGGCGGCCAGCAGCTGTGGGAAGACTTCTTCGACCGGCTCGACGACTACGACGACACCCGCAACTTCCCCGCAGTCAAGGGCCCGAGCTACCTGGGCATCCACCTGCGTTTCGGCACCGTGTCGGTCCGCGCGCTGGCCCATGCGGCCTACCAGCGGCTGCAGCACGGCGGCAGCCGAAAGGGCGCGGAGACCTGGCTGGGCGAGCTGATCTGGCGCGACTTCTTCACCCAGATCCTCTACCACCAGCCGCATGTGGTGGGCCATGCCTACCGCCCCGAATACGACGCGCTGAAGTGGGAGCACGGCAAGCAGGCCGACGCCCACTTCCAGGCCTGGTGCGAGGGCCGCACCGGCTACCCGCTGGTGGACGCCGCCATGGCCCAGATCAACCAGAGCGGCTACATGCACAACCGCCTGCGCATGGTGGCGGCGAGTTTCCTGGTGAAGGACCTCGGCATCGACTGGCGCCGGGGCGAGGCCTATTTCGCCGAGCACCTCAACGACTTCGAACTCTCCAGCAACAACGGCAACTGGCAGTGGGCGGCCTCCACCGGCTGCGATGCCCAGCCCTGGTTCCGCATCTTCAACCCGGTGACGCAGAGCCGGCGCTTCGATCCGCACGGCAAGTTCATCCGGCGTTACCTGCCGCAGCTGGCGCGCCTGTCGGACGACGAGATCCACGCGCCCTGGACCGCCACGCCGGTCGAGCTGGAAGCCGCCGGCCTGGTGCTGGGCCGCGACTATCCCGAGCCCATCGTGGACCACGAGACGGCGCGGCAGAAAACCCTGGCGCGTTATTCGGCGGCGCGGCCGCCGAAGTAGTCCATCAGGTCGAGTTCCTCGGTGTCCTGCCGGGCCGCGGGCGGGGCCTGCATGCCCATGCCCCGGCTTTCCAGCAGCAGGGTGAGACGCCACAGATGGCCGTCGCGCAAGGCGTGGCGCAGCCAGCGGCCGTCCGGTCCCTGCAGGCTTTCGGACAGTTTTTCCAGATGCGCGGGTGTCGTGCCGGACCGCTGGACGGGCTTGAGCATGGCGATTCCTCCGGTTGGGTTCGAAGGCCCACGCTAACCCGCACGCCCGGCGCGCAAGGGCGCCGGGCGCAGGGCTTCAAGCCGGCCCGAAATCCTCCGGGGCCGGCGCCGCCGTGTAGCGCCGCACCAGGCCCAGCAACTCCTCTTCCGGATAGGGCTTGCCGAGGTAGTGCGTGGCGCCCAGCGCCATCGCATGCTCGCGGTGCTTGGCGGCGATGCGCGAGGTGATCATCACCACTGGCAGATCCGCCGTGGCCGGGTCGGCGCGCAGCTGGCGCAGCAGGTCGAAGCCGTCCAGGCGCGGCATCTCGATGTCCGAGAGCACCAGGGCCGGGCGCTCCTCGCGCAGCCGCTCCAGGGCCTGCAGGCCGTCGATGGCCAGCGCCACCCGGTAGCCCTCGCGCCGCAGCAGGCGCTGGGTGACGCGGCGCACGGTGATCGAGTCGTCGACCACCAGCACCAGCGGCTGGTCGGCGCCGGTATCGACCACCGGCGGCGCATCCCCCTCCACCAGGCCGGAAGCCGCGCCGGCCGCGATGGCCGCCCGCACCCGCTCGCCATAGACATTGACCAGCGCCACCGGGTTGTAGACCAGCACCACCGCGCCCGAAGGCAGCACGGTCATGGCCGACAGCCCGGGCAGGCGCGAGAGCTGCGGTCCCAGGTTCTTGACCACCACTTCCTGCTGGCCGAGCACTTCATCCACATGCAGGGCCACGCCCTGCTGGGCGCTGCGCAGCACGACCACCGGGCGCGTCCGGCCGACCGGCTCCTGGCTGGCCAGCGAGGCCTGCAGCAAGGCGCCGCACCAGAAGAAGGGCAGCTCCTGGCCGCCATGGGTGAGGCTGCCCTTGGCATAGGCGGCATCGAGATCGGCGGCGCTGGCGCGGCGCACCAGCTCCACCACCGTGGCCGGCACACCGATGGTCAGCCCGCCGGCGCGCAGCAGCAGCACCTGGGTGACGGCGGTGGTCAGCGGCAGGGTCAGCGAGAAACGCATGCCCTGCCCCGCCAGCGAATGGATGCCCACCCGGCCGCCGGCCGACTGCACTTCCGAGCGCACCACGTCCATGCCGATGCCGCGTCCGGCCAGCGCCGTGAGTTCGTCGGCGGTGGACAGGCCGGGCGCGAAGATCAGCTCGGCCAGCGCGCTCTCGCTGGGCTGCGCATCGGCGGCCAGCAGGCCGCTGGCCAGGGCCTTGTCGCGGATGCGGCGCAGGTCCAGGCCCGCGCCGTCGTCGCTGATGTCGATGCCGACGTCGTTGCCCTCCTGGCGCAACGCGATCGCCACGCTGCCGGTGGCCGGCTTGCCGAGCGACTGGCGCTCGGCCGAAGGCTCGATGCCGTGCACCACCGCATTGCGCAGCAGGTGTTCGAAGCTGGGCATCAGCCGCTCCAGCAGGCCGCGGTCCATCTCGACCGAGCCGCCGGTGATCTCCAGGGCCACCGCCTTGCCGGCCTCCTTGGCGGTCTGGCGCAGCACCGCGTGCAGGCGCTCGGCGATGCTGTCGAACTCCACCATGCGGGTGCGCAGCAGGTCGCGCTGCAGCTCGCGGGCCTGGCGGCCCTGGGCGACGAGTTCGTCCTCGGCCTCCTGCAGGCCGCGCTGCAGGTTGCGCTGCACGGTGGCCACGTCGTCGACCGACTCGGCCATCATGCGGGTCAGCTCCTGCACCCGGGTGAAGCGGTCGAACTCCAGCGGATCGAACGCAGCGGCGCTGTCCTTGCTGAGCGCCAGGCGCGACTGCATCTGGGATTCGGACTGCACTTCCACGTCGCGCAGTTGGCCGCGCAGGCGGTCGAGGTTGCCGCCGAGTTCACCCAGCGACTGGCGCATGCGCGACAGGCGGGCGTCGAGCCGGGAGCGGCTGCTCATCACTTCGCCGGCCTGGTTGAGCAGGCGGTCGAGCAGCGCGGCCCGCACCCGGACCGCGCCGCCGGCCTGGCGTTGCGGCGCGACCAGCGGGGGGCGCACCGGCACGGTGATGCCCGGCGGGGCGGCGGGCGGTTCGGCGCCTGATTCTGTCGTCGTGGTGACGGCCGGGGCGGCGCTTCGGCAACGGGGGCGGCGCTCGCCTGCGGCTGATGGCCGTCATCGTTTTCGCGCAGGGCATCGAACAGGGTCTGCAGCGCATCGGCATGGCCGAACAGGGCCTGCCATTGCGCATCGTCGATCTCCTCCCCGTCGCCCCAGGCTTCGATGTCGGTCTCGAAGGCATGGGCACGGGCGCCCAGGCGCATGGCGCCGGCCAGGCGGGCGCTGCCCTTGATGGTGTGCAGCAGGCGCAGCAGTTCGGCGCGCGGCGCCTGGTCCGCGGGCTCGCGGGCCCAGCGGCGCAGCGCACCGCCCAGGCGGGGCAGCAGGTCCAGGCCTTCCTCCTCGAAGATGGGGAAGAGGTCGGGGTCCACCCGGTCGGGGATTTCGGGCGGCGTGTCCTCGGGCTCGTCCAGCGAGGGCTCGTGCAGGAAATGCGCGGCCGAAGGGGTTTCCTGCGGCGGCTGGCTGTCGATCAGGGCCTGCAGCGCGCGCACCAGGCGCGGCGTGGGTTCCTTCAGGAAACCGGCGGCGAACTGGTGCAGCAGGCGGCGGATGTCCTCGGCCGCATCGACCAGCACACCGGCCTGGTGCGGCGTGCCTTCGGTGTGGCCGTGCAGGCGGTCCAGCGCCTGCTCCATCAGCCGGGCCAGGCCCGACAGCGACTGGAAGCCCACCGTGCCCGAGCTGCCCGCCAGCGAATGCGCCAGGGCGCTGGCCGAGGCGGGCAGCGCATGGTGCAGCTCCAGCGACCATTCGCCGAGTTCGGTGAGCAGGCGGCGCGACCATTCGTCCGCCTCGTTGAGGTAGACGTGGTAGAGCGGGATGGGGATGCGCAGGCCGTCGATCACCTTGATGCTGTCGGTGTCGGGTTCCTCGGGCTCTTCGATTTCGGGTGCGGGCTCGGGCTCGGGCGGCTCCGGTTCCGGAGCCGGTTCTGGTTCCGGTTCTGGCTCCAGCGCCGGTTCGGGCTCGGGCTCGGACACCGTTTCCAGCACCGGCAAGGATTCGTGATCGACCGGCGGCCGCGCCGGCAGCAGCACCGGCTCTGGCTCTGGCTCTGGCTCTGGCTCTGGCTCTGGCTCTGGCTCCGGCACTTCGGCCACGGCCTCCGGCTCGCTTGCAGGCGCGTCCACGACCGCCTCCTGCACCCCAAGTCGCAGTGCGTCGGCCGCGGCGCGTATCGGCGCCGGATCCCGGGCGCCGTCCTCGCCGCGCGCGATGTCCTCCACCCAGCGCGCCAGCTCCTGCAGCGCATGGCGCGACTGCTGCCGGTATTCCGTCGGCAAGGCCTCCTGCTCGGCCAGCCAGCTGTTGAGCAGTTGCTCCAGCGCCCAGGCGGCTTCGGCGAAACCGTCCAGCCGCACCATGCGGGCGCTGCCCTTGAGGGTGTGGAAGGCGCGGCGCAGGCCGACCTGTTCGGCCAGTTCGCCCGGCTCGGCATCCAGCCGGTCCAGCGAGGCGAGTCCGGCGGCGATCACCTCGCGGGCCTCGTCCAGGAAGATGTCGCGCAGCTCTTTCTCGCCGTCGTCATCGACCTCGTCGAGCACCGGCACGGGCGGCGAGGAGGAGGGCACCGGCAGATCCGGTTTCGTCGGCGAAGCAGGCGGCG
The DNA here is from genome assembly GCF_009906855.1 of Xylophilus rhododendri. Lineage (NCBI taxonomy): Bacteria > Pseudomonadati > Pseudomonadota > Betaproteobacteria > Burkholderiales > Xylophilus > Xylophilus rhododendri. The sequence goes on from NZ_CP047650.1 coordinate 2,141,895, forward strand.
CGGCGCTTTCGGACGGCGGCGCCTGCGCCGCTTCCTCGCCCTGCCGGCCCATCACCGCGCGCAGCACGCCGCGGCCCTCGTCGAAGACGAACAGGCGCCGCGCCAGCACCGGCTGGTAGGCCAGCATGTCGATCAGAAAACCCAGGGCGCCCAGGCTGCTGCCCAGGGCCTCGAACACGGCGGCGCGTTCCGGGCCGGCCGCGGGCAGGCCCAGCAGCAGGCGTTCCACATGGTCGCGCATGCGCACCGCCGCCTGCGCCGCCTGGTCCAGGCCCAGCACCGACAGCACGCCGCGCATCTGGCCCAGCTGGCTGGGCACCGGCAGCAGCGGGCCGGTGTCGGCGGGCGCGCGGAAGTAATGGTCCAGCGCCTGCTCGGATTCATGCAGCGTGGCGCGCAGTTCCTCGACCACGCTGCCCATGGTCTGGCGTTCGCTGACGCGGTGGTAGAGCGCCTCCATCCACGGCGCCAGCGGCTCGGGCAGTTCGGCATCGGCCGCGCGGTCGAGCCGGCCGGCCAGCACCGCGGCCTGTTCGGCCATGGTCTCGTCGCTGACATCCAGGGCCTCGTAGGCGGCCTGCAGATAGAGCATGGAGGTGGCGACCTCCATGGCCAGTGCGGTGGCGGGCGGCCTGCCGCGGCTCACCGTGTGTTCCAGCGCGCGGGCGAGCGCGCCGGCCAGCACCGTGTCGGCCGGATGCAGGCGGCGCAGCGAATCGGCCACCAGGCCGAACTGGTCGGCCGCCGTCTTCAGCCGGCCGCGGTCGCCGCCGGCCAGGGCCGACCAGCTGTCGGCCGCCGTGGCGATGCGTTTGCGCGCCTGGGCCAGCAGGGCCGGGTCGAAGCGGCCGAAGCGGCGGCGTTCGTAGTCCGACGGGGCGTCGTCCGGCATGGCCCAGGCCTGGCGCACCGCCGCCAGCGCGGGAGCCTGGCCGGGCGCGGCCGGGCGGGCATGGGCGCAGAAGAACAGCATGTCGTGCAGCAGCTGCGGCTGCAGCGCCTCGCCGCGCGCCAGGCTGCTGTACTGCATCAGCACCCGCGAGGCGACACGTTTGGCATGCAGGTCGCGCGGCAGCAGGTCGAGCGCCTGGGCTTCGAAGAAGGCGGCGCAGACCTGCCAGAAGTGGCGGGTCGCGCCCTCCGGCTGGCCGGCGGCCAGGCGCAGGGAAAGCTCGGACAGGGTGCGGGCCGCGGCCGGATCGCCGCTCTTGACCACACTCAGCACCTTCTGGTCGAACTGCCCCCGCGCGGCCGTGCCGTAGGCCAGCGGCGCGGGTGTGCCGACCAGGGCGATGACGGCCGGCGCCGCGGCCGGCTCCCACAGCTCGGCCGGATGCACCCGCTCGTTGCCGGCCAGGGCCTGCAGCTCGCGGTATTGCGCGAACAGCGCGACGGCGGACGGCGCCTTGCCGGCCAGCAGCGCATCGAGGTATTCGGCCAGGGCCGCGCAGGCGCGTTCGATGGTGGCCACGGCGGCCTCGTCGCAGCGCTCGGGTTCGGCGGCGAACTTCTGCGCCAGCGCCTCCATCGCGGCCGGCAGCCGGGACAGCGGCCGCATGCCGACCATCTCCAGCGCGCCGGCGGCCTGGTGCAGGTGCTGGCGCACCGAGCGCAGCAGGGCCGCATCGGGCGCCGGCGCATCGGGATCGGTGGCGGCCAGCAGGCCGCGCAGATAGCGGCGCAGTTCCCGGCCGGCCAGGTCGAACTGGCGGCGCAGCTCGGGTTCTATCCAGGCCAGCGGGCCGAGGTCGGCGGCGGGGTCGGTGATGTCTTGGGCGATGGCCATGCGTCAGCGTCCGCGCTTCAGGCGATCTTGAAACGCGCGACGGACTGGCGCAGCTCGTCGGCCATGCGCGAGAGCTCGCGCACCTGCTGGGCGGTCGAGCGGGTGCCCTCGCCGGTCTGTTCGGTCACGGCGAAGATGTGCTGGATGCTGTCGGCCACCACATTGGCCAGCCCGGCCTCGCGCGAGGCCGAGCGCGAGATCTCCTCGATCAGCTCGGCCAGGCGGCGCGAGACGCGGTCGATCTCGGTGAGCGCGGTGCCGGCGCTGTCGGACAGGCGGGCGCCCTGCACCACGCCCTGGGTGGAGCGCTCCATGGCGGCCACCGCGTCCTGGGTGTCGGTCTGGATGGCGCGCACCAGGGCGGAGATCTGCCGGGTGGCGTCGGCCGAACGCTCGGCCAGGCGCTGCACTTCCTCGGCCACCACCGAGAAACCTCGGCCCGCCTCGCCGGCCGAGGCGGCCTGGATGGCGGCGTTGAGCGCCAGCACATTGGTCTGCTCGGTGATGTCGGAGATGAGTTCGGTGATCTCGCCGATCTCCTGAGAGGACTCGCCCAGGCGCTTGATGCGTTTGGAGGTGTCCTGGATCTGGTCGCGGATGGCGTTCATGCCGCCGATGGCGTCCTGCACCGCCTTCAGGCCGGTGTCTGCCGCCTGCAGCGACTGGCGGGCCACCGAAGCGGACTCCTGCGCCTGGCCGGACACGTCGTTGATGCGGCTGGCCATGTCCAGCACCGAGCGGCCGGTCTCGCGGATCTCGCGCAGCTGCTCGGTGGAGGATTCGAGCAGCCCGCTGGAGGTGTCGTCCACCCGGGCCGTGGTCTGCGCCACGCGGGCCGCCGTGGTCTGCACGGCGGCGACCAGGGCGCGAAGTTCCTCGACGGTGTAGTTGACCGAGTCGGCGATGGCGCCGGTGATGTCCTCGGTGACGGTGGCTTCGTGGGTCAGGTCGCCCTCGGCCACGGCCTGCAGCTCGTTCATCAGGCGCAGGATGGCGGCCTGGTTGGCATCGTTGACGCGGCGCGCCTCCTGCTGCATGGCCTCGGCCTGATGCTGCTGGAATTCGGCGCGCAGGCGCTCGTGTTCGGACGCGGCCTGGCGGCTGCGGCTGTCGAGCAGCAGCACCCGCGCCAGGCCATAGGCCGCGGCCAGCACCACCAGCACGGCCACCAGCATGGCCAGCAGGGAGGGCACATCCAGGCCGGCGTCGCGCGAGAGGTGCGACTGCAGGTTCTCCAGCGCGCGGCGCAGCGGTTCGCTGTCGCCCAGGATGGCCACCTGCGCCTCGCGCGCCGAGACCAGGCCCTGCAGGCTGCCGAGGATGGCGGCGGCCTGGCTGCGCGTCTGGCCGTACTGGGCCAGCAGGGACTGCAGCTGTTCGCGCTGCTGGGCGTCGCGGGAGGCCGTCAGACGCAGCTCCACGCTGCCGCCGAGCAGGCCCTGGGCGATCTCGCTGAAGGTGTTCAGGTCCTTGCCGAGCAGGAACACCGCTTCGGGGCTGACGCCCTCGGCGGTCTGGAATTCGTTGGCCGACTTGCCGATGCGCTGGGTCAGCATCACCAGCTGGTTGGCCGCGGCCAGTTCGGAAGCCGGCGCGCCCTGCTGCAGCTTGAGCGCGGCCACCGCCTCCGCGGTTTCCAGCAGTTCGGCCGAGCGCTGGTTGATGCTGCGCAGCGAGGTGCTGACCTGGGTCAGGGTGCGTTGCTGCGCCATCACCGAGCGGGCATTACGCGCGGCGCGGTCGATCAGCGGCTTGGCCGCGAGGATGTCGTCGCCATAGGCCGAGGCCACCGGGCGGATGCCGAGTTCGCTGTCGCCCTCGACCAGCGCGGTGCCGATGCGGCTCAGGGTGGCGGCGCTGTCGGCCACGTCCGGGAACGCCTGCTGGCTGCCGGTGATGGCCTGGGACACCGCCTTGGCCAGCCGCTGCGACTGCATCAGCGCCTGGCCGGTGACGGCCAGCTGCTGCGCATTGGTGTTGGCCTGGCTCAGCGCGCGTGCGCCCAGCACGGCCAGCACCAGCAGCGCGGCCGCCAGCACCAGGTAGAGCACCCGCTGGTGGCGGTTGAGCGTGGCCCGGCCCAGCAGGGGCAGCGCCACCAGTTCGGAATTGTCGAAGCCGGGCGGCTCGACCATGCGGCTGGGCTCGTAGCCGGGCGACAGCGCCGCCGGCTGCGGGCGCTGCGGCGGCGGGGCGCCCGCACTGTCGGCCGCGGGATGGGCCAGCAGCGCGCCGGCCGTGGGTGCCTTGTGGGCACCGGCGGGCAGCGAGCCGAAGCCGCCGGCACGGGCCCGGGCGATCTCGGCCGAGCGGGCCGCCGCCGGTCCGCCGGCAGGGCCGCGGCCCGTCTTGCGGCTGAAGAATTTTCCGATTTGGTCGGCAACGGACATGGTGCGCTCGGGGCAGGAGGGACGACAACCGCCTTCAGGCGGCAATGCTGAGAAAGGACGGATGCGCAGCCAGCGCCTGCAGGTCGATTTCCTGCCAGCGCTGCTGCCGGGCGTCGGTGTAGACGGCGCCGTGCCAGGCGGGCGCCTGTTCGCCGCGCGGCTCGGCCGCCACGAAGGCCTCGCCGCCGCGCAGGCCCAGCAGCCGGTCGATCACCAGCGCGCAGGGCACGCCCAGCAGGGCATTGAGGCTGAGCAGGCTGGCTTCGGCGGTCAGCGGCCCGGCAGGCGGGCCGCTGACCTCGCCATCGGTGAAACGGGCCAGGTCCACCACCCCGGCGAGCGCGCCGCGCAGGTTGGCCACGCCGCGGAACCAGGGCGCGGCATAGGGCACCGGCTGCACCGGCGTCCACGGGAATATCTCGCCGGCCTGCGACAGCGGGAACAGCAGCCGGGCACCGCCGGCCTCGGCCGCCAGCCAGACCAGTGAAGGGCCTTCGTCACGGGCGGCCTGCAGGCGGCTGGCGAGACGGCTCTGGAGTTCGCGCAGGGCCTGACGATTGGCCATGGTGCGCTCAGCCGAGTTCGGCGATGCGGGCCTTGAGTTCGGCCGGATCGACCGGCTTGGTGAGATAGGCGCGCGCACCCTGGCGCATGCCCCACACCTTGTCGGTCTGCTGGTTCTTGCTGGTGCACATGAAGACCGGCACGTCCGCATAGGCGGGGTTGCGGGTGATGGTGCGGGTGAGCTGGAAACCGCTCTGGCCGGGCATGACCACGTCCATCAGGATCAGGTCGGGCTTTTCCTCGGCCAGGCGCGACATCGCCTGCTCGGCGTTCTCCGCCGTGCGCACCAGCATGCCGTTCTTCTGCAGCAGGTCGGTGAGGAACATGAGTTCGGTCTTGGAGTCGTCGACGACAAGCACCTTCTGGATGGGCATCAGCGGGCTCCGGTCTGCGAGGGGGCCAGTTGCTGCACTACCGTGAGCAGCTGGTCCTTGGTGAAGGGTTTGGTCAGATAGTCCTGGCAGCCGACCATGCGGCCGCGCGCCCGGTCGAACACGCCGTCCTTGGAGGAGAGCATGACCACCGGGGTGCCGGCGAAGCGCGGGTTGCGCTTGATGATGGCGCAGGTCTGGTAGCCGTCGAGCTTGGGCATGAGGATGTCGCAGAAGATCAGCTCGGGCTCGTAATCGTTGACCTTGGCCAGGGCGTCGAAGCCGTCCTCGGCCAGCGTGACCTCGTGGCCGCCCTGCTTGAGGAAGATCTCGGCGCTGCGGCGGATGGTGTTGCTGTCGTCCACCACCAGGACCCGGCAGGGTTTCACGTTCGTGCTCACGGTGGCTCCCTGTCGCGGTCTGTCGTTGAGGCCCGAGGGCGCGGCCCGCGGGCCCACGGCCCTTAGATCTGCACCATCTCGAAATCTTCCTTGCGTGCACCGCACTCGGGGCAAGTCCAGTTCATCGGAACCTGGTCCCATGGCGTGCCGGGGGCAATGCCGTCTTCGGGTACGCCGGTGGATTCGTCATAAATCCATCCGCAGATCAGGCACATCCAGGTTTTGGGGTCGGTCACAGCTTATCGGGGGTTCGAATGCGAAGTCAACGATTGTATCGACTGGTACCGGACCCTCCGATGTCCGGCTCGTTGCACAATGACAAACCGGCTTTTCCGATCTCCCCGTCGTCCTCATGCCCCTGCCACCCTCCTCCGCTGCCGAACCCGACGACATTCCCCTTGACGACGAAGACGATGGCCGTCCGGCCTGCATCCTGGTCTTCAATGCCAACGATCCGAGCGGCGCGGGCGGCCTGTCGGGCGACGTGCTGGCGATCGCCTCGGTGGGCGGCCATGCGCTGGCGGTGGCCACCGGCACCTATGTGCGCGACAGCGCCCGCATCTTCGAGCACTTCGCGCTGGAGGAAGAAGCCGTCTCCGAGCAGGCCCGGGTGGTGCTGGAGGATGTGCCGGTGGATGCGATCAAGGTCGGCTTCGCCGGCACGCCGGCCAATGTGAGCGCGATCGCCGAGATCGCCGCCGACTACGACGGCCTGCCGCTGATCGCCTACATGCCCGACCTGTCCTGGTGGTCGGAAGACGAGATCGATGCCTACCACGACGCCTTCCGCGAACTGCTGCTGCCGCAGACCACGGTGCTGATCGGCAACCACGGCACGCTGTGGCGCTGGCTGCTGCCCGACTGGGAGCACCAGCGCAGCCCGAGCGCCCGCGACATCGCCCGCGCCGCCAGCGAAGCCGGCACGCCCTACACCCTGGTCACCGGCATTCCGCTGCCGGAGCAGTTCGTCGACAACAGCCTGGCCTCGCCCGAGACGGTGCTGGCCACGGTGAAGTTCGAACTCTTCGACGCCACCTTCTCCGGCGCCGGCGACACGCTGGCCGCGGCCTTCACCGCCTTGATCGCCAACGGTTCCGACCTGGGCGAGGCGGTGGCCGAGTCCCTGCACTACCTCGACCGCAGCCTCGACGGCGGCTTTCGCCCCGGCATGGGCAATGTGCTGCCCGACCGCCTCTTCTGGGCCCAGCCCGACGAGGAGGACGAAGATGACGAGTCGCCCGGCGACGTGGCATCGCCCGACATCGCCAAGGCGCTGGAAGGCTTCGTCATGCCGCCGCCCGACACCCAGCACTGAGCCCGCCGCCCTTCTTTCGAATCCCCTGCCCCAGTAGATCCATGACCGCTTCCGAAGACCGCAACCTTCCCCTGTTCGAACGTGCCCGCCAGGTCATCCCCGGCGGCGTCAACTCGCCGGTGCGCGCCTTCCGCGCCGTCGGCGGCACGCCGCGTTTCGTCAAGCGCGCCGAGGGCGCGTATTTCTGGGACGCCAACGACCAGCGCTTCATCGACTACATCGGCTCCTGGGGCCCGATGATCCTGGGCCACGGCCATCCGGCGGTGCTGGAAGCCGTGCAGAAGGCGGCGCTGGACGGCTTCTCCTACGGCGCGCCGACCGAACGCGAGATCGAGCTGGCCGAGAAGATCATCGAGATGATGCCGTCCATCGAGATGGTGCGGCTGGTGAACTCCGGCACCGAGGCCGGCATGAGCGCCATCCGCCTGGCGCGCGGCGTGACCGGCCGGCGCACCATCGTCAAGTTCGAGGGCTGCTACCACGGCCATGCGGATGCGCTGCTGGTCAAGGGCGGCTCGGGCATGGCGACCTTCGGCCATCCCACCTCGGCCGGCGTGCCGCCGGAGGTGGTGCAGCACACGCTGGTGCTGGAGTTCAACAACGTGGCCCAGCTCGAGGAAGCCTTCGAGCAGTACGGCGTGGACATCGCCTGCGTGATCCTGGAGCCGATCGCCGGCAACATGAATTTCGTGCGCGCCAGCCCCGAGTTCGCCAAACGCGCGCGCGAGTTGTGCACCGAGAACGCCGCACTGCTGATCTTCGACGAGGTGATGACCGGTTTCCGCGTGGGCCTGAACAGCGCCCAGGGCGTGATGGGCATCACGCCCGACATCACGGTGATGGGCAAGGTGATCGGCGGCGGCATGCCGCTGGCGGCCTTCGGCGCCTCGCGGGCCATCATGGAACACCTGGCGCCGCTGGGGCCGGTGTACCAGGCGGGCACGCTGTCGGGCAACCCGATCGCCACCGCCTGCGGGCTGGCCACGCTCAACGAGATCAGCAAGCCCGGCTTTTTCGATTCGCTGTCGGCGCGCACCACCCGGCTGGTCGACGGCCTGGCCGGCGCCGCTGCCAAGGCCGGGCTGGATTTCGCCAAGGACAGCCAGGGCGGCATGTTCGGCTTCTTCCTGCTGGACCACCTGCCGCAGCACTACACCCAGGTGCTGAAGACCGATACCGAGAAGTTCGGCCGGCTGTTCCACGGCCTGCTGGACCGGGGTGTGTACATCGCGCCGGCGCTGTACGAAGCGGGTTTCGTCAGCGGCGCCCATACGGACGCCGACATCGACGAGACGGTGGCCGCGGCGGCCGAGGTCTTCGCGAAGCTCTGAGGCTCAGTCGAAGCGTCCGCGCAGGCCCACGGTGAGCCTGCGGCCGGGCGCCGATTCGTAGAAGCGGCTGTTGCCGTCGTTGACGATCAGCGAGCCGGCATAGGCGCGGTCGAACAGGTTGTCGACGCGGCCCCAGGCGTACCAGGAAACGCCGCCGGCCTTGAACTCGTGGCCGGCCTTCAGCGCCACCGTGCCGTAGCCCGAGGCGGCCTGGCTGTTGAGGTCGTCCGCGAAGGCCTTGGCCGAGACCGATACCTCGGCGCCGACCTTCCAGCCGGCAAGCGGCATGGCGTCCAGGCCGAATTGCGCGGTGTCCTGGGCGGTGCCGGGCAGCTGGTTGCCGCGCTTGACGGGCGATCCGCCCGCCGTCGAATAGGCGCTGTCGAAGAAGGCGTCGAGATGGGTGTAGGCCAGGCGCGGCGTCCAGCGCATCGCACCCCAGGGCTTGCCGGCGATCGCCAGCTCGCCGCCGCGGCGCACCACCGCGTCGGCGTTCTGGTAGACGGTGCGGCCATTCACCGTGGCGGCCGGCACGATCTCGTGGCGGCTGCGGGCTTCGAAGAGCGATGCCTGCAGGTCGAAGCGTTCGGCCTGCCACTTGGCGCCGATCTCCACCTGCTTGCTGCTGGCGGCGGCCAGTCCGAAGTTGGGGCCGGTGCTGCCCACGCTGTAGGCCATCTCGGCCAGCGTCGGCGTTTCGAAACCCTGGCCGGCGTTGGCGTAGAGGTTCCAGTTGTCGGCCACGCTCCAGACCACGCCCAGCGCGGGGCTGGTCTGGCGATAGGTGCGGCTGCCGCTGTCGTCGGGATTGGTGGCGGTGACGTAGTTGTCGTCCACCGACAGCTTCACCTGGCTGGCGCGGGCGCCGGCGATGAAACGCCAGTTCGGCGTGGCCTGCCAGTCGACCTGGGCGAACAGGTCGTTGTTGCCGGCGCGGTCGATCTCGTTGCGGCGCAGGTCGCCGGCATCGCCGTTGTTGTTGACAAAGCCCTGGCGGTGTTCGCGCTGACGGTCGGCGGTGGCGCCCACGGTCCAGGACAGCGGCAGGCCGGAAGCGGTGGGCACGCTGTGCGTCCAGCTCAAGCCCGCGCCGCCGTAACGGCGCGACAGGTCCACCACGCCGCCCGCGCTGGTCAGCGCCGCGCCGCTCATCGAAAGGTACTGGGTCAGGTCGCGCTGGCCGCCGTAGACACGCGCCTGGATACGGTCCTGGGCGCCCAGGCGCTGGTCCAGCACCAGGCCGAGCTGGTTCTGCTCGACCGACTTGCGGGTGTTGAAGCTGCCGGCGACGCTGGCCGACTGGCGCGGATCGGCCTTGAGCTGCGCCGCCGTCAGGCCCAGCGGGTCCTGCGCGCGCGGCTGGTTGAAGAGATTGACCAGGGCAGTGACGGTGGTGTCGCTGCTGGGCCGCGCCACCAGCTTGCCGTTGAGCTGGGTGCGCTCGGCGGCGCTGTGTTCGCGCCAGCCGTCGGTTTCCATGTGCGAGATGTCGAGCAGGCCGCCGAGGGTGCGGTCGCCAAAGTCGAAGGAGGCATCGGCCGCGCGCAGGCCGTAGGCGCCGGCGGTGACCGAGGCGCTGGCGCCGCCGCCGGGCTTGGGATCGCGGGTGAAGACCTGCACCACGCCGCCGGCCGAGTTGCCGTACTGCTGGGCCAGCGGGCCCCGCAGCACGTCGATGCGTGCCGCGGAGGCGAGCTGGGCGGTGGCCGCCTGGCCCTGGCCGTCGGGCGATGTGGCGGGGATGCCGTCGACCAGGATGCGCACCCCGCGCACGCCGAAGGTGGAGCGCGAACCGAAGCCGCGCACGGCGATCTGCAAATCCTGCGCGTAGTTCTGGCGGTCCTGCACCACCACGCCGGGCTGGGCGAAGAGCAGTTCGGACAGGTTGATCAGCGGGGTTTCGGCGCGGAAACCATCGACCGCGATGCTGGTCTGGCTGGCGGCGGAGTCGAATCGGCGCTGTGCTTCGGCGCTGGCCTCGACCTGGACGGTGGGCAGAGCGGTCTGAGCGGCGGTCTGGGCCAAGGCGGGCAAGGCGGCCAGGGCAGCGGCCAGGGCGGACAGCGCGGGAACACCGCGCGGGAACAGGACGGGCATGGGATCTTGGGAATTCTGAAAGCGCGGATGCGGCGGAACGCATTGTTCACACAAAGCCTGTTCGGCGATGGCGCAGGGGATTGCGTAAAAACAGAACAGTTTGCACCCACTTTCTCTCTCGCTTCGCTCAGGCCTCCGGGGCACGGGCCGGATTCAGCAGCTGGTACGGCTTTTGCCCATGGGCCAGCCGGCAAGCTTTTCAACCGAAACGGAATCCCATGAACATCGCTCCGAGCAGCCCTTCCGTCCACCATCCCCGCCGGTCCAGCGCGGCGCGCCTGCTTCCCTGGAGCGAGCGCATCCTGGCCACGGCGAACGCGCGTGCGCTGATCGCCCGGCTGCATGCGGAACACGGCCCCTTGATGTTCCACCAGGCCGGCGCTGGCGCCGGTGCGGAACCCAGCCTGCCGCTGTGTTTCGTGCAGGGCGACTTTCCCCTGGTCGAGATGGATGTGCTGCTGGGCGATATCGGCGGCACGCCCTTCTATGTCAGCCACGGCCAGTACCGCGCGCTCGAGCATTCGCAGCTGCGGCTGGATGCGACCGAGGGGCTGGCCGGGGTGTTCTCGCTGGAGCGCTCGACCGGCATGCGGTTTTCCACCACGGTCAGGCCGCTGCTGCGTCCCGTGGCGCGGCGGACCGCGGCCACGTCGGCCGCGCGGCCGGACATGCGCGGCTAGCGCGCACGCAGCCGGCGATAGACCGTGTTGCGGGCGACACCCAGCGAACGCGCGGCCGCCGAAACATTGCCTCCATGTTGCTGCAGTGCATGGTCGATCGCCGATGCGGTGACGGTCTGCAGCGACAGGGCCTCCTCCGGCCTCGGCCGGTGGGGCCGCGCATCCGGCGCCCCATCCACCGGGGCCTCGGCGAAGACCGGCGACGGTCGGATGGGCGATGACAGGTCTTCCAGGAAATCGTCCGGCAGGTGCCGCAAGCCGATCAGGGCTTCGCCGGCACCGAGTGCGCAAGCCGTCCGCAGCAGGCTGGCGAGTTGCCGCAGATTGCCGGGCCAGGGATGGCGCACGAAAAGGGCCAGCACTTCCTCGTCCAGGCGCTGCGGTGCCATGCCGGCGGCGGCACATTCCTGCTGCAGCAGCCGGCTCGCCAGGGCAGGCAGGTCGCAGCGCTCGCGCAGCGCCGGCAGGCGCAGCACCAGGCCGTTGATGCGCCAGTAGAGATCGTCGCGAAAGCCGCCCGAAGCCCGCAGCGCCCGCAGGTCGCGGTGGGTGGCGCAGACGATGGAGAGATTCACCGGCACCGGTCGGCCACCGCCGAGCGGTGTGACTTCGCGCTCCTGCAGCACCCGCAGCAGGCGCGATTGCAGGGCCAGCGGCATGTCGCCGATCTCGTCGAGAAACAGGGTGCCGCCATCGGCCTGCTGGATGCGGCCGGGGCTGCCCTTGCGGCGCGCGCCGGTGAAGGCGCCCTCCTCGTAGCCGAAGAGTTCCGATTCGATCAGATGCTCGGGCAGCGCGGCGCAGTTGACCGCGACCAGCGGCCGCCCGCGCCGCGGCGAATCGTGGTGGATGGCGCGCGCCAGGATTTCCTTGCCGGTGCCGGTTTCGCCCTGGATCAGCACCGGGATGTCGCGTCCGGCCAGGCGCTGCAGGCGGTCTATCAGTGCCGAGACGGCGGGGTCGCCGGTGCGCAGCGCTTCCAGGCCCGGGCTGGCGGCATCGCCGTGCGGTCGCCGGGTGGGCGCCGATGCCGGCGCGAGCGGCGCGGCTTCGCCGGCCACGTCGCAGTTGGCGGCCACCAGCACAGGCAGGCTGGCCGGCGGTCGGCGCAGGCGCACCCGGGCGATGACCTTCACCCCGCCGGTGATGTGCAGCTCCATCGGCTCGCCGCCGGCCGAGCGGCCATGCGCCAGCAGCTCGGAAACCGGACGGCCGAAGAGCGAACCGAAGGTGTGGGCCTGCAAGCAACGCAGCGACATGCCCAGCTGGAAGGCCGCACTGCGGTTGGCCGAGAGAAAACGCCCGTCCATGTCGAAGGCCGCGATGCCTTCGAGCAGCGTGCCCAGGAACTCCGGCCGCGCATGGAAGTGCAGCTGCACCTGGGCATCGAAATGCCGCACGAACAGGTGGTTTTCCACCATCTGGGCCGACATGCGCACCAGCGCCAGCGTGTGTTTGCCCTGGCTGCGGTGGTCGCTGCTCACATCGAGCGAGCCGAGCAGCTCGCCCAGCGGATCGACGATGGGTGCACAGGAGCAGCTCAGGAACTGGTTGACCCGCAGGAAATGCTGTTCCGCATGGATCTGCATCGGCTCCCCTTCCGCCAGCGCGGTGCCGATGGCGTTGGTGCCCCGTGTTTCCTCGGACCAGGCGACGCCGGGCTGCAGCGCGACCCGCTGCGCGCGCGCGAGGAAGTCGGCATCGCCCAGCGAATGCAGGATGGTGCCGTGCCGGTCGGTGAGCAGCACCATGCTGTGGGTGCCGGCGACCTGGCTGTAGAGGTTCTCCATCACCGGGCGTGCATGGGTGCCCAGCGTGGAATTGCGTTCGCGCAGCACCTTGAGTTCACGTGGCGCCAGCACACAGACTTCGGGCGTGCGGTTGCGCTGCAGTCCGAACGCATGGGATCGCTGTCGCGAGCGCTGCAGCACGGCCATGGCATCGGCATGCTGGACCAGCGCGGGGGATCGCACCGGCGCGGATTCGGTGAGCGGGTCGTGCATGAGATTCGGAGGTCAAAACGATCTCCGAAGTTAGCATTTGCCAACCCAAATATCCAGGTGAAATCGCGCTGGCGGCGGCATGCCCGCCGGCAGGCGCGATGGGGGCCTCAGTGGCGGAAGTGACGCACGCCGGAGAACACCATGGCCACGCCGCGCTCGTCGGCCGCCGCGATCACTTCCGGGTCACGCATGCTGCCGCCCGGCTGGATGACGCAGCTGGCGCCGGCATCGACCACCACGTCCAGGCCGTCGCGGAAGGGGAAGAAGGCATCGCTGGCCACCGCCGTGCCGGCCAGGCTCAGCTTGGCATGCTCGGCCTTGATGCTGGCGATGCGGGCCGAGTCGAGCCGGCTCATCTGGCCGGCGCCCACGCCCATGGTCATGCCGTCCTTGCAGAAGACGATGGCATTGCTCTTGACGTACTTGGCGACCTTCCAGGCGAAGAGCAGGTCCTGCAGTTGCTGCGGCGTGGGCTGCACCTTGGTGACGACCTTGAGTTCGGCCAGGGTCAGCTCGCGGTTGTCGGCGGTCTGCAGCAAGAGGCCCGAGCCGATGCGCTTGACGTCCATGGCGTTGCGGCCCTGGGCCCAGGCGGTGTCGCCGCCCGGCGGCAGGGCGATCTCCAGCAGGCGCACATTGGCCTTGGCCTTGAAGATCTCCAGCGCCTCGGCCGAGAAGCCGGGCGCCATCAGCACTTCGACGAACTGCCTGGAAACCGCCTGCGCCGCCGCCGCATCCACCGGCTGGTTGAAGGCGATGATGCCGCCGAAGGCCGAGGTCGGATCGGTCTGGAAGGCCTTGGAATAGGCTTCCAGCGCATCGCGTCCCACGGCCACGCCGCAGGGGTTGGCGTGCTTGACGATGACGCAGGCGGGCAGCTCGAAGCTCTTGACGCATTCCCAGGCGGCATCGGCATCGGCGATGTTGTTGTAGCTGAGTTCCTTGCCCTGCAGCTGCTTGGCGGTGACCAGCGAGCCGGGCGCCGGGTACAGGTCGCGGTAGAAGGCGGCCTGCTGGTGCGGGTTCTCGCCGTAGCGCAGGTCCTGCAGCTTGATGAAACGGCCGTTGGACTGACCGGGGAACAAGGCGTGGCTGCCGTCTTCCTGGATCTGCGAGAGGTAGTCGCTGATCGCGCCGTCGTACTGGCTGATGCGGTTAAAGGCGGCCACCGACAGGGCGAAGCGGGTCTTTTTCGACAGCTCGCCGGCCTGCAGCTCGGCCAGCACCTCGGCGTATTGCGAGGCGTCGGTCAGCACGCCGACATCCTTCCAGTTCTTGGCGGCGCTGCGCACCATGGCCGGGCCGCCGATGTCGATGTTCTCGATGGCGTCTTCCAGCGTGCAGCCGGGGCGGGCCACGGTGGCTTCGAAGGGATAGAGGTTGACCACCAGCAGGTCGATGGTCTCGATGCCGTGCTCGGCCAGTGCGGCCATGTGCTCGGGCAGGTCGCGCCGGGCCAGCAGGCCGCCGTGCACCTTGGGATGCAGGGTCTTGACGCGGCCGTCGAGCATCTCGGGGAAACCGGTGACTTCGGCCACTTCGGTGACGGGCAGGCCTTCCTTGGCCAGCAGCGCGGCGGTGCCGCCGGTGGAGAGCAGGCGGATGCCCAGGGCGTGCAGGCCACGGGCGAAGTCGACGATGCCGGTCTTGTCGGAAACGGAAAGCAGTGCGTTCATGGGGCGGAGGTGTTCAGGCAAGGAGGCGCGTGGGGTGCGGCGGCACGAGGCCTGCCGCGCGGATTCATTTCAGGAGCTTGTGCTCCACCAGCTTCTTGCGAAGCGTGTTGCGGTTCAGGCCCAGCCAGTCGGCGGCGCGCGACTGGTTCTGCTCGGCCTCGGCCATGACGACTTCCAGCAGGGGCCGCTCCATCACCTGGATCAGCATGTTGTACATGCCGTGGGGCTGTTCTCCGCCCAGGTCGCGGAAATAGCCTTCCAGGCTGTCGCGTATGCAGGTTTCGATCATTTGTTTGCTCATGCTCTTCTCTCTACTCAACTCTTTTTTTCTTGCAACGGATGGGCCGGGCTGCCGGCCTCGCGTCAGCCGCAGGCGTCCTGGGCGTGCCCGTCTTCCTCGCATTCGGGCGCAGGCGCGGCTTTCACCGGAAGGCGATCCGAGCGCGTTCCGAGTTCGTCGAAATAGTCGGCGACAGCCTGCCACTGCACGCGGCAGTCGGCTATGCCGTTCATACGCTTGCGAAATTCCTCGCCGCCGGGCAGGCCGTGGACGTACCAGCCGATGTGCTTGCGTGCGCTGCGCACGCCGGTGCTTTCGCCGTACAGAAGATAGTGTTCGTCCAGGTGGTCCAGCAGCAGGCGGCGCACTTCGGCCACCAGCGGCTGCGCGAGATGCTCGCCGGTCGCCAGGAAATGGGCGATCTCGCGGAAGATCCAGGGCCGGCCCTGGGCCGCGCGGCCGATCATGACGGCGTCGCAGCCGGTGGCGGCGAAGACATCGCGTGCACGCTCGGGGCTGCTGATGTCGCCGTTGGCGACCACCGGTATCCGCACCGCGGCTTTCACCGCGGCGATGGTTTCGTATTCGGCTTCGCCCCGGTAGCCCTGCTCGCGGGTGCGGCCGTGCACCGTCAGCATCTGGATGCCGGCCGACTCGGCGGCGCGGGCGATGGAGACGGCGTTGCGGTGGGCCTGGTCCCAGCCGGTGCGCATCTTCAGCGTCACCGGCACGCCATGCGGCGCGGCGGCGGCCACCACGGCCTCGACGATGGACAGCGCCAGCGGCTCGTCCTGCATCAGCGCCGAACCGGCCCACTTGTTGCAGACCTTCTTGGCCGGGCAGCCCATGTTGATGTCGATGACCTGGGCGCCGCGTTCGATGTTGTAGGCCGCGGCCTCGGCCATCATGGCCGCGTCGGTGCCGGCGATCTGCACCGCGATCGGCGTGGTTTCACCGCGATGGTCGGCCCGGCGCGAGGTCTTCAGGCTGTTCCACAGATCGCGGCGGGAGGTGACCATCTCGCTGACCGCGTAACCGGCGCCCAGGTTCTTGCACAGCTGCCGGAACGGCCTGTCCGTCACACCGGCCATGGGGGCGGCGAACAAGCGATTGGCAAGCGCAATGGGGCCGATCTGCATGGCAAGAGGTGGGATGGAGGCGGGGGTGGGGAGAAAGACGTTCGCAAAAGCGAAGGGCGTGATTCTAGCTGCCCAAAACTTCAGCACCGGAAATGCGTTACAGCGCCGCAACGGCCGCTGCGATACTCGCTCCACATGCAATCCTGGCTTGACACATTCCTGCAGTTATTGGCTCTGCCCCAGTACGGGCTGAGCACCCTCTTCATCGCGTCCTTCATTTCGGCGACCCTGCTGCCGATCGGCTCCGAGCCCTTTCTCTTCGGCCTGCTCAAGCTCAATCCGGACATGTTCTGGCCCGCCATCCTCGTGGCCACGGCCGGCAACACCCTGGGCGGCGCCTTCGACTGGTGGCTGGGCTACGGCGCGCACAAGGTGGCGGACCGGTACAGCCACTCCAAGCATCACACCCGGGTGATCGAATGGCTGGAACGCCTGGGCCCCAAGGCTTGCCTGCTGAGCTGGCTACCGCTGGTGGGCGACCCGCTGTGCGCCGTGGCGGGCTGGCTGCGCCTGCCGTTCTGGCCCTGCCTGTTCTACATGCTGACCGGCAAGTTCCTGCGCTACCTGGCCATGACGGCGGTGCTGGTGCACTTCTTCGCCGATTGATGCGGCGGCCGTGGCCCCGGAAAACTCAGGGCGCGGCGGATGAGGTTTGCGCGACGGTCGAGTCGAAACGCAGCGGACCGTACCAGGCGCGGGCCTGGGTGCGGGTGTTGTCGCTATCGGTCATCAGGGCGACGCCGGTGAGTTTGCCGGGCGCCTCGCCGAAGGCCCGCTCGAAATCGGCACGCACATCGCGCTGGTAGGCCGTCCACTGGCCCAGCCGGCCCGGACCGGACTCCACCACGATGGAGCGCACACGCGCGCTGCGCGGATGAACGATGACGGCACCCGGCGGCCGGTGGTTGCACCAGACGTACATCAGCGTTGCATAGGGCATTTCTTCGCCGGTGACGGCGCGGGCCAGTTCCGCCATGGCCGACTCGCGCACGGTGAAACGGCTGCGGTCCCCGTCGAAGGCCAGCACCACACGGGCGGGTGCATCGTCGGTCTCGCGCACGCCGAGGTCGGCGGTAGCGATCAGCGAGGACACCTTCCACGAGAACTGCATGTTGCCCAGCAATTCGGGGGCGACCTCCATGTGCGTGCGCAGCATGCTGGCGGAGGACTCCGAGGTAGCCCGCACCGCCACCCGGCCGTCGTCGCGCACGTAGTCGTAGCGGGTTTCCTGCTTGCCCGGCAGCGGGTAATGCTCCCAGCGGGGCACCTGCCGCATCTGCCCGGCGACATCACCGAGCGAGCGGCTCCAGCTGCGTTCTTCCGCGCTGGCCGGTGCCGCCGCGGCGACCGGGTCACCACCATCGCGGCCGGAACGGTCCGTGGCACAAGCACCCAGCACGAGGGGAATCAGGGCAAGCGCCAAACGCGGCAAGGCATGGACAGGCAAGGGCATGGAGGCGCAGCTTAAGCCTTTCCATCTGCAATCGGAATGAACCGGATGATTCGTATGGGGTATTCGATGGCCCTGAACTGCGGCGCCCATAAAAAAAGCCCCCGGCTTGCGCCAGGGGCTTTTTGACTTCTGTCTGCATGCTGGCTCGAGGCCAGCTTGCAAATTAGAAGGAGTGCTTCACGCCGACAGCGAAAGCGGTGACGTCGCCGCCAACGGTCGGGGCGCCAGCAGCCAGGCCGCCCACGCCGCCGTTCAGGCCGAATTGGCCGCCGTTCTTGTTGGTCAGGCGAGCCAGGTCAGCGTACAGAGCGGTGCGCTTGGACAGGTTGTACACGTAGCCGACAGAGTACTTGTTGGCATCAACGTTGTTGCCCTTGGTGTCGTAGCGGCTGACTTGCACGCGCAGAACGCCAGCACCCAGGGGAGCGGTAGCGCCCAGAGCGTAGGTGTTCAGCTTGTAGTCGGCGATCGTTGCACGGCCGTCGATCTTGTCTTGCTGGATGAAGACCATGGGCTTGACCACGCCGAAGTCGTAAGAAGCGCCGATGTTGGCGATCTTGTAGTCTTCTGCGTAGAAGGTGGTGCCGACGGTACGGACGGCGTCAGCGAACTGGCCGTACGAAGCGGACACGTCCAGGGGGCCGTTTGCGTAGCCCAGACGGCCACCCATGTAGTTGCCGGTCTTGTCGGTGATGGCGTTGGCAGCCGAGGTGCTCAGGCCGTTGGCCAGGGTCACAGCGGTCTGGGTGGAAGCGCGCTCGCCGAAGGCGTATTGCACGTTACCGTAGAAGCCGCCCAGGTTCGAAGGCAGGAAGTACGACACGGCGTTGCTCACGCGGGTCGTGCCGTTCAGGCCGGTCACGCCAGCGCCAGCAGCGCCGAACTGTTCGATCTGTTCGAAGCCACGCTGGCCGGACACGTCGTACGAGATCGACGGCAGGTAGGTAGCAGCGAAGTCACGGCCCAGGCGGATTTCACCGAAGGTGCCCGACAGGCTGATGGTCGAACGACGTTGGAAGTCGTAGCCGGTGGTTTGCGAAGCGCCACCGCCGACGTCGTTGTTCAGAGCGCCTTCCAGCCAGAAGCTGGCAGCCAGGCCGCCACCGAGGTCTTCGGTGCCGCGGAAGCCCAGACGAGCGGTGGAGTTGCCGCCGGTCAGCAGGCCGGTCACGTGACCAGCGCCGTCAGCCTTGATGTAGCCAACGCCAGCATCAACGATACCGAACAGGGTGACCGAAGATTGGGCCATTGCGGCGCCGGAAGCAGCCAGCACAGCCAGGGCGATCAGAGATTTTTTCATTGCGAGTTCTCCAAGGTTAAACAGAGGGCGCCGGATCGAAAGAAACACTCGTGCACTGTGTCGCACATCCCTGTTCCCACCGGTTCCCCGGGCCAACCTCCTCTTCGGAAGTTGGACGTATTCGACCAGACGCGTCCTTGGGGCGCAAAGGATTTATGGGCGCAGAGGACCACAATTCGGGGTTTCGTTGCATCACAACAACGAATAAATCCGACGATGGCTGCGCACTGACAACAACGTCGGAGAGGTCCTACATGCACACCCCGAGCCCGACCCCAGCTGTAGTTGGTCCGGGACCACAATCCAATGGCGGCATGTTGCCATCCGCCACCGAAAGCGGCGCTCGCAGCTGCTGCGATACGAAAGGGAAAAACTCAAATGGAAAAACTCCTGCAGACCGCCGACGCAGCCCTGCGCACGCTTTTTGCCGAGCATCGCGCCGCGCGTCCGCTGCCTTCGGCCAGCCCCGACACGCCGTCAGCGGAACTGTCCGCCGACGAAAAAAGGCTGTCGGCTGCGTACATGCGCGTCAACCATGTCGGCGAAATCTGCGCACAGGCGCTCTATACCGCTCAGGCGGCCAGCACGAACAACCGTGAATTGCGCGCGCAGTTCGAAGCTGCCGCGCGTGAGGAAACCGACCATCTGGCCTGGACACGCCAGCGCCTGGATGCCCTGGGCTCGCGCCCCAGCCTGCTCAATCCGCTCTGGTATGCAGGCGCATTCGCCCTGGGGCTGGTGGCCGGCAGGATCGGCGACCGGGTCAGCCTGGGCTTCGTGGCCGAGACCGAAGACCAGGTCAGCGAGCATCTCGGCAGCCACCTGAGCCGGCTGCCGGCCGGTGACGGCGCTTCACGCGCCATCGTCGCGCAGATGAAGATCGATGAAGAAGAGCATGCGGACGCCGCCCGCCATGCAGGAGCCGTCGAGCTGCCGGCGCCGGTCAAGGCGCTGATGCGCGGTGCCGCCCGTGTCATGACGACGACGGCGCATTACATCTGATCAGCGCCTCAGGCGACTTCGATCAGCTCGAAGCCCGTGGTGATCTCGGCCATCTGGCCCAGCATGATGCTGGCCGAGCAGTACTTCTCATGGCTGAGCGCGATCGCCCGCTCGACGGCCGAAGCCGGGATACCCTTGCCGGTCACCGTGAACTGCATGTGGATCTTGGTGAAGATCTTGGGATCGACCGCCGCACGTTCGCTGCTGAGGCGGACGGTACAGCCGCGAACGTCGTGCCGGCCGCGCTTGAGGATCAGCACCACGTCATAGGCCGTGCAGCCGCCGGTGCCGGCCAGCAGCAGTTCCATCGGCCGCGGCGCCTGATTGCGGCCGCCGTTCTCCGGCCTCGCCTCGTCAGGCGCGCCATCCATGGCGACGACGTGGCCGCTGCCGGTCTCGGCGACGAAACCCATGGGCGAGCGGGTTCCCGCGCCGCCGGTCCAACTTACAGTGCATTCCATTGCTCGGCTCTTTCTGTTTTCGATGTCTGCGGAGGCCATTGTCGCTTTTCGCACACAGATCCCGGAAGGGGGTTGTTGCAACGCAGCAAGAGGCCGCTATACTTCGATCCATCGCAGCGCCCATCGGGTTTTTCCCGAAACAGGTTTTTACCTAGGTCGCCGCACCAGTTGTCTCCTCCACCTCCTCCTTTGGTGGATTTAGCCCCGAGTCGCAAGACTCGGGGCTTTTTTCTTTGGCGCCTATGATCGCGCGCCATGACCCAAGCACCGCAGCCGCTGACGCCGGCCGACTACCTCACCCGCATCCTCAACGCCCGTGTGTACGACGTGGCGGTCGAAACCCCGCTGGAACGCGCCCGCAACCTGAGCGCGCGCCTGGGCAACACGGTGCTGCTCAAGCGCGAGGACCAGCAGCCGGTGTTCAGCTTCAAGCTGCGCGGCGCCTACAACAAGATGGCCCGGCTGTCGGCCGAGCAGTTGGCCCGCGGCGTGATCTGCGCCTCGGCCGGCAACCATGCCCAGGGCGTGGCGATGAGCGCACGCAAGCTCGGCACCCGGGCGGTCATCGTGATGCCCACCACCACGCCCCAGCTGAAGGTGGATGCCGTGCGCGCCCTCGGCGGCGAGGTGGTGCTGCACGGCGACAGCTACACCGACGCCTACGGCCATTCGGTCGAACTGGAAAAGGCTCAGGGCCTGACCTTCGTCCATCCCTTCGACGACCCCGACGTGATCGCCGGCCAAGGCACCATCGCCATGGAAATCCTGCGCCAGGTCCAGGGCATCGGCCAGGGGCCGGGCTCCGACCGGCTCGACGCCGTCTTCGTGGCCATCGGCGGCGGTGGGCTGATCTCGGGTGTCGCCAACTACATCAAGGCGGTGCGCCCGGGCGTGAAGGTGATCGGCGTGCAGATGAACGACTCGGACGCCATGATCCGCTCGGTGGCGGCGCACCAGCGGGTCACCCTGGCCGATGTCGGCCTGTTCTCGGACGGCACCGCGGTCAAGCTGGTGGGTGAAGAGACTTTCCGCATCGCCGCCAGCGGGCTGGTGGACGAGTTCATCACCGTCGACACCGATGCCGTCTGCGCGGCGATCAAGGATGTCTTCGTCGACACCCGCAGCATCGTCGAGCCGGCCGGCGCGCTGGCCGTGGCAGCCATCAAGCAGTACGCCGCCGCGCGTGGAACGCAGGGCGAGACCTACGCCGCCATCCTGTGCGGCGCCAACATGAATTTCGACCGGCTGCGTTTCGTGGCCGAACGCGCCGAGGTGGGCGAGGAGCGCGAAGCCCTCTTCGCCGTGACCGTGCCCGAGGAGCGCGGCAGCTTCCGGCGCTTCTGCGAATCGATCGGCAAACTTCCCGGCGGCGCCCGCAGCGTGACCGAATTCAACTACCGCATGCGCGACAGCGCCGATGCCCGCGAGGCGCAGGTCTTCGTCGGACTGACGACCTGGAAGCCGGGCGAGTCGGCCAGCATCGCGGAATTCTTCAGCGGCCTGGGTTTCTCGACCCTGGACCTGACCCACAACGAGATCGCCAAGGAGCATCTGCGCCACCTGGTGGGCGGCCGGCTGGGCACGGGCAGCGGCGCGCCGGAGCGGCTGCTGCGCATCGTCTTCCCGGAGCGGCCCGGCGCGCTGCTGAAGTTCCTCAGCCTGATGCAGCCCAACTGGAACATCAGCCTGTTCCACTACCGCAACCAAGGCGCGGATTACGGCCGCATCCTCGTGGGCATGCAGGTGCCGGACGAGGACGACGCGGCCTTCTCGCAGTTCCTCGGCACCCTGGGCTACCCGTGGTTCGAGGAAACCGGCAACCCCGCCTACCGGCTGTTCCTGCGCGGCTGAGGCGCTGGAGATGCTGGCCGAGGCAGCCCGCCACTTCCTGCTGGCGCTGCAGTTCTTCACCCGCATCCCGGTGACCGGTGCGCTCGCCGACTGGGCCGGCTACACGCCGGCACGGCTGCGTGCGGCGGCGGGACATTTCCCGGGCATCGGCTGGATCGTCGGCGCCTGGGCCTGCACGGTTTTCGCGGCGGCCCGCTGGCTGTGGGGCGATGGACCCATCGTGCCCCTGGCCGCAGCCGCCGCCAGCACGGCCGCAAGCGCCTGGCTCACCGGCGCCTTCCACGAAGACGGCCTGGCCGATACCGCCGACGGCCTGGGCGGCAGCGCCGGCAAGGCACGCGCGCTGGAGATCATGAAGGACTCGCGCATCGGCAGCTACGGCGCCCTGGCCCTGTGCCTGGCGGTCCTGGGCAAGATCGCCCTGCTGGCGGTGCTGGACGGCCACGGGCTCTGGCCCGCCCTTCTGCTACTGGGCACGGGCCATGTGTTTTCGCGCTTCTTCCCGCTGCTGCTGATACGTTCGCTGGTGCATGTGGGAGACGACGCACACACCAAGAGCAAGCCGCTGGCCGAACGCATCGCGACCGGCTCGCTGCTCACGGCCGCCCTGTGGTGCCTGCCGCCGCTGGTGCTGCTGCTGGCCTGCCTGGGCCCGGTTTGCGTGGCGGCCGGACTGGCCTGCGCGCTGGCCGCGCTGGGGTGGCTGCGCGGTCTTTTCCTGCGCCGGCTGGGCGGCTTCACCGGCGATTGCCTGGGTGCTGCGCAGCAGCTCTGCGAGATCGCCTTCTACGCCGGCGCCGCCGCCGCGCTGCGCTGATGCCGAGTCTCTGGCTGGTGCGGCACGCCAGGCCGCTGATCGCGCCGGGCCTGTGCTACGGACAGCTGGACGTGGCCGCCGATGCAGCGGAAACCGCCGCTGCAGCAGCCGAGCTGGCCAGCGCCCTGCCATCCGGCCTTCGGCTGCTGAGTTCCCCCTTGCAGCGCTGCACCAGCCTGGCGGAGGCACTGGCGGAGCTACGCCCTGATTTGACAGTACGACACGACAGCCGCCTCGCCGAGATGGCCTTCGGCCGCTGGGAAGGCCAGGCCTGGGACACGATAAGCGCCGACGCCCTCGCCGCCTGGACCGCCGATTTCGCCCACCATGCGCCGGGCGGCGGCGAGACGGTGAGCGCCTTCATGGCGCGTGTCTGCGATGCGTTCGATGCGCTGGAGGAACGCCCGCCGCAGCTGTGGATCACCCACGCCGGCGTGATCCGCGCCGCCAGCCTGATCGCCCAGGGGCGCCGGCAGGTGCATTCGGCCCAGGACTGGCCGGAGCAGCCCATCGGCTTCGGCAGCCGCACGGAACTGCGCTGGACCGCGAGCCCCTGATTACTTCAGCGCCGCCATGTCCAGCGTCAGCCCGGCGCCCGAGGAACCATCGCCCGGGCCCATCACCACCCGGCGCGGAGACACCGACTGCAGCACATAACCCGGCACCACCGTGCTGCCGACCCGGTAGGGCCGGGGCGACTGCCCATCCACCGCGATCAGCGCGGCACCCGCATGGGTGCTGCCGGCCAGCACACCCAGCAACTCGAAGCGGCTGGCGGCCGCCGGTGCCGAGGGCGCCGGGCCATCCGGCAGCACACCCAGCACCCGGCCCAGGGCCATGGCATCGGGCGCGCCGGCCGACGGCGCGGCGGCGGGCGGATAGGGCGCGCCGGCCAGCGGCGCGGACAGGCGCAGCGCCCAGAAAGCCGTACCGGCCAGGGCCAGCGCCCAGAGGGCGGATGTAGCCACAGGCCGAGCGAAGCGGGAGGGGAGGATCTGTCGCATCAGGGGATTATCATGGTGCGACGGCCCTGCCGCAGCCTTTTCCGCATCGCTTCGTTGCCCTTTCGTCCGCCTTATGCCCGCCTCCTTCCGACGCCTTCCACGCCGCCTCCAGGCCGGCTTCACCCTGATCGAACTGATGGTGGTGCTGGTCATCATCGGTGTGCTGGCCGCGCTGATCGTGCCCAATGTGCTCGAGCGCGCCGACGATGCGCGGGTGACCGCCGCCCGCACCGACGTCAACAACCTGATGCAGGCGCTCAAGCTCTACCGGCTGGACAACCAGCGTTATCCGACCGGCGAACAGGGCCTGCAGGCGCTGATCGCGCGGCCGACCAGCGCGCCGGTGCCGGCCAACTGGAAGCCTTATCTCGACAAGCTGCCCAACGACCCGTGGGGCCGGCCGTACCAGTACCTGAACCCGGGCGTGAAGGCGGAAGTGGACGTGATGTCCTTCGGTGCGGACGGCCAGTCCGGCGGCGAAGGCAAGAACGCCGATGTCGGCAGCTGGCAGTAGCGTGGGCCCCTCGGCTTCATCACTTCGTGTATTGCGCCATCCCCCGAGGGGAGGGCGCGGCCGCCTTGGGGCGGCCCGGCGGCGGCCGCTGGACGTGGCCGCTTAGGACATTTGGATGCGAGCGCTGTCTTCATCGACGCCCCGGACGACGGCGTCGGTTTTTGCAGGCGCGCGTCGCCATGCGGGGTTCACGCTGCTGGAGTTGCTGGTGGTGCTCGCGCTGATCGCCGTCGCGACCGCGGCGGTGACCCTGTCCATCCGCGATCCCTCCGAGACCCAGCTCGAACGCGAAGCCAGCCGGCTCGCCGCGCTGCTGGAAGCGGCGCGCGGACAGTCCCGCGCCAGCGGGATTCCGGTGGTCTGGCGGTCCGTCCCCGGGGGTTCGCGTTCGATGGCCTGGTGGGCAGCACGCTGCCCACACGCTGGCTCGATCCGGGCACGGGCACGGTCAGCGCCAACCCGGTGCTGCGACTGGGGCCGGATCCGCTGATCGGACGCCAGCAGGTCACCATCGCCATCCTCGCCAAGCCCGAACGCACGCTGCGCATCGGCACCGATGGCATCCGCCCGTTCACGGTCGAGACGGCCGCCGCGCCATGACTGCGCCGCTTTCGCGCTGCCGCGGCTTCACGCTGATCGAGGTGCTGGTCGCCGTCGCCATCGTGGCGATCGCGCTCATCGCCGGGCTGCAGGCCACCAGCGCGCTCACCCGCAATGCACAGCGGCAGTCCGACACGGTGCTGGCCCAGCTCTGCGCCAGCAACGAACTCACCCGCATCCGCCTGGCCCGGCAGCTGCCCGGCGTGGGCGACAACGACGCGAGCTGCGAACAGGCCGGGCAGATCCTGCATGTGCGGGTCTCCGTGCGGCCCACGCCCAATCCGAGTTTCCGGCGGGTGGATGCGGCGGTGGACGACGGGCGCTACCCCATCCTGCGGCTCTCCACCGTGGTCGGGCGGTACTGAGCATGCGGCGCGCACGCGGTTTCACGCTGATCGAACTGCTGGTGGCGATCAGCATCATGGCGCTGCTGGCGGTGCTGAGCTGGCGCGGGCTGGACGGCATGTCCCGGGCGCGCGAGCAGGCGCGCGTGCGCGGCGACGAAGTGCTGGCGCTGCAGGCCGGCCTGGCGCAGTGGGGCGTGGACCTGGACTCGATCACCGAACGCCCGGACGGCACCGGCGCCAGCCAGATCACACCGCTGGACTGGGACGGCCGCGCCCTGCGCATCACCCGCCGCAGCAGCGGCCGCGCCGCCGAAGGCCTGCGGGTGGCCGCCTGGTCGCGCCGCACCCTGGCCGACGGCAACAGCTGGTGGCTGCGCTGGGAGTCCGGGCCGCTGGTCACCGTCGGGCAGTGGACGCAGGCCTGGGCACAGGCCGCCCTGTGGGCGCAGAACCCGGGTGACGCCGAACGCCAGCGCGAGGTGCCGGTGGCGCGCGCCGACGCGATGCAGCTCTTCTATTACCGCAACAACGCCTGGACCAATCCGCTGTCCTCGGCCGATGCCACGACCTCCACCGCGGCCAGCGCCGCCGCGGCCGCCAGCGCGGTCGCCACCGCCACGGCACTGCCGGACGGCGTGCGCCTAGTGCTCTCGCTCAGCCCGGGCCAGGCATTTGCCGGCACCATCACCCGCGACTGGGTGTCTTCCCGCGTGGTACCCGGCACATGAACCATCGCCGCACACTCCTGAAGACACGCCGCCAGCGCGGCGCCGCGCTGCTGGCCGCCATGCTGACGGTGACCATGGTCGCCACCCTGGCCGCCTCGGCGCTTTGGCAGCAGTGGCGCGACGTGGAGATCGAATCCTCCGAGCGCAACCGGGTGCAGGCCGCCTGGATGCTGAGCGGCGCGCTCGACTGGTCGCGGCTGATCCTGCGCGAATCACGGCGCGCGCAGATCGCCGGCAATACCGCCCTCACCGACAACCTGAGCCAGCCCTGGGCCGTGCCGCTGCAGGAGGCACGCCTGTCGAGCTTTCTGGCGGCCGACCAGAACAACACCACGGACAGCGAGGACGACGACGTCTTCCTCTCCGGCGCCATCACCGACGCACAGGCCTTGTTCAACCTGCGCAACCTGGTGTCGGCCGACGGCAAGAAGCTCGACGAGAACTCGCTGGTGGCCCTGCAGGGCCTGTGCTCCCTGCTCAACCTGCCGGAGCAGCAGGCCAGCCTCATCGCCCAGGGCATGTTCAATGCGCTGGCGGGCGGGCAGGACGCGCCGCTGCTGCCGCAGCGCCTGGACGAGCTGGCCTGGTTCGGCGTATCGGCCGAGGTGATCCAGGCGCTGTCCGCCTACGCCACCATCCTGCCCAAACGCGCCGCCGTGAACCTCAACACCGCGCCGGTGCCGGTGCTGGCCGCGGTGATCGGCACCAGCAACTCGGTGGCGCAGCGCCTGGTCACGGCGCGCACCAACGCGCCCTTCCGCACCCTGGCCGAAGCCAGGACGGCATCGGGCGCCGAGCTGACGCTGGACGACGAACACGAGTCGGTCACCTCCAGCTATTTCGAGGTGCGCGGCCGGCTGCGGCTGCAGCAGGCGGCGGTGGAAGAACATTCGCTGGTCACCCGCGAAGGCACCAGCGTCAAGCCCGAGTGGCGCGAACGCGGCGCACTCGGCCTGGCGGCGCAAGCCACCACTAACCGTTGAACCGAATCGCAACAGGCCGGATTGTCACAGGCTCTCTCTACAATCTCGCCCACTTCCCATGAGCACGCTACTCGTTTCCCTCCCCCTGCCGGATGCCGTGGGCGCCGCGCCCGGCAGCCCGGAGTTCGCCTATGTGCTCACGGCCGACGGTGTGTCGGTCCTGCAGCAGTCCACCGCCCCGGCCGCGCTGCTGCCCCAACCCGGCCGGGCCGGCGAGACGGTGGCGGTGGTGCCGATACGCGCCCTGTCCTGGCAGCGGGTGAACCTGCCGCCGGGCCTGCGCGCCAGCACCCGCGGCAACACCGCGCCGCGCCTGCGCGCGGTGCTCGACGGCCTGCTGGAAGAACACCTGCTCGACGATCCCGCCAGCCTGCATTTCGCCCTGGCGCCCGACGCCGGTGCCGGCGAAGCGGCCTGGGTCGCCGTCTGCAACCGCGCCTGGCTGCGCGCCGCGCTGCAGACCCTGGAAGCCGCCGGCCATCCGGTGGCGCGTGTGGTGCCCGAATGGGCGCCCGGCTCGCAGGAGCCTTCCCTGCACGCCTTCGGCACACCGGAGGACGCCTGGCTGCTGGCCGGCGGCCTGCCGCCCGGCGGCGCACTGGCGCTGCTGCCGCTGGTGCCCACCGCCCTGTCCATGCTGCCGCTGGACGTGGCCGGCGCCCCGCTGCAGGCCGAACCGGCCGTGGCCTCGCTGGCCGAAGCCGCCGCCGGCCGGCCCGCCGAACTCGAAACCGCCGCCGCGCGCTGGCTCGAAGCCTCGCGCAGCCGCTGGGATCTGGCGCAGTTCGACCTGGCCAACAGCGGCCGCGCCCGGGTCGCCAAACGCGCCGGCGCCCTGATGGGCGAACTGCTGCGTGCGCCGCAATGGCGGGCCGCACGCTGGGGCGCCGGGCTGGCGGTGGCCGCCCAGGTCATCGGCCTGAATGCCTGGTCCTGGAAGGAACAGGCCGCCGTGCAGGCGCAGGACGCCACGGTGCGCGGCGTGCTCACCCAGAGTTTTCCGAACGTGCGGGTGGTGGTCGATGCACCGGTGCAGATGCAGCGTGAACTGACCCGGCTGCGCCAGGCCAGCGGCGTGGCCTCCAATTCCGGCGTCGAAGCCCTGCTGGCCGCCGCCGGCGCGGCACTGCCGCCGGGCCGCAGCGCCCAGGCCCTGGAATTCAACGGCAACGAGTTGCGCCTGGTCGGGCTGCAGCTGCAGGGCGAGGAAGCCGGCACCACCGTGGCCAACCTGCAGAACCAGGGCATCAGCGCCCGCACCGAGGGCGAAGCCCTGCTGCTGCGCTCGGAGGCCACCCCATGAAACGCCCCGCACCCACACCGCTGTCCGTTCGCCTGGGCACCGCCATGGCACCCTGGCGCGCGCGCTGGGAAGCGATGTCGCCGCGCGAGCGTTATCTCAGCACCCTGGCCGCCTCGGCCGTGGCCATCCTGCTGGTCTGGGCCATCGCCCTGGCGCCGGCACTGCGCAGCCTGCAGAAGGTGCAGGTGCAGCGCCAGCAGCTCGATGCCCAGCTGCAGCAGATGCTGGCCCTGCAGGCGGAAGCGCGCCAGCTCGCCGCCCAGCCGCGCATCGGCCGCGAAGCCGCGCTGCGTGCGCTGCAGGAATCGGTCACGGCGCTCGGCAGCGGCGCGCAGATGCAGGTCAGCGGCGAACGCGCGGTGATCAACCTGCGCGCCATTCCCGCGGCCAGCGTGGCGTCCTGGCTGGGCCAGGCGCGCACCAACGCCCGGGTCGCGCCGGTCGAGATGCGCCTGGTGCGCAGCCCGGCCCGCGCCGCCGCGCCGGCGGCGGCAGCAGCGCCTTCGGCAAGGCCCGGCGTTCCGCCCACGGCCGCACCGCCGGCCGCGGCGCGCACGCCGACCAACGACGACATCCGCTGGGACGGCACCATCGTGCTGGCCCTGCCGGCGGCCTGACCCGATGGCCCGCCGACTGCCCAGCCAGCGCACGCCCGCCTTCCGGCGCAGCGGCGGCAACTCGCCCGGCCTGGCCGCACCCATCGTCGGTGCGTTCATCGGCCTGCTCCTCGCCCTGCTGCTGTTCGCGCCCGCACGCTGGCTGACCGGCGACATCGCCTCGGCCAGCGGCCGGCATGTGCTGCTGGCCGACCCGCGCGGCACCGTCTGGAACGGATCGGCCCAGCTGGTGCTGGCCGGCGGCAGCGGCAGCAGCGACGCCGTCGCCCTGCCCGACCGCATCGAATGGCAGCTGCGCCCGCGCCTGACCGGCCTGCGCCTGCAGCTGCTGGCCGGCTGCTGCACCGCGCAGCCGATCGCCATGACGGTGGCCATCGGCTGGAGCGGCGTGCACCTGGCCATCGAGGACAGCGGCTCCTCCTGGCCGGCCTCGCTGCTGTCCGGCCTGGGCACGCCCTTCAACACGGTGCAGCCCGAAGGCACGCTGGCGGTGCGCACCACCGGCATGGCGCTGCATTTCGCCAGCGGCCGCATGTCCATGGCCGGCCGGGCCGACATCGACATCCAGAACCTCGCCTCCAGCGTCTCGCAATTGCGCCCGCTGGGCAGCTACCGCCTCAGCCTGCAGGGCGGCGACGTGCCCCACCTGCAGCTGAGCACCCTGGGCGGCGCGCTGCAGCTCTCGGGCGAAGGCCGCTGGGTCGGCAACCGCCTGCGTTTCAACGGCCTGGCACGCGCTTTGCCGGAACGTGAAGCGGCGCTCTCCATCCTGCTGAATCTCCTGGGCCGTCGCGACGGCGCCACCTCCGTCATCACCTTGGGCTGAACGCCATGCCATTCCATTCGTCCACCACGCCGCGTCCCGCACCCTTCGTGCGGCTCACGATCGCCGCGCTGCTGACCATCCTGCTGGCCGACGCCAACCCCGCCCTGGCGCAGACCGCCGTCGGCGCCCTGCCCTCGGCCGTCGGCTCGCGCGAGCCGGTCACGCTCAACTTCACCAATGCCGAGATCGAGGCCGTGGCCCGCACGCTCTCCACCATCACCGGCCGCAACATGGTGGTGGATCCGCGGGTCAAGGGCACCATGTCCCTGATCACCGAACGCCCGGTGCCGCCCACCGTGGCCTTCGACCAGTTCCTGGCCGCGCTGCGCCTGCAGGGTTTCACCGTCGTGGAATCCGCCGGCCTGTACAAGGTGGTGCCCGAGGCCGACGCCAAGCTGCAGGGCGGCTCGGTCACCGTGGGCAACGGCCCGCGCACGCAGGGCAACCAGATCGTCACCCAGATCTTCCGGCTGAACTTCGAGAACGCGGCCAACCTGGTGCCGGTGCTGCGGCCGCTGATCAGCCCGAACAACACGATCAACGTGAACCCGGGCAACAACTCGCTGGTCATCACCGACTACGCGGACAACCTGCAGCGGCTGGCGCGGATCATCGCGTCGATGGATGTGTCCAACGCCACCGACGTGGAAGTGATTCCGCTGCGCTACGCCAACGCGGTCGATGTGGTGCCGCTGGTGTCGCGGCTGATCGAAGGCAGCGGTCAGGCCGCCACCGGCGCCGGCGCCGCGCCGGCCGCGGGTGCCGCCGGCGGGCAGAGCGACACGAGTTTCCGCACCACCCTGATCGCCGAGCCGCGCAGCAATGCGCTGATCGTGCGCAGCGCCAACCCGGCGCGGCTGGCGCTGGTGCGTTCGCTGGTCGCCAAGCTGGACCAGCCGACGGCGCTCGGCCCGAACGGGGATGCGGGCAACATCTACGTGGTCTACCTGAAGAATGCCGAGGCCACCCGCATCGCCGTCGCCCTGCGCGCCGCGCTGGCCTCGCTGACCGCGGGCACCGGCGGCACAGCGGGCGGCGCCACGGGAGGCACGACGACGGCCTCGGCCGCGCCCACCTCCGGCACCAGCGCGCTGCCGACGGCGCTGACCAACCTCAGCGGCTCCAGCAGCAGCGGCGCATCCGGCGGCTTCGGCAGCGCCTCGCTCAGCAGCGGCGCCTCGGGCAACTTCGCCAACAGCGCCATGCCGTCCACCGGCGGCAGCATCCAGGCCGACCCGGCCACCAACTCGCTCATCATCACCGCCACCGAGCCGCAGTACCGCCAGCTGCGCGCGGTCATCGACAAGCTCGACGGCCGCCGCGCCCAGGTGCTGGTGGAAAGCCTGATCGTCGAAGTCAACGCCAACAAGGTCGCCGACTTCGGCATCCAGTGGCAGAGCGTGCTGGGCAATTCCGGCAGCACCATCGGCGTGCTGGGCACCAATTCCAGCGTGGCCGGCACCAACATCATCAGCGCGGCCGTCGCCGCCGCCAGCGGCACCACCGCCCTGGCCAGCGCCGCCGCGGGCCTGGGCAACGGCTTCAACGCCGCGCTGATCCCGCGCATCAACGGCAAGTACTACCTGGGCGCCCTGGCCACCTTCCTGCAGAACACCGGCGACGGCAACGTGCTGTCCACCCCCAACCTGCTGACGCTGGACAACGAGGAAGCCAAGATCGTGATCGGCCAGAACGTGCCCTTCATCACCGGCTCCACCATCCTCACCTCGGGCGCCACCACCAGCCCCTACACCTCCGTCACCCGGCAGGACGTGGGCCTGACGCTGCGGGTGAAGCCCCAGATCAACGCCAACGGCACGGTGAAACTCGCGATCTACCAGGAAGTCTCCAGCGTCGACGCCAGCACCACCAACAACACCAACGGCCCGACCACCAACAAGCGCTCCATCGAATCCAACGTGCTGGTGGACGACGGCAGCATCGTGGTGCTGGGCGGCCTGCTGTCGGACGACTATTCGCTCAGCCAGGACAAGGTCCCGGGCCTGGGCGACGTGCCGGTGCTCGGCGCCCTGTTCCGCAGCGAGAGCCGCTCGCGCAAGAAGACCAACCTGATGGTCTTCCTGCGCCCGGTGGTGGTGCGCGACGCCAGCGAGACCGACGGCCTGACGCAGGACCGCTACGACGCGATCCGCACCCTGCAGCAGAACATGCAGCCCGCCCCCAGCGCGGTGATGAACAGCGTGGACGGCGCGCCCATCCTGCCGGTCTTCCCGACGCCGCCGGCGCGGCCGTCCAGTGATCCGGTGCAGGGCACCACGCTGATCCCGCCGCCCATGCCGCCGTCGGTGACGGCCCCCTCCGGCCCGCCCCGCCGCGGCGCCCTGCCGCCCACCGCCGATCCGCTGACCCGCCAGGACACGCAGTGACCCGCTACCCGCTGCCCTACGCCTTCGCCCGCACCCACCAGCTGCTGCTGGAGGACACGGACGGCACGCTGACGCTCTGGCACGGCCCCGCGCCGGACCCGGCCGCCAGCGGCGAGGTGCTGCGCCGCCATCCGGTGCGCCTGCTGCAGCGCATCGAGGCGCCCGCTTTGGCGCAGCGCATCAGCGCGGCCTATGCCCAGGGCGAATCCAGCGCGGCCACCGTGGTCAGCGAGGTCGAGAGCGATGCCGACCTCTCCCGCATGATGCAGGAGCTGCCCGCCATCGAGGACTTGCTGGAGACGGCCGACGACGCGCCCATCATCCGCATGCTCAACGCCCTGCTCACCCAGGCCGCGCGCGACGGCGCCAGCGACATCCACATCGAGCCCTACGAACGCCAGTCCAGCGTGCGTTTCCGCGTCGACGGCGCCCTGCGCGAGGTGGTGCAGCCCAACCGCGCCCTGCATGCCGCGCTGATCTCGCGCCTGAAGATCATGGCCGACCTCGACATCTCCGAGAAACGCCTGCCGCAGGACGGCCGCATCTCGCTGCGCATCGGCACCCGGGCGGTGGACGTGCGTGTCTCCACCCTGCCCTCGGCCTGGGGCGAACGCGCCGTGCTGCGCCTGCTCGACAAGAGCGAGAACCGCATCAGCCTGGAGGCCGTGGGCATGCAGGGCGTGGTGCTGCAGCGCTTCGAGAAACTGATCTCCCAGCCGCACGGCATCGTGCTGGTGACCGGCCCCACCGGCTCCGGCAAGACCACCACGCTCTATGCCTCGCTGGCGCGGCTGGACGCCACGCAGAACAACATCATGACGGTCGAGGACCCGATCGAGTACGAGTTGGCCGGCGTCGGCCAGACCCAGGTCAACCCGAAGATCGACCTGGACTTCGCCCGCGCCCTGCGCGCCATCCTTCGCCAGGACCCGGACATCGTCATGATCGGCGAGATCCGCGACTTCGAGACCGCGCAGATCGCCATCCAGGCCTCGCTCACCGGCCACCTGGTGCTGGCCACGCTGCACACCAACGACGCGGCCAGCGCCGTCACCCGGCTGATCGACATGGGCGTGGAGCCCTTCCTGCTGTCGAGTTCCCTGCTCGGCGTGCTGGCCCAGCGCCTGGTGCGCCGGCTCGACCCGAGCGACCCCAGCGGCTACCGCGGCCGCACCGGCGTGTTCGAGCTGCTGGTGGTGGACGACGTCATCCGCGAACAGGTGCACGGCCAGGCCGCCGAAGCCAAGATCCGCGAGACCGCCCTGGCCGCCGGCATGACCCTGATGCGAGAAGACGGCGAACGGCTGGTCGCCGCGGGCATCACCTCGCCCGAGGAAGTGCTGCGGGTCACGCGCGACTGAAGTCGCGCCCGGCCTTCAGCCGTGGCGCACGGCGATCGGCTTGAGAGTCGTGAAACCCAGCAGCGCCTCGAAGCCCATTTCGCGCCCGTAGCCGCTGGCCCTCATTTCGCCGAAGGGCAGTCCCACGCCACCGGCCGCGCTGTAGTTGTTCACGAAGACCTGGCCGCAGCCCAGGCAGCACGTCATCTTCGATCAGGAGTTCCATCTCCAGCTTCTGCGTCGGCGCACCGGCAGTACCGTGCGGAAACGTTCGACAGCAACACGATCACCTCTTTCTGGATCGACCGCGCCACCAGCAGCCGGCACGCGCTCGCTTGCAGTGAAGTGATT
This sequence comes from Xylophilus rhododendri, assembly GCF_009906855.1. NCBI lineage: Bacteria > Pseudomonadati > Pseudomonadota > Betaproteobacteria > Burkholderiales > Xylophilus > Xylophilus rhododendri. Next base: position 2,175,812 of record NZ_CP047650.1, read on the forward strand.
GGCTGTCAAGGTTGATTTCCGAAATAAAGATCGATTTATCGCAGAAGAAGATAAAAAATGGCGGTAGTACTTCCCGGCAGCGGGCGCCACGCACATAAAGCCCGCGTGCCCGAATAACGCACTTCGTCATCACGCTCGCATAGTCCGTGCGAACCGTGTTGTGCATACGCCATACGCACAAACACAACGCTGCAACAAAAAAAGTGGTCTTCATTCCACGCCACGCCTGAATCAAGCAGATTTTGCTAAATCATTTCACCATGAGTTTCATGCCACGATATTTTTTACCATTATCTTCTTCGGATATATGGCAATCCAATGCATGCTTGCCGGCGTTTCCATCGCCTGACGGCGGACCGAATAATGCGGCCGCCGCGAACCTATTTCTCCGCAGAATCTATGAACACGGTGTATCGCGTCGTCTGGAGCAAGACCTTGCTCGATTGGATTGTCGCGCCCGAAACATGCCGGGCAGCCCGGACCTCCGCCATCCAGGCCGGGGCAGAACCGAAAATGGCCCAGGAAACCGGCACATGCCGCGCGACGCCGGTGCATCTCCGCTTGAAGCGCATCGCGGGCATGTTGTTCCTGGCCGGCTGGTTTTCTCCTGGTTTCGTGCACGCCCAGACACCTGTCATCCAGACCATCGATCAGGTCTACGGGCGCCCAGGTTCAGGCGGACAGCGCCCCTGCAATGCCGATGTCGGCAACGACGGGAATTACTGGGTCGGTGCCGCATCGGCCTGCACTCCCGACGCGGCATCCGTCCAGCAGGCGGTGAATGTCCTCAGCAACGCGGCCAGCGCGGCCCAGCAGTCTGCCAATGCAGCGCAGCAGTCGGCTAATGCAGCTCAGCAATCGGCCAATGCGGTTCAGGGTCAACTCGTCGATTACCTGGACAGCATCAAGGAAAAAGCCGCCATCGGTAATAACGCGCAAACCAATAATGGCTTTGCGGGGGGCAACAACGCAAAATCCAATGAGGGCGGCTCATCCGGCAATAACTCGAGTACGGATGGCGGCGGGTCCACCGGCAACAACTCCAGTTCGAGAGATGGCGGCTCCTCGGGAAACAACGCCCACACCAATAATGGATCGTCCGGCGGCAACAATTCCGGCTCCGACGATGGGGCTCGGCCGGCAACAACGCACACACCAATAATGGGTTTGCAGGCGGTGGTAATTCCGGCTCCATCGATGGCGGGTCTTCAGGAAACAACGCCCATACCAATAACGGATCGTCCGGAGGCAGCAACTCCGGCTCCGACGATGGGGGCTCGGCCGGCAACAACGCACATACCAACAATGGGTTTGCCGGCGGTGGAAACTCCAGCTCCATCGATGGCGGGTCTTCAGGAAACAACGCCCACACCAATAACGGATCATCCGGCGGCAGCAACTCCGGCTCCGACGATGGGGGCTCGGCCGGCAACAACGCGCATACCAACAATGGGTTTGCCGGCGGTGGAAATTCCGGCTCGATCGATGGTGGGTCTTCAGGGAACAACGCCCATACCAATAACGGTTCATCCGGAGGCAGCAACTCCGGCTCCAACGATGGGGGCTCGGCCGGCAACAACGCCCATACCAACAACGGGTTTGCTGGCGGTGGCAACTCCGGCTCCATCGATGGCGGGTCATCAGGGAACAACGCCCACACCAATAACGGCTCATCCAGCGGCAGCAACTCCGGCTCCGACAATGGGGGCTCGGCCGGCAACAACGCACACACCAACAACGGGTTTGCCGGAGGTGGCAATTCCAGCTCCATGGATGGCGGGTCATCAGGAAACAACGCCCACACCAATAACGGCTCATCCAGCGGCAGCAACTCCGGCTCCGACAATGGGGCTCGGCCGGCAACAACGCACACACCAACAACGGGTTTGCCGGAGGTGGCAATTCCAGCTCCATGGATGGCGGGTCATCGGGAAACAACGCCCATACCAATAACGGATCATCGGGCGGCAGCAACTCCGGCTCCGACGATGGGGGTTCGGCCGGCAACAACGCACACACCAACAACGGGTTTGCCGGCGGTGGAAATTCCGGCTCCATCGACGGCGGGGCGTCGGGAAATAACGCCCATACCAATAACGGCTCGTCCAGCGGCAGCAATTCCGGCTCCAACGATGGCGGTTCGGCAGGCAACAACGCACACACCAACAACGGGTTTGCCGGCGGTGGAAATTCCGGCTCCATCGACGGCGGGGCGTCGGGAAACAACGCCCATACCAACAACGGCTCATCCAGCGGCAGCAACTCCGGCTCCGACAATGGTGGCTCGGCCGGCAACAACTCACACACCAACAACGGGTTTGCCGGGGGCGGAAATTCTGGATCGATCGATGGCGGGTCATCGGGAAACAACGCCCACACCAATAACGGATCATCCAGCGGCAGTAACTCCGGCTCCGACGATGGCGGCTCGGCAGGTAACAACGCACGCACCAACAACGGGTTTGCCGGCGGAAGCAACTCCGCTTCGATCGATGGTGGATCTTCCGGAAACAACGCGCATACCAACAACGGGTTTGCCGGCGGAAGCAATTCCAGTTCGGGCGATGGCGGCTCAACAGGCAACAACGCCCATACCAACAACGGTTCGGCCGCCGGCAGCCAATCCAGGTCGGACGACGGCGGCTCGGCCGGCAGGCAGGCATCCACCGCCAACGGTTTCTCTGGCGGCAGCAACGCCGCTTCGATCGATGGTGGATCTTCCGGAAACAACGCCCACACCAATAACGGCTCATCCAGCGGCAGTAACTCCGGCTCCAACGATGGGGGCTCGGCCGGCAACAACGCCCATACCAACAACGGATCGGCCGCCGGCAGCCAATCCAGATCGGACGACGGCGGCTCGGCCGGCAGGCAGGCCTCCACCGCCAACGGTTTCTCTGGTGGCAGCAACGCCGCTTCGATCGATGGCGCAGCCGCAGGCAACCACGCAAGCAGCAGCAATGGTTTTGCCGGCGGCGCCAACGCCCGGTCGCTGGACGGCGGGGCTGCAGGCAACGGCGCAGCCACTCAAAACGGCTCTGCCACCGGCAATAACGCCCACTCCGCCGACGGCGGAGCAGCCGGCAACCAGGCGCAGGCCGGCAACGGTTTCGCAGGCGGCGCGAACGCCCGTACGACGGACGGCGCCGCCGTCGGCAACCAGGCCGCATCATTCAACGGCTTCTCGGGCGGCAGCGGGTCGGCCTCGATCGATGGCGGTGCGGCTGGTCAGGGCGCCAGTTCCGAGGACGGCGGCGCCATCGGCAAGCTGTCCTACACCCTGAGCGGTTTCGCTGGCGGCGCATCTGCGCGTTCGACCACCGGTGCCGCCGCGGGCAACGGCGCCAGCACCACCACCGGCGCAGCCATCGGCACCAACAGCACATCCACCACCGGCTTCGCCGGCGGCACCAGCGCGCATACCGAAGACGGCGTGGCCATCGGCAGCAATGCCAGCGCCTTGCCCACCAATGCGGTGGCGATCGGCACCGGCGCTGTCGCGGGCCAGGCCAACGCCGTGGCCATCGGGGCAGGTGCCGTTGCGGCAGCGCCCGGCGCGGTGGCTCTGGGGGCCGGCTCGGTCGCATCGGAAGCCAATACCGTTTCCGTGGGCGCGCCCGGCGCCGAACGGCGCATCACCAATGTGGCCAATGGCGTCAAACCCACCGACGCCGTCAATCTCGGCCAGCTGCAGGCCCTGCAGAAAAACGCCTACGCCGGTATCGCCAGCGCATTGGCATTGCAGGCTCCGGCATTATCCGTACCGGGCAAGGTGACCTTGCGGCTGGGCGTGGGAAGCTACAAGGACGTGGCCGCCCTGGGAATATCCGTCCGATCCACCGCGGAAAATGGGCGCTGGAGCGTGAGCGGTGGTGCAGGATATTCGACGTCGGGCGGCGGAATCGCTACGCAGGTCGGTGTGGACATGGTTTTCCCATGATCCAGAACCAATTTCCCATTTCATTTTCTTTCGCCCCATGAAAACGACCAGGATCGATTTTCTGCCGATGGCCGCCGCGCTGCTGCTTGGCTGCACTGCCGGCATCTGCGTGGCCCAGCCCTGGGGTGAACCACCGGGCAGCACACCGGCTGAAGCTGAGATTTTCCCCGACCCGGCGCAAGCTCACCCGCCGGAAGGAATCCCGCTCACTCCCAGCCAGGCCGCACTCATACAGCCAGGCCTCACCAAGGATCAGGTACGCGCCCTTCTGGGACCACCGCACTTCAATGAAGGCATATTCGAGGTGGTGCAATGGAGTTACCTGGTTTTCCCCGTCGGCACCGCAGACCTTGGTGCGGCATGCCAACTGAACCTGCACTTCTTCAAGGAACGTTTCAACGATCCGTACCGAATTTCCAGAATCGCCTGGAACAGTCCGAACTGCCTACCGCAGGCAAGCTGAAACGGACAACACTCGATGCGCCCCGCCATACGATGCGATGGCGCAGCTGCGCGCTCCACCCGTCGCGTTTGGCACATTCCCGAAAAACCGAGTTCCTCCCATGGACCGTGGCCCCTGCCCCATTGCCTGCTCCATCCATGATTTTCAAGAGCATCCCGAGGCGCTGAGCACCGAGCAAATCGCGCAATTGGGAAGACAGATCTTTCAGCTCCCGGAGAAAAACGATGCACTGGCCCAGGTACTACGCCAACTGATCCATCGCGAAAGCTGGGACGAACTCGAATCCCTCGTCAAGGACTGGTCACGCAACGGTTATCCGGCGCATCCCGAACTGCTGTTTTGCATGGGCCTGTATTTCGACAAGGCCCAGAAAAACACCGAAGGCCTCGCCTGTCTCGAGCGCGCCGTCGCGCTCAGCCCGCGGGTGGCCATGTACCACAACAATCTGGGCGTGTTCCTGGAGCGGCTCAAGCGCCACGACGACGCGTATGCCGCTTATTCCAAAGCCGCCGAACTCAACCCCGACGAGCCCCTGCATGCCGTCAATCTGGCGAAAATCTGCATTCACCACCTCGACCGCTTTCGGGAGGGCATGCGGCATTACAACTATGCGATCGCGCTGGATTTCGAGAATACCGACCTGCTGCTCAATACCGCGAACGCATTCCACAAATTCGGTTTCCGGCGCGAGGCGGTGGCGCGCGCGCGCCTGGCGATCCGGCTGGCGCCGGGCCGGGCGGCGGCGATATTTCTCAAACCGACTTTTTTCCTGAGTGTTTCCTACGAAACCGTGGAACAGATGCAGGAACTGCGCCGCCAAATGGAAACCGAATTGCAAAAACTCCCGGCGGAAGTCGATGCGGCCCTGGCCTCACCCGGTTACGCGGCCGAGAAACTTTCGTCAGTTGCCTGGCCCACGCTTTTCCTGCTGGCCTATCAGGGCGGAAACGATGTGAAATCCATGCAGGCATACAGCCGTGAACTGGCTCGCGCACTGCGCCCATATTTTTCCCGAGTGACAGCGTCGGGAGATTCAGCGCCGGACTCCGGCGATGGCAAGCGCAAACTGCGCATCGGCATCTGCACCGCTTTTCTCTACCACCATTCGGTATGGAAAATACCGCTTCATGGGATTTACCAGCACCTGAACCGCCGGAAATTCGAGATCCATTCCTTTCACATGGGTGGATTGGTGGACTTCGCGACGGAAGACATCAAGAGCCGTTCCGATTCCTATTTTCGGACGGAAGATGTCCACCGCATGGCGGAACGTCTGGCCGGCAGTGCGCTCGACATTCTGGTATTTCCGGAGACCGGCATGGATTCCGCCACCTTTCTGCTGTGCATGACGCGTTTCGCGCCGGTGCAATGCCAGGCGCTGGGGCATCCGGTCACCTCCGGATCCGACGCCATCGATTACGTTCTTTCTTCCGACCTGATGGAGCCGGCCGAGGGGCAGGCGCATTACACGGAAAAACTCGTCCGGCTGCCCGGTCTGGGTGTGACCTACAGCTACCCGTACCAATTCCATGCGGGCAGCAAGCAGGAATTCGGCTTGCCGCAGGACGCCATCGTTTTTCTGTCGCCGCAGTCGCTCTTCAAATACCTGCCGGAAAACGACGACATTTATCCCGCGATTGCCCGGCAGCTGCCGAAAGCCCGATTCGTGTTCATCGGGGCGACGGCACAGCGAGACACGCAGAAGTTCGAGCAGCGCCTGCAGAGATCCTTCCAGCAGGCAGACCTGGACCACCGGCAGTTCGTGAGCTTCATTCCCGGCCAGGGCAAGGAGGGGTTCATGAAGGCCTGCCAGATGGCCGACGTCTTCATCGACAACCCGTCCTGGTCAGGCCACAACACCATTCTGGATGCCTTGCACAGCCACACACCCGTGGTCACCCAACGCGGCGACGCCATGCGCAAGAACCACGGCGCGGCGATTCTGGAATTTCTGGGGCTGGGCCAGCATGTGGCAGAAGGCAAAGCCGGCTTCATCGACAAATGCGTGGAATTCGGCTCCTCGGCCGAATTGCGCAAACGCTTCAGCGAAACAGTGCCCGGCCTGCTGGAGCGCCTGCGTGATGTGGCGCCGATACGTGCGCTGGAGGATTTTTTCGAAGAGGCCAGTGCCTCCGCGGCACAACGCTGATGCCGGGCGCCGGCGGGCCGGCGGGCCGGTCCGCAAGCACCGAAGAAGGGTCCCGAAAAGGAAAATGCCCCCGTATCTTTCGACACGGAGGCATACCTTTTTTGGTGCGGCTGGCAGGAATTGAACCCACGACCCCTTGGTTCGTAGCCAAGTACTCTATCCAACTGAGCTACAGCCGCCAAGCCTCGAATTATGCCCCACTTTTTCGAGTCTGGCAAACCCTCGGCAAAAAAACGCAAAAGAAGTTGTCTTGCGTGCATGGAGCCGCGAGTCCGGCGCTTCGGCGCCGACCTGCTTTTTCGGGTCACGGGACTGGCCGGGGACCGGCAGGCCGCAACCATCGCCAGCCTCTCATCCGCACGCTGCAGCCCATGGACCTCGACGCCCTCGCCCCCCGGAACTCCGCCTGGCGCGGCATGCCGCACGCATCCGCCCCCGCGCAGCCCGACGCATCGCCGGCAACTTCATCCCCGAGTGCGCCTTGCGTCGAAGCGCTGCTTGATCGGCCACGCGGCACCACCGCCACGCTGGGGATCGCACCGCCTGCGACGGCCGCCACCCGCAAGGACCTCTGCGACATCGTGCTGGCGCTGGAACACACAGGACTGGACTGCACGGTGGCCCAGCTTCAACAGGCATTACGCGAACGCCGTCTGTGGGCCGACCGTGACGAGATCCGTGTCTGCGCCCTGCTGGAGTCGCCACTTCCTTCCATCATCGGCCTGGGCCGGTTCCGGCGACTGCTGCAGTCGGCCTGGCAGCAGCAGGCCGATCTCTTCGACGATGCACAAAAGCTGGCCGCCGCCACCATCGGCAGCAGCTGCCAGGGCGAGGCCCGCCTCAAGCCGCTGCGCGCCTTCGTGATGCTGCACCTGGACTTCCTGCTGTCTTATCTGGCGCTGCGGCTGCGGGGCTTCGCGCCGCGGCCGGAGGTGATCGCGGCGGTGCGCAGGCAGTGCCAGCTCGCCCGGCTGGCCACCGTCCGGGACATGGTGGTGGCCTACGAGGAGGGCCTGACCGACTTCGTCGTGGCCTGGAGCCAGCGCGGGCTGGCGGCCCATGTCGACGATCTTCGCGGCTTCCTGGCCTGGCGCCACATCCGTGCCTCGCCCATACAGATGCCCTCCTTGTGTGCGCTGCTGCCCCGGGTCACGCGCCTGGGCCACTACCTGTTCCCGGTCGACCAGGCCCCGGTGGTGACGCATTTCGTCGTGCGAAAGCAGGAGGTCAAGGCGGCATTTCGCGGCCAGGCGCCCAGCTTGCTGGACGGCGCCGAACCGCCGGCCGCCACGCCAGCGCAGGCCGGCCTGTGCGCGACGCTGCTGCGGGACCATCCGCGCGGCTGCTCGAAACGGCAGCTCTGCGACCTGCTCGCGCAGATCCTGCCGCAGTTCAATCGCAAGCAGATCGATGCCTGCCTGCGCTCCATGCTCTACAACGCCCAGTGCGTACCCATCGGCGACGGGCGATACATGGTCAATCCCGACCTGCTATGCCGCGGCAGACGCGAGGCGCTCCTGGCGCGGCTGCCCGATCGACGGGGCTGGCCGCCGCCGTGGCGGGACCTCTCGCGGCCGCGGGCGAAAAAACCCCGGTATTTCTCCGCCTACGCCCGCCAGCAGATCGTCAAGGCCCGGCGCGGCAGCTTCGGCACGACCACCGTGGGCGTCGAACGGACAGCCGCCATCTTCGAAACCTTGAGCGCGCTGTCGGCCAGCGGAGCGCTGGCGCGCTACATCGTGCCGGACGAAGCCGGCGAACCCAGCTTCCACACCGGCAGGATCGCCGAGCAGGTCCAGCACAGGCGTACCGACGTCACCGGTTCGCATGTCTGGGAAGCCCTCAAATGCATCGACCCTCTGGCGATCGAGCACACCCTGCGGCAACGCCAGTGGGAAAAGACCCGCCTGCCGCCGCCGCTGATCACCGGGGCCCTGCGGTCCCTGTGCGAGGAGCTGCCCTTCGCCTACTGCATGCCTCTGAACACCATCGCCGCGCTGATCAACCAGCGCCAGCCGGACTTCTTTCTCGATGCACTCAGCCTGCGCGCCCAGTTCAGGCGGCTGCCGGTCGACATGCAGGCCATCGCGGACATCGTCGATGCGCTGTTCGCCGATGGCCGCATATCGCCGCTGCGCCAGCGCCGCGGCGGACTCATCAAGCTGTCGCGGCTCAACACCTACCTGGCCCTGCACGAACTGCATTGCGGCAGCGAGGAGCTGGAGGATCTGGTGGAGGCGCAGCTGCGATCCATGCCGCCCGATACCCAGGCCTACATCGACGCCGACCTGGCCAGCAACCCGCTGCACCGCCATGCCGCGGCGCGGGCGGTGCTGGCGCATCGGCTGCTGGCCACACAAATGCAGATGCCCTCGTGGCAGACCTTCATCCAGGCATTCCACGAACTCTTCTGCCAGCCGCCCGCACCGTCCGGCCCGCTGCTGTGCTACAGCGGCGCCGATGCCACCGAGATCTACTTCACGGTGCAAAGACTGCATGCCGCGCGCCGGCCGGCGATCGAAATGCAGGCGACAGATGAATGATTGTCTGACGATAATAAGAACATGACTTCTCAAGCCTCATCTTCCGCCTCGGCCCGCCTGGCCGCCTTCGCCTGCGCCGCCGAATGGGACGACATCCCCGAGCCGGTGCGCCACGAAGCCCGTCGCAGCCTGATGAACTACTGCGCCGTGGCGCTGGGCGGCAGCCACGACCCGACGATCGAGGCCGCGGTGCGCACCTTCACCCCGCTGCGCTCCGGTACCCAGGCCCGCCTGGCCGGGCGCGCCGAGCGCTTCGATCCGCTCAACGCCGCCGCGCTCAACGCCATGGCGGCCAATGTCTACGACTTCTGCGACACCCACATCCCCACCATCCTGCACCCCTCGGCACCGGTGTTCCCGCCGCTGCTGGCGCTGGCCGACCAGGCGCCGGTGCATGGCCGCGAGCTGCTGCTGGCCTTCGTGGTCGGCGCCGAGGTGGAATGCCGCATCGCCAACGCGATCTCGCCCTGGCACTACGCCCGCGGCTGGCACATCACCTCGACCTGCGGCGTGTTCGGCGCGGCGGCCGGCGTGGCCCGGCTGAAGCGGCTGGATGCCGCGGTGCTGGCCTCGGCCTTCGGCAGCGCGGCGGCGCAGTCCTGCGGGCTGGTCGAAACCCTGGGCAGTTCGGCCAAGAGCATCAGCGTGGGCAATGCCGCGCGCAACGGGCTGCTCTCGGTGCTGCTGGCGCTAGAGGGCTTCGAAGGGCCGGCCGCGCCGCTGGACGGCCCGCGCGGCTTCCTGCGGGTGGTGTGCGACCAGCCCGATTTCAGCAAGCTCGACGGCGGCGATCCAGCCTGGCAGCTCCTGGCCAATGCCTACAAGCCCTACCCCTGCGGCGTGGTGCTCAACCCGGTGATCGATGCCTGCCTGGCGCTCGCCGCCGATCCGGCCTTCGCCGCGCGGGCGCCGGAGACCATCGAAAGCATGGAACTCACCGGCCATCCCCTGCTGCGCCAGCGCACCGACCGGCCGGGGGTGACCAGCGGCCGGCAATCGCAGGTGAGCGCCCAGCATGCGGTGCCGGTGTCGCTGCTGCGACGGCGCGCCGGGCTGGAGGAATTCAGCGATGCGGCGGTACAGGACCCTGCCGTGCGCAGCCTGGGCGCCAAGGTCCGCTTCACCGACGACGACACCATGACGGTCGATGCCGCCCGGGTCCGCATCCGTTATGCCGATGGCAGCGAGCTGCAGCACTCGGTCGAATTCGCCCGCGGCAGCCTGGGCCGGCCGCTGACCGATGCCGAGCTGGAACAGAAGCTGCGCGAACTCGCCCGCTACAGCGGCGCGGCTGTGGACACCGCCGCGCTGATCGACGCGGTCTGGCTGATGGACCAGACCGCCGATGCCTCGGCCCTCATGGCCCTCACTGCATCTGCAGGCCCTTGTCCTTGACGACCTTGGTCCACTTCTCGGTCTCCGCCGCGATGAAGGCGCGTGCTTCGGCCGGGCTGTTGCCCATCACCTCCAGCCCGTCGCGGTCGGCCATCTGGCGCAGGGAGGGCCGGCGCATCGCCTCCAGCGCCGCCGCATGCAGGCGCTGCACCACGGCAGGCGGCGTCTTCGCCGGCACGGCCAGCACGAACCAATTGAGCGCCTCGAAGCCCGGCAGGGTCTCGGCGATGGTGGGCGTATCGGGCAGCGAGGCCATGCGTTTGGCGCCGGTGGTGGCCAGCAGCTTGAGCTTGCCCGAGCGCACATGCACCAGCGAGGAGGCCGGGTTGTCGATCATCAGGTCCACCTGCCCGCCGATCAGGTCGGCGAAGGCCGCGCCCGCGCCCTTGTAGGGCACCTTGGTGAGCTGCACATTGCCCATGGTGGACAGCAGCTCGGTGGCCAGCGACTGGATGCCGGTGCTGCCGCTGAGCGCGAAGTTCACCTGCTTGCCGCTTTTCGCCGCCTGCAGCACGTCGTTGACGCTGGCCACCGGATAGTTGGCATTGGCCACCAGCACCTGCGGCGTGGAGGCCAGGATGGTGACCATCTCGAAGTCCTTCACCGGGTGGTAGGGCACCTTGGGATAGAAGGCCGGCGTGCTGCCGAAAGCCGCCGAGCTGATCAGCATGGTGTAGCCGTCCGGCTGGGCATGGGCGACTTCCACCGCGCCGATCTGGCCGGTGTTGCTGGGCTTGACGTCCACGAACACGTTCTGGCCGAGGATCTCCGCCATCTCGCGGGCCAGCGGCCGGGCCAGGGCATCCACGCCGCCGCCCGCGGCGAAGGGAACGATCAGGCGGATCGGCTTTTCCGGGAATTCGGCGGCGCTCGCCAGCGCTGGCAGGCCGGCGACACACAGGGACAGGAGCAGCGTGCGCCGCAGGCGGGTCAGGGTATTCACTTGGAGTCTCCACTTTGTATGACGATCATTCACAGATTAAGCTGTCGTCATACAGTCCGTCAATCTGGTGAACCCAGGTCCAGGAGACCCTCATGTTTGAAGCGCCCATGCGCCGCCGCCCCCTGCTCGCCCTGCTGGGCGCCGCCTGCCTGCCCGGGGCCTTGCATGCCCAGGGCGGCGCGTGGCCCGAGAAGCCGGTCCGCCTGATCGTGCCCTTCCCGCCCGGCGGCGGCACCGACGCGCTGGCCCGCATCCTGGCCACCGGCCTGTCGCGCCTGTGGGGCCAGCCGCTGGTGGTGGACAACCGCGCCGGCGCGCAGGGCAATATCGGCACGCAGATGGCGATCAAGTCGCCGCCCGACGGCTACACCCTGGTGTTCGCCCACCAGGGGGTGATGACGGTCAATCCGCACCTGTATGCGCAGATCGGCTTCGATCCGCTGAAAGACATGCAGCCCGTCTCGCTCGGCACCGTGCAGCCCTTCCTGCTGGTGGCCCACCCTTCCGTGCCGGCCAGCAACCTGGCGGAGCTGACCGCCCTGGCCAAACGCGAGCCGGGCAAGCTGACTTTCGCCTCCAGCGCCTCCGGCCCGCAGATGGCCGGCGAGCTGTACAAGGCCACCGCCGGCGTCTCGATGCTGCACGTGGCCTACAAGGGCGCGGGGCCGGCGGTGGTCGATGTGCTGGGCGGCACGGTCAACCTGATGGTGGCCAATCCGACCTCGGTGGCGCCGCACATCAAGAGCGGCAAGCTGAAGGGCATCGTCGTCTTCGGCAACGAGCGCATCGACATCCTGCCGGAGGTGCCGACCGCCGCCGAAGCCGGCTTCCCCGAGCTGGGCCGCAACCCGGAGTGGTACGGCTTCGGCGTGCCCACCGGCACACCGGCGGCCGTGGTGCAGAAGCTCAACCACGACATCGGCTCGGTGCTGAACTCCGACGAGGCGCAGAAGGCCATCCGCGGCCTGGGCCTGATCCCCTCGCCCAGCACGCCCGAGGCCTTCGCCCAGCGCCTGCGCAGCGACTACGAAGTCTGGGGCCGCGTCGTGAAGATCTCCGGCGCCAAGGCCGAGGGCAGCTGAGCCATGTCCTGCCGCGCCGTCGCCACCAGCCAGCGCGAGAAGCGGGCATAGGGGTCACGATGGGCCTTGGCCATCTCGCAGACCAGCCAGTAGCCGTCCTCGCTGACGGCCGCATGCGGCAGCGGCCGCACCAGCACGCCGGTGGCGAACTCGCCGTACAGATAGGCCCGCTGCGTCACCGCCACGCCCAGGCCCTGGGCGGCGGCCTGCAGGCAGAGCGCGGCATTGGCCATGGGCACCATGCGTGTGTGTTCGCCCGGCGCCAGGCCGACCGACTGCAGCCAGCTGTCCCAGCTGCCCGGCGCGATCATGGACTTGAGCAGCTTCTCGCCCAGCAGATCGGCCGGCGTGTGGATGCGCGCCGCCACGGCGGGCGAGCAGGCCAGCACCAGCTCGTCGCGGAACAGCAGCTCGGCATGCTCGTCGCGCCAGTCGCCGCGGCCGCGGCGCACCACGAAATCGGCGTTGATCAGCTCGGTATCGTCGGCGCGCGCCACGGTGGCGATCTCCACGTCGATGTCCTGGTGCTCGGCATAGAAGCCGGCCAGGCGCGGCATCAGCCACTGGATGGCGAGGCTGGGAATCACCTTCACCCGGATCGGCGCCTGGGCCGAGCCGCCCATGGCCTTGGCCACCAGGGCCTCCAGCCGCTCGAAGGCCTCGGCCGCGCCGGTGGCCAGCTCCAGGCCGGTCTCGGTGAACTCCACCTGCCGGCCGGACTTCACCAGCACCCGCGCGCCCAGCTCGGTTTCCAGGCGCCGGATCTGGTGGCTGACCGCCCCTGGCGTGATGTGCAGCTGCGCCGCCGCGCGCCCCATGCCGCCGCAGCGGTGGATGGCTTCCAGCACCCGCAGCGGGCCCAGGATGTTGCGCAGTTCGGTCATGACAAAAACTTGAGCTGGATTGAAGGATCGCCCAAAGATTTGAACAGACGGCAGAGCCCTCGCTCACTAGAGTCTTCACTCATCACACAAGAAGAGCTGGAGACAAATCATGAGAAAAATTAAGGCATGGCGCGGGGCGCTCGCCCTGGGCCTGGGCTTGCTCTCGGGCCTCGTCCACGCGCAAGCGCCCAAGGCGTATCCGGACCGGGCGATCCGACTGATCGTGCCCTTCGCCGCCGGCAGCGCGGCCGACACCCTCTCGCGCACCGTGGCGACCCGGCTGGCCGAGCGCCTGGGCCAGTCGGTGGTGGTGGACAACAAGGGCGGCGCCGGCGGCACCATCGGCACGGCCGACATCGCCCGCGCCGCGCCGGACGGCTACACACTCGGCGTGGCCGCGCAAGGCACGCTGGTCAACAACCTGGTGCTGTACTCCAAGCCCGGCTACGACCCGCTGAAGGACTTCGCCTATGTGGCCCACATCGGCGACGTGCAGAACGTGCTGGTGGTGAAGGCCGATGCGCCCTATGCCGACGTGGCCGCGCTGCTCAAGGCCATCCGCGAGCAGCCCGACGAGCACTTCAAGTTCTCCTCCAGCGGCGCCGGCACCAGCCACCACGTGGCCGGCGTGCTGCTGGGCCAGCACCTGAAGAAGAAGCTGCTGCACGTGCCCTATACCGGCGCGCCGCAGGGACTGACCGCCATCCTCTCGGGCGATGTCGATTTCGGCCTCTACAACCTGCCGGCCGCCTACGGCCTGATCACCTCCGGCAAGCTCAAGGCGCTGGCCATGACCGGGCCGGCTCGCGCCACCGTGCTGCCCCAGGTTCCGACCCTGGCCGAATCAGGCCTGGACGGCTACTCGGTCACCCTGTGGTGGGGCGTGATCGCGCCGGCCGCCCTGCCGGTGCCGATCGCGCAGAAGCTCAACGAAGAGATCAACCGCATCGTGGCCCAGCCCGATGTGCGCAGCCGCATGGCCGAGCAGGGCTTCACCCTGCCGCCGCTGCCGGGCCGCACACGCGAGCAGTTCGCCGAGCTGGTGCGCAGCGACATCCGCACCTCGCTGCCGCTGCTGAAGCAAATGGGCCTGTCGGCCAGCGAATGAGGACATGAGCGACATGACCCTCTGCGAACAACTCGCCGCCCTGGCCGTGGACACCCCCCTGTCCGCCCTGCCCCCCCTGGCCATCGAACGCGCCCAGATGGTGCTGGCCAGCACCCTGGCCAGCGCCGCCGCCGGCTACGGCATCGATTCGACCCGCATCGTGCGCGGCCTGGAGATCGCCGACGGCGGCCGTCCCGCCGCCGCCGTCTGGTTCGGCGACCAGCGCCTGCCGCTGCGTGCCGCCGCCCGCGTCAACGCCATCGCCAGCGACGCGGCCGCATCGGACGACAGCGACCTGCGCAGCATCGCCCATATCGGCACGGTGATCAGCGCCGTCTCCCTGGCCGTGGCTGAAGCCAGCCGCAGCACCGGCGCGCAGGTGCTGGGCGCCATGGTGCTGGGCTACGAGATCGCCGGCCGCATCGACGAATCGCTCACGCCCGAACGCATGCGGCGCGGCTTCCACGGCTCGGTCTCCACCGTCTTCGGCGGCGTGGTCGCCGGCGGCCGGCTGCTGGGGCTGGACCAGGCGCGCATGGCCCAGGCCATTGCCCTGGCCGCCACTTCCATCGGCGGCATGGCGATGGCCGCCGACACCAGCTGCGCACGGGAATACCACGCGGGCCTTGCCGCCAGCACCGCCGTCAACGCCGTGCTGGCCGCGCAGGCCGGCTTCCAGGCCGAACTGGCCGTGCTCGAATCGCCACGCGGCTTCCTGCAGGCCCTGGGCGCGCAGGACACAAACGCCATCACCGCCGGCTGGGGCGAGAGCTGGGACATCGTCACCGACATGGCCATCAAGCTCATGCCCGGCGCCCACCCCTTCCACGCCACCGCCGAGGCCGCGGCCGATGCCGCCGCCCTGGCGCGCGCCGATGGCGGGCTGCGGCTGGAGGACATCGCCCAAGTCGAGATCTCCGCCGCCGTGCAGTGGACGCATTTCCAGGGCGATCCGCATCCACGCAACCTGGTCGATGCGGCCCACAGCATCGTCTACTTCGTGGCCGCCGCCATCGCCGACGGCGCCTTCGGCTGGCAGCACATGGACGTGCGGAAGATGGCCGACCCCGCCATCGCCGCCCTGCAGGACAAGGTGGTGATGGACCCCGCCCCGCCGCCCCTGCCCGACCGCTTCCCGCACCGCCACGGCGGCGCCGTGACCATCACCCTGGCCGACGGCCGACGCTTTCGCAGCGAATGCAAGGCCCCGCGCGGCTCCGGCCCGCGCGGCGTGTCGTGGAGCGACGTGGAGGACAAGTTCCACCGGCTGATGCCCGAGAGCGGCCTGGACGCCGCCGCCATCGCCGAATGCCTGGAGGGCGTGCGCCAGCTGCCCTCGGCCCAACGGATCGACCGACTGGTCGAAAGCACCCGCGTCGCGGGTGTGGTTCCCGCCTAGTTCCCGCCTGGTTCGAAACAAAAAAGGAGACATCCATGTTCAAGTTCCTCGCCCGCGCAGCCCTGCTGTCCGCGCTGGTCCTGCAGTCCGCCTTCGCGGCCGACGCCTATCCCTCGCGGCCGATCACCATCGTGGTCGGCGTGGCGCCCGGCGGCAGCCTCGATGCGCTCGCGCGCCTGGTCGCCGCGCAGATGACGATCGACCTCAAGCAGTCGGTGGTGGTGGAGAACACCACCGGCGCCGGCGGCCTGGTCGGCTACCAGAAGATGACCCGGTCCGCGCCCGATGGCTACACGCTGATGTTCAGCAACAGCTCCATGGTGCTGATCCCGCTGATGTTCCCCAAGGCGGGCCTCGACATCGTTGGCGACACCACCCCCATCGGCCATGTGGCCAACGTACCCATGGTGGTGGCGGTGAGCAACCAGAGCGGCATCCAGGACCTGGGCGCGCTGATGACGCAGATGAAGTCCGGCGGCGCCAAGCTCAACTTCGGCTCCGGCGGCCCCGGCACCACCTCGCACCTGGCCGAGGCGGTGTTCATCAAGATGGTCGGCGGACAGGGCGAGCTGGTCGCCTACCGCGGCTCCGGCCCGGCCCTGGCCGACGTGATGGCCGGCACCATCGAAGGGATCATCGACCAGACCGTCACCCTCACCTCGCTGCACCAGAGCAAGCGGGTGAAGGCCCTGGCCGTGTCCTCGCCCAAGCGCACCGCCCAGCTGCCCGACGTGCCCACCTTCGCCGAGGCCGGCCTGCCGCAGTTCGACATGCAGATCTGGAACGGCCTGGTCGGCCCCAAGGGACTTCCGCCGGCCGTGGCCGAGGTGCTGCAGAAGTCGCTGCGCCGCATCGTCGAATCGCCCGAATGGCGCGACCGCATCGGCCAGCTCGGCGCCGAGCCGCCGCCGGCATCCGAACTCGGCCCGCAGGCCCTGCGCGCCACGCTCGCCGCCGACCAGAAGAAGCTGGCGGGCATGGCCGGCGAACTCAATCTGCAGGCCCGCTGAAGCGCGGTCGCCTGGTCTTTTTTCGATGCATCACAAGGAGCGCAAAGTGACTCAGAAGGTTTATGGATTCGTCGGTCTCGGCAACATGGGCGGCCCCATGGCCGCCCGCCTGGTGGCGGCGGGCTACACGCTGCATGTGTACGACCGGGATCAAAAAGCGGTGGACGCCGTGGTCGCCAAGGGCGCGACCGCACAGGCCTCGGCCCGGGCGGTGGCAGACGCCAGCGACGTGGTGTTCCTGAGCCTGCCGGACGGCAAGATCGTGAACCTGGTGGTGAGCGGCGACGACGGCCTGGCCGGCGCCAGCCGCGCCAAGACGGTGGTGGACCTGTCCACCATCGGCCCCGATGCGGCCCGCAAGGCCTTTGCCACCCTGGCCGAGCGCAGCATCACCTATGTGGACGCGCCGATCAGCGGCGGTGTGGGCGGCGCGGTCAAGGGCACGCTGGCGGTGATGGTGGCCTGCCAGCAGGCGCTCTACGACGAGCTGCTGCCGGTGCTGCAGACCTTCGGGACCGGCTTCTACATGGGGCAGGACGCGGGGCTGGCGCAGGTCATGAAGCTGGCCAACAACCTGCTCTCCGCCACGGCTGTTGCCATTACGGCCGAGGCCATGGCCATGGGGGTGAAGTCGGGGCTGAATGCGCGCACCATGATCGATGTGATCAATGCTGGCTCGGGTCGCAACTCTGCTACTGCGGACAAGTTTCCCAAGGCTGTGTTGACCGGGACCTTCAATGTCGGTTTCGCTGCGAAGCTGGCGCACAAGGATGTGCGGTTGTGCCTGGCGGAGGCTGAAGCCATCGGGGTGCCGATGATGGTGGGGGCTGCGGTTCGGGAGATGTTGGTGGCTACCACGGCCATCTGCGGGCCTGAGGCGGATTACTCGGATGTGGCGCGGGTGGTGGAGGATTGGGCTGGGACCAAGATCCGAGGGTGATTTCTTCTTTTTGGGGGGCCTTGTTTTTCCTTCTTCCACTCCGTGGGAGGGTGGAGGTGGGGCTGGCGTCGCCCCACACCCCCGGTAACTTTCTTTCCATTGAAAGAAAGTCACCAAAGAAAAATTCAATGCGGGATCGGGGACGGGCTTTCGCCCGGGTCGGGCCTTTGTTTCGCTTCGCTTCACTCGGCTCTCGGCATGGCGTAGTGGGCTCAGCAACCGGAACGAATGCTCGAGGTTTGGGCCGCTCGTTCGCCAAAAGCTTCACGCTCTGGCGCGCTTGGTGAGCGCTTGGTTTCGCGCACTGGCGGTTTCCAGCGGATTGGACGCAGCGCTTGATCAAACTAGTCGGACGGCAGAGCGTGAAGCTTTTGGCGAGCGGGCGGCCCGATCCTCGAGCTTTTGCAGTCGTTGCTGAGATCAAATCGCCATGCCGAGAGCCGAGTGAAGCGCAGCGAAACAAAGGCCCGACCCGGGCGAAAGCCCGTCCCCGATCCCGCTTTCTAATTTTTCTTTGGTGACTTTCTTTCAATGGAAAGAAAGTTACCGGGGGTGTGGGGCGACGCGAGCCCCACCTCCACCCTCGGTAGGAGTAGAAGAAGTAAACAAGCCGAAGGCAGCCAACCAAAAAAAACCAACGCCGAAAAATCAAACGTGCTCAGCAGAAACAGCCCGCGTTTCCCCAGTCTCGACCAAAGTACGCGTAGCATCCACACGCCCATAAATCCAAAGGATCTTCATCCCATCAACATCAGAAGCATTCCGAAACCGATGCGGCACCCCCGAAGGAATAAACGTCGTATCCCGCGGCTGCAAATCATGGTGCTCATCACCAATATCAAAGACGGCATGCCCCTCCAGCAACATCACACTCTCCTCGCAGTTGTGAAAATGCCAGGGAATCTGCGCCCCAGGCCCGAACTCGGTAATCCCGTTGATGAAACTCTGCGCCCCCAGCCGCGCGGAAACCAGCGGAATCGTCCGCGCCCCCCGCCACGTTCATAGACCTTGAGGGCGCTAGGTCGCAAGATGGATGCTTCGCTCATGAATATCGGTCTCCTCTTATTCAGCCTTGATGTTGTTGGCCTGAATCACCTTGCGATACAGCTGGAACTGCTCCTGCAGCGCCACACCGAACTCGCCCGGCGAACTTCCGCGAATCGTCATGCCCTGGGCCACCAGCTGGCGCCGGGTGTCCGGGTCGTCCAATGAAGTCTTGACCGAGCGGTAGAGCCGGTCGACCACCGCCCGCGGCGTGCCCTTGGGCGCCACCAGGGCGAACCAGGAATTGAAGTTGAAGTCCGGCAGGCCGGACTCGCTCACCGTCGGTACGTTGGGGTACTGCGCCAGCCGCTGCGGGGCGGACACCGCCAGCAGCCGCAGCTTGCCGCCGGCGATCAGCGAGGTGACCGTGCCCAGCCCCTGGAAGGCCGCATCCACCTCGCCGCCCGCCACCGCGATGGCGGCCGGGGTGGCGCCCTTGTAGGGCACATGCACCATGTCCAGCCCGGCGCGGCTGGCGAACATCGCCATGGCCAGATGCTGCGGGCTGCCGCTGCCGCCCGAGCCGTAGTTGAGCTTGCCCGGCCGCGCCTTGGCGGCCTGGATGAAATCGGCCACGGTCTGGTAGGGCGAGTCGGGCTTGACCACCAGGCCCCATTCGATGGTGCCGACCAGGGACACCGGCACGAAGTCGGCCAGCGGATCCCAGTTGGCCTTGTAGATGTTGGGCACCATGGTCAGCACGCTGTCGTTGAAGCCGCCCAGGGTGTAGCCGTCCGGCGCGGCCTTGGCCACCCGCTCGGCGCCGATCAGGCCGGAAGAGCCGGGGATGTTCTCCAGGTAGAAGGACTGGCCGAGGTCGATGCCCATGCGCTGGGTGAGCACCCGGGCGCCGTTGTCCACCGCGCTGCCGGCCGCCAGCGGGATCACCATGTGGATGGACTTGGCCGCCGGCCAGGCCGGTTGCGCCAGGACGCCGGTCGTGACGGCGGCGGCGAGGACGGTGCCGGCCAGCAGGTGCTTGAGCAGGGTGTTCATGCTTGTCTTGTCTCCGGATGTCTTCTGTCGGGGTGCCGGCGCGCTCGATCGGCGCTTTTGTCAGGCCGGCGCGGCCACCGGCTCGCTGCGCGCCAGCGGCCGGATCGCCAGGCGCGCGGCCAGGCGGTCCAGGTCTTCCACCAGGGCCAAGGGCAGCGGCACGCCGGATTCGGCGTAGGCCCGGCGTTTGCCGTGGCTCTGCTCGCCGGGCAGCCAGATGCGTTCCACGCCGGGCAGTCGTTCGCTGCCGCGGATGTCGCGCACCAGCGCATCGACGGCGGCCTTGAAGGGGGCCGCGCCGCCGAAGGCCGCCAGATCGATCACCAGGATGGCCTGGCCGGTGTTGGTGGGCGTGCGGTGGTCGGTGTTGAAATCGACCACGTCGCGCCCCATGGCCGCGCCCTGCAGGGTGCCGGCCAGCAGGCCCACCATCAGCGCCAGGCCGTAGCCCTTGTGGCCGCCGATGGGCATGAGGAAGCCTTCGCTGGCCCGGTTCGGGTCGGTCAGGGGCTGGCCCTGGCGGTCGATCATCCAGCCCTCGGGCATGGGCTCGCCGCGCTTGGCCTTGGCCTTGACCTTGCCGTAGGCGGCCACGGTGGTGGCCATGTCCAGCACCACCGGCGGCTCCTCGGCGGTGGGGAAGGCGGCGGCGATGGGGTTGGTGGACAGCAGCATGTCCATGCCGCCCCAGGGCGGCAGGTGGTTGGCGTTGCCGACGGCGAAGTACAGGCCCACCATGTCGTGCTGCAGCGGCATGCGGGCGTAGAGCGATGCCGGTCCGGCATGGTTGCTGTTGCGGGTGCCGACCCAGGCGACACCGGCCTGGCGCGCCTTGTCGATGGCGATGTCCACCGCGCGGGAGACCACCAGGTGGCCCATGCCGTTGTCACCGTCGACCACGGCCATGGCGGCGCGCTCCTGAACCACGCGGATCCCGGGCCGCTGTTTGATGCCGCCGCATTCGATGCGCTGGATGTACTGCGGCAGGCGGATCACGCCGTGGCCGTCGGAGCCCTGCAGGTCGGCCTCGGCCATCAGGCGGGCGACGGTGGCGGCATCGGCATCGGGCAGGCCGACGCGGCCCAGGGCGGCGGCGATGAAGCGGCGCAGGTTCTCACCCTGCACCCGGATCTCGGAACTGGCGGATGTGCTCATGGCTGGACCGTCGCGCGCAGTCGCCGCGCCGGCCTCCCTGTCTGGTGCTTGTGGTGGCGCAGTCTAGGAAGCGGCGCGGGAGCGGTCCAATGCCGAATCCGTCGCGGCTCATATCATGCCGCTATGGCCCGCCACTTCCCGCCCCAGCCGTGAACCTGCGCACCCTGCGTTATTTCGTCGCCATCGCCGATGCCGGCAGCTTCACCGCGGCCGCCGCGGCGGTCGCCATCGCCCAGCCGGCGCTGACCCGCCAGCTGCGCGACCTGGAGGCCGACCTGGGCGTGCAGCTCTTCCAGCGCGGCGCACGCGGCGTGCGCCTGACACCGGCCGGCGCCACGCTTTACGAATCGGCGCGCCGCATGCTGGCCGAGGCCGAGCGGGTGCGGCGCCAGCTCGGCGGCGCGGCGGAGGATGCGGACAGCACCGTCACGCTGGGCCTGTCGCCCACCCTCACCCGCGTGCTGCTGCCGGGCGTGTTCGAGCGTTGCCACCAGCAGCTGGCCGGCGTGCGCCTGGTGGTGCGCGAGGCCTTCACGCCGCAGCTGCTCGACGGGCTGGAGCGCGGCGGGCTGGACATGGCCATCCTCACCAATCCCGAGCCCCAACGCGGCCTGGCGCTGCAGCCGCTGCTGGTGGAGCCCTTCGCCCTGGTCACGCCTGCCGCGCGCGGGCTGCCGGCGGTGGTGCCGCTGGCCCAGCTGGCGCGGGTGCCGCTGCTGATGACCCGCCTGCACCGCAGCATCGTGGAGCGCGGCCTGGCGCCGCTGGGCGCGCAGCTGTCGGTGGAGGCCGAGATCGACTCGGTGGATGCGATCCGCGAGCTGGTGCTGCAGGGGCGGCGCTGCACGGTGATGCCGGTGTCGGTTTTCAAGGATGCGCCGCCCGCCACGGTGCGCCTGTCGGAGATCTCGGGCGCGCAGCTGCACCGCATGCTGGTGCTGGCGCGCAAGGCCGAGGCCCGGCCGCGCGCCGCGCTGGGTGTGGTCGGCGAGCTGGTGCAGGCCGAGGCGCAGCGGCTGGCGGCCGAGGGTGTGTTCAGCTTCGGGCGGGTGCGCGCGCCGGAGCCGCCCGCTGCATGAAGAGCGGCTCTCTGGCACAGTGCACGCCTCTTCACGCCAGGCCCTCACCATGCGCCAGACCCCGTCCCTGCACCGCCGCCGGATCGCCGCGGCCACCCTCTTGCTCCCCTGGTTCGCCGGCTGCGCCAGCCCGGCGGCCGGCTGGCAGGCCAGCCCCGAGGCGATCGCCGCGCTGGCGCCCACCGGCCGGCTGCGCGCCTCGATCAATCTGGGCAATCCGGTGCTGGCCCGACGCGAGGCGAGCGGCGAACTGGCGGGTGTGTCGATCGACCTGGCGCGCGAACTCGGCCGCCGGCTCGGCGTGCCGGTGGATCTGATGGCGGTGGATTCCGCCGGCCGTTCGGTGGAGGTGGTGCGCGGCGCCAATGCCGACATCGGCTTCTTCGCCATCGATCCGCTGCGCGGCGAGGGCGTGGCCTTCACGGCGGCCTATGTGGTGATCGAGGGCGCCTACATGGTGCGGGCCGATTCGCCGCTGCAGGCCAACGCCGAGGTGGACCGCCCCGGCCGCACCGTCGCCGTCGGCAAGGGCAGCGCCTACGACCTCTACCTCAGCCGCGAGATCAAGCAGGCCACGCTGGTGCGCATCCCCACCTCGCCCAAGGTGGTGGACGAATTCATGGCGCAGAAGCTCGACGTGGCGGCCGGCGTGCGCCAGCAGCTCGAAGCAGATGCCAAACGCACGCCGGGCGTGCGCCTGCTGCCGGGGCGTTTCATGGTGATCGAGCAGGCCATGGGCGTGCCCGCCGGCCGCCCTCCGCTGGCGCAGCAGAGCCTGCGGCGTTTCGTCGAGGAGATGAAGGCCAGCGGCTTCGTGGCGCGCTCGCTGCAGCGCCACGGTATCGAGGGCGCGGCGGTGGCGCCGGCCGCCTGAGCCTTCAGGCCGCCGCTGTCGCGCCAGCCGACAGCCGCGCCAGCGCCAGCCGCAGCGACTGCGCCTGCGCCGCCTCGTACAGCGAGAACTCGTCGGCCACCGGCGCGCCCAGGTCGCGTTCGAAGGCCGCGCGGTTGCCGCCGCCCTCGTAGCTGCTCTGGCCTTCCGAACCCAGGTTGGAGCGGAAGATGCCGGCGGCGCTCACCGGCAGGAAGTCTTCGTAGATCAGCGGCTCGATGTCCAGCCAGCCCTGTGCGACCAGCTCGGCGGGCGCCAGGCCGGCCGGCGCGGCCTCGCCCGCATGCAGGCGCTGCGCGGGCGCCTGGAAACGCACATAGGCCAAGCCCTGGTCGAACAGGGCACGCAGATCGTCCGGGAAGGCGGTGAAGGCCTGCACCAAGGCCTCGCCACGCGGCTGGCCGGCCTTGCCGGCGGCCTGGGCCTGCTGCAGCAATGCGTCGTAGCGCTCGCGGCCGGCGGGGGTCAGGGCGCAGCCGCGCTGCTCGATCTCGCCGAAACGCGCGGTGTGGGTGCCGTCGTCCGCGCTGCCCACGAAACGGATCGGCTCCTGCAGCGCCAGGAAGCTGGTCTGGCGCAGCAGCACCGGGCAGGCGCGCTGCGGCGGGCCTTCGATGCTGTCCTTGGCGCGCATGCCGCGCGAGGCCATCGCCGCCTGGGCGGCATCGATGTCGAGCACCCGCGGCGTCAGGTGATTGATGTGCGGGCCCTTGAAGCAGACCACGTCGGCGATCAGCGGATGCATGGCGCGCAGCTGCTGGTAGCTCTGGGCGTCCACCGTGGCTTCGCGGTGCCAGCGGAAGGTTTCCAGGGCCTGGGCGACGAACTCCCGGGCCTGCGCCGCATCCAGGCCGCCCTGGCTTTCGGCGAGGGCGATCAGCTCGCGGCAGCGCGCGGTGTAGATGTCGCGCTGGCCCAGGATGGCGGCGGCGCGCTCGCGCAGCGCGGCGTCCTCGATCAGCTCCAGGCGCAGCAGGGAGGTGAAGACACGGAAGGGATTGCGCAGCAGCGCGGCCTCGTCGGTGCAGCGGAAGGCGGTGGAATGCACCGGCACGCCGGCCACCGACAGGTCGTAGTAGCCGACCGCCTCCATGCCCATCACGGCGAACAGTCGGCGCATGGTGGCCAGCTCGGCGGCGGTGCCCAGGCGGATCGCGCCGTGGCGCTCCACGCCCAGGCGCTGCTGTTCTTCCTCGGCCTGCGGGCCGGTGGAGAGCGGGCCGTCGCGGCGGATGACGGCGATGTTGATGTCGGCGACCAGCTCCAGCAGCGTGCCGTACTGCGGCACCTCGGCCTTGTACATGTCCGACAGGGCGCGGGAGAAGGCGGTGCGGATGTCGTCGGGATGGAGGAAGGCGGTGGGGCTCATGGGGCGTGCGTGGGCGGTTTTCGAAAGTGCCGCGACTATCGCAGCGCGCCGGCCGCCGCGCTAGCAAGGAATCGGAAGGACTTCATTCCCATATCGCAACAACTTGAGCGCAAGGTGCCGGCGGCGTGCGATGCTCTGCTTCATCGCGACCACGCCGGATGTTGCCGGCACGACATGATGTTCAAACGGGAACTGCTGCCGCCCACCGCCCTGCTGATGGCTTTCGAGAGCGCCGCGCGCCACGGCAGCGTCTCGCGCGCCGCCCAGGAGCTGCACCTGACCCAGAGCGCCATCTCGCGCCAGGTCGGCCAGCTGGAGACCCGGCTGGGCTGCGCCCTCTTCCACCGGGTGCGCCAGCGGGTGGTGCTGACCGACGCCGGCCGGGTCTACGCGGCGGAACTGCGCCAGCATTTCGAGGCGCTGTCCGCGGCCACCCAGCGGGTGATGACCCTGGGCGGCGGCGGCGAGGTGCTGAACCTGGCGGTGCTGCCGACCTTCGGCACCGAATGGCTGATACCGCGCATGCCGCGCTTCGCCGATGCGCATCCCGAGGTCACGGTGAACTTCTCCACCCGCTCCGAGCCCTTCGACTTCGAGCGCGAGCCCTTCGACGCGGCCATCCATTTCGGCGAGGACTTCTGGCCCGGCGCCTCCTGCGATTTCCTGCTGCGCGAGGACGTGGTGCCGGTGTGCAGCCCCGCCTTGCGCGACCGCCACGGCCTGCGGCGGGAATCCGACCTAGACGGCGTGCGCCTGCTGCACCAGTCCACCCGGCCCGAGCAGTGGAGCGAATGGTTCGCCCTGGGCGAGGTGGCGGCGCAGCAGGCGATGCGCGGGCCGCGCTTCGAGCAGTTCTCGATGATGGCCCAGGCGGCGGCCAGCGGGCTGGGCGTGGCGCTGGTGCCGCGGCTGCTGGTGTCGGAGCTGCTCGACAGCGGCCGGCTGGTGGTGCTGTTCGACCGGGCCCTGGCGTCCAGCAAGGCCTATTACTTCGTGATGCCCGAATCGCGCGCGCGGGACAAGCTGGTGCTGGCCTTCCGGCGCTGGCTGCTGGAGGAGGCGGCGGCCGGCGCGGCCGGCGCCGTTGCCTGAGCGGCGGCCAGGCGCGCGGCGGCGGCGCGGATATGCCGCTGGATCGCCTGCTCGGCCGCCGCCGCGTCGCCATCGACGATCGCCTGGTAGACCGCCCGGTGCTCGGCCTGCGCCTGCTGCGACAGCCCGTCGGCCTCGGCGCTGCGGCTGCGCGCCACGTCGATCGCCACCGCGTAGAAGCGCCGCAGGTAGTCCATGAAGAGCCGGTAATGGCCGTTGCCGGTGGCGTCGGCGATGGTGCGGTGGAATTCCAGGTCGGCCTCGCTGCCGCTGCTGCCCTCGGCCAGGGCCCGTGCCATGTCGTCCAGGCAGTGTTTGAGGCGGGCCAGCTGTTCGGGCGTGCGGCGCGTGGCGGCCAGGGCGGCAGCCATGCCCTCCACGCCCAGGCGCAGCTCGGCCAGTTCCAGGATGGACTGGGTCGATTGCGCGCTCGGCGCCTCGAAACGGAAGGGCGTGCGCACCGAAGGCGCCAGCACGAAGCTGCCGCGGCCCTGTTGGGTGTCGATCAGGCCATCGGACTTCATGCGCGCCATGGCCTCGCGCAGCACCGTGCGGCTCACGCCGTAGTGCTCGCACAGCGCGGGCTCGGCCGGCAGCTTGGCGCCCACGGGGTAGCGGCCGGCGGCGATGTCGGCGGCGATGGCGTCCACGAGGCGCTCGGGCAGCGAGGGCATGGCAAGAGTCATGGGGCTGGAAGATACCGCAGCCCAAGTCATACTATGATCTTACGTATGACGAATACGGCTCCGGCGTCCATCGCCCGCATCGCCCCGCCCGCGCCCCTGGCTGCGCTGTACCGCGACTTCCTGGCCGCCCTGCAGCAGGCGGGTTTCCAGGGCGACATAGGCGCCAGCCATGCCGAGCGCCTGGTGCTGGCCACCGACAACTCCATCTACCAGCGCCAGCCGCAGGCGGCCGTCTATCCGCGCGATGCGGAGGACGTGGAATGCCTGGCCCGGCTGATCGCCCAGCCGCAGTGGCGCCGCGTCGTGCTGGCGCCGCGCGGCGGCGGCACCGGCACCAACGGGCAGTCGCTGACCGACGGGCTGGTGGTGGACATCTCGCGCCACATGAACCGCATCCTGGAGATCGACCCCGCCGCCCGCCGCGTGCGGGTGCAGGCC
This sequence comes from Xylophilus rhododendri, assembly GCF_009906855.1. Taxonomy (NCBI): domain Bacteria; kingdom Pseudomonadati; phylum Pseudomonadota; class Betaproteobacteria; order Burkholderiales; genus Xylophilus; species Xylophilus rhododendri. The sequence goes on from NZ_CP047650.1 coordinate 2,202,419, forward strand.
GGGGTGGTGAAGGACCAGCTCAATGCGGCGCTGAAGCCGCACGGCCTCTTTTTCGCGCCGGAGCTGTCCACCTCCAACCGCGCCACCATCGGCGGCATGGTCAGCACCGATGCCAGCGGCCAGGGCAGCTGCACCTACGGCAAGACACGCGACCATGTGCTGGCGCTGGACTGCGTGCTGCTGGGCGGCGAGCGGCTGCGCAGCCAGCCGGTGGACGAGGCCGAGCTGGCTCGCCGCTGCGCCGAACCCGGCCGGGTGGGCGACGCCTACCGCGCCGCAGAGGCCATCCAGCGCGAGCAGCAGGCGCTGATCGAGGCGGTCTTCCCCAAACTCAACCGCTGCCTCACCGGTTACGACCTGGCGCATCTGCGCGAGGCCGATGGCCGCTTCAACCTCAACAGCGTGCTCTGCGGCTCGGAGGGTTCGCTGGGTTTCCTGGTGGAGGCCACGCTCAACGTGCTGCCGATCCCGAAACACACGGTGCTGGTCAACATCCGCTACGCCGGCTTCATGGATGCGCTGCGCGACGCGCAGGCGCTGATGGCCCACCATCCGCTGTCGATCGAGACGGTGGATTCCAAGGTGCTGCTGCTGGCGATGAACGACATCGTCTGGAACGGCGTGGCCGAGTATTTCCCCGGCGATGCGGCCCGGCCCACGCTGGGCATCAACCTGGTGGAATTCAGCGGCGACGACGCGGCCGAGCTGCAGGCCCGCGTCGCCGCCTTCACCGCCCACCTGCAGCAGGACCGCAGCGTGGAGCGCCTGGGCCATACGCTGGCCACCGGCCATGCGGCGGTGGAGCGGGTGTATGCGATGCGCAAGCGCTCGGTCGGCCTGCTCGGCAATGTGGACGGCGAAGTGCGGCCCCAGCCCTTCGTGGAAGACACCGCCGTGCCGCCGGAGAAGCTGGCCGACTACATCGCCGATTTCCGCGCCCTGCTCGACAGCCACGGCCTGGCCTACGGCATGTTCGGCCATGTGGACGCCGGCGTGCTGCATGTGCGCCCGGCGCTGGACATGAAGGACCCGGCCCAGGCCGCGCTGATCCGCCCCATCTCCGACGGCGTGGCCCGGCTCACCCGCCAGTACGGCGGCCTGCTCTGGGGCGAACACGGCAAGGGCGTGCGTTCCGAATACACGCCGGCCTTCTTCGGCGAGCTGTATCCGGCGCTGCAGGCGCTGAAGGCGGCTTTCGATCCGCACAACCAGCTCAACCCCGGCAAGATCGCCACGCCCGCGGCCGGGGACGCGGCGCTGCTGCGCATCGACGAGGTGCCGCTGCGCGGCGAGGCCGACCGGCAGATAGACCCCGCCGTCTGGAAAAGCTTCGGCGCCGCCATGCACTGCAACGGCAATGGCGCCTGCTACAACTTCGATCCCGACGACGCGATGTGCCCCTCGTGGAAGGCCACCCGCCAGCGCATCCACTCGCCCAAGGGCCGCGCCTCGCTGATGCGCGAATGGCTGCGGCTGCAGGGCGAGGCCGGCGTCGATGTGCTGGCGGCGCAGCAACGACCGCCCTCCTTCTGGGCTGTGCTGCCCGCGCGCTGGCGCAACGGCCGCGCCCGCCGCGCCGGCACGCCGGATTTCTCGCACCAGGTCTACGACGCCATGGCCGGCTGCCTGTCCTGCAAGTCCTGCGCGGGCCAGTGCCCGGTCAAGGTCAGCGTGCCGGACATCCGCTCGCGTTTCCTGCAGCTCTACCACCAGCGCTACGGCCGCCCGCTGAAGGACTACCTGATCGGCTCGCTGGAATCCACCGTGCCCTGGCTGGCGCGTGCGCCCGGTCTGTACAACCGGCTGATCGGTTCGGCGCCGGTGGCGCGCTGGCTGGAAAAGCACGCCGGCATGGTCGACAGCCCGCTGCTCAGCCGCTTCGACTTCGCCGCCACCCTGCGGCGCTGGAAGGTGCAGCCGGCCACGGCCGAGGCCCTGGCCGCGCTCAGCCCGGAACAGGCCGCGCGCAGCGTGATCCTGGTGCAGGACGCCTTCACCCGCTATTTCGAGACCCCCTGGCCGCCGCCTTCGTCGAACTGGCCGCCCGCCTGGGCTGCACCGTCTTCCTGGCGCCCTTCCGGCCCAACGGCAAGCCGCTGCAGGTGCAGGGCTTTCTGCAGGCCTTCGACCGGGCGGCCGGGCGCAATGCGGCGCAGCTGGCCGCGCTGGGCCGCTTCGGCATCCCGCTGGTAGGGCTGGATCCGGCGATGACCCTGGTCTACCGGCAGGAATACACCAAGCTGGCCAGCGCGCCCGAATGCCCGCCGGTGCTGCTGCCGCAGGAGTGGCTGGCCGATGCCGCCCCGGCGCGTGCCGGCGCCGCGAACGCCCCCGCCTTCCGGCTGATGGCGCACTGCACCGAAAAAACCACGGTGCCGGCCAGCGTCGGGCAGTGGCAGAAGGCTTTCTCGCGCTTCGGACTGGCCCTGGCGCCGCAGGCCAGCGGCTGCTGCGGCATGTCCGGCACCTATGGGCACGAGAGCCGTAACCGGCAGACCTCACGGCAGATCTTCGATCTGTCCTGGGGGCCGCTGCTCGACAAGGCCGAGGGCGGGCCGGAGGTGCTGGCCACCGGTTATTCCTGCCGCAGCCAGGTCGAACGGCTGGGCCGGGGCCGGCTGCGCCATCCGATCGAGGTTTTGCTGGAAAGCGTCTCTGCTACAGATTGAATGGGAAACGACGCCAACTTTACAAATTGCAAATACCGCACGGAAGCATGAAAGCGCTCACTCACACCTCCAGGCAAGCATAAAAGTTCACGCTCTTTAGCAGGTTCTCGTAGGAAAAGGCGCTGAAGACAGGTGAGAGCAGGACCACTCGGACTACAGGAAAAGCTATCGACTAGTGCCGATTGGTCCATTCGGTCTATTGAGGCTGGTTCACTCATATGTGACATTCGGTTCACAGTGTTTCCACCAATCCTCTCCACTCCTCGAAAGCTCCCCATGACCACCGTCTTCAAGAAAATCGCCATCGCTTCCGCCGTGGCACTCTCCCTGGGCGCGACGTCCCTGTCGGCCAACGCCGCAGTGGAACTCATCGGCCTGGGCAGCACCAGCTTCGACACGACGTTCACCACGAACGGCCTGTTCACCACCTTCTACAACTTCACCGTGGTGCCCAACAGCGGCAGCGCCCTGAGCGACACCAGCCTGTACCTGAAGAACTCGGGCGTCGGCGTGCTGCTGAGCTCGCTGTCCCTGTACCAAGGCCTCTACACCAGCACGGCCCAGCTGGCTGGCCTGACCGCCGCCACCACCGCTTCCTACACCGCCACCAACAGCCCCATCCAGCATCCTTCGCTGGACGCTTCGACCACCCTGAGCGCCGGCACCACCTACACCCTGGTGACCTACGGCAAGTCCGTCGGCGCATCGCTGGCCGCCCCGGTCAGCTTCAACACCCAGTTCGTCCTGGCTGCCGTGCCGGAACCCGAAACCTACGCCATGCTGCTGGCCGGCCTGGGCGTGATGGGCTTCGTCGCCCGCCGCCGCAAGACCAACACCCAGGCCTGAGTCGAGTTCGGCCTGCCGGCCCGTGCCGGCAGGAGGATGGGGATGGTGGAGACAGCTTTTCTCCTTTCCTCGACGCCTGTTTGAAAAAGGACCGCCCCGTGCGGTCCTTTTTTCGTTTCGGGCGGCCGATGGCTTCATGGCGCGCAAGGGGATGGCACAGCGCTTGCTGGACCAGGGGAGAGCCGGCCACGGCTCGTGTTTCCATCCCCCTCCAGGAAAGTCCATGAAGATCGTCAAACCGTCTGCCATCCTTCTGGCCTGCCTGCTCGGCGCCGGCATGTCCGCCGCCCAGGCACAGGAAAAAGTGCTGCGCATCGCCATGACCGCGGGCGACATCCCCCGCACCTCCGGCCAGCCCGACCAGGGCTACGAGGGCAACCGCTTCACCGGCATCCCGATGTACGACGGCCTGACGCAGTGGGACCTCAGCTCGGCCAGCAAGGCCAGCGTGGTGATTCCCGACCTGGCGCTGTCCTGGTCGGTCAACGACGCCGACAAGACGAAATGGATCTTCAAGCTGCGCCCGGGCGTGAAGTTCCACGATGGCTCGCCCTTCAACGCCGACGCGGTGGTGTGGAACGTCAACAAGGTGCTCGACAAGGAAGCCCCGCAGTTCGATCCGGCGCAGATCGGCGTCACCGCCTCGCGCATGCCCACGCTGCGCAGCGCCCGCAAGATCGATGACCTGACGGTGGAGCTGACCACCTCCGAGCCCGACTCCTTCCTGCCGATCAACCTCACCAACCTCTTCATGGCTTCGCCCACCCAGTGGGCGAAGAAACTGGCCGCCGTGCCGGCCTCGGTCGCCGACAAGGCCGAACGCAGCAAGCAGGCCTGGGCCGCCTTCGCCGCCGACGCCTCCGGCACCGGCCCCTTCAAGCAGGCCAAGTTCGTGCCGCGCGAACGCCTGGAGATGGTGAAGAACCCCGAGTACTGGGATGCCAGGCGCCGCCCCAAGATCGACCGCGTGGTGCTGCTGCCCCTGCCCGAGGCCAGCGCCCGCACGGCCGCCCTCATGTCCGGCCAGGTCGACTGGATCGAGGCGCCCGCACCCGATTCGCTGGACGCGATCAAGGGCCGCGGCTTCAAGCTCTATTCCAACCTGCAGCCGCATCTCTGGCCCTGGCAGTTCTCGCTGCTGCCGGATTCGCCCTTCAAGGACAAGAAGGTGCGCCAGGCCGCCAACCTGTGCCTGAACCGCACGGCCATGAAGGAGCTGCTGGGCGGCCTGATGGTCGAGGCCACCGGCATCGCCGAGCCGGGCGATCCGTGGCGCGGCAATCCCACCTTCCAAATCAAGTACGACCTGCCCGCGGCGCAGAAGCTGATGCAGGAGGCCGGCTATTCCGCCGCCAAGCCGGTGCATGTGAAGGTGCAGACCTCGGCCTCCGGCTCCGGCCAGATGCAGCCGCTGCCGATGAACGAGTTCATCCAGCAGAGCCTGAAGGACTGCTACTTCGACGTGCAGTTCGACGTGGTCGAGTGGAACACCCTGTTCTCCAGCTGGCGCCTGGGCGCCAAGGACCCGGCCGCCCACGGCGCGCACGCCACCAACGTCAGCGCGGCCACCATGGACCCCTTCTTCGCCATGGTGCGTTTCGTCAGCACCAAGGCGCAGCCGCCGGTCTCCAACAACTGGGGCTACTACAGCAACGCCGAGACCGACGCCATCATCGAGAAGGCCCGCACCACCTTCGACGACAAGCAGCGCGACGCCCTGCTGGCGCAGCTGCAGGCACGCATCATCGACGAGGCGCCCTTCCTGTTCGTGGCGCATGACGTGGGTCCGCGTGCCATGACGGCCAAGGTCAAGGGCGTCGTGCAACCGAAGAGCTGGTTCATCGACATCGCCACGATGTCGCTGGACTGAGCTTCGGCAAACAACCAGAAGGCCGCCCCATGATCGCCTACCTCTTGCGCCGCGCAGGCTATGCGCTTCCCATCATGCTGGGCGTGTCCTTCCTGTGTTTCATGCTGGTGCACATCGCGCCCGGCGATCCCCTGGTGGCCATCCTGCCGGCGGACGCCTCCACCGAGCTGCAGCAGCAGATGATGAAGCTCTACGGCTTCGACCGCAGCCTGCCGGAGCAGTTCTTCCACTGGCTCTGGCGCGCGCTGCACGGCGACCTGGGCACCAGCATCGCCACCAGCCGGCCGGTGACCGGCGAGGTCTTCAAGGCCGTCGGCAACACCTTCATGCTGGCCATGATGGCCACGCTGATCGGCTTCTTCTTCGGCTGCCTGTTCGGCTTCGTGGCCGGCTACTTCCGCCACTCCTGGGCCGACCGCGTCGCCAGCTTCATCTCGGTGATCGGGGTAAGCGTGCCGCACTACTGGCTGGGCATGGTGATGGTGATCGTGTTCTCGGCCAAGCTGCAGTGGCTGCCGGCCACCGGCGCCGGGCCGGGCGGCTCTGGCGAATGGACCTGGGACTACGAACACCTGCAATACATGCTGCTGCCGGCGATCACCATGTCCTTCATCCCCATGGGCATCGTGGCGCGCACCGTGCGGGCGCTGGTGGCCGAGATCCTGTCGCAGGAGTTCGTGGTGGGCCTGCGCGCCCGCGGCCTGGGCGAATACGGCGTGTTCAAGCACGTGGTGAAGAACTGCGCGCCCACCGCCCTGGCCGTCATGGGGCTGCAGCTGGGTTATCTGCTCGGCGGCTCCATCCTGATCGAGACGGTGTTCGCCTGGCCCGGCACCGGCTTTCTGCTCAACCAGGCGATCTTCCAGCGCGACCTGCCGCTGCTGCAGGGAACCATCCTGGTGCTGGCGCTGTTCTTCGTGGCCCTCAACCTGATCGTGGATGTGCTGCAGACCGTCTTCGACCCCCGCATCGAAAGAAGCTGATCCATGGCAGCCATCCTCACGCCCGGCGGAGCGCCTCTTGCATCCGTGGTCCGCTCGCGCAGCCACGGCGCCAATGTGCTGCGCCGGCTGGTGCGCAATCCCGTGGCCATGGGCGCGGCGGCGCTCATCCTGCTGCTGATCCTGGCGGCCCTGCTGGCGCCCTGGATCATGCCGGCCGACCCCTTCGCCACCTCGATGTTCAAGCGGCTGCGGCCGATCGGCACGGCGGGTTATCCGCTGGGCACGGACGAGCTGGGCCGCGACCTGCTCTCGCGCCTGATCCTGGGCGGTCGGCTGTCGCTGTTCATGGGCATCGCGCCGGTGCTGATGGCTTTCGTCGTGGGCGGCGCGCTGGGCGTGTTCGCGGGTTATGCGGGCGGCAAGCTGAACACGGTGGTGATGCGCTGCATCGACGTGCTGTATGCCTTTCCCTCGGTGCTGCTGGCGATCGCGCTGTCGGGCGCGCTGGGCGCGGGCATCACCAACGCGCTGATCTCGCTGACGGTGGTCTTCGTGCCGCAGATCGCCCGCATCGCCGAGAGCGTGACGACCCAGGTGCGGCGCAGCGATTACGTGGATGCGGCGCGGGCCTCGGGCGCGGGAGCCTTCACGATCGTGCGGCGCCATGTGCTGGGCAATGTGGTCGGGCCGATCTTCGTCTATGCCACCAGCCTGATCTCGGTCTCGATGATCCTGGCCTCGGGCCTGTCCTTCCTGGGCCTGGGCGTGAAGCCGCCGCAGCCGGAATGGGGGCTGATGCTCAACACCCTGCGCACGGCCATCTACAGCCAGCCGCTGATCGCCGCCCTGCCCGGCGCGCTGATCTTCGTCACCTCCATCTCCTTCAACATGCTGGCCGACGGCTTGCGCCAGGCCATGGAGGTCAAGCAGTGAGTTCCACCTTCATCCCCGACATCACGCCCGCCGCGCTGGCCGACCCGCGCGACATCGGCGGCCCGCGCCAGCCGCTGCTGCGGGTGCAGCATCTGCAGAAGCATTTCCCGCTCAAGCGCAAGGGCCTGGGCTTCGGCGGCCCGCGACCGGCCGTGCGGGCGGTGGACGACGTGAGCTTCGACATCCGCAAGGGCGAGACCCTGGGCGTGGTGGGCGAATCCGGCTGCGGCAAGTCGACCACCGCGCGGCTCTTGATGCAGCTCACCGTGCAGGACAAGGGCGAACTGGTCTTCGACGGCCAGGCGGTCGGCGGCCCCGGCCTGCCGCTGCGCGAGTTCCGCAGGCAGACGCAGATGGTGTTCCAGGACAGCTATTCCTCGCTCAATCCGCGCATGACGATCGAGGACTCGGTGGCATTCGGCCCGACGGTGCACGGCGTCTCCGCCAAGGCCGCGCTGGCCCGGGCGCACGACCTGCTGGCCCGTGTCGGCCTGGATCCCGCGCGCTTCGCCGGGCGTTATCCGCACGAACTCTCCGGCGGCCAGCGCCAGCGGGTGAACATCGCCCGCGCCCTGGCGCTGGAGCCGCGGCTGGTGATCCTGGACGAGGCGGTGTCGGCGCTCGACAAGTCGGTCGAGGCCCAGGTGCTCAATCTGCTGGAAGACTTGAAGCGCGACTTCGGCCTGACCTATCTCTTCATCAGCCACGACCTGCAGGTGGTGCGCTATGTGAGCGACCGGGTGCTGGTGATGTACCTCGGCCAGGTGGTGGAGGTGGGGCCGGCCGAGCAGGTGTTCGATGCGCCGCGCCATCCCTACACACGGGCGCTGCTGCAGTCCATGCCCAGCACCGATCCGCTGCGCCGCACCACCGAGGCGCCGCTGTCGGGCGATCCGCCCAACCCGATCGACCCGCCTTCGGGCTGCCGCTTCCACACCCGCTGCGCCTTCGCCCAGGCGGTGTGCAGCCAGCTGATGCCGCGTTTCGTGGAGCCGGTGCCGGGCCATGGCGTGGCCTGCCTGCGCTGGCAGCCGGGCTCGGGTTATGTGGCCGGCCCGGACTTCCCGCAGCCCGCGCCGCCGAAGGAAGACACCCTGGCGTCGCTGCACGGCATCAACATCTTTCCGGAGGCCCGCCATGGCTGAGCCCGCCGTCCGCATGAAGAACCTGCGGGTGGAATTCCACGCGCCGGGCAAGAAGGTGGAGGCCGTCAACGGCGTGGACCTGGAACTGCAGCCGGGCGAGGTGGTGGCGCTGATCGGCGAGTCGGGTTCGGGCAAGAGCGTGACCCTGCGCGCCATCATGCGCCTGCATGCCGAGCGCAGCACCCGCATCAGCGGCGAGCTGCATGCCGCCGGCGCGGATGTGCTGGCGCTGGACAAGGCCGGCCTCTCGGCCCTGCGCGGCAGGAAGGTGGCGATGATCTTCCAGGAGCCGCTGCTGGCGCTGGACCCGGTCTACCCGGTGGGCGACCAGATCGTCGAGACCATCCTGCGGCACGAGAAGATCGGCCGCGCAGAGGCCCGCGCCAGGGCGCTGGCGCTGTTCGAGCGGGTGCGCATCCCCAGCCCGGAGCGGCGCCTCGCGGCCTATGCCCACGAGATGTCCGGCGGCATGCGCCAGCGCGCCATGATCGCCCTGGCCCTGGCCTGCCGGCCCCAGGTGCTGCTGGCCGACGAGCCGACCACGGCGCTGGACGCCACGGTGCAGATCCAGATCCTGCTGCTGCTGCGCGAACTGCAGCAGGAGATGGGGCTGGCCATCGTCTTCGTCACCCACGACATCGGCGCCGCCGCCGAGGTGGCCGACCGCATGGCGGTGATGTATGCGGGCCGCATCGTGGAGCAGGGACCGGCCGCCGTGCTGCTGACCCGGCCGCGCCACCCCTACACCCTGTCGCTGCTGCAGAGCCGCAGCCATGGCGCCATGCAGAAGGGAAGGCGGCTGCAGACCATCGCCGGTTCTCCGCCCGACCTGTCGAAGCTGCCGCCGGGCTGCGCCTTCGCCGAGCGCTGCGCCTGGGCCGAGGCGGCCTGCCGCGCCATCCAGCCGCCGGAAACGGCGCTGGGCGCCGGCCACAGCGCACGCTGCATACGCCTGGACGTGGTGGACGGCGTGCGGCCGGCGGGGACGGTCAGCGCCTGATCGCGCCCGCGCTCCACCAACAAAAAGGCCGGCGATGAAGCCGGCCTTTTTATGGGTGCGGGTCAGCGTAGCTCAGACACCCCAGACCACGTCGTAACGTTCGGCCAGGCTGCGGTTGAGCATGTCGATGACCGGTGCCACGCGCTGGCGCAGGCTGATGTTGCCGTCGCTGTGCACGTGTTGCTCGCCTTCATGGTGGTCGCCGATCGACTCGCTCACGTCCGGCTGGGCATCGTGCTCTTCCACGGCCTTGCGCAGGGCCGCCACGGCGTCGGGAATCTGGGCGACGGTGATGACGCCCGGGGCTTCCGGATCCTTGCCGATGATGTGCAGGATCTGCAGTGCACTGGAGTCCAAGAGGATGACTTCTGCGGTGGCGCGTGACTTCAATTTCAGCATGCGGCCTTCCTTTCTGAATAGATATAGTCCCGTTCGAAGGGATAGACGGATTGTGCCCCCGCCATGCGGCCGGTGTTCAGCTGGCCATCGGGCTTGCTGGCGAGGATCTGGTGCAAGGATATCCAGCCCCGCTCGAAACTCATCGCGCACCCCGACAGATAAAGCCTGTAGGCGCGCAGCACTTTCTCCGCCCGGTCGGCGTCCGAGCCGGCCGTCAGCACACGCCGGGCTTCGTCGAGTTTGCCCTCCAGCGCATCCGACCAGGCCCACAAGGTGCGGGCGTAATGGGGGCGCAGGCTTTCTACGTCGACCGACTCCAGCCCGGCCTCTGCCATGTCGTGCAGCACATTGCTGAAGTGCATGAGTTCGCCGCCGGGGAAGATGTACTTCTCGATGAAGTCGCCCATGCCGCCGCCGAGCTGGGCGTTCTCCAGTCCGCCGGCCGTGATGCCGTGGTTGAGCACCAGGCCGCCCGGCTCCAGCAGGCGCATCAGCTGGCCGAAGTAGGCCACCATGTTGGCGCGGCCCACATGCTCGAACATGCCGACCGAGGAGATCTTCTGGAAGGGCTGGGCCGGCTGCAGGTCGCGGTAGTCGCACAGCAGCACCTGCACCCGGTCGCCCAGGCCGCGTTCCTCGATCAGCTTCTGCACATGCGCATGCTGGTTGTGCGAGAGGGTGATGCCGGTGGCCTGCACGCCGTAGTGCTCGGCCGCCCACAGCAGCAGCGCGCCCCAGCCGCAGCCGACGTCGAGATAACGCTCGCCGGGCTGCAGGTTGAGCTTGCGGCAGATGTGGTCGAGCTTGGCTTCCTGGGCCTGGGCCAGCGTCATGTCGCTGTCGCGGTAGTAGGCGCAGGAATAGACGCGTCGCGGGTCCAGCCAGAGGCGGTAGAAGTCGTCCGAGACGTCGTAATGGAACTGGATCTGCTCGGCGTCGCGCTCCCGGGTGTGGGCCGCCATCGACTTCGCCCTGCGCAGCAGCGGGCTCCACCAGTGCTCGTGGCTTTCGGTGGGATTGCCCGGCAGCAGCCCTGCCACCGCCTGCATCAGGTCGCGCATGCGGCCCTGGATCTCGACGCGGCCTTCGACCACCGCCTCGCCCAGCGCCCCGACCTGCCCGGCGATCAGCCTGGCCGCCGCACCCATGTCACGTATGTGAAGCATCACCGCGGCCTGCGCCGGTCCGATCCACTCACCCCCAGGTAAACGCAGCGCGACAGACACGGGTAGTTGTCGCAACCGCTCCTCTAACTGTTTTTGTAAAGCGTGCATGGTCGAAAATTTTTGCGCGCTTGTTATCAAACGTCAACAAGCACGATGTCGGACAAAGTCGCAGAATCTGCACCCAACGGCTCATTGCAGCAGGCGAGAAACCGGCTGCGCGGCCGCATGCCGGAACTCGTCCGGATGCTTTCATTCCGCTTTCATTTCGATGCGAAATATTTTTGAATCACGGCTTGTCCATCGGGTCTTTCCATGCCTTCTGGCGGCGCTACTGGCCGGCTGCACGGGGGTCGGGTCCAGCGGGCCGGGCTATTACTGGCAGTCCTTCACCGGCCATCTCTCGCTGATGCGCTCGGCCCGGCCGGTGGACGACTGGCTGGCCGACCCGGCCGCCAGCCCGGCGCTCAAGGACCGGCTGCGGCTGTCCCAGCGCATCCGCGCCTTCGCCTCTTCGCAGCTCGGCCTGCCCGACAACCCTAGCTACCGGCGCTACGCCGACCTGCACCGCACAGCCGCCGTCTGGAACGTGGTGGCCGCGCCGCCCCTGTCGCTGACGCTGCAGACCTGGTGTTTCCCGGTGACCGGCTGCATCGGCTACCGCGGCTACTACAGCGAGGCCGCCGCGCGCGAGGAAGCCGCCGGCCTGCGCGGCCAGGGGCTGGAGGTCTCGGTCTACGGCGTGCCGGCGTACTCCACGCTGGGCTGGCTGAACTGGGCGGGCGGCGATCCGCTGCTCAGCACCTTCATCGGCTATCCGGAGGGCGAACTGGCCCGCATGGTCTTCCACGAGCTGGCGCACCAGGTGGTCTATGCCGAGGGCGACACCACCTTCAACGAATCCTTCGCCACCGCCGTCGAGCAGATGGGCCGCGACCGCTGGCTGGCCAGCGAAGCCTCGCCCGAGGCACGCGAGGCCTACCAGCGCTTCGCGGGCCGGCAGCGCGATTTCCGTGACCTGACACGCGACACCCGCCGCTCGCTGGAAGAGGTCTACCAGGCCAGCGATGCGCCGCCTTCGGAGAAGCTGGCGCAGAAGGAGATCGTGATGGCCGGGTTCCGCGCCCGCTACGCCGCCCTGCGCGCGTCCTGGGGCGGCGATGGCGCCAACGTGGCCGGCTACGACCGCTGGGTGGCCGAGGCCAACAACGCCTCCTTCGGCGCGCTGGCCGCCTACGACACCCTGGTGCCGGCCTTCCAGGCCCTGTTCGCCAAGGTGGCGGCCGAGCCCGGCGGAGACCCCTGGCCGCGTTTCTATGCCGAAGTGCGCAAGCTGGCCGACATGCCCAAGCCCGAGCGCCTGGCCGCGCTGCAGGCCCTGGCGCCGTCCTGAGCCTGCCTCAGCGCCGGGGTGCCGGCGCGTCGAACCAGGACTGCACCAGTTCCACCCAGCAGCGCGCGCCCACCGGGATCAGCTCGTCGTTGAAGTCGTAGCTGGGGTTGTGCAGCATGCACGGGCCCATGCCATGTCCGGCGTCGCGGTGGTCGCCGTCGCCGTTGGCCAGGAAGGCATAGGCGCCGGGCTTGGCCATCAGCATGTACGAGAAGTCCTCGGCGCCCATGGTGGGCTCCTGCGCCGGCACGTTGTGCTCGCCCAGCACCCGCTGCGCCACGCCGCGCAGGAAATCGGCCTCGTGGGCATGGTTGATGGTGGGCGGGTAGTTGCGGTCGAACACGAACTCGCAGCCGGCCTCGAAGGCCGCGCAGGTGTGCTCGGCCACCTGGCGCATGCGGCGCTCGATCAGGTCCAGCACCTCGATGCTGAAGGTGCGCACCGTGCCCTCGATCACGCAGGTGTCGGGCACCACGTTGGTGGCCTCGCCGGTGTGGATCATGGTGACCGAGATCACACCCGCATCCAGCGGCTTCTTGTTGCGGCTGACGATGTTCTGGAAGCCCTGCACCATCTGGCAGGCCACCGGCACCGGGTCGATGCCCATGTGCGGCATGGCGGCATGGCAGCCCTTGCCGCGGATGGTGATCTTGAACTCGTTGGACGAGGCCATCACCGGCCCGGCGCTCACCGCCATCTGGCCGGCCTGCATGCCCGGCCAGTTGTGCAGGCCGAAGACGGCCTCGCAGGGGAAACGTTCGAACAGGCCCTCCTCCACCATCAGCCGGCCGCCGCCGCCGCCTTCCTCGGCCGGCTGGAAGATCAGGTGCACCGTGCCGTCGAAATCCCGGTTCTTCGACAGGTGCTCGGCCGCCGCCAGCAGGATGGTGGTGTGGCCGTCGTGGCCGCAGGCATGCATGCGGCCGGGGTGGCGGCTGGCGTGGGCGAAGCTGTTCTTCTCGGCGATGGGCAGGGCGTCCATGTCGGCGCGGATGCCAAGTGTGCGCTGGCCGCTGTCGCGGCTGCCGCGGATCACGCCGACCAGGCCGGTGCGGCCGATGCCGCGGTGCACGGGAATGCCCCAGGATTCCAGCCGCTCGGCCACCAGGGCCGAGGTGCGGACTTCCTCGAAACCGAGTTCGGGATGGGCGTGGATGTCGCGTCGCAGGGCGACGAGGGCCGGGAGGTCGGCGTCGAGGATGGGGGCGTTCATGTGGGGCTCCTGGTAGCGGGCCAGTCTACCCCCGCCCCGGGACGCGGCGGCCTAAGGGCAGGCCCATCAGCATGCCGCGCCGCCAGGTCTCGGTGATCAGCATCAGCGGGCCTTGCGGCGTGTGCACCCGCAGGGTGCGGGTGGCCTCGGGGTCGGGCAGGCCGGCGGCCTCCCACAGGCGCTGGCGCAGGGGCTCGGCGCCGGTTTCGTCGAACTCGCGGCGCACCCACATGCGGTCGAGCAGCGGGCCGATGGGGATGGTGGCGGCTTCGAGATCGGCGCGCACATCGTCGGGCAGGCCCTGCAGGGCGATGTAGCTGAGGTTGTCCATCATCACCTGGCCGTGGGCCGACAGGCAGACCCGCCGCTCGATGAAACGATCGCCCGGCAGGCTGGCGCGCACGATGCCGGGCACTTCGTCCGTGATGCGCTGCAGCGGCACCTCCAAATCCACCGGCCGGCCGGCCACGGCCTCGCACAGGCGGGTGGTGGAGCCGTCCTGCACCATCAGCAGTTGCAGGTAACGGCGTTCTTGCAGGGCCCGTTCGGGCGCCGCATCGGGCAGGAGAAAGCGCTGGCGCAGCAGGGACGGCACGGGTCTGGCCTCCGCACAGGAGGGGAATAAACAACAGGCGGAAGTCTATCGCCGGGGTTTACCCTTAAAATACATAGCAAGCTAATTAGTTTGAAGCTATCTTTTTCCAGAACCGTCCCGCCATGCCCTCTTCCACCACCGCCAAGCGCCGTGCCGCCAGCCTCATGGCATTCACCAGCCGCCTGCCGACCTTGCAGCGCGCCTACCGCTCCGCCGCCGACAAGGCGGTGGCCCATGTGGGCATGTCGCAGGCCATGGCCTGGCCGCTGGTGATGATCGGCCGGCTGGGCGACGGCGTGCGTGCCGGCGCGCTGGCCGAGCTGCTGGCGATCGAGGCCGCCTCGCTGGTGCGTCCGCTCGACCAGCTGGCCGAGGCCGGCCTGATCGAGCGCCGCGAAGACGCCTCCGACCGCCGCGCCAAGGGCCTCTACATCACCGCCGCCGGCCAGGCCGCGCGCGACAAGATCGAGAGCGCGCTCGACGAACTGCGCGCCGACATCTTCTCCGCCGTTTCCGACGAGGACCTCGAAGCCTGCCTGCGGGTGTTCGCCGCGCTGGACGCGCGTGTGGGCAAGAGTTCGCCCGGCCCGGGCGCACTGGCCGGCACCCCCGAGTCGGGTTCATGAGCCAGCCCCTGCTGCTGCCCGGCTTCCTGCGCTTCAACCGCGCGGAGTGGCTGTTCTCGGTCAAGACCTTCGCCGCCGCCATGCTGGCGATGTACCTGGCCAACCGGGCCGGCCTGCCGCGGCCCTTCTGGGCGATGACGGCCGCCTACATCGTCTCCAACCCGCTGGCCGGCGCCACGCGCTCGAAGGCGCTCTACCGCTTCCTCGGCACGCTGCTGGGCTGCACCGCCACCGTGCTGATCGTGCCGGCGCTGGCCAACGCGCCCTTCCTGCTGTCGCTGGTGCTGAGCCTGTGGCTGGGCACCTGCCTGTTCATCTCGCTGCTGGACCGCACGCCGCGCTCCTATGTCTTCATGCTGGCCGGCTACACCGCCGCGCTGATCGGCTTTCCTTCGGTGGAAGCGCCCAACCTGCTGTTCGACACCGCCATGGCCCGGGTGCAGGAGATCGGCCTGGGCATCCTCTGCGCCAGCCTGGTCCATGCGATCGTGCTGCCGGTGGGCATGTCGGCCACCCTGTCGGGCATGCTGGACCGCGCGCTCGGCGATGCGCGCACCTGGCTGTCCGATTTGCTCGGCCCGGCGCGGACGCAGGGCATGGTGGCGCCGGCGCGGCGCGAGGCGCTGTCGGTGGACCGCCGCCGCCTGGCGCTGGACATCACCCAGCTGCGCCTGCTGTCCACCCACATCCCCTACGACACCAGCCATGTGCGCTGGACCGCCGGCGCCATCCGCGAGATGCAGGACCGCATCGCCGCGCTCACGCCCACCCTGTCGGCCCTGGAAGACCGGCTGCTGGCGATGGAGCAGGACCGCGGCGGCCTGGCGCCCGACGTGCAGGACCTGCTGGGAAGCGCCGCCCAATGGCTGGAGGCCGGCGGCGATGCGGCCACCCTGCCGGTGCTGCGCCAGCAGGTGCAGGCCCTGGCCGATGACAGCCTGCCCGCCATCGATGACGGCTTCGTCGGACCGCCGGCCCCGCACTCCCCCTGGACCCGCGCCCTGCGCATCGACCTCGCCGCCCGGCTGGACCAGCTGCTGCTGGGCTGGCGCGCCTGCACCGTGCTGCGCCGCGACATCGAGGCGGGCCTGGCCGGCCATGCCGCGCCGCTGCGCCGTTCGGCCGCGCTCGGCAACCGGGTGCTGCACCGCGACGTCGGCATGGCGCTGCTGTCGGCCTTCGCGGCGGTAGTGGCGGTCGGCCTGTGCTGTTTCTTCTGGATCTACACCGGCTGGCCCAGCGGCTCGGTGGCGGCCATGATGGCCGGCGTCTTCTGCAGCTTCTTCGCCACCATGGACGACCCGGTGCCCGCCATCCACGGCTTCCTGGTGGCCACGCTCTGGTCGCTGCCGCTGGGCGTGCTCTACATGCTGGTGGCGCTGCCGCTGATCCACGACTTCGGCATGCTGGTGCTGGTCTGCGCGCCGGTCTTCCTGGTGCTGGGTTGTTATGCCGGCCGGCCAGCGACGATGCTGATGGGCCTGGGCATGGTGATGGGCATCAGCGGCTCGCTGGCGCTGCACGACACCGCCAGCGCGGACATCGCGAGTTTCCTCAACACCAACCTGGCGCAGATCGTCGGCATCGTCGCCGCCGCGCGGGTGACGCGGCTGATCCGCTCGGTCGGCACCGACTGGAGCGCCGCCCGCATCCGCCGCGCCACCTGGCGCGACCTGGCGGGCATGGCCTCGGCGCGCCGCGGCGAGGTGCAGCCCGATGCCTATGCCGCACGCATGCTGGACCGCATCGCCCTGCTGGCCCCGCGCGTGGCCGCCGGCGACACCCAGCCCGGCTCGCCGCGCACCCAGCGGGTGCTTCGCGACCTGCGGGTGGGCGACGACATCGCCCAGCTGCAGCAGCTGCGCACCCGCCTGCCGCAGGCGGGCCTGGGCGGCCTGCTGGCCGGCATCGCCGAAGTCTTCCGCGACCGCATCGCCGGCCGGGCCGAGGCCACCTCCAACGAGGTCGAACGTTCGCCCGGCCTGCTGCGGGAACTCGACCGCATGCTGGCCAGCGCCCTGCAGCAAATGCCCCGGCCGGACCACCGCCGCGCCGTCGCCGCCCTGGTCGGCCTGCGCCGCAACCTGTTTCCCGAAGCGCCGGCCGCACTGGCCGCCGCCCCTGTATCCGGAGTGAGCATCCCATGATCGGCCAAGCGAGTTTCTACGGCCTCTACCTGCCCTGGCTGATGCTGCTGGCCGGCGCCGCGCTGCTGGGCAGCTGGGTGCTGCGGCGCCTGTTCGCGGCCGTCGGTGTCTACCGCTGGGTATGGCATCCGGCGCTGTTCGACATCGGCGTGTATGTGCTGGTGCTCTACGCCCTGGCCTTCTTCACCGCTCCCGCCATTTCCTGAATTTTCGAGATCACCAGACCGAGACCGCGATGACCGCCCCCGCCTCCGCGCCCCAGCGCCACTTCCTCACCAAATCGTTCCTCTACCTCGGCCGCATGGCGCTGACCCTGCTGGTGGTGCTCGCCGCCTGCTGGGCCGGCCTGCAGCTCTGGGACCACTACGAACTCGCCCCCTGGACCCGCGACGGCCGGGTGCGCGCCAATGTCGTGCAGATCGCGCCGGACGTGTCGGGCCTGGTCACCGCCGTGCCGATCCAGGACAACCAGTCGGTCAAGGCCGGCACCCTGCTCTTCGAGGTGGACCATGCCCGCTACACGCTGGCCGAGCGCCAGGCCTCGGTCAACATCGGCATGCTGCGCACCGCGCTCGCCCAGGCCCAGCGCGAGGACAAACGCAACAAGGACCTCGGCGACCTGATCTCGCAGGAAGTGCGCGAGCAGACCCGGGTGCGCATGGAAGTGGCCCAGTCCAACCTGGCCGCCGCCCAGGTCGGCCTCGACGGCGCCCGGCTCAACCTGGAGCGCGCCTCGGTGCGCGCGCCCAGCGACGGCCTGATCACCAACCTCGACCTGCGCCAGGGCAGCTACGCGGCGGCCGGCCATCCGGTGCTGGCGCTGGTGGATTCGGGCTCCATCTATGTCGAAGGCTATTTCGAGGAAACCAAGCTGCCGCGCATCCACCTGGGCGACCGGGTGCGGGTGATGCCCATGGGCGGCGGCCAGCTAGAAGGCACGGTGGAAAGCATCGCCGCCGGCATCGCCGACCGCGACCGCAGCACCAGCGGCAACCTGCTGCCCAGCGTGAACCCCAGCTTCAACTGGGTGCGGCTGGCGCAGCGCGTGCCGGTGCGGGTGAAGCTCGATCCGCTGCCCGAAGGCACCCGCCTGGTGGCCGGCGAGACGGTGACCGTGGCGGTGCGCGAAGCCCATCCGGTGCAGTCGCCCTACGGCCTGCCCTTCCTGGGACGGACCAAGTCATGAAACCCGCCTTCTCCCTCGCCCCGCTGGCGCTGGGCGCCGCCGCCCTGCTGGCCGGCTGCGCCACGCATCCGGTGGGCCCCGACTACCACCCGCCCGAGGCGCTGCAACCCGCGCACGCCGCATCGGCCGGCGCCTTCGCCTCGGCCGAAGCCCAGGCTGCCTCTTCCGCCACGCCGCTGCCGCCGCAGTGGTGGCGTCTGTACGACGATGCGCGGCTCGACGCCCTGATCGAACAGGCCTTCGCCCACAACACCGACCTGCGGCAAGCCGTCGCCAACCTGGAGCGCGAACAGGCGGTCGACCAGGAAGTGCGCGGCGCGCAGAAGCCCAGCGTGACGGTGGGCGGCGGCCCGTCCTTCGGCCACAAGTCGGGCCTGGACCTGGTCAAGCCCGGCTACGAACCGCCGAGCACGATGAACTACGGCGCCACGGCGAGCCTCTCTTACCAGCTCGACCTGTTCGGGCAGATCCGCCGTGCCATCGAGGCGGCCGAAGCCGGCACCGGCTCGGCCGAAGCCGCCGTGGACCTGGTACGGGTGAACGTGGCCGCCGGCACCGCGCGCGCCTATGCCGAGGCCTGCTCGGCCGGGCTGCGGCTGCAGAGCGCCAATACCTCGATCCAGCTGCAGCAGCAGGCCGTGACGCTGTCCGACCGGCTGCAGCAGGCCGGCAAGGTCGGCGTGATCGACGCGGCCCGCGCCCGCGGCCAGCTGGAGCAGCTGCGCGCCGCCGTGCCGCCGCTGCAGGCCGCGCGCCAGAACGCGCTGTACCGGCTGGCCACGCTGACCGGCGCGCCGCCGCGCGAGTTCCCGCAGGCGGTGGCCGAATGCGCCGCGCCGCCGCGCCTGGCCGGGGCCATCCCCGTGGGCGACGGCGCCGCCCTGCTGCGCCGCCGGCCCGACATCCGCCAGGCCGAACGCGGCGTGGCCGTGGCCAACGCACGCATCGGCGTGGCCACGGCCGACCTCTATCCCAAGGTGTCGCTGGGCATCAGCGCCATCAGCGCCGGCCGGCTCAACGATTTCGGCAGTTCCGACACGCTGAACTACAGCCTGGGCCCGCTGATCTCCTGGACCATTCCCAACACCGGCGCGGCCCAGGCGCGCATCGCCCAGGCCGAGGCCGGCACCCGCTCGGCCCTGGCGCGCTTCGACGGCACCGTGCTCAACGCCCTGCGCGAGACCGAAACCGCCTTGAACGTCTACGCCCGCGAGCTCGACCGCCACGCCGCCCTGAAGGCCGCGCGCGACCAGAGCGCCATCGTGGCCGACCAGGCCCGCCAGCTCTACCGCAACGGCAAGACCGGCTCGCTGGACGCGCTGGACGCCGAACGCGCCCTGGCCGGCAGCGAGGCGGCGCTGGCCGCATCGGATGCGCAGCTGTCGGACGACCAGATCGGCGTCTTCCTGGCGCTGGGCGGCGGCTGGGAACAGCCTGCCGCCGTCGCGGCGCGCTGAATCAGTCGCGCAGCCCGTCGAGCCGGGCGTGGCAGCGGGCGATGTATTCGTCCAGCATCGCCAGCGGCTCGGTGGCCTCGCGCTGGCCCTGCAGGGCCGCGTCGACGACGGTGAGCACCGGGCCGTGGCGGGCGGCGAAGTCATGGGCGGCGTCGGCGGCCACTGCCAGCGCCTGGAGCAGCTCCTGCCGGCCCAGGCCGAAGAGCCGCCGGATGCCGTCCGCCGGCAGCATGGCGCGGGTCAGCTGCGGCGGGCTCAGGTCCAGGCCGTCGATGATGGCGAGCGCGCCGGTGTCGGACTGGACCAGGTTGAGCACCCGCTGCCGGTCCGGCTTGATCACGTCGTTGAGTTCCAGCAGCCAGGCCGCCGACAGCACCGCGGCGCCGGCGGGCGCCCCGATGAAACGGTCATAGGCCGCCCGGTCCGCGCGGATCTCCAGCTCCCGGCCCGGGGCGCGGCGTGAAGCCACGATGGCCCAGCGCCGGCCCGCCGGAGCCCGCCAGATGGCGATATCGGAGACGGGCCCCAGCCCCATCAGCGCCAGCGCGGTCTGCACCATCCGCAGCTTCAGGACCAGAAAAGGGCGAAAGCCGGGCGTGCCGAAACCGTTGAGGACCTCGTCGCATTTGACATAACGGCCGTCGATGCGCCTGACATGCTGCTTCCACCAGGCATCCCTGGCGCGCGGATGGCAGAGCCTGACCTCGCACCGGCCCGCGCCGTCCTGCAGCGCGACGCCGAAAGCGGGGCCGGCGACCAGCGCCGCCAGCCATTCGGCCAGCAAGGTGTGGGAGCGGAGATAGGACGTGATATCGAGGCTGCGCGTCGGCACACCGCGGAAGTCTTCGTCCGACGATGCGGCACGGCAAACACAGAGCAGCGACCTGAACCGGCTGGCCGCGTCCGGCTCGGCCACCGGTTCGGAGACGGGCAGGACGCCCTGCATGCGGAACACCGATGTCGGCACCGGCGCCACCCGGGAATGGGAACTCAGCGGGAAATCGGTGGAGCTGTCGTTCATGGGGGCGGTGACTGGCACGGCGGATCGCCGCAGCCACGCAGTCTCCGAAGCCTGCCCTACCGCTCACCAGGTGCCGACGAAGCCGGCGACCGGGCAACGAAAACCCGGGCTACAGCGCGGTCAGGCGCTTCGCATTGGCCGACGCACGCCGGCTGACCGGCGCCAGGCCCGCGCCCAGGATGGCCAGGCCGGCCTCGTTCCACTGGCGCTGCATGGAGCGCCGCCCGAAGGCCGGCTGGGCCAGCGGCAGCCAGCAGGCCGTCCACATCTGCAGGGCCATGCGCTGCTGGAACTGCACCGCCTGGGTCGCCATGGCCAGCCAGGATTCCTGGAAGGCGGCGACCTTCTCATCGACCATGAGCTTGAATTCCTCGCGGTCGCGTGCCGAAGGCGAGGCGCCCGCGGCGGCCATGCGGCCGAGCCGGTGGGCCATCACCTGCGGAACGGCCATGGACAGTTCCGCCGTCTGGGCGACCAGCGACAGGCGCCGGCGGTTGGTGCGTGTGGACATCGTGTTTTTCCCTGGAGTGCGTATGCGATCCATGATGGGCCGGGGCCCGTTGTCGTGCGTGGGAATACCGCCATCGACCCCATAGGCCGCCATGCCTACCGATGCGCAGGCGCCACTAATCTGCCGATTCGAGCAGGTGGCGCTTGTCGCGCACCTCGCGCCAGTCGATGTGGTCCGGCAGCGGCGGCTGCGGCCGGCGGATCGGTTTCCAGCGCGGATCCTTCGCCAGCCGGGCGTTCAGTTCGATGTAGGGCTGCTGCTCGGGCGTGGCCTCGGCCGCGTTGACGATGGCGCCCACCGGGCACTCACCCACGCAGACCGAGCAGTCGATGCAGCCGTCCGGGTCGATCGCCAGGAAGTTCGGCCCTTCGACGAAGCAGTCCATCGGACAGACCGCCACGCAGTCGGTGTATTTGCAGCGGATGCAGGGCTCGGTGACGATGAAGGGCATGGCCGCTCATTGCCCGCGCGCGGGCTTGTGGCCGGCCTCGCCTTGCTTCCAGTAGGCCGCCGCGCTGATGGCATAGCGGTCGTGGCCCTTCTCCTCGACCAGCAGGGCGCGCAGCGCGGCGCTGGTGCGCGATTCGCCGGCGCACCAGGCATAGCCCTCGCCCTGCGGCAGGGCCAGCGCTCGCACCGCATCGAGCAGGCCCTGGTTGCCGTCCACCCACTGCACTTCGAGCGCGGCGGCGCTGTGCAGCGGGCGGCGGTCGTCCTGGTGCGGCACGGTGGCGATGACGATGGCGCGGGTGCCGGCGGGCAATTCCTCCAGCCGGCGGGCGATGGCCGGCAGCGCGGTGGCGTCGCCCACCAGCAGGTGCCAGGCGAAATCGGTCGGCACCACGGTGGAGCCGCGCGGGCCGGCGACGGTGGCCGTCTGGCCGGGCGCGGCCTGCGCCGCCCAGGTGGAAGCGGGGCCGTCGCCGTGCAGCACGAATTCCAGGGTCAGTTCCCCGGCGGCGGCGTCGTAGTGGCGCGGGGTGTAGTCGCGCATGGCCTGGGCCTCGGTGCCGGGGTCGGTGATGAACTTCAGGTGGTCGTCGAAGGAGGCGCTGACGAAGCCGTGCAGCTCGGGACCGCCCAGCACCACGCGGCGGAAGCTGGGCCCGAGCGGCTCGACACGCAGCACCCGCAGCTCGCGGCGCACGATGTCGTGGCGCACACGCTGCACGCGGCGCAGGGAGACGGGTTCGAAAAGGGATTCGGAAACGGATTCGGTGGACATGGGCAGGCTCCTGGCGTTTTGCCGTGAAACGATTGACAATGTCTCCCATAATGCCCCACACAATTGACAATGTCAACCAATCGACGGATGACGTGCTGGATCTGATCCACACCGTCATGCACCAGGTGCGCTCGCAGCAGTACCGCATCCTGCGCGACGGCCCGCACGACATCACCCACATGGACAGCAGGGTGCTCGGCTACTTCGGCCGCCATCCCGGCGCCACGCAGAGCGACCTGGCCGCCTTCAGCGGACGCGACAAGGCGCAGCTGGCGCGGCTGGTCAAGGGCCTGCGCGACCGCGGCCTGCTGCGCGCCACGCCCGACGAGACCGACCGCCGCAACGTGCGCCTGGACCTGACCGAGGCCGGCCGCACCATCCAGGACACCCTGCGCCAGCAGGCCGCGCTGGTGGGCGAAAAGGCCGTCGCCGGCTTCAGCGAGGACGAACGCGCCCAGCTGGCGCTGCTGCTGCGGCGCCTGCAGTCCAACCTCGACGCTTAGTCACAAGCCGGTCACCCGGCTCGCAGACGATGGCGGGCTAACCGAAGAAAGCATCCCCATGTCCCTGAGCCAGATTCCGGACAACGACGAGCTGATGCAGCGCATCTCCCGCGACCTCGTCGACAGCTACGACGAGGAACTCGAACTCGAACTGGAAGACCGCGCCTTCGACGGCGAAGGCCACTACCAGGTCGACGACAAGGCCGCCCGCCAGGCCTATTTCCGTGAGCTGTTCCGGCTGCAGGGCGAACTGGTCAAGCTGCAGGACTGGGTGCAGAACACCGGCCAGAAGGTGGTGATCCTGTTCGAGGGCCGCGACGCGGCCGGCAAGGGCGGCGTGATCAAGCGCATCACCCAGCGCCTGAACCCGCGCGTGGCGCGTGTGGCGGCGCTTCCGGCACCCAACGACCGCGAACGCACCCAGTGGTATTTCCAGCGCTACGTGGCGCACCTGCCGGCCGCCGGCGAGATGGTCTTGTTCGACCGCAGCTGGTACAACCGCGCCGGCGTGGAACGGGTGATGGGCTTCTGCGACGAGGCCGAGTACGAGGAGTTCTTCCGCACCGTGCCCGACTTCGAACGCATGCTGGTGCGCTCGGGCATCAAGCTGATCAAGTACTGGTTCTCCATCACCGACGAAGAGCAGCACCTGCGCTTCCTGGGCCGCATCCACGATCCGCTCAAGCAGTGGAAGCTGAGCCCCATGGACCTGGAAAGCCGACGCCGCTGGGAGGCCTACACCAAGGCCAAGGAAACCATGCTGGAGCGCACCCACATCGAGGAAGCGCCCTGGTGGCTGGTGCCGGCCGACGACAAGAAGAAGGCACGGCTCAACTGCATCTCCCACCTGCTCGGCCAGCTGCCCTACCAGGCGGTGCAGCATCCGCCGGTGGAGCTGCCGGCCCGGGTGCGCAACCCCGACTACCTGCGCCATCCGCCGCCGCCGGAGATGATCGTTCCGCAGGTCTACTGAGGCCTGCCCGCGGCGCCTCCCGCGGCCATCTTCCGGCGCGTTCCTGAAACGGTATAAACTGTTTACACCGTTTAAGGAGATGTCGCATGGAAAACGCCGCAAAAGAAACCGCCCCAAGGCCGTCAAGACGCCCGCCAAGGCAGCCAAGACGGTGAAGGCCGCGCCGGCGAAGAAGGCCGCCGCGCCCGCCAAGGCGGTGAAGAAGGCTGTTCCCGCCAAAGCCGCTAAGCCCGCTGCGGCACCGCTGCCGGCCAAGGCCGAGAAGCCGGCAAAGCCCGCCAAGCCGGCCAAGGAAGCCAAGCCCGAGAAGCTGGTGCGCGACAGCTTCACCATCCCGCGCGGCGAATACACCCTGCTGCAGGACCTGAAGCTGCGCGCCTCCACCCTCGGCCGCCCGGCCAAGAAGAGCGAAGTGCTGCGCGCCGGCATCCAGGCGCTGAAGTCGCTGGACGACGCGGCCCTGCTGGCCGTGCTGGGCCAGGTGCCGGTGATCAAGACCGGCCGCCCCACCCGCGACTGAGATCACCAGCGGCCTACGCCGCTGTCATGCCGCGGTTACACGCGGCGGCTAAAAACGGCGGATGCATCGCATCCTGACCGCCACGGACGCGCCGGGATCGATCCACCGGCACAGCGCCTGCTTCGAGCGGCTGCCACAGCCTTCCAGGCTATAAGCTCGAAGTGACCGCTCTCTCCCTCTCCTCCGTGGACGCGGCCGTGTTCGCCTGGCTCAACGCCGGCCCCGAACCGACGCCCGCCATCCTGGCCCTGGCCACCTTTCTCTCGGAAATGACGCCCGACCTGGCCGGTGCCGGCCTGCTGGCCGCCGCGGTGGCCGGCGGACCGGCCCTGCGCCGCAGCATCCTGCGCACCGTGCTCGGCATGCTGCTGGCCTGGATCACCGTGACCGCCCTGCGCAAGGGCTTTCCCATGCCCCGGCCGGCCGCGCTCAAGGCCGGCTGGCAATGGCTGGCGCATGGCGGCAGTTCGAGCTTTCCCAGCCACCACGCCGCCGGCGCCTTCGCCTGCTGGTGCGGCCTGGCCCTGTCGCCCAGCCTGCGCAGCAAGCGGCTGCTGGTGGGCTGCGGACTGGCGATCGCGGTGGGCATCGCCTGGAGCCGGGTCTATCTGGGGGTGCATTTCCCGCGCGACGTGGTCGCGGGCGCGGGCCTGGGCTGCATTTCGGCGATCCTGCTGACCGCCGCGCTGGGCCAGGTCGGCTGGTGGTGGCGCCAGCGCCGGCATGAAAAAGCCGCCCGGCTGTCAGGCGCGGGCGGCTCGGCCGAAAGGGCGCAGGCGGCCGATCAGTCGGCGTAGACGCCTGCCGCCTTGATGATCGGGGTCCACTTGGCGATCTCGGCGGCGACGAACTTCTGGTGCTCGGCCGGCTCGACGCGCTTGTCGCTGGCGACCACGGCGCCCAGGGCCTCTTCGTTCTTCACGAAGACCGGATCCTTCAGCGCCACCTTCAGGGCGTCGTTCAGCCGCTTGACGATGGCCGGCGGCGTGCCCTTGGGCGCGTACAGGCCGTGCCAGATCGTCACCTCGAAGCCGGCGACGCCCACTTCCTGCATGGTCGGCAGGTCCTTCAGGCCGGGCGTGGTGAGGCGCTTGGCCGTGGTCACGGCGTAGGCCTTGACCTTCTTGCCCTCGATCTGCTGCGTGGTGTTGGTGGTCTGGTCGCAGAGCAGGTCGACCTGGTTGCCCATCAGGTCGGCGATGGCCGGCGCCGCGCCCTTGTAGGGCACGCCGGTCAGTTCGGTCTTGATGGCGCTCTGGAACAGCAGGCCGCACAGGTGCGAGGCCGAGCCGATGCCGGCGTTGGCCAGGTTGATCGTGGCCTTGTTGGCGGCGATGTAGCTGGTCAGTTCCTTGTAGTTGTTGGCGGGCAGGTTGGGCTTGCCGATCAGGGTCATGGGTACGTCGTTGACGATGCCCAGGTAGCTGAAGTCCTTCTCGACATCGAACGGCAGCTTGCGGTAGAGGCCCGGCATCGTCGCCATGCCGATGTGGTTGAGCAGCAGGGTGTAGCCGTCCGGCGCGGCACGCGCCACCTTGGCGGTGCCGATGGAGCTGCCGGCGCCGGCGGTGTTGTCGATGATGATGCTGGCGCCGCCCAGCGGCTTGGCCAGGGCCAGGGCCAGGTCGCGCGCCACCCGGTCGGTCGGGCCGCCGGCGGTGAAGGGCACCACGATGGTGATCGGACGGCCGCTGGCCGGGAATTCCTGGGCCTGCGCGCCCATGGCGGCCAATGCGCTCGCGGCGGCAAGGACGGAATAGGAGAAAAGCTTGGTCATGGAGAGGATTCCTCGCGGCTCGGCAAGATGGGAAAAGGGCGCCGATCTTATGTAGGGCCGTGATTTTTCAGCACGGTGGAAACACCGAGAGCCCGAAGACCCAGGTCGCTTACCGGCCTGCGCTACAGCGTCGACCCGGCCAGGGGGCGGAAATCGACGTCAGCTTTCTGAAAGGAATCAGCGGGACCTAGGAGCCTGGGCGCCGCGCCGCACGGCCAGGCCGTAGCGGGCGGCGATGTCCCGCGCCATCCGCGCCAGGTCACGGGCGCAGGCCTCTTCGCCCTCTGGCGGTGGCGCCTGGGTGGGATAGCAGCGGGCCAGGCTGCCCAGCAGGCGTTTGCCGTCCGGCGCCACGATGGCCACCGCCACGCCGCTGACCGAAGGCGTGATCTGGCCATTGCTCACCGCGTGGCCCGCCTTGCGCACCGCGATCAGCGTGCGCCGCCAGCCCTCCCAGTCATCGCCCAGGCCGGCGGCGCGGATCGCCGCCGCGTCGCGCAGATAGGTCTGGCGGATGCGGTGCGGCGACAGGTAGGGCAGCATCACCAGCGAGGCCGCGCCCTGGTAGAGCGGAAAGGGAATGCCGCGCGCCCGGCGGATGGTGATGCGGCTGCCGGCATGCTCCAGCACATCCGGCCCGGCCTTGTAGATGCACAGCACCTTGTCGCTGTAGAGCTTGTGCAGCAGCAGCGCGGAATTGCCGTGCGGCTGCGCGTCCATCACCTCGCGGCCGGCGCGGTAGAGCGGATCGGTCAGCGCGGTCAGCCGCTCCAGTTCGATGATGCGTGCGCCCAGGCTGTAGCTGCCGCCGGCCCAGGGCGTGACCAGGCCCGCCTCCACCAGTTCGCGCATGTAGCGGTAGGCGGTGGAGCGGGTGTAGCCCAGGCGCGCGACCACGTCGTCCACCCCCACCACCGGCGTCGCCAGCGAGAACAGGTCGAGCACGGCGAAGGCCCGCACCACGGTCGAGACACCCACATCGGCCATTGGAAATCCCAGTATTTGAGAACGTTGTCAAAGCCTAGCATGCAGGAACAAGATCGCGGCGCGCCGGCAGGGGCCGGCACTTCACCACGATCCCGATGAACAGACCCTTGACCGGCCGCGTGCCCGCAGAAGCCATCCGCCGCACCACGCTGCCCCGGCTCGATCCCCGGAAGCTGGCCCGCTTCGCCGCGCTGGAAGACCTCACCGGCACCGTCTCCGACGCCATGGACCTGCTCGGCCTGCAGGGCGCGCTGCCCGCCTCGCTGCTGGCGCCCAGCCTGCCCGGACAGCGCCTGGTGGGCCAGGCGGTGACGGTGCGCAATGTGGAGCGGGCCGAGTCGCCCGACGCGGCGGCGCGCTCCGGCATCGGTCGCATGGGCGAACACGAGGCCTACAACCAGGCCGATCCGGGGGATGTGGTGGTGATCGAGGGCCTCACCGGCGTCTCCAACATGGGCGGCCAGTCGGCCACGGTGGCGCACCGCGCCGGCTGCGCGGGGGCGGTGATCGACGGCGGCTTCCGCGACCCGGGCGCATCGCGCGGGCTGGGTTTTCCGATCTGGTCGCGCGGCGTCACGCCCGTCACCGGCAAATGGCGGCTGGAGACGGTGGAGATCAACGGCCGGGTGCGTATCGCCGGCGTGGCGGTCGATGCGGGCGACCTGGTGCTGGCCGACGAGGCCGGCGTGGTCTTCGTGCCCTTCGCCCAGGTCGACGCGGTGCTGGCCGGGGCCGAGCACATAGATGCCGGCGACCACCGCCAGAAGGCCGACATCGCCGCCGGCATCACCCTGGCCGCGCTGGCCGCCACCAAATACAAATGAACGGAGACAGGAAGATGGAGAACGCGAGAGACCTGGGCCTGCGCTGCGTGGTGCAGGGCGCCGACATCCTGGGCGAGGTGCCGCTGTGGTGCGAGCGCACCGGCCGCCTGTGGTGGACCGATGTGCGCCGCCCGGCGATCCAGTCCTGGGAACCCGCCACCGGCCGCCACCGCGCGCTGCGCATGCATGCGGACATGGGCAGCGGCTCGATCGCGCTGCGCGAGGCCGGCGGCCTGCTGCTGGCCACCGCCACCGGCCTCTATACCTTCGAGCCCGACAGCGGCCAGGCGCCGCGGCGCATCGCCGACCCGATCCAGGGCGCGCCCGGCATGCGCCTGAACGACGGCAAGGCCGACCGCCGCGGCCGCTTCTGGGTGGGCAGCATGCACGACACCGACCGCAGCCGCACCGGCGTGCTGTTCCGGGTGGAGCCGGACGGCCAGGTGACGGCGATGCTCGACGGCTTCGTGCTGCCCAACGCCATCTGCTGGAGCCCGGACGACCGCACCATGTACTTCGCCGACACCCACAACCAGCTGATCTGGGCCTTCGACTACGACCTGGACGAAGGCCGCATCTCGCGCCGCCGCGTCTTCAAGGACTGGACCCACCAGGTCGGCCGGCCCGACGGCGCCACGGTGGATGCCGAGGGCTATCTGTGGAACTGCATGGTGGCCAGCGGCCAGCTGATCCGCCTGGCGCCGGACGGCGAGGTGGACCGGGTGATCCAGCTGCCGGTGACCCACCCTACCTGCCCGGCCTTCGGCGGCCCGGGGCTGGACACGCTCTACATCACCAGCCATTCGCAGCGCCTCACGCCGCAGCAGCTGGCAGAGGAGCCGTATGCCGGCGCGCTGCTGGCCCTGGACGTGGGCATGCGCGGCCTGCCCGAGCCGCGCTTCGCGGGCTGAAGCGGCGGCGACAGAAGAATCACAACGGAGACAGACATGAAGACGCAATACAGGAGGCGCGCCGCGCTGCTGGCGCTGGCCCTGCTCGCCAGCGCCGCCCAGGCGGCACCCGAAGCCCTGAAGATGGTGGTGCCCTTCGCCGCCGGCGGCCCGGCCGACCAGATCGCCCGCATCGTCGCCCAGCCGCTCGGCCAGGCGCTGGGCCGGCCGGTCATCGTGGACAACCGGGGCGGCGCGGGCGGCACCGTCGGCGCGAACTACGCGGCCAAGTCGGCGCCGGACGGCAACACCATCCTGCTCAGCACCTCCGCCCTGGTGCTGAGCGCCGGCACCACGCCGCACCTGCCCGTCGATGCCCGCAAGGACCTGGTGCCGGTCTACCTGCTCGGCGAGGTGCAGACCCTGCTGGCGGTGCGGCCCACGCTGGGTGTCTCCACCCTGGCCGAGCTGACGGCCAAGGCGCGCGCCGGCAGCCTCAACTACGGCTCCACCGGCGTCGGCGGCACCATGCATGTGGGCGCCGAGCTGTACGCCAGCACCGCCGGGGTGAAGATGGTGCACATCCCGTACCGCGGGGCGGCGCCGGCCATCGTCGACCTGATGGCGGGCAATGTCGACCTGGTCAATGCCGACGTGCCGGTGCTCAAGCCCTTCGTGGCGGACGGCCGCATCAAGCCCATCGTGATCTTCGACACCCGGCGCTCGCCCCTGCTGCCCGAGGTGCCCACCGCCGCCGAGGCCGGCATGCCGGCGCTGCAGCTGACCAACTGGTATGGCGTGCTGGTGCCGGCGGGCAGCAGCAAGGCCTTCGTGCAGCAGCTGGCGGCGGCGCTGGCCCAGGTGGTCGGCACACCCGAGGTGGCGGCGCGTCTGGCCGAGGCGGGTTTCAGCCATCCGGCCGGCAGCGCCGCCTTCCAGGCGCGGCTCGATGCCGATTTCCAGCGCTGGCTGCCCTGGCTGCGCGCGGCCCATATCCAGACCGAGTGATGCCAGAAACACACCGCACCCTCCTGCAGATCGGCCCGCTGCCGCCCGGGCTGGAACAGGCCCTGCAGCGCCAATACCGCATCGAAACCCTCTGGACCCAGCCCGACCGCGCGGCCTTCCTGGCCGCGCGGCGCGGCGGCTTCGACGGCGCGGTCACCATGTCGCGCCACGGGGCGCAGGCCGATGTCTTCGAATGCCTGGGCGCGCGGGTGCTGGCCTGCTTCGGCACCGGCTTCGACGGCATTGACCTGGCCGCCGCGGCGCGGGCCGGCTGCGCGGTCAGCACCACACCCGATGTGCTGAGCGAATGCGTGGCCGACCTGGCCTTCGGCCTGATGCTGGCCAGCGCCCGCCAGCTGGTGACGGCCGACCGTTTCGTGCGGGACGGCCGCTGGCTGCAGGGCGGCTTCGGCCTGGGCTCGCGGGTGTGGGGGCAGCGCCTGGGCATCGTCGGCCTGGGCCGCATCGGCACCGCGATCGCCCGGCGCGCCGAGGGCTTCGGCATGCAGCTGCGCTACCAGGGCCGCCGCGCCCATGCCCATGTGCCCTGGGCTTTCGAGCCCGACCTGGCCGCCCTGGCCGACTGGTGCGATTACCTGGTGCTGGCCTGCCCCGGCGGCGCCGCCACCCGCCATCTGGTGAATGCCACCGTGCTGCGTGCGCTGGGGCCCGGCGGCTATCTGGTCAACATCGCCCGCGGCAGCGTGGTGGACGAGCAGGCACTGATAGACGCCCTGGCGGCGGGCGAGATCGCCGGTGCCGGCCTGGACGTCTTCGAGCAGGAACCAGATGTGCCACAGGCCCTGCTGCAGGACGACCGGGTGGTGCTCCTGCCGCATATCGCCGCCTCCACCCGCCAGACCCGCGCGGCCATGGAACAGCTGGTGCTGGACAACCTGCAGGCCTTCTTCGCTACCGGCCGCGTGCTCACGCCACCCGTCTGAACACCCATCCCATGATCTTCGAACACCGCACCTACACCGTCGCCCACGGGCTGATGGACGACTACCTGCAGCGCTACGAGGAATTCGGCCTGCCGGTGCAGCAGCGCCACCTGGGCCGGCTGCTGGGATTCTTCGTCAGCGAGATCGGGCCGCTCAACCAGGTGGTGCACATCTGGGTGTACGACAGCCTGGCCGACCGCGAGCAGCGCCGCGCGGCGATGGAGGCCGACCCGGACTGGCATGCCTTCAAGCGGTCCAACCGCGGCACCTTCGTGGCGCAGGAGGTGAAGATGATGGTCGGCGCGCGCTTCAATCCGAAGCACGTCTGAGCCGGGGCGGACTCAGGCGGCGGTGCCGGCCGGCCAGTCGGCCATCGGCTGGCCCAGGCGCACCGCGCCGCCCGGCGCCCAGCCCGCCTCGAAATGCAGCGGCGCGGCCGGGAACAGCATCACCACGGTGGAGCCCAGCATGAAGCGGCCCATCTCCTGGCCCTTCTTCAGCACCACTTCGCCCTCCGGATAGTCCCAGGTGCGCACCGCGGCCAAGCGCGGCGGGTTGACCGCGCCGTGCCACACGGTGGCCATGCTGCCGACGATGGTGGCTCCCACCAGGGCCAGCACGAAGGGGCCGGAGGGTCCGTCGAACACACACACCACCCGCTCGTTGCGGGCGAACAGCCCCGGCACGCCGCGCGCCGTCACCGGGTTGACGGAGAACAACTCCCCCGGCACATAGACCATGCGCCGCAGCACGCCGTCGCAGGGCATGTGGATGCGGTGGTAGTCGCGCGGGCTGAGGTAGATGGTGGCGAAATGGCCGTTCTCGAAGCGCTTGGCCAGGGCCTCGTCGCCGCCGACCAGGGCGCAGGTGGAATAGCGGTGCCCCTTGGCCTGGAAGATCTGGTCGTGGGCGATGGCGCCGAACTGGCTGATCGCGCCGTCCACCGGGCTGACCAGGGCGCTGTCCGCGATCGGCCGGGCGTCCTCGCGCAGGGCGCGGGTGAAGAAGGCGTTGAAGGTGGCGTAGTGGGCCGGGTTGGGATCGGCCGCCTCGGACATGTCCACGTCGTACTTGCGGATGAACCAGCGGATCAGCTTCGTCGTGCGGGCGCCGCCCTCGTGGCCGGCGACACGGCCGGCGAAGCGGGTGAGGGCCTTCTTGGGCAGGGCGTATTGCGGCAGGACGGGCAGGCGTGGGTGCAAGAGCGGGATCCGGTTGGGCTTCGCGGGTGGCGACGGGTCGCGGGATTCTATGCGCCGCACCGCGCTGCCGCAGGCGCCGATTACCCGCGCATGGGCAGCGCGGCCGCGGCTCTCAGGACCGGGCCTCGCCGTCGCTGCTGGCGGGCCGATCGCCCACGATGCGCTCCAGCTGCGAGGCCACCCGGTCCAGCTGGTCGGCCATGCCGTCGCAGCGGATGCGCATCTGCATGCGCAGGGTCTGCGCCGCATCGGCGCTGCTGCCGGCCTGCTCGGCCAGGCTGCGGTCCAGCCAGGCCAGGTCCATGCGCAGGCCGACCAGCAGGCTGTCGAGGTGGGCGTGGATTTCCCGGCCCAGGCGCTCTCGCTCGTCCTGGCGCGCGCCCTGGACGGCATTGGCGGCGCCGCGCGGGCCGATGGGACGGCTGCGCGCGACCACGGCGGCACGGCCGGAGAGGGCTGCGCCGGCGGAGGGGGCGAGGACATTGGGAGGCATGGCCTAGCCATAGCAACGGGTATGCCGGAATCGCTTCCAGACCGGTCCGCGCAACGACTGTTACTTTTACCGACCGGGCTGGGCGGGCGGGCCGGCCTGCGCCGCGCTGCAGATCTCGCCCATCAGCAAGGCCAGCTGCGAGGCCGCCGCATCGATCAGCGCCCGGCCCTTGTCGGCCGTCGCGGCCGCCGCATTGCCCACGGCGCCGGCGGGGTTGTAGTCCTCCATCGCCCAGGACAGCTTGGCGCTGCGGCCGTCGCCCAACAAGCGGTACTGGCCCGCGCGCGCCTCGGAGGCCGAGGCGAAGTGGCGGGCCTGGGCCATGTCCACCTGTTCGGGATGCAGGGCCAGCATCATCGAGGTCTCGCTGTCGCCGGCATGGATGCCGTAGCGGTGTTCCTGCGGCGGGAACAGTGCCGCCACCTCGGGCGGCTGGGGCAGGGAGAACCAGCTGCTCGACCAGACCGTGAGGCCGAGCCGGCTGCGCAGGTCGCGCCCGACCACATCGAGCAGACCGACCTGGCCGCCATGGCCGTTGAGCAGCAGCAGCTGGCGCACGCCGGTGCGGGCCACCGCCTCGCCGATCTCGGTCCAGATGCGGATCAGGGTTTCGGCGGAAAAACTCAGGGTGCCGGCGAAACCGGTGTGCTCCGGGCTGAAACCCACCGCCTGGGTCGGCAGCACCAGCACCGGCAGGCCGGCGGGCAGCAGTTGCAGCGCGGCCGACAGCACGCCTTCGAGCAGATTCGTATCCACGCCCAGCGGCAGGTGCGGGCCGTGCTGCTCGGTGGCGGCCACCGGCAGCACCGCCAAGGTGCGGGACAGCGTCCCATTCTGGGCCAGGCGGTCGAAGTCGGTGGTGCGCAGCTCGGCCCAGTAGCGGCTGGGCAGGCTGGGGGGCGGGGCGGCGGTCATGGGCCTATGTTATCGGCCGGACAGCTGCCACTCCGCGCCCGCGAAGGCCCGCGCCAGCAGTTCGACGAAAACCTGCACCCCGCGCGAGGCCTGGCGGTGCTGCGGATACACCGCATGGACCACGATGGGCGGCCGGGCGAAGTCCTGCAGCACCGGCACCAGCGCGCCGCTGTCCAGCGCATCGCCGACGATGAAGCCGGGCAGCAGGGCGATGCCCAGGTCCTGCCGGGCCGCTGCCAGGGCCAGCTCGCCGTTGTTGGCCAGCAGCCGGCCGGTGACGGCCACGTCGCAGGGCTTGCCGTCCACCTGGAAAGGCCAGTCCACGCTGCGGCTGTGGCCGTAGAGCAGGCAGGCATGGGCCGACAGCTCGCGTGGCGTGGCCGGCGCGCCATGCCGCGCGATGTAGCCCGGACTGCAGCAGGCGATCAGCTGGGTGCGGCCGACGGCCCGCGCCACCAGCGAGGAATCGGCCAGCACGCCGATGCGGATCGCCATGTCGAAGCCCTCGCCCACGATGTCGACCATGCGGTCGTTGAGCACCACCTCCACCCCCATGCACGGCTGCTCCACCAGGAAGCGCGCCAGCACCGGCGCCAGGTGCAGGGTGCCGAAGGACATGGGCGCGGAGATGCGCAAGGTGCCGCGCGGCGGCCCGACCTGGTTGCCGACCAGGTTCTCGACCTCGTCCACGTCTTCGATGATCTTCACCGCCCGCTCGTAATAGGCGCGGCCCAGCTCGGTGACGCTGAGCCGCCGGGTGGTGCGCTGCAGCAGCCGCGCGCCCAGGCGCTCTTCCAGCGCGCCGACGCGCCGGCTGACGAATTGCTTGGAGAGTCCCAGGCGCTGCGAGGCCGGGGTGAAGCCGCCGGCATCGACCGTGGCCACGAGGATGCGCATGTCGTCGAGAGCGTCCATGGATTCGGTGTTGGCGACGACAACAGTGGATTCGATTGTCGCCGGATCGTTGACGATCTTATTCAGTTCAGGTGATTTATCCGGCGGGCGGCAATCCCTACAGTTCATCCATCGCATCGCAATGCCCCTGCGATACCGCCCACCAGGACGGTAAGACGAACCCGATACCGACGCATCGCTCCAAAGGAATACACCATGAACGCCAACCGCACCCTCTACGCCCGCAACGCTTTCGCCGCCGCCGCCCTCGCCCTGCTGGGCTCGGTCGCCGCCACGCCGGCCTTCGCCCAGGACGCCACCCGCACCCAGGCCCGCGCCGACGTGCTCGCCGCCCAGGGCGACGGCTCGCTCGGCTCGGTGGCCGCGCAGTACGGCCTGGACACCCAGGCCCGTCCGCTGCTGGGCACCAGCAACATCAGCCGCGCCGATGTGCGTGCCGTGGCCGAACGTGCCGTGGCCAGCGGCGAGATCGAAGCCCAGCTCGGCGACAGCTACGGCGCCCGGGTGCCGCTGGCCGCCAGCAGCCTGAGCCGCGCCGAAGTGCGCGCCGCCACCGTGCAGGCGCTGCGCGACGGCCGCATCGAAGCGCAGGTCGGCGAAAGCTACGGCAGCCGCGCCCTGCCCCAGCGCGCCGGCCGCGTCCTCTGAACCCCCTGCACTGAACGGAAACCCATCATGACCGCCGCCTCCCTGCCCGCCCTCCTCCTGCAGCACGGCCCGCTGCTGGTGCTGGGCGTGACCGCGGCGGCGCGCATCGGCCTGCCCCTGCCGGCCGCCGCGCTCATGATGGCCACCGGTGCGCTGGCCGCCTCGGGCCACCTGTCGGGCCCCTGCCTGCTGATGCTGGTGGCCCTGTCGGTGCTGGCCCAGCTGCTGGGCGACGGCGCCTGGTTCTGGGCCGGCCGCCGCCATGGCGACCGGGTGCTGCGCCTGCTGTGCCGCCGCCAGTCGCAGGACGGCGAATGCCGCCAGCGCGGCGCCCGCACCATGCGCCGCTGGGGCGCCGCCTCGCTGCTGGCCGCCAAGTTCGTGCCGGGCGTGTCGGCCGTCGCGCCGCCGATGGCCGGCGCCATGGGCATGTCGCTGCGCCGCTTCGTCGTCGCCGAATCGATCGCCGCGCTGGTGTGGACGCTGGTCTTCATGGCCCTGGGCGCGGTCTTCGGCAAGGAGGTCGAGCGGCTGATGCTGTGGCTGTCGGGCCTCGACGGCACCACCATCGGCAGCGCCATCGCCGCCCTGGCCGTGGCCGGCGCGCTGGCCTGGGGCTGGAGCCGGCGCCGCCGCGCCATGCCGCACAACGCGATGGCGCAATGAGGATTTGCTGACACGGACGGCGCGGGCCGCCGGCCAGAATCCGCGGCATGACCGATGCCGCCACCGCCCACATCCCCGCCCGCCTGGACCGCCTGCCCTGGTCGCACTGGCATTGGCGGGTGGTGATCGCCCTGGGCGTGGCCTGGGTGCTGGACGGCCTGGAGGTGACCCTGGTCGGCTCCATCGGCGCCGTGCTGCAGCGACCCGACACCCTGGGCCTGACGGCCGCGCAGATCGGCGCCTCGGGCTCGCTCTACATCGCCGGCGCGGTGGTCGGCGCCCTGCTCTTCGGACGCCTGGCCGACCGGCTGGGGCGCAAGCGGCTCTTCATCGCCACGCTGCTGGTCTACACCGCCGCCACGCTGGCGACCTCGCTCTCGCCCGGCTTCGCCTTCTTCGCGGCCTGCCGCTTCCTCACCGGCCTGGGCATCGGCGGCGAATACGCGGCGATCAATTCGGCCATCGACGAGCTGATACCGGCGCGGGTGCGCGGCCGGGTCAACCTGGCGATCAACGGCAGCTTCTGGCTGGGCGCGGCGCTGGGGCGGGGCTGTCGCTGGTGCTGCTCGATCCGCGGGTGCTGGGCCCGGTAATCGGCTGGCGCATCGGTTTCGCGCTGGGCGCGCTGCTGGCCGTGGCGGTGCTGCTGGTGCGGCGCGATGTGCCGGAGAGCCCGCGCTGGCTGGCCGCCCACGGCCGCGGCGAGGAGGCGCTGCGCATCATGGACGGCATCGAGGCCCGGGTCATCGCCCAGCATGGGCCGCTGCCGCCGGTGTACAGCGCCGGGACCGCCCCCCAGTCCGGCAGCACCAGCCTGCGCGAGGTCGCCACCGTGCTGCTGCAGCGCTTTCGGCGCCGCAGCGTGGTGGCCATGGCCTTGATGGTGTCGCAGGCCTTCTTCTACAACGCCATCTTCTTCACCTACTCGCTGGTGCTGACGCGTTTCCACCATGTGGCCGAGGAGCGTGTCGCCCTCTACATCTTCCCCTTCGCGCTCGGCAATGTGCTGGGCCCGCTGCTGCTGGGACCGCTCTTCGACAGCTGGGGCCGGCGCCGCATGATCGGGCTGAGCTACGGCCTGTCGGGCATCGGCCTGGCGCTGACCGGCTGGGCCTTCATGGAAGGTTATTTGAACGCGCTGACGCAGGCCCTGGCCTGGTCGGCGGTGTTCTTCCTGGCCTCGGCGGCGGCCAGCTCGGCCTATCTGACGGTCAGCGAGGTGTTCCCGCTGCGCATGCGGGCGCTGGCGATCTCGCTGTTCTACGCGGTGGGCACCGGCGCGGGCGGCTTCGCCGCGCCGTGGATCTTCGGCCTGCTGATCGAGAGCGGCAGCCGCGCGGCCGTGGCCGGCGGCTATGCGCTGGGCGCCGCCATGGTGATCGCCGCCGGGCTGATGGCCTGGCGCTGGGGGTGGATGCGGAGCGCAAGCCGCTGGAGGAGATTTCGGGACAGGGCTGAAGCACAATTCCACGCACCCACGTTGCCAGGGAACGGCCGACTCGATACCCTGGCCCATTCGCATTCGAAGCAGAAAGCCAGGAAGGAAATCCGATGAACGCGATCGTGATCGAGCATGTACTGGTGGCCGAACTGCCGCAGGCATGGCGCGACCGCCTGCGGTCGGTGGCGGATGACCGGGTGACGGTGCGCATCGAGGCCGAACCCACCTCTGATATCCAGAGTGGCCCCGAGCTTGCCGACGACCCACTTTTCGGCATGTGGCGTGACCGCGAAGACATGGGGGACGTGGCGGCCTACATTCGGTCCAGCCGCGCCCCACGCTTTACCGGTGGAACTGGCGAGGACTGGTACAGGGGTGCCGCGACAAGTCCGAATGGGCCCGGCTGAAGAAAGGGCTGGCGGCGAAGCAGACCGAAGTGCTGCATATCACCCCGGCGATCTCGCAACGTGCCGCCGCACCGGTCGATGCGCTTGCGCTTTCGCACGGCATGCGCCTGGCCGATGCCTTGATCGGCGCCACGGCCGTAGAACACGGTTTCCCTCTGGTCACAGCCAACATCAAGCACTTCGGTGCGATCGATGAATTGCAGTTGGAAGCTTTCATTCCCTGAATCCGGCGCGAAACGTGCGCCGTGCCTAACGCGCCTCCGTCGGCAAGGCCTCCAGCGCCTCCTGCACCACCTTGGCGAGCAGGGCGATGCCGGCATCGATCTGCGCTTCGGTGGCGGTCACATAGGACAGCCGCAGCGCGCGTTCGTCCGCATCGCCGGCGAAGAAGGGCGTGCCGGGCACATAGGCCACGCCCTTTTCCACGGCGCGCGGCAGCAGTGCGGTGGCCGACAGGCCCTCGGGCAGGCGCAGCCAGATGAACATGCCGCCGCTCGGGCGGTTCCAGCTCGCGCCCAGCCCGCGCATGTGGCGGTCGAGCGCGGCCAGCATGGCGTTGCGCTTGCGTTGGTAGAGCTCGCGAATGGCCGGCAGGTGGCGGTCGAGGAAACCGTCGCGCAGCACCTCCAGCACCACATGCTGGTTGAAACTGGCGCTGTGCAGGTCGGCGGCCTGCTTGAACTTGACCAGGGTCTGGTAGAGCTTCATCGGCGCGACCAGGTAGCCCAGGCGCATGCCGGGCGCCAGGATCTTGGAGAAGGAACCGGTGTAGATCGTGTTCTCCGGCAGCTTCGCGGCCAGCGGCGCGGGTGGCGGCTGTCGGTACCAGAGATCGCCGTAGGGGTTGTCCTCCAGGATGACCAGCCCCAGCCGGGCCGCGACCTGGCCGATGGCCTCGCGGCGCTCCGCGCTCATGCAGGTGCCGGTGGGGTTCTCGTAGTTCGGCTGGAGGTAGAGGAAACGCGCGCCGGCCGCCTTGGCTGCCAGGTCCTCGGGCAGCATGCCGTCGGCATCGCAGGCCACGCTGACCATTTTGGCCTGCATGGTCGTGAAGACCTGCTGCGCGCCCAGGTAGCTCGGCGAGCCGACCAGGACGACGCTGCCCTTGTCGATCAGCGCCTTGGCCACCAGGTCCAGCGCCTGCTGGGAACCCGTGGTGATGAGCACCTGGTCTTCATGCACCGGCCAGGGCAGCGACTCGGCGACCCAGCGGCGCAAGGCCGGCAGGCCTTCGCTGGGGCTGTACTGCAGGGCCGTGCGTGCATCGGGTGAACGCAGCACCCGCTCGCAGGCGGCGAGCAGGGCGTCAATCGGAAAGCCTTCCGGCGCGGGCAGGCCGCCGGCCAGGCTGATGACGCCCAACTGGCTGATGACCTTGAGCAGGTCGCGGATCGCCGACGAGGTCATGCCGTCGTTGCGCTCCGCCAGGGCGATGACCGGGGCCTGCCGCACGGTCCTGGCCGCCGCGCTGGCCTGGTCGAAGCAGGCCTTCTGCTCGGAGGGCGTCAGCGAGGCACGCCGCGGCAGTCGGGCGGGCGCGAGAGCGCCATCGTCCTCCGGGCCGGCGCGGTGCGATGCGCCGCGGCCTGGATGGGACAGCAGCGTGCCGATGGCGGCGGCCCATTCAGGATGCATGCGGGCGAGCTGGGTCAGGATCGGGTGCGACAGCATGGTGGTGCTCCATCCAAAATCCCACTGTCGGTGCAAGCCGCCCGCCCGCGCCGGGCGCTTGGCGCAGATGTCCGGTGCGGCGCGAAAGCTACAGCCAGGCCTGGCCGGCGATGCAGTCGGCCACGTCGCCGCCGATCCAGACCTGCTCGGCCTCGTCCCGCGCCACATGCACCCGGCCGGCGCGGCCCAGGCATTCGCCCTGGCTGGCGATGTATTGCGCAGGCGCCAGGCCGTCGCCGATCAGCCATTGCGCCAGGCTGGCGTTGAGGCTGCCGGTGACCGGGTCCTCGTTCACGCCGATGGGTGCGGCGAAGGCGCGCACCGTGAGGGCTTCGGCGGACGGATCGTCCGGCAGATGCGCCACGCCGACCTTGGTGCCAAGCTGGCGCAGCCGGGCATGGTCGGGCTCCAGCGCCAGCACGGTGCTGCGGCTGTCGAGCAGCAGGCCGAGCCAGACCGGGCCGTTGTCCAGCAACTGGGCCGCACGGATCTCCTGCGGCTGCAGTCCCAGGGCACGCGCCACCTGGGCCAGCAGCGAGGGGGCCGGCGCGCTGCGGCGGCAGGCGGGCGCGGCGAAGGCCAGGCGGCCGTCGGCGCCGCGGCGGATGCGCACCGGGCCGGCGCCGCACTCCTGCACGATCACTTGCGGATCGCGCGGCTGGCCGCCGTTGGCCAGCCAGGCGTGGCAGCTGCCGAGGGTGGGATGGCCGGCGAAGGGCAACTCGCCGCCGGGGGTGAAGATGCGAACGCGGTAGTCGCAGTCCGGCCGCGTGGGCGGCAGCACGAAGGTGGTTTCGGAGAGGTTGGTCCAGGCCGCGAAACGCTGCATGGCCGCGTCGTCGAGCCCGCTGCCGTCCAGCACCACGGCCAGCGGGTTGCCCCAGCCGGCGCGGTCGGTGAAGACATCGACCTGG
The DNA here is from genome assembly GCF_009906855.1 of Xylophilus rhododendri. Classification (NCBI taxonomy): domain Bacteria; kingdom Pseudomonadati; phylum Pseudomonadota; class Betaproteobacteria; order Burkholderiales; genus Xylophilus; species Xylophilus rhododendri. The sequence continues at coordinate 2,242,460 of NZ_CP047650.1, forward strand.
CGGAAACCGCGCAGGCGCGGGGCGGCGGCCGGTTCCATGCGCTCAGCTCAGCGGGAAATCCAGCACGCCGCGCGCGCTGGGCCGCTCGGCCAGCAGCTTGAACCAGCGCTCCACATGCGGCCAGCCGCGCCGCTCGATCGGCAGCGCGTACCAGCGGTGCACATCGCAGGCCACGGGAATGTCGGCCATGGTGAAGCTGTCGCCGCTCATATAGGGCTGGCCAGCCAGGTGCTGGTCCAGCACGTCGAGCAGCGGCTCCATGGCGGCGATGGAGGCGGCGATGACCGCCTCGCTGCGCTGCTCGGCCGGCGTGCGCACGATCTGCCAGAAGGCGCCGCGGCCGGCCGGGTTCATCGTGGTCTGCTGCCAGTCCATCCAGCGCTCGGCGTCGAAGCGCGCGGGCAGGGCTTCCGGATAGAGGCGGCCCGGGGCGTAGCGGGCGCAGAGGTAGCGCACGATGACGTTGGATTCCCACAGGCGCACATCGCCGTCTTCCAGCAGCGGCACCAGGCCGTTGGGATTGCGGCGCAGGTAGTCGTCCTCGCGCACCAGGCCGAACTGGCCGCCGGCGTCGGTGCGCTGCATGGTCTGTTCCAGCTCCTGCACGGTCCAGACCACCTTGCGCACATTGATCGAGGAGATGCGTCCCCAGACATGCAGCATCGTCGTGTCCCTCAGGCCACGGCCAGCGCGGCGTCGCGCTGGGCGGCGGGCAGTTCGGCGATCGCCTCGCGCACGGCGGCGGCGAGCGCGGCCACGCCGGTGGCGATCTGCTCGCGGCTGGCGGTCACGAAGGACAGGCGCAGGGTGCGGTCGTCGGGCTGGCCGGCGTAGAAGGGCTCGCCGGGCACGAAGGCCACGCCCTTTTCCACGGCGCGCGGCAGCAGCGCGGCGGCCGACAGGCCGGCCGGCAGCCGCACCCACAGGAACATGCCGCCCGCCGGGCGGTTCCAGCTGACGCCCAGGCCGGACATGTCGCGGTCGAGCGCGGCCAGCATGGCGTCGCGCTGGCCCTTGTACAGGGCGCGGATGGTGGGCACGTGGCGGTCCAGGAAACCGTCCTTCAGCACCTCGGCCACCACCCGCTGGTTGAAGCTGGGGCTGTGCAGGTCGGCGGCCTGCTTGGCCATCACGAGACGGTGGTGGATCTCGGTGGGCGCCACCAGGAAACCCAGGCGCAGGCCGGGCGCCAGCACCTTGGAGAAGGATCCCATGTAGATCGTGTTCTCGGGATCGCGCGAGGTGAGCGGCGCGGGCGGCGGCGCATCGAACCAGAGTTCGCCGTAGGGGTTGTCTTCCAGGATGGGCACGCCGGACTGGCGGGCGGCTTCGGACACGGCCACGCGGCGGGCCTCGTCCATGGTGCGGCCGGTGGGGTTCTGGAAGTTGGGCAGGGCGTAGAAGAAACGCGCTCCCTCGGCCTTGGCCTTCAGGTCGTCGGGCAGGGCGCCGGACTCGTCGCTGGCCACGCCGACCACGGTCGGCTCCATCGGCTGGAAGGCCTGCAGGGCGCCGAGGTAGGTGGGCGTCTCCACCAGGATCCTGCTGCCCGGATCGATCAGCACCTTGGCCGCCAGATCCAGGCCCTGCTGCGAGCCGGTGGTGATCAGCACATTGGCCGGATCGACCTTCCAGGGCAGCGAGGCGGCGACCGCTTCGCGCAGCGCCGGCAGGCCCTCGGTGGTGGCGTACTGCAGCGAGCTGCGGGCATCGGCGGCGGTGAGCACCTTGTCGCAGGCGGCGGCGAAGGCCTCGACCGGGAAGGCGGCGGGCGAGGGAAGGCCGCCGGCGAAGCTGATGATGCCGGGCCGCTCGGTGAGTTTGAGCAGGTCGCGGATCGCGGAAGACGTCATCTTGCGGGTGCGTGCCGCCAGGGTCCAGGTCATCGGGAAATCCTACAGAGATACGGGGTGCGCCGGCAGCGGAAGGGGCCGGACGCGGCAGGGGGTCTACTTTAAGGGGAGCGACCATCACAGTACCAGTACAGTTGTCGTCACAAACGGACGATCTGTATCTGCCGGCCCGTGGGCACACGGGGCTATCCGCACGGGAAAGCGCCGCGCGTGTCACATTAACGCCCTGCCCTGCGCGCCGCGCGCGGCCGTCCACACCCGCCAGCCCGCGACCTGCGAGCCCGCCCCTACCCTGTCCGCCCTCGTGATCTCCGACTCGTCCCAAGACCCAATCCAAGCTCAAGCCCACTCCGAACAGCCCAGCGCCGAAGCGCTGGCCGAACAGGTCCGTGAACTCAACGCGCTGCTGGCGCGCAGCCAGGCCACGCTGGTCAAGACCGAGAACGCGGTGGCCTTCAGCGTCAAGGGCGAGGTCACCGTCGACGGGCACCGGGTCGAGTATTCGCTGATCCCCGCCGAGGGCGTGCTCTCGCAGCTCGGCCGCTGGGTGAAGCTGGCGCCGCACCGCCAGGTGGCCCTGCTGGCCTCGCGCTTGCACGAACGCAGCGCCGCCGACTTCGAACGCGAGGTTACCGGCTTCGTGATGAACGCGCTGCGCCGCGCCTCCGCCGCCGGCGTGGAGACCGGCGCCTACTGCTGGGACGCCCTGCTGCGTCCGCGCGAGCGGGCCGAGATCGCCTTCCAGCTGGCACTCGACCGCATCGACGCCGCCGCCGTGCAGCGCAAGGCCACGCATGCCGCCGACCGCACCCGCGAGTCGATCAACCTGGCGCAGTTCCCCGAGACCTTCAAGACCGCCGCCGGCATGCGGCGCAAGATCATCGCCCTGCTCGGCCCCACCAATTCGGGCAAGACGCACGAGGCCATGGTGGCGCTGCAGAAGGCCAAGTCCGGCGTGTACCTGGCCCCGCTGCGCCTGCTGGCCCTGGAAAACTACGAACGCCTGCGCGCCCTGGGTGTACCGGTCAGCCTGATCACCGGCGAGGAACGCCGGGTGCAGGAAGGCGCCACCCACGTGGCCAGCACCGTCGAGATGGTCGACGTGCAGACGCCGGTGGAAGTGGCCGTGATCGACGAGATCCAGATGCTGGGCGATGCCGACCGCGGCGCCGCCTGGACCGCCGCCGTCTGCGGCGTGCCGGCCCAGACCGTCTACCTGGTCGGCTCGGCCGCCACCCGCGCCGCCATCGAATCCCTGGCCAAGCGCCTGGGCTGCGAATGCGAGGTGCACGAGCTGCAGCGCAAATCCAAGCTCGCCATGGGCGAGAAGCCGCTCGAATCGCTGCGCCAGCTGCAAACCGGCGACGCGGTGATCGCCTTCTCGCGCCGCGAGGTGCTGCAGCTGGCCGAGCAGGTCTCGCAGGCCGGTTTCTCGGTGGCGACCATTTACGGCAACCTCTCGCCCGAAGTGCGCCAGGCGCAGGCCGAGGCCTTCCGCGCCGGCCAGGCGCAGGTCGTCGTGGCCACCGACGCCATCGGCATGGGCCTGAACCTGCCGATCGCGCGTGTGGTCTTCACCACCGCCACCAAGTACGACGGCACCGAGGACGGCCCCATCCCCGCCTGGCTGGTGCAGCAGATCGGCGGCCGCGCCGGCCGTTTCGGCCTGGCGGAAACCGGCACCGTGCTGGGCCTGGGCGGGCCGGTGCACAAGTCGATCCGCAAGCTGCTGGCCGCGCCGCTGGAGCCGGTGCCGCGCACCGGTTTCTACGTGGCGCCTTCGCTGGAGCACCTGAGCCAGATCTCGCGGGTGACCGGCGAGACCCGCCTGCTGGAACTGCTGGCCCTGTTCCGCCGCAACATCGACGTGAACGACGTGTTCTTCGTGCCCACCTCGCTGACCGAGCAGTCCGACCGCGCCCGCTGGCTGGACGGCATGAAGATGTCGCTGGAAGAGCGTTTCCTGTTCTCCCTGGTGCCGCTGGCCACCCGCATCCCCAAGTTCCAGGAACTGCTGTGGAGCTGGGCGCGGGCGGTGGAAAAGAAGCTGCCCTCGCGCATCCAGGCCCTGGGCCTGCGCGAAGGCCGCTCCTCGCTGCAGGACGCCGAGGATGCCTGCCGCATCTACTCGGCCTACGCCTGGCTGTCCTACCGCATGCCGCTGCTCTTCCCCGAGGGGCAGGCGGCGGTGGAGATGGCGGTGGAGGCCTCGGCCTTCGTCAACGGCCTGCTCAAGCGCCAGAACCGGGGCGGCAAGCAGCACCGCAAACCGGGCATTCCGGCCCTGAAGCGCTGAGGGGGAACGCCGCCGCGCGGCGGCGTTCGGTGCGGAGAAAGCTGAATGTGGGCTGAACGCAACGACATGTGACAGTCGAAAACATATAATGCGAACTGTTCGTATTAGCTGTTGACGTTAGTACTCATGTCGTCGTGCGCTCCGGCGCGCTGTCCGCCTTTCTCTCCTCCGCATCTCATGAATCGCACTTCCCCTGCCCAGTTCGTCCGCACGCCCATCGCCACGCTGGCCCGCCAGATCGTCGGTTTCGGCATGCTGGCCGCGGCCGCCGGCGCTGGCGCCCAGACCGTCGATACGAAGATCCAGCTGAAGGACACCAATGTGTCCGAACAGGCGGAGGCCATCGGCGGGCTGCAGAAGACCTACTCGGGCGGCCAGCTGGCGCGCGGCGGCGACCTGGGCATCCTGGGCAAGACCGACCTGATGAACGTGCCCTTCAGCACCACCAACTACACCTCGGAGCTGATCGAGAACCAGCAGGGCCTGACCGTCTCCGACGTGGTGATGAACGACGCCTCGGTGCGCACCCTGCAGGCACGCGGCGGCTACGGCGACGACTACCAGATCCGCGGCTATTCCGTGGGCTCGCGCGACGTCTCCATGAACGGCCTGTACGGCCTGTCCCCGGCCACCCGCATGCCGCTGGAGATGATCGAGCGCGTGGAAGTGTTGAAGGGCCCCGGCTCGCTGACCAACGGCGTAGGCCCCAACGGCAGCGTGGGCGGCAGCATCAATGTGGTGACCAAGCGCGCCAGCGACATCCCGCTGACCCGCCTGACCACCACCTACATGGGCAAGGCCCAGTTCGGTACCCACCTCGACGTGGGCCGGCGCTTCGGCGAGGACAACCAGTGGGGCATCCGCGCCAACGGCGTGTGGCGCAACGGCGAAGGCAATATCGACGGCGGCCGCCAGCGCGTGGGCCTGGGCTCGCTGGGCCTGGACTATGCCGGCGCGCGGCTGCGCGCCTCGGTCGACCTGCTCTACAGCGAAGGCAAGACCGTCGGTTTCCGTCCCCAGGGCGCCTTCCTGGCAGGCATCACCCAGGTGCCGGCCGTGCCCGACAACCGCACCAGCTTCTATCCCGGCGCCGTGCTGAACGACAAGGCCAAGACCGTCATCACCCGCGCCGAATACGACCTCAACGATCGCACCACCGTCTACGGCAGCATCGGCTACAGCGACACCACCAGCGAGCAGAACTTCCCGACCGCGGCGCAGCGCATCAACTCGGCCGGCAACTTCACCGTGCGCAACGGCTACTACGACGAGTACAACAAGACCACCTCGGCCGATGCGGGCATCCGCACCAAGTTCGACACCGGCAGCGTCGGCCACACCGTGGTGCTGGCCGCCAACAGCATGCAGCGCGAGACCGGCTACTTCTACCAGCTGACCAGCACCGCCGTCGCCTCCAACATCTACAACCCGGCGCCGCTGCCGGCGATCGACTTCGCGCGCGGCACGCCGACCAAGAGCGCGGACCTGGAGCAGTACAGCGTCGCCCTGGCCGACACCCTGTCCTTCTGGGATAACCGCGTGCTGGCCACGATCGGCCTGCGCCAGCAGACCATCAACCAGAAGAGCGTCAACGGCTCCACGCCCTACAAGGCCGACAGCATCACGCCGCTGGTCGGCCTGGTGTGGAAGGCCGACCGCAACACCTCGGTCTACTTCAACCACACCGCCGGCCTGACCGCGGGCGGCGTGGCCGGCGCGGGCCTCACCAACCAGGGCCAGGTTTTCGCGCCGCAGAAGTCCAAGCAGAACGAGATCGGCATCAAGAAGGACTGGGGCACGCTGATCACCCAGGCCGCCGTCTTCGAACTGAAGAAGCCCAGCGCCATCACCGAGAACAACATCTACACCTTCGGCGGCGAACAGCGCAACCGCGGCCTGGAGCTGACCGCCTACGGCGAAGTGCAGCGCGGCCTGCGCCTGATGGCCAGCGCCACCTTTCTCGACGCCAAGCTCACCCGCACCGCCGGCGGCACCAACCAGGGCAAGGACGCACCGGGCGTTCCGGACAGCACCTACAACGTGGGCCTGGACTGGGACACCCCCTGGGTGCCGGGCCTGAGCCTGAACGGCCGGGTGATCAACACCTCGTCGATGTACTACGACTCGGCCAACCTGCTGAAGATGCCTTCCTGGACCCGCGTGGACCTGGGCGCGCGCTACGCGACCAACATCGCAGGCAAGAAGGTGGTGTTCCGCGCCAACCTGGAGAACGTGGCCGACAAGGGCTACTGGGTGGTCGCCAGCGGCTACGTGACCGTGGGCGCCCCGCGCACGCTGATGCTGTCGGCCGCGATCGACTTCTAAAGCTTTAGGTCCTGCAAAGCCCGGACGGCGGCCAATACGGTCGCCGTTTGTGTTTCATGGGCCAGGCGGAAGGGCTCGCCGTAGACCGTCTCGTCCGGGAACTCGGTCACCAGCGTGATCGGCGCGCCGGGCCGGTTCACCTCGCTGACGGTGCAGGCCGTGCCGTGGATGATCTCGAAGCCGAGTTCACCCGCATGCGTGCGGTAGGCGGCGCGCTGGCGCTCGTTGAAGGCCGGCAGGCCGGGCACCTCGGTGAGCGCCAGGCAGACGGCCTCGGTCAGCGCGCGTGCCCGTTCGCCCCAGCCCGCGTGGTGGCGTACCACCAGGAAGAAGCCCTTGGGCACCGTCCACAAATCGAAGCCGCGCGGGATGTAGCCGCTGAGCGGCCGGGTCCATTCATGCGCCGGATAGCCGTGCAGATTGATGTGCAGCGGCGCGCCGGACAGTGCCAGCGCCTGGTGGCGCGCCTCGCGTTCGTAGAAAGGCGGCTGGTCGCGGTATTCCAGGTCGTCGCCCATGGCGGTGTAGCGCGCGGCATGCTGCATGTGGCGCGGGCCTTGCCGGCACAGCTCGCGCTGCAGGGCATAGCCGTCGGGGTTCTCCAGGGGGATCAGGGCGAAGTGGCTGCCGGGCTGTGCGGCCAGCACCTGCGCGGCACGCAGGGCGCCGACCACGCCCGATGTCTCGTTGGCATGCTGGCCGCCGCTGATCAGCACCGGCGTGGCGCTGCCCCTGCGGTAGACGCCGCGCACCGCCCTGCCCTGCCGGCTGGTGGCCTCGAAACGTTCGCCTTCGAAGGCGGCGAGAAGACTCGCCACGCGGCCGGCCGGCAGCGCGGCGGCGGTGGCTTCGAGGGGCGTGCCGTCGTCCACATCGGGCTCGGGCTCCGGCACGGGATAGGGCACTGCCGCCACCCGCAGCCGGACCGATCCGTCTTCGCTGCCGCGCACGTCCGGCACGATCTGGCCGGGCTGCAGCCGGCGGTCGCCAGTGGGCCGGCCGCTGCGTTGCTGGAAGACTTCCAGCAAGGAGAAATACAGGTCCTCGTGCAGGGCTTCGTGGCTGTCGATCCAGCCGGTTTCCTGCACGGGGGCATGGTGGATGCCGGGCATGTCGATGCGCAGGTCCAGGCGTTCGAAATACGGTTCCGTCGCGGGCCAGGGGAACTGCATCACGCAGGTCATGGCGCGTTCGAAGACCTGGGCGTAATCGCAGTCGCGCGCCTGGCCGTCGAGCCAGGCGGTGGGCGAGAGTTGGGTCTCGCCGATGGCATCGCGGTGCACCCGGTTGGGCGCGAAGACGCGGTCCTGCCTGCGGCTGCCGTCCTGCCATTCCAGTTCGACTTCATAGAAGAGCTGATCGCTCGGCGCCGCCTGCGGCAGCAGCTCGAATGCGATGTCGGCCAGCAGGTCGGCCAGCGGATAGGCCTCCAGCGAAAACCGCCTCGCCGGTGCCGACGCATGCAGGGGATAGGCCACCTTCACGCGCCGCAGCCCCTGCATCTCCACCTGTTCCAGGAAATGGAAGACCAGCGGCTTGTAGGCGCTGAAGAAGCGCGCCTCGATGCCCGCTTCAGCCAGCCGAGCCTCGGCCGCACGCCGCGCGGCCGTGCCTTCGAACAGCCAGGCTTCGACCACCCCATCGGAGCGCGGCCGCGCCAGCAATTCATCCACCCACACGTCCAGCGTGCGGGCCATCGTCAGGTCCAGCAATACCGTCATGACGGCCTCCCCAAAGGATCGAGCCGGTCGCGCAGCCAGTCGCCCAGCAGGTTCAGGCCCAGCACCGTCAGCATGATCGCCAGGCCGGGAATCACACTCACCCACCAGGCGGTCTGCAGGTAGGTGCGGCCATCGGCCAGCATGCCGCCCCAGGTAGGGATCTGCGGGTCCACGCCCAGGCCCAGGAAGGTCAGGCTGCTCTCCAGCAGGATGTTCTCGGCCACGTTGAGGGTCATCAGGATCACCACCGGCCCCAGCACATGCGGCACGATGTGGTGGCGCAGCATCAGCAGGTCGCGCACGCCGAAGGAGCGGGCCGCCAGCACGAATTCGCGCTCGCGCAGAGACAGCACCAGCCCGCGCACCAGCCGTGCGTACTGCACCCACTGCGACAGGATCATGAACAGGATGATGTTGCCCAGCCCGCCGCCGAGGATGGAGATGAAGGTCAGCGCGATCAGGATGAAGGGCAGGGCCAGTTGCACGTCCACGCAGCGCATCAGGAACATGTCCCAGAAGCCGCGCCAGTAGCCGGCCACCAGGCCGACCGCCACGCCCAGGAGCACCGAGCCCGCCACCGAAACAAAGCCCACGAAGAGCGAGATGCGCCCGCCCAGCAGCACCCGCTCCAGCACGTCGCGGCCCAGCGGGTCGGTGCCCATCGGGTGCGCCCACTGGGCCAGCGGCGGCAGCAGGCGCGCGGCCAGGTCCATGCGGGTGCCCTGGTCCGGAAAGATCAGCGGCGACAGCAGCGCCAGCGCCACCATGGCGCCGGTCAGCAGCACACCCACGACGAATTCCAGCGAGCGCAGATGGCGCCAGCGCACAGCGCGCGGCACCGGGGGAGAAACGACAGACGACATGGGGCTCTTTTAGCTGTTGCGGATACGCGGATCGACGATGCCGTAGGCCACGTCCACCAGCAGGTTGGCCAGCACCACCAGCAGCGCCAGCACGGTGACCGAGCCCTGCAGCACCGGATAGTCGCGCGCAGAGATCGCATCGAAGGCCAGCGTGCCCATGCCGGGCCAGTTGAACACCTTCTCCACCACCACCAGGCCGCCGATCATCTTGCCGAACTGCAGGCCGATGTAGGTGATGAGCGGGATGGCGCAGTTGCGCAGCGCATGCTGGTAGAGCACCACGCTGTTCTTCAAGCCCTTGGCGCGCGCCACCATGATGTACTGGGCCGACAGCGTCTCCAGCATCGCCGTGCGCACCAGCCGGATGTTGGTGGCCGAGAAGATGATGGCCATGGTGAGCGTGGGCAGCACCAGGCTGATGGGTCCGTCCCAGCCCGAGGGCGGGAAGACCGGGAAGGCGATCGACAGCAGCAGCACCAGCATGATCGCCAGCCAGAAGTTGGGAAAGGACAGCCCCACCAGCGAGCCGATGCGGATCGCCTGGTCGATGGGCCCGCCCTGGTGCACCGCCGCCTGGATGCCCAGCGGGATCGAGATCAGCAGCGACAGCAGCAGCGAGGCGCCGGCCAGCGAGAGCGTGGCCGGCAGCGCATCGCCGATCAGCCGCGACACCGGCGTGCCGCCCAGGAAGCTGCGGCCGAAGTCGCCCACCAGCATGCCCTTGACGAACTCGGCGTACTGCACCGGGAAGGGCCGGTCCAGGCCCAGGCCGGTGCGGATGTTCTGCAGGTCCTGCTCGGTCACGCTGCCGGCGCCCTGCGCCAGCATGATGGCCGGGTCGCCCGACAGGCGCACCGCATAGGAGACGAAGAGCGTCACCACCAGCACCACGAACACGGCCTGCAGGAAACGCTTGATGAGAAAACCGGTCATGTGCTGGCGACGCCCCCGGCCTTATTCGACGGTGGCTTCGACGAAGCGGAAACGCCCGTCGGCCGGCAGCGCCAGGTTCCTGGCGCGCTTGTTCACGCCGTAGACGGTGTTCAGGCTGTAGAGCGGCATCTCCAGCGCCTGGTCGGCCACGTAGCGGCCGATCTCGCGCAGGGTCTTCTGGCGCTCGGCCTGGTCCCAGCTGTTGCGCTGGGTGTGCAGCAGGGCGTTGAGCTTGGCGTCGTCGTCGAAGGGGTTCCAGCGCTGCTTGGTGTAGTACATCGAATACGCGGTGTTGTCGTAGTCGAAGGTCCAGCCGCCCCACTGGTTCTGCCACATCTCGCCGGTCTTGCCGTTGGGGATGATGTCGTTGAGCAGCACATTGGTCTCGTAGGGCTTGAGCGAGACCTGGATGCCCACGCCCTGCAGGTAGGCCGCCACGGCCTGGGAGACCTCGCGGAAATTGCTGTCCGGGCCGCGGAAGTCCAGCTGCACCTGGGTGCCGGGCTTCACCCCCGCCTTGGCCAGCATGGCCTTGGCCTGCGCCGGGTTGAAGGGCAGGGGTTTCAGCGCCGGGTCGTAGCCGAAGGAGAGTTCGCCCTGGAAGCTGGCGATGGGCTTGGCCTGGCCGAGCAGGATGGTCTTGATGATGGCGTCGCGGTCCACCGCCATGATGAGCGCCTTGCGCACCTCGCGGTCCTTCATGATGCCGCGCGAGGTGTTGTAGCGCAGGGCCAGGGCGACCGGGCCGTCCATGCTGACCACCGCCAGCTTGGGGTCCTTCTTCAGCGTCTCCAGCATGGCCAGCGGCACCTGGTTGGCCACGTCCACCCGGCCGGCCTGCAGCTCGGCGGCCTGGGTGGCCGGCTCGGCGATGAAGCGGTAGACCAGGCTGTCGACCTTGGGCGCGCCGCCCCAGTAGTCGGGATTGCGGGCGAAGCTCAGGCTGACCTTCGGTTTGTATTCGGTGAACTTGAAGGGGCCGGTGCCGACCGGGTTCATGCCGAAGTACTCGCTGCCCTTTTCCTTGATGTACTTGGGCGGCACGATCATGGCGCCGTAGCCGGCGAGCTTGGTCAGCAGCACCGGGTCGGGCGACTTCAGGTACATGTCCACCGTCAGCGGGTTGACGACGACCACCTTGTCGATGGCCGCGTAGTTGGACTGCTGCGGGCCCTTCTTGCCTTCGTCGCCCAGCAGGCGGTCGAAGGTGAACTTCACCGCCTCGGCATCGAAGGGCTCGCCGTTGTGGAACTTGACGTTCGGCCGCAGGGTGAAGCGGATCTTGCTGTTCTTGTCCAGGAACTCCCATTTGGTGGCCAGGCCGGGCACCAGCTTCATGTCGGGCGTGCGCATGATCAGGCCGTCGAACACCTGGCCGCCGACCGCGCCCCAGGCCACGAGGAAGGTGGCGATCGGGTCCCAGTTGCCCGGGTCCTGGTGCAGGGCCACGGTGAGGGTGCCGGCCGCCCGGGCGTTCGTCATGGCCAGGGGGCTGGCCAGCGCGGCGATGGCGAGGCTGGCCGAAATCATGGTTTTCTGGAAGGTCCGCATGGGAGTCTCCTGTGGGATGAAAAGGAAAAAAAAGGGGTTCAGGCGCCGACGGCGGCCCGGTGGCCGGTGCCGACATCGACCAGCCGCAGCAACTCGGGCTCGTCGCCGACGCGCCGCATCGGGCTCGGGATCTCGCCCTCGATCAGCGCCAGGTTCTTCTGCCGGCCGGGCTCGGCCACCGGCACCGCCGCCAGCAGCTTCCTGGTATAGGCATGGGCGGGCGACTCGAACACCGCCTGGCGGGTGCCCATCTCGACGATCTGGCCCAGGTACATCACCGCCACGCGGTGGCTGATCTTCTCGACCACCGCCATGTCGTGGGTGATGAACAGATAGGACAGGCCGCGCTCGGCCTGCAGCTGCATCAGCAGGTCGATGATCTGCGCCTGGATGGAGACGTCCAGCGCCGACACCGACTCGTCCGCGATGATGAGCCGCGGGTTGCAGCCCAGCGCGCGGGCGATGCACACCCGCTGGCGCTGGCCGCCGGAGAACTCGTGGGGATAGCGCCGGGCGTGCTCGGGCTTCAGGCCCACGCTTTCCAGCAGCTCGGCCACGCGCTGTTCGATGGCGCGCTCGCCGTCGAGCAGGCGGTGGGTGCGGATCGGCTCGGCGATGGAAAAGCCCACCGTCTTGCGCGGGTCCAGCGAGGCGTAAGGGTCCTGGAAGATGTACTGGATGTCCTGGCGCAGCTGCAGCCGCCCGGCGGCATCCAGCGAGGAGAGTTCCCGCCCGTCGAAGCGGATGCTGCCCGAGGTGGGCGCCACCAGCTGCTGCAGCGTCTTGCCGATGGTGGACTTGCCGCTGCCCGATTCGCCGACCAGCGCCAGCGTCTCGCCCGGGTAGATGTCCAGGCTCACGCTTTCCACCGCATGCACCCGGTGGGTGACGCGGCCGAGCAGGTCGCGCTTCACGTCGAAGCGGGTGGTGAGCCGGTCGACCTGCAGCAGCGGCGCCTCGTAGCGCGCCGTGTCCTGCACCTGCGTGGTGCCGACCAGGCGGCGCACGCCGTCTTCCAGCACCGCCAGGGGCTCGCGTTGCGGCAGCGGCAGGCCGCGCAGGCTGCCCAGGCGCGGCACGGCGGCCAGCAGGGTCTGGGTGTAGGGGTGCTGGGGCGCGTTGAAGATCTGCTCGACCGTGCCCTGTTCCACCTTGCGGCCGCGCCACATCACCACCACGTCGTCGGCCATCTCGGCGACCACGCCCATGTCGTGGGTGATGAAGATGACGGCGGTGCCGGTGTCGCGCTGCAGCTCCCGGATGGTGTTGAGGATCTGCGCCTGGATGGTCACGTCCAGCGCCGTGGTCGGCTCGTCGGCGATCAGCAGTGCCGGCTTGCAGGACAGGGCCATGGCGATCATCACCCTCTGGCGCATGCCGCCCGAGAGCTGGTGCGGATAGGCATCGAGCAGCCGTTCGGCATCGGCCAGCCGCACCTTCTGGAGCAGCGCCAGGGCCTGCTTGCGCGCCTCGGCCGAGCGCAGGCCCTGGTGCAGCACCAGCGCCTCGGTGATCTGGTGGCCCACGGTGAACACCGGGTTCAGCGAGGTCATCGGCTCCTGGAAGATCATGGCGATCTCGTTGCCGCGGATGCCGAGCATGGTGGATTCGGTGGCTTTCGCCAGATCGATCTCGCCACCCTCGCGCGGCCGGAACCGCATCGAGCCCTCGGCGATGCGGCCGCGCGCGAAGTCGGTCAGCCGCAGGATGGCCATGGAGGTGACCGACTTGCCGGAGCCGGACTCGCCGACGATGGCCAGGGTGCGCCCGGGCGCCACGTCGAAGCTCAGGCCATCGACGGCGCGGAACACGCCCTGCGGGGTATCGAATTCGACGGACAGGCCCTGGACGGAGAGCAGCGGGGCGGGGAAATCAGGAGCGGTGGGCAAGGAAAAGCACTTCGGTAGCTGCAGCCGGCCGAAGCATGCAAGGCCCGGGCCAGCAGCGGCACCGGGCAAGTCCCTATGCCGTCGTGGTTCCCGCCGGCTGCCGGTAGGCGGTGACGTCCGGCGCCACGCCCGTGAAGCGTTCGAGCTGCACCAGGCAGGTATGGGCGCTGCAGCCCTGCGAGAAGGAGGAGGACGGGATGTCGGCCGTCAGCACATTGGGATTGCCGTGCTTGTCCAGCACCGGCGCGCCGGCCGCATCCGGCGCCGGATCGAACCAGGCGCCGGTGGACAGCCGCACCACGCCCTGGCGGATGTCGGCCGAGGGCACGGCCGCGGCCAGGCAGGCGCCGCGCGTGTTGAACAGCCGCACCAGGTCGCCGCGGACGATGCCGCGCGCCTGGGCGTCGGACGGATTCAGGTAGACCGGCTCGCGGCCCCCGATCTTGTCGGCGCGGCTGTGCGGGCTGTGGTCGAGCTGGCTGTGCAGCTTGTTGCGCGGCTGGTCGGAGATGAGGTGCAGCGGGAAGCGTTGCGCCACCGGGCTGCCCAGCCATTCGTGTGGTTCGCGCCAGCAGGCGTAGCCGGGGCAGTCGGCCAGGCCGAAGTCGGCGATGGTCCTGCAGAAGATCTCGATGCGGCCGGAAGCCGTGTGCAGCGGGTGCTTCACCGGATCTCGGCGGAATTCCTCCAGCAGCACCACCGGCTCGCCGGTCTGCGGCAGCGGCACCAGGCCCTCGCGCCAGAAGTCCTCGAAGGGCGGCAGGGCGACATCGGTGCGCTCGGCCAGTTTGGCCCGCCACTCGCCGTAGAGCCGTTCCAGCCAGCCGCGGGCGTCCAGCCCTTCGGTGAAGCCATCCTCGATGCCCAGCAGGCGCGACAGCTCCGCGAAGATGGCGTAGTCGTCGCGCGCCTGGCCGGCCGGCGGCTGCACGCTTTTCATGGCGGCGATCACCGGCTCGCGGGCGGCGTAGAAGATGTCCTCGCGCTCCAGGGTGGTGGTGGCGGGCAGCACGATGTCGGCCATCCTGGCGGCCGGCGTCCAGTACTGCTCGTGCACGACGATGGTCTCGGGCTTCTGCCAGGCCTGCACCAGCCGCGCCAGGTCCTGGTGGTGGTGGAAGGGATTGCCGCCGGCCCAGTAGACCAGGCGGATGTCCTGGTAGCGGTGGGTCACGCCGTGGTAGGTGAAGCTTTCGCCGGGCTGCAGCAGCATGTCGGCGATGCGGGCCACGGGGATGAAGTCGGCCACCGGATTCTTCTTCTGGTCGAAGGTGGGGCCGAAGATGCGCCGGTGGCGGCTGCCCATCATGTTCTCGGCGCCGTAGCAGCAGGCGAAGCCGCCGCCGGGCAGGCCGATCTGGCCCAGCATGGCGGCCACGCTCAGCAGCGCCCAGTAGGGTTGCTCGCCATGATGGGCGCGCTGCAGCGCCCAGGCCATGTTGATCATGGAGCGGTTGCCGGCCAGGTCCAGGGCCAGCTGCTCGATGTCGGCCGCGGGCAGGCCGGTGATGGCCGCCGCCCATGCCGGCGTCTTGGGCTGGCCGTCGGTCTCGCCGAGGAGGTAGGCCTCGAAGACCTCGAAGCCGGTGCAGTGGCTCTGCAGGAAGGCGCTGTCGTGCAGGCCGCGTACCCGCAGGGTGTGGGCCAGGGCCAGCAGCAGGGCGGTGTCGGTGTTGGGGCGTATCGGCCACCATTCGATCTCGCCGCCGGTGGCGAGGTCGTCCCGCGTGGGGCTGACGTTGATGAAACGCACGCCGGCCTGCTGCATCTTCTGCAGCCCGCCGCGCACCTGGTGGCCGGCCGTGCCGCCGACCGCCACCTGGGCGTTCTTGGCCGGCACGCCGCCGAAGGACAGGAAGATCTTCGTGTGCTGCGCCAGGGTCTCCCAGTCGGTATGCGAGTGCATCAGGTGGTCCATGGGCGCCACCAGGTAGGGCATCAGCGAGCGCGCCGCGCCCAGGCTGTAGGAATCCATGTGGCGCACATAACCGCCCCAGCAGTTGAGGAAGCGGTGGATCTGGCTCTGCGCATGGTGGAAGCGCCCGGCGCTGGCCCAGCCGTAGGAGCCGCCGAAGATGGCCTGGTTGCCATGCGCCTCGCGCACCCGGCGCAGCTCGCCGGCCACCAGGGCCAGGGCCTCGTCCCATTCCACTTCCACGTACTCGTCCTGGCCGCGCGGCACGGCCGGGCCGCCTTCGCGCGCCTGCAGCCAGCCGCGGCGCACTGCCGGCTTGCGCACGCGCAGGGCCTCGGTGGTCGGATGGTTCTGGAAGTAGCCGATCGGCGAGGGATCCGGGTCTCCCGCATAAGGGCCGATGCGGGTGCGCTCCGTGTGGGGTTCGTGCACCTCGTACAGGCCCCAGTGGGAGGCGGTGTAGACGGGTCGCTTGTCGGTGGCGTCGCTCATGGCTGGGGGTCTAGACGTAGAAGCGGGAGCCGAGCAGCGAGGACAGCTCCGCCGCCGTCGCGTAGATCAGCGGGCGCAGCCGCTCGATGCGTTCGGGCGTGAGCCGCGCGACCGGGCCGGAGATGGCCAGGGCGCCGATCAGGCCCTTGTTGTTGGAGAACACCGGCGCGGCCAGGCCGCCGATCTCGGAATTGCGCTCGCCATGCGAGATGTAGGGCAGCGTGGCGCGCTGCTGGTGGCTGCCCGACTCCAGCGGGTTGGTCTTCTCGAAGTCGATCAGCACCCGGCCGGCGGCGCCGCGGTCCAGCGCCACGGTGTCGCCCTCGGCCACATGCTCGCGCAGCACCTGCAGGCTGTTCTCGCGGAACAGGCACATGCGCTGGCTGCCCAGGCGCTGGAAGAAGGAGACGCATTCGTCCGAATCCTTGACCAGCGCCTTCATGCGCGGCCGGATGCGCGACTCCAGGTCGAAGCTGTCGGCATAGCAGCAGCCCAGGCGGTAGACCTCGGGGCCGAGCATGTAGCGCTTGCTGGCGTTGACGGTGACGAAGCCCTCCTCGATCAGCGACAGCAGCATGCGCAGCGTGGTGCTCTTGACCATGCCGGTGAGCACGCTGATCTCGCTGAGGGTGAGTTCGGGCGCGCGGTGGTTGAAGACCTTGAGGATCTTCAGCGCGCGCAGCGCCGCGTCCACGGGCCTGGTCTTGGCGGCGGCGGGGTTGGGGGTGGCGGTATCCATATCGATCGGGGGGAGTTCGCTACGGTGGCGGGCTCACAGGCCCGGGAAGGCCGACGGCGAGACGCCGGTGGTGTTGACCCAGACGCTCTTGGTCTGCAGGTAGCCGTCGATCATGGCCTGCCCGCCCTCGCGGCCCACGCCCGACAGGTCGTAGCCGCCGAAGGGCGAGCTCTGCGAGGTCATGCGGTAGGTGTTGACCCAGACGGTGCCCGAGCGCACCCGCGCCGCCATGCGGTGGGCGCGGCCGACGTCGCCGGTCCAGATGCCGGCGCCCAGGCCGAAGCGGGTGCTGTTGGCCAGGGCCACCGCCTCCTCCTCGGTGGAGAAACGCAGCACCGCCAGCACCGGGCCGAAGACCTCCTGCTGGGCGATGCGCATGTCGGCCGACACGCCGGTGCAGATGGTGGGCCGCACGAAGAGGCCGCCCTCCGGGCCGGTGAAGGAGTCGCCGCCGCAGGCCAGGGTGGCGCCGTCCTCGCGCGCCATGGCGATCATGCGCATGATCTGCTCGAACTGCGGCCGGTTGGCCACCGGGCCGACATGGGTGGCGGCGTCCATCGGGTCGCCCAGGCGGATGCGGGAGGCGATGGCGGTCAGGCGCTCGACGAAGGCATCGTGGATCGTGTCGGCCACCAGCAGGCGCGAGCCGGCCACGCAGCTCTGGCCGCCGGAGGCGAAGATGCCGCCGGCCACGCCCATGGCGGCCGCGTCCAGGTCGGCATCGGCGAAGACGATGTTGGGCGACTTGCCGCCCAGCTCCAGCGTGGCCGGCCGCATCCGCCTGGCCGCCGCCACGTAGACCGCGGTGCCCGAGCCGACGCCGCCGGTGAAGGCGATCTTGGCCACCTCGGGATGGTCGGTCAGCGCCGGGCCGATCTCCGCGCCCAGGCCGCAGACCACGTTGACCACGCCGTCCGGAAAGCCCGCCTCGCGCACCAGCCGGGCGAAGGTGAGGATGGAGGTGCTGGCATGCTCCGAGGGCTTGATCACGCAGGTGTTGCCCGCGGCCAGCGCCGGCGCCAGCTTCCAGGCCAGCAGGCGCACCGGCGAGTTCCAGGGAACGATCATGGCGATCACGCCCAGCGGCTCGCGCAGGGTGTAGTTGAGGTGGCCGGGCGCCTCCACCGGGATCACCCGGCCCTCGATCTTGTCGCACAGGCCGCCGAAGTAGCGGTACCACTCGGCCGTGTTCTGCATTTGCCGCAGCATCTCGGTATAGGTCTTGCCGTTGTCGCGGGTCTCGGCCAGCGCGAGTTCCGGGGCGTTGGCTTCCACCAGGTCGCCGAGCTTGCGCATCAGGGCCGCGCGCCGGGTGGCGCTGATGCCGGACCAGGCGGCCGAGCCGAAGGCGCGGGCGGCGGCCGCCACGGCGCGCTCCACGTCCTCGGGGGTGGAGCGCGGGATCTGCGCCCAGGCGCGGGCGGTCCAGGGGTTCTCGGTGTCCAGGTAGGCGCCCTGGGCGGGCGGGCAGTCCTGGCCGTCGATCAGGTTTTCGTAGCGTGGCGTCATGGCCGTTTGTCCTTGTCGATCCTGAAGAAATGGGAAGGGGGCTAGACCAGGCGCAGCGCGCGGGCGCAGCGCCAGACCGGCTCCAGCAGCAGGTTGCTGAACACCACCCGCACGAAATGAAAGCCCAGCACCAGCGGCACCGAGACCTTGAGCGCCTGGGCGGTCACCGCCATCTCGGGCATGCCGCCGGGCGCCATGCCCAGCAGGGTGCCGGCCAGCGGCAGCCGGAAGATCCAGGCCGCGGCCAGGCCGATGACGATCAGGATGAAGGCCAGCACGATGGACGAGAGCACCGAGGCCGCCAGCAGGCGGCGCGAGCCGCGGATGAATTGCGGCGTCATGCTCGATCCGAGCGAGATGCCCAGCACCGACTGGGCCAGCACGATCCATTCGGCCGGCACAGGTTCGGGCGCCACGCCGCAGGAGGCGAACACCGCCGTCAGCAGGCAGGGCGCCAGCATCCAGGGATTGGGAATGCCCACCTTCTTGCCGAGGAAGGCCGCGCCCAGGCCGGCCAGCCACCACAGCAGCAGCAGGCCGGGCGATCCGGGCGATCCGGGCGAGCCGGGCTGGTGCGCCACCGCCGCAGAGGCGAAGGCATGGCCGGCCGGCCCCTGGATCTCGTGCGCCGACAGCAGCGCCACCAGGGCCGGATAGACCAGCACCACCAGCACCAGCCGGATGGTCTGCGCCAGCACCACCTGCTGCTCCGACACGCCGGCCTCGCGCGCATGGATAGCCATCAGCACCACGCCGCCGGGCGTGCCGCAGAAGAAGGCCGTGCGGGCATCGAGCCCGCCGTAGCGGCTGAACACCTGGGCGCCGACCAGGCCGGCGGCCACCGTCAGCATGGCGCAGAGCACGATGGCCGGCAGGCTGCCGAGCAGCGACAGCAGCACCGCCTGGCTGAAGGTCTGGCCCAGGGCCAGGCCGAGGAAGATCAGCACATAGGGCCGGATCGCCTCGATGTTGACCGACAGCCCCAGCTGCGCCAGTGCCGCCGAGGCGCCGAGCGCGCCCAGCAGCCAGCCCAGCGGCACGCCGGCGCCATGCGCCAGCCAGCCGCCGGCCGTGGAGACCGAGAGGACCAGCACCAGCCGGAGCGCCCAGGCCGCCTTGCGCTGCACCTGGACGCTCCGTCTCCTGCCTGCTTCCCCCCCGGTCGCAGCCTTGATGTCCGGTCCGCTCATGTCCACACGTCGGAATGCTCCGCGTCGATCAGCCGCAGCGCGGCCACCCAGGCCATGTCGACCCAGGCCGGTATCTCCTCGTGGCGGTACTGCCCTGCCGTGTGCTCGCGCACGGCCATGGGCGGCATGACGATCTGCTCCATGCCGCCGGACTGCGCGGCCAGCTGCGCCTCGCAGGCGCGCTCCAGGAAGTAGATGTGGTCGAAGGCCTCCGGCACGGTGCGCCCGCCCACCAGCAGGCCGTGGTTGCGCAGGATCATGGCGCGGTGGCTGGCGCCCAGGTCGCGCACCAGGCGGGTCCGCTCGTCGGTGTCCAGGGCGATGCCCTCGTAGTCGTGGTAGGCCAGGTGGCCATGGAACTTCAGCGCATGCTGGCTGATCGGCAGCAGGCCGCATTGCTGCGCCGACACCGCGATGCCGGCGCGCGAATGCGTGTGCACGATGCAGCGCAGGTCCAGGCGCGCCTCGTGCAGCGCCGAGTGGATGACGAAGCCGGCGCGGTTGACCACCTGGTCCTCGGCGCCCGCGTCGATCTTCTGGCCCTCCAGGTCGATCTTCACCAGGTCCGAGGCCCGCATCTCGTGGAACATGCGCCGGTAGTCGTTGATCAGGAACTGGTGGCGTGTGCCCGGCAGGCGCGCCGAGATGTGGGTGTAGATCAGGTCCGACCAGCGGAAATGCGCGATCAGGCGGTAGAGCGCCGCCAGCTCGCAGCGGATGGTCCATTCCTCGGCCGGCACCTGCGCCGGCCGGTGTTGCATGCAGTCCATCGGGGCGGCCCTTCTCAGCGAACAGCGCCGAACACTTCGTCCAGCGCCAGGCCCAGGCGCTCGAACATCTCCTGCACCTCGGCGGCCGAGATGATCTGCGGCGGCGACAGGGCCACGCGGTTGCCCACCAGGCGCACGATCAGGCCGCGGGCGCGGGTGGCGGCGTCGATGCGCGCCATCAGCGCCGCGTCGGCCATGGCCTTGGTGGCGCGGTCGGTGACGATCTCCACCGCGCCGATCAGGCCCACGCCGCTGGCATCGCCCACGTACTCGCGGTCGGACAGGCCCGCCAGGCCGGCGAGGAACAGGGGCTCCACGCTCTTGACGTGGCCGATCAGGTCCATCTCCTCGTAGATGGTCAGCACCTCGTGCGCCACCGCGCAGGCCATGGGATGGCCGCCGTAGGTGTAGCCGTGGGCGAAGCTGCCGAGGCGGTCGGTCTGGGCCATCATGCCGTTGAAGACCCGCTCGCCGATCAGCACCGCCGAGATCGGCACCATGGCCGCCGACAGGGACTTGGCCGAGCAGATCAGGTCGGGTGTCATGCCGTAGGTCTCGCTGCCCCACATCTCGCCGGTGCGGCCGAAGCCGCAGATGACCTCGTCGGCCACCAGCAGGATGTCGTACTTGCGCAGCACCGCCTGGATCTTGTCGAAATAGCCGGCCGGCGGCACCACCGCGCCGCCCGAGCCCATCACCGGCTCGGCCCAGAAGGCGGCGATGGTCTCGGGGCCCTCGCGTTCGATCATGGCTTCGAGCTCGGCCGCCAGGCGGCTGGAGAAGGCCTGCTCGTCCTCGCCCGGATGGGCGTGCCGGTAGTGGTAGGGCATGCCGGTGTAGAGGAAGCCGTCGAAGGGCAGTCCGAAGCCGGTGTGGAAGTTGGCCTTGGCGGTCAGGCAGGCGGTGACGGCGCCGGTGCCGTGGTAGGCGCCCAGGCGCGAGATGATCTTGCGGCGCTGCGGCTGGCCCTGGCCGGCCCAGTGGTACCAAACCAGCTTGAGCGCGGTGTCGTTGGCCTCGCTGCCGGAGCACTGCAGCAGCACCTTGTCCATGCCGGGCGGCGCGAAGGAGGCGAGCTTGGCCGAGAGTTCGGCGGCCGCCGGGGTCGAGGCGCTGCGGAAGTTGTGGTAATAGCCGATCTCGGTCATGACCTTGGCGGCCACCGCGCCCAGGCGGGCGTTGCCGAAGCCGAGCGAGGCGCACCAGAGGCCGGCGGCGCCTTCGAGGTAGCGCTGGCCGGCCTCGTCCTCCACGTAGATGCCGTCGCCGCGGGTGATGATGCTCGGGCCCTGCTCCAGGTGGCGGCGCAGGTTGGTGTGCGGATGCACCGAATGCGCCGCGTCCATCGCGGCGATGGGCGAGAGCGCCGGGCTGGCGGTGGGGTTCAGGATCAGGGACATGGGAAGAGGCTCCGGAAGGGGGTTGTCTTAGAGGGCGGGGTAGTCGCGGGCCGCGCCGGCCGCGCTGACGTAGCCGTCGGCGATGTCGTCGGCCAGGCGGGCCGGGTCGCGTTCGGCCGCCGGGCCGTAGCCGCCGGCGCCGGCCAGGCGCAGGCGCAGCAGGTCGCCGGCCTTCATGTCCAGCATCTGCTTGCTGATCAGGCGGGTTTCCACGCCGTCGCGCACCAGGATGGAGGAGGCCAGCGCGCCGGCGCCGCCGCCGTCCATGCCGTGCGGCGGCTTGACGTGGCGGTCGCCCAGCAGCGTGAGCGTGGCCGAGCCCGAGAGCAGCTCGATGTCCTTGGCCAGGCCGCAGCCGCCGCGCATGCGGCCGGCGCCGCCGGTGTCGGGCAGCAGGGCCAGGCGGTGCACCACCACCGGGCTGCCGGCCTCGTGCACTTCCACCGGGATGTTGGCGCAGTTGATCACCGGCGCCGTGCCCTCCAGGCCGTCGCTGTCGTGGCGCGCGCCGTAGCCGCCGAACAGCAGGTCGTAGTAGATGAAGCGCTTGCCGGTCCTGTCGTCGATGCCCGAGAGGATGGGGTTGGACCAGTGCGAGAAGGCCGCCATGGTTTTGTGCGGCAGGGCCTTGGCCATGGCGCCGTTGATCAGCTCGAAGATGCGGATCTGGATCGCCGCCCGGCCGCCCGAGGGCGCCGGGAACTGCGGGTTGAAGAAGCAGCCCGGCCGCGCCTTGACCTCGATGGCGCGCAGGCCGCCGTCGTTCTGCGGCAGGCTCGGGTCGGTCAGGCACTTCACGGCGAAGAAGCCGTGCGCGCGGGTGAAGTTGAAGTAGGCGTTGATGGCCGCGCCCACCTGGTCGCCGGAGCGCGAGAAGTCGATCGACAGGCGGTCGCCGGCCACTTCGATGTCCACCGCCACCGGGATCAGGCCGCCCTCGCCTTCGCCGATGCCGTCGAGGTAGTCGTCGAAGCTGTACCTGCCGTCCGGGATCTCGGCGATGCGCTCGCGCATGCGTTTCTCGCTGGCGTCGAGGATGTGGTCGATGCAGGCGTCGAGCACGCCGGCGCCGACCGATTTCACCAGCTCGGCATACCGCGCCACGCCCACCTCGTTGGCGTTGCGCTGGGCCGCCAGGTCGCCCACCACCGCGTCGGGCAGGCGGATGTTGCCGGTGAGGATGCGCATGATCTCCGGGTCGAACACGCCGGCGCGGATCATCTTCACCGGCAGGATGCGGATGCCCTCCTGGTAGGCCTCGGTCACGCCGATCACCTTCTGCGAGCCGGGCGCGGCGCCGCCCACGTCCACCTGGTGGGCGATGTTGACGATCCAGCCCCAGAACACGCCGTCGATGAAGGCCGGGTGCACCATGTAGAAGTCGGGATAGTGGCCCGAGCCCAGCGCGCTGTCGTTGGTGACGATGGCGTCGCCCGGCTGCAGGCTGTCGCCGGGGTACATGGCCGACACGGTCCTGACCACCGCCGGCATCGAGCCCAGGTGGCCGGGCGTGAAGTTGCCCTGCGAGAGCAGCCGGCCGTGTCGGTCGAACACGCCGGTGGAGAAGTCGTCGGCCTCGCGCACGGCTTCGGAGAAGGCGGTGCGGCGCAGGGTGGAGCCCATCTCCTCGGCGATCGAGACGAGGTTGTTCCAGACCAGCGAGATGGTGATGGGGCTGACGGTGGGAAGGTCTTGCTTCATGCCTTGGCTCCGATGCGGACGATGAGGTTTCCGTGCGCGCTGAGTTCGGCGACATCGCCGTGCAGCAGCAGGATGGTGGTTTCGGCTTCCTCGATGACGCAGGGGCCGGTGACCGGCTGGCCCGCCTTCAGGCGGTAGCGGTCGTAGATGGCGATCTCCTCGCCGGGCGCGCCGGGGGTGAACCAGGCGGTGCGCGTGCCGATGCGCGGCTCGCCTTCGGAAGGCCGCGAGGGCGAGGCCAGGCCGGCGCCCAGGGGCATGGAGCCGTGGAAGGTCCAGTCCACCGCCTCCACCGCCCGCGCCGCGTCGTGGTAGCCGTAGGCCTTGCGGTAGGCCTCGCCGAAGGCCTCCTGGAAGGCCTGCAGGAAGGCGCCCTCTGGCAGCGCCACGTCGGGCACGTCGACATTGATCTCGTAGCCCTGGCCGGCGTAGCGGGCGGTGGCGGTGAAGCGTTCCTCGCGGGCCTCGCTGCGGCTCAGCCGGTCCAGGTCGGACGCCGCCTTGCCCTGCAGTTCGGCATGCAGGCGGCGCACCGCGGCCAGCGCGCCCGGCTCCATGGCGGTGACCTGGGTCACGGTGTAGTCCACCTTCGGATCGGCCGCCAGCAGGCCGACCGCCGAGCCCACGCCCGCGCCGCGCGGCAGCACCAGCGTGGGGATGTGCAGGTTGCGCGCCAGGCGGGCCGCATGCACCGGGCCGGCGCCGCCGAAGCCCACCAGCGCGTATTTCGCCGGGTCGCGGCCGCGCTCGACCGACATCACCCGCAGCGCGCGCTCCATGTTGGAGGTGGCCATGAGGTGGATGCCGAGCGCGGCCTCCTCGATGGAAATGCCCAGCGGCTGCGCCAGGTGGATCTCCACCGCGCGGCGGGCGCCTGCCAGGTCGAGCTGCATGTTGCCGCCGTTGAAGGCGCCCGGGTTGAGGTAGCCCAGCACCAGGTTGGCATCGGTCACCGTGGGCCGGGTGCCGCCGCGGCCGTAGCAGACCGGGCCGGGCTCGGAGCCCGCGCTCTCGGGGCCGATGCGGATCGCGCCCAGCTCGGCCATGGCGATGGAGCCGCCGCCGGCGCCGATCTCCAGCATCTCGATGGCCGAGATGTTCAGCGGCAGGCCCGAGCCCTTGGTGTATTGCACCTGGTCGACCTCGAAGGTGGGCAGGATGGCGGGCTCGCCGGCGTCGATGGCGCCGAGCTTGGCCGTGGTGCCGCCCATGTCGAAGGTCAGCAGGTCGGGCATGGCCTCCTCGCGGCCGATGGCGCGGCACATCAGCACGCCGGCGGCCGGCCCGCTTTCGACGATGCGCACCGGCAGGCCGGTGGCGAGTTCGGGCGAGACCAGGCCGCCGTTGCTCTGCATGATGTAGAGGTCGGCGGCGATGCCCTCGGCCTTGAGCGCCTGGTCCAGGCGCCTGACGTAGCGCGAGACGATGGGCTTGACGTAGGCATTGGCCACCACGGTGGAGGTGCGCTCGTATTCCCGGAAGCGCGGCGACACCTCGCTGGAGAGCGATACGTCGATCTCCAGGCCCAGCACGGCGGCGCGTTCGGCGACGAAGCGTTCGTGCGCCGGGTTCACATAGGAGTGCAGCAGGCAGATGGCGACCGCCTCGTAGCCCCGCGCGACGATGTCGCCGAGCAGCGCATCGACCTCGGCGGCGACCGGCGCGACGTGGGCCTTCTCGCGCAGGAAGCTGCGTTCGGGCAACTCGAAGATGTCGCGCCGGCGGATCAGCGGCTCCGGCTTGGCCAGGTGCATGTTGTAGGTGGAGTAGCGCTTCTGCCGGCCCAGCAGCAGCACGTCGCGAAAGCCCTCGGTGGTGATCAGCGCGGTGCGCGATCCCTTGCGCTCCAGGATGGCGTTGGTGGCCACGGTGGTGGCGTGCAGCAGCATGCCGACGCTCGATGCGGCCACGCCCTCGGCGGCCAGCAGGTCCTTCACGCCCTGCACCACCGCCTTCTCGGGCGCGGAGGGGGTGGACAAGGTCTTCCAGTAGCGGGTCACGCCGCGGGTCTGGTCCTCCAGCACGAAGTCGGTGAAGGTGCCTCCGATGTCGAAGGAAAGGCGGATCATGTTTTCCATAGATGCGGTCGGCGGTTCCACTGGCGGGAATCCGATTCCATTTTTCGAAGGGACAAAAGAAAGCCGTTCAACGGGCGGCGAGGGAGCGCTGCTCCAGGTGCGACAGCATGCGCACCACCGGCCACAGCAGCACCAGGTAGATCAGGGCGGCCGCCACCAGCGGCGTGGCGTTGAAGGTGTTGCCCTGGGCCATGCGGGCCACGCGCAGCAGCTCCGGCAGGGTGACCACGCTGGCCAGCGAAGTCAGCTTGACGGTCTCCAGGATGTTGCTGATGAGGTCGGGCGTCATCTTGCGCACGGCCTGCGGCAGCACCACGTGGATCAGGGTCTGCAGCGCGTTCAGGCCGGTGGAGCGGCTGGCCTCGACCTGGCCCTTGGGAATGCTCTCGATGCCGGCACGGAACACCTCGGCGAAATAGGACGAGGTGTTGAGCACCAGGGCCAGCACCACCGCCATGAAGGTGGACAGCTCGATGCCCAGGAAGGGCAGCGCGTAGTAGGCGAAGACCAGCAGCACCAGCGGCGGGAAGGCGCGCAGGAAATCGACGTAGGCCATCATGGCGATGTCCAGCCAGCGCAGGCCGAAGGACTGGGCGCAGGCCACCAGCAGGCCCACGGCCAGGCCCAGCGGCACCACCACCGCGCTCAGCTCGGCGGTGACCAGCAGGCCGCGCATGAGCTGCGGCCAGACCAGGGCCAGGATGTCGAAGTTGAGGAAGTTGAGCAGGAAGGCGTCCATGTCGTCGGGTCCTCAGCGGGCGGTCCAGGCGTAGCGGCGTTCCAGCCGGCGCGACAGCAGCACCAGCGGCAGCAGCAGCAGCAGGTAGCCGATGGCGGCCATGGTCAGCGGCGTGGTGTTGGCGCCCTCGGCCAGGGCCTCGGAGGCGCGCGAGAGCATGTCGGGCACGGCCACGGTGGAGGCCAGGGCGGTGTTCTTGACGGTGGCCACCACGCGGCTGGTCAGCGGCGGCACCACCACCCGCACGGCCTGCGGCAGGATCACCAGGCGCAGCGTCCTGGCCAGGCCCAGGCCGGTGGAGCGGGCGGCGTCCCACTGGCCCTTGTGGATGCTGTTGAGGCCGGCCCAGAAGACCTCCTCGGCGAAGGCCATGAGGATGGCGCTGAGCACCGCCCAGGCCACGAAGAAGCCCGGCAGGCGCAGGCCCAGCAGCGGCAGGCCGAAGTAGCAGACGATGATCAGCACCAGCGGCGGCAGCGCGCGGCAGATGTCGGCGAAGACCACGATCAGGAAATTGGCCGGCTTGAAGGCGAAGGTGCGCAGCGCCGCCAGCAGCAGCCCGCCGGCCAGGCCGGTGGCGACCACCAGCACGGCCATCTGCACCGTCTCCCACAGGCCGAAGGCGATCGAGGGCCCGTACTTCAGCATGAAGGCCGGGTTGAAGAAGTTGTCGACGATGGGCGACATCAGCGCTCCACCTGCGAGAGGAACTCCCGCGTGCGCGCATGCTGCGGCTGGCCGAAGACCTGCTGCGCCGTGCCCTGCTCCACGATGGCGCCGTCGGCCATGAAGACCACGGTGTCGGCCGCCTCGCGGGCGAATCGCATCTCGTGGCTGACCACCATCATGGTCATGCCGCTGTCGCGCAGCTCGCGCATGGTCTGCAGCACGCCGTTGACCAGCTCCGGATCGAGCGCGCTGGTGGGCTCGTCGAACAGCACCACCTTGGGCTGCAGCGCCAGGGTGCGGGCGATGCCCACGCGCTGCTGCTGTCCGCCCGAGAGCTGCGAGGGGAAATGCCCGGCGCGGTCGGACAGGCCCACGCGCTTCAACATGGCGTGGCCGATGGCGTCGGCCTCCTCGCGCCCCTTGCCCAGCACATGGCGCAGGGCCAGGGTGACGTTGCCCAGGGCGCTCATGTGCGGATAGAGGTTGAAGGACTGGAACACCATGCCCATCTGCGTGCGCAGCCGGTTCACGTCCACATGGGGCGAGTAGATGTTCACGCCGTCGACCAGCACGTCGCCGGAGCTCAGCTCCTCCAGGCGGTTGCAGCAGCGCAGCAGCGTGCTCTTGCCCGAGCCCGAGGGCCCGATCAGGAAGACGCACTCACCCTGGCGCACCCGCAGGTCGATGCCCTTGAGCACCTCGGTCTGGCCGTAGCTCTTGCGCACCTTGACCAGCTCGACCACCGTCTTCGCCGGCGCTGCCTCGGGCGCGGCGGCCCGGGCCGCCTCGCCGGCCAGCCAGGTCTCTGCCGCCATGGCCTTCATTTGCACTTCGGGGCGGGAACGCTGGCGTCGTAGCCGGCGAAGCCCGGCTGGCCGACACCGGCGCTGACCTTCATCATGGCGCCGTCGGGCAGCGCCTCCAGGCCGGTCCACTTCTTGTAGATGGCCGCCAGGGTGCCGTTCTTCTTCAGGCACTGCAGGGCCAGGTCGACCGCGTCGCGGTTGGCCTTGTCGTCCTTGCGGAAGCCGTAGCCGTAGACCTCGCCGTTGTTGATCACGTAGTCGGAGGTGGCCAGCACCGGGCTCTGCTTGGCCACGTAGCCGGCGACGGCGCTGTAGACCAGGGCGGCGTCGGTCTGGCCGCTGGCCACCGACTGGATGGCGTCGCTGTTCTTGTCGTAGCGGTTGATGGTCCAGCCGAATTCGGCCTGGCGGGCGGTGAGCCACTTGTCGAACAGGTTGCCCTTGTTGACGGCGATGACCTTGCCCTTGAGGTCGGCGGGCGTGCTGACCTTCACGCCGCCCTTCTTCAGCACGAACTGGTAGGTGGCGTCGCCGTAGGCCTGGGCGAACAGCACCTGCTCGGAACGCTCCTTGGTGATCATGGCCGGCGACAGCACCATGTCGAACTTCTTGGCGTTGAGGCCGGCGAAGGTTGTGGACCAGGGCTGGTCCATCACCTCGATGGTCTTGCCCATCTCCTTGGACAGCGCCGCGGCGATGTCGATGTCGATGCCCTCGTAGCCGCCGCTGGGCTTGGCCGAGGAGAAGGGCTGGTAGCCCACGTCGGAGGCGGCCACGATCTTGCCCTCGGCGTGGACCGCGCCGCAGAACAGCAGGGACACGAAGAGCAGGGGCCGCAGGCGGGAGAGGTCTCGGGTAGCAGGCATCGGGCGCATCCTTAAAAAGAAAAGTTCTACTGAGTGGAACAAGGTTCTATTTATGGATGAGCAACATGCATGCCAGCGCGGCGGCACGCATTCGGTGCGGCGTTTCGGGGGGCTGCGGGGCAGGACGTACAGTCGCCCCATGCTCACCCGCACCGCATCGCAGACCCTGACCGAGCAGCTGGCCGGCCGCTTCGCCGAGCGCATCCGCGCCCGGCTGCTGGCGCCGGGGGCCCGGCTGCCCTCGGTGCGCGAATGCGCGCGCCAGCACGAGGTCAGCCCGCACACGGTAGTGGCCGCCTACGACGTGCTGCTGGCCCAGGGCCTGGTGGAGGCGCGGCGCCAGCGCGGCTTCTTCGTGCGCGACACGCTGGCCCTGCCGGTGCCGCCCGCGGCTGCCGGCCAGGCGCCCGATGCCGGTCCGCTGCCGGCGGGCTCCGGCATGCATGCCACCGCGCTGATCCGCGGCATGTTCCACCAGTCTTCCCGGCCGCAGCCGGGCTCGGGTGTGCTGCCGGCCGACTGGATCGACCTGCCGGCCCTGCCGGCCGCCGTGCGCAAGGTGGCCGCCAGCAAGGCCTGGGCGAAGGCCTCGCTGCAATACGGCGAACCGATGGGCGATGCCGGCCTGCGCGCCCTGCTGGCGCACCGGCTGGCGGCGCAGCACATACCGGCGACGGCCGAACAGATCATGACCACCGTGGGCGCCACCCATGCGCTGGACATCGTCAGCCGCACCCTGCTGAAGGCCGGCGATCCGGTGCTGGTGGAGGAGCCGGGCTGGTCGGTGGAATTCGCCCGGCTCGAAGCCCTGGGCATGCGGGTGCTGCCGGTGCCGCGCCGCGCCGACGGGCCCGACCTGGACGTCATGGCGCGTTACTGCCAGACCCATGCGCCCAGGCTCTTCGTGAGTGTGAGTGTGCTGCACAACCCCACCGGCTACAGCCTGGCGCCGGGCGCGGCGCACCGGCTGCTGCAGCTGGCGCAGGCCTTCGATTTCCACATCGTCGAGGACGACACCTACGGCCACATCGCGCCCGAACACGCCACCCGGCTGACCGCCCTGGACGGCCTGCAGCGCACCATCTACGTGGGCGGCTTCGCCAAGATCCTGGCGCCCAACTGGCGTGTGGGCTACCTGGCCGCGCCGGCGCCCCTGGTGGAACGCCTGCTCGACACCAAGCTGCTGGCCACGCTGACCACCCCCACCCTGCTGGAGCAGGCTCTCGCCATCTGCATGGAACAGGGCCAGCTGCGCCGCCATGCCGAGCGGGTGCGCATCCGGCTGGATGCGGCGCGCAACCGCAGCGTGGAGCTGGCGCGCGCGGCCGGCTGCGTGTTCGCCGCCGAGCCGGCGGGGCTGTTCGGCTGGGTGGATACCGGGGTCGATACCGATTTGCTGGCCCAGCGGATGTTCGACGATGGCTATCTGCTGGCGCCGGGCGCCTTGTTCCTCGCCGGCCGGCAGGCGTCCACCCTGATGCGCATCAACTTCGCGACCACGCAGGACGCGGCCTTCTGGAGCGCCTTCTCGCGGGTGCGCGCCACGCTCTAGCTCCGACAAACGAATCCCGCAGAAGCCACGCCATGGACATCACCGCTGCGCCCCCCACCGCCACCGAGCAGCGCGCCGCCGTCGCCGCCCTTTCGCAGGTGCTGCCCGCGCACGCCATCCTGTGGCAGAGCGAGGACACCACACCCTACGAATGCGACGGCCTGAGCGCCTACCGCCAGCGGCCGATGGCCGTGGTGCTGCCCGAGACCGAGGACCAGGTGCAGGCCGTGCTGCGCACCTGCCACCGCCTGGGCGTGCCGGTGGTGGCGCGCGGCGCGGGCACGGGGCTGTCCGGCGGCGCCCTGCCGCACGCACGCGGCGTGACGCTGTCGCTGGCGCGCTTCAACAAGATCCTGAAGATCGACGCCCGCGCCCGCACCGCCATCGTGCAGTGCGGCGTTCGCAACCTGGCGATCAGCGAGGCGGCCGCGCCGCACGGCCTCTACTACGCGCCCGACCCGTCCAGCCAGATCGCCTGCACCATCGGCGGCAACGTGGCCGAGAACTCCGGCGGCGTGCACTGCCTGAAATACGGCCTGACGGTGCACAACGTGTTGCGCGCCCGTGGTTTCACCGCCGACGGCGAGCCGGTGGAGTTCGGCTCCGAGGCGCTGGACGTGGCCGGCCTGGACCTGCTGGCCGTGCTGGTCGGCAGCGAAGGCATGCTGGCGGTGGTGACCGAGGTCACCGTGCGACTGGTGCCCAAGCCACGCCTGGCGCGCTGCATCATGGCCAGCTTCGACGACATCCGCAAAGCCGGCGACGCGGTGGCCGCGGTGATCGCCGCCGGCATCATCCCGGCCGGCCTGGAGATGATGGACAAACCCATGACCATCGCCGTCGAGGACTATGTGCACGCCGGCTACGACCTGGAAGCCGAGGCCATCCTGCTCTGCGAATCCGACGGCACACCCGAGGAGGTGGCCGAGGAGATAGACCGCATGACCGCCGTGCTGCGCGGCTGCGGCGCCACCGCCATCACCTGCAGCGCCGACGAGGCCGAGCGCCTGCGTTTCTGGAGCGGCCGCAAGAACGCCTTCCCCGCCTCCGGCCGCATCAGCCCCGACTACATGTGCCTGGATTCGACCATTCCGCGCAAGCGCCTGGCCGACATCCTGCTCGCCATCCAGGCGATGGAGCAGAAGTACGGCCTGCGCTGCTGCAACGTCTTCCATGCCGGCGACGGCAACCTGCATCCGCTGGTGCTCTTCGATGCCAACGATCCGGACCAGCTGCACCGCTGCGAACTCTTCGGCGCCGACATCCTGGAGACCAGCGTGGCCATGGGCGGCACGGTGTCGGGCGAACATGGCGTGGGCGTGGAGAAGCTCAACAGCATGTGTGTGCAGTTCAGCGCCGAGGAGAACGCGCAGATGCTGGGCGTCAAGCATGCGTTCGACCCGGCCAGCGTGCTGAACCCGGGCAAGGTCATCCCCACCCTGGCCCGCTGCGCCGAGTACGGCCGGGAAGTGGTGCGCGGCGGGGTGCAGAGGTTTGCGGAGCTGCCCAGGTTCTAGTCCGGCCGGACCGGCCAGGCGGCATTAGTCCGCAAACACAAAGATACATATTTTGGAGACGGACTCTCAGCCGCCCAGCCGCTTCATCAGCGCCGCCGCATCCTCGCCCGAGTTGCGCCGCTCGGGCAGCTGCATGCCGCGCACATCGATGCGCAGCTCCTTCACCAGCTCGCGGAACTCCGCCAGGGCCAGCACGCCGTCGATACGCCGGCGCGCGCCGAGCGCATCGGAGAAGGGCAGGTAGAACCAGAGACGGTCGCCGTTGATGCGAGTGGTGTTGTCCGAGGCGCGGATCAGGCCGCGCAGCTGGCGCGCGAACTCGGCCAGGCTCAGCGTCAGCCGGGTGGCCAGGGGGCTGCCGTCCTGCAGCAGGCCGGTGTCGTGCAGGGAGACCAGCAGCAGGCCGAAGCCCACCTCGGCGCGGCGCGACTGCGCGGCCAGCGCCCAGTCCACCGTGCGGATGAACTCCTGCGGCTGCACCGAGTTGAGGGTGTCGAACACCGCCAGCGGCTGCTGGCGCGAGCCGGTGCGCAGATAGGCCTGGCCGGCGGCGGTCAGGCGCAGGGAGGCGATCTCGCGGATCTCCAGTTCGTCCGGGCTGCAGACGTGGTCGCAGTCCAGGCAATGGGCCTGCGTCACGCTGGTGGCGAAGGCCTTCTGGCAGTGGCCGCAGACCTGCTGCAGGATGGGCTCCTCCTCGTCCACGCCGATGTTCGGCTCGGCCGCATCGCAGCGCGGGCAGACCAGGCCGTCGCGGCGCAGGAAGTCGCTTTCCGGCGCCACGTAGCCGCAGGCGAAACAGGGCAAGGCGGCGGTGGTGCGGATGTCCAGGCCACCGCAGGTCGGGCAGACCTCCACGAAATGGATGTGCGCACTGTTGCAGCGGCAGCAGTGGCGGGTGCGGTCGACCAGCTTGGCGGGCTCCAGCAGGCGGCCGCGCAGCATGGTGGCCAGGCAGGAGCCGACGTCGTCGTGCGGGCTGGCCAGCGCCTCGGCCAGGGGATAGCGGTAGAGCAACTTGTGGCGCCGGTCGCGCTCGGGCCAGAGCTGGCTGCCCTCGCGCACCTGCAGGAAATACAGCAGGCGCTCGATCAGCGGCAGGCCGTTGGGCGACAGGCCCAGTTCCTCGCGGGCGGCGCGGGCGCGGTCGCAGATGTCCAGCGCGTCGACCAGGTCGGCCGCGGCATCGGCCAGCGGCGCCGTGCGGCCCGGCGCCGAGAGCACCGGCAGATACCACCAGGGCGAGCGGCGGATGCGGTCGAGCAGCGCATCGGCGTCGCTCGCCTTCAGGCCGCGGCCCAGGTAGAAGCCGGCCGGCTCCTCGGTCAGCCGGGCCACGTCGGCCCACTGGTGCACGGCGCGCTCCCGCGGCCGGGCGGGCCAGGGGGCGCTGTCGGCCCGAAAGATCAGCAAGGGGGGCAGGTCGGGATCGGCGAGATCGGCCGCATCGACGGCGAAGGACGCAGCGATCTGCTGCGGCGCGGGCATGGCGAGCTGCATGGACATGAGATCGATTCCTGAAACGGCGGGAGCGGCGTTCCCGGCACGGCGGCGGGCTGGCGGCTCGGATGGGTGGAAAAAGCGAAATCGATTATTCGAGGCGACCCCAAATGCATGCGCCCACTTACAGCAGTAAAACAATTGATTGCATGTAAACAATCGATTCAAGAAAACCCGCATCCGGAGCCCCTATGCCGCCTCGCGCACAATTCCTTTTTTGCTCGTTCCGGAGGCTCCGCCATGCAGACCCGTGTCCACCTGATAGGCGCGCCGACCGACGTCGGCGCCAGCGTGCGCGGCTGCAGCATGGGCCCCGAGGCGCTGCGGGTGGCCGGCATCGCCCCGGCCTTGCGCCAGCTGGGCCTGGAGGTGCAGGACCAGGGCAATCTGGCCGGCCCGCTGGCGCTGGAGCGGGCCTCGGCCCACGAGCCGCACCACAACCTGGAAGAGGTGGTGGCCTGGAACCGGGCGGTGTTCGATGCGGTGTCGCTCTCGCTGGCCGAGGACGCGGTGCCGGTGATGATGGGCGGCGACCACTGCCTGGCGATCGGCTCGATCAGCGCGGTGGCGGCGCATTGCCGGCGCGAAGGCAAGCCGCTGCGGGTGCTCTGGCTGGATGCCCATACCGATGTGAACACCGAGGCCACCAGCCCCAGCGGCAATCTGCACGGCATGCCGGTGGCCTGCCTGCTGGGGCGCGGGCCGGCGGCGCTCAGCGGCTGGAGCGGCAGTGCCCAGGCGATCCGCGCGCAGGACATCGATTTCCTGGGCATCCGCAGCGTGGACCCGGGCGAGCGCCTGGCCATCCGCAGCTTCGGCCTGTCGGTCTACGACATGCGCTACATCGACGAGCACGGCATGCGCGCGGCCATGACCGAGGCCTTGATGGACGTGGACGACAACACCCATCTGCATGTGAGTTTCGACGTCGACTGCCTGGACCCGGCCGACGCGCCCGGCGTGGGCACCGCGGTGCGCGGCGGGCCCAGCTACCGCGAGATGCAGCTGTGCATGGAGATGATCGCGGACACCGGGCGGCTCGGCTCGCTCGACGTGGTGGAGGTCAATCCCGCGCTCGACGTGCGCAACCGCACGGCGGAAGTGGCGGTGGAGCTGCTGCAGAGCCTGTTCGGCCAGAGCACGCTCTAAACCAGAGCACCCGGCACAGGCTTGGGGCGTGCTGCGGGCGAGCCAGGGCGATCGCTGCTAGGCTCATGGGCTTTTCGCAGCGCGATACCGCCCCTTCACGCCATGACTCCTCCCGTTCCCACCGCGGCTCCACTCCTGGCTCCGGGCCGGGAACGCGCCCTGCTCTGGCTGCTCGCACTGACCCAGTTCACCATCATTGTGGACTTCATGGTGATGATGCCGATGGGGCCGCAGATCATGCAGGCCTTCACGGTGGGACCGGCGGCCTTCGCCGCGGCGGTGTCGGCCTATTCCTGGTGCGCCGGCATCTCGGGCCTGCTGGCCGCCACCTATATCGACCGCTTCGACCGCCGCAGGCTGCTGCTGGTGGTGTATGCGCTGTTCGCGCTGTCGAACCTGATCTGCGCGCTGGCCACCAACTACCACGCCCTGCTGCTGTCGCGCGCCTTCGCCGGCCTGACCGGCGGCGTGCTGGGCTCGCTGGTGCTGGCCATCATCGGCGACGTGATCCCGCCGCAGCGGCGCGGCGCGGCCATGGGGGTGGTGATGACCTCCTTCTCGCTGGCGGCCGTCGCCGGCGTGCCGCTGGGCGTGGTGCTGGGCGCGCATTTCGGCTGGAGTTCGCCCTTCTTCGAGCTGGTGGTGCTGTCGGTGGCGATCTGGGTCGGCGCCTGGAAGGTGATCCCCTCGCTCACCGCGCATATCCGGGTGCCGGCGGTGCCGCTGTCGCGCACCCTGCCGGACCTGTGGTCGCTGATGCGCGAGCCGGCGCACCTGCGCGGCTTCGCGCTGACCGCGCTGGTGATGGGCGCGCACATGCTGATCGTGCCCTTCATCTCGCCCAACTTCGTGGGCAACCTGGGGGTGCAGCCGGAGAGCATCTCGCTGATCTACATGGCCGGCGGCGCCGCCATGTTCTTCACCTCGCGTGCGGTGGGCCGCATGGCCGACCGCTTCGGCAAACGCGAGGTGTTCCGCATCGCCGCCCTGTGCTCGCTGCTGCCGGCGCTGTTCATGACGCACCTGCCGCAGCTGCCGCTGTGGGGGCTGATCCTGTTCTTCCCCTTCTTCATCGTCAGCGGCAACGCCCGCATGATCCCGGTGCAGGCGCTGCTGACCACCGTGCCCGAGCCGCACCGGCGCGGCGCCTTCATGAGCGTGAACTCGGCGGTGCAGCAGATCGCCACCGGCACCGGCGCCTGGATCGGCGGGCTGATGCTGACCATCTCGCCCTCCGGCCACATCTCCGGCTACGGCACCAACGGCTGGGTGTGCTGCGCCTGCATCGTGCTGGCGATGTGGTGGGTGGGCAAGGTGCAGTCGTACGGCGAGAGCCCGGCTTCGGCGCAGCCGGTGCGCGCCGCCTGAGGCGCGGTTTGCTTCAGTCCGCGGCGGCGGCGGCAGGCGCAGGCGGCCGGCTGCCGAAGATGGCCGAGCCGACCCGCACCATGGTGCTGCCGGCGGCGATGGCGGCCTCGATGTCGCCCGACATGCCCATCGACAGCGTGTCCAGCGGCAGGCCCTGCGCGACGAGCGCATCGAACAGCTCGCGTGCACGGCGGTGCACCGCCAGCTGACCCGCGTAGTCGGCCGCCGGCTCGGGAATCGTCATCAACCCGCGCAGGCGCAGGTTCGGCAGCGCCGCGACAGCGCGGGCCAGTTCGGGCAGGTCCTGCGGCGCCACGCCTGACTTGTTGGCGCCGCCGTCGATATTGACCTGCAGGCAGATGTTGAGCGGGGCCATGCCGGCCGGCCGCTGCTCGGACAGGCGCTCGGCGATCTTCAGTCGGTCCACCGACTGCACCCAGTCGAACTTCCCGGCCGCCAGCCGCGTCTTGTTGGACTGGATCGGGCCGATGCAATGCCATTCGATGTCCAGGCCCGGCAGCGCATCGATCTTGGCGGCTGCCTCCTGCAGGTAGTTCTCGCCGAAGGCCGTCTGGCCCGCTTGCAGCGCCTCCTGCACCGCGTCGGCGCCGAAGGTCTTGGAGACGGCCAGCAGGCGCACTTCGCCTGCGTTGCGGCCGGCCGCCCGGCAGGCGGCGGCGATGCGTTCGCCAACTGCCTCCAGAGTGTTACAGATCGTTGTCATAATGGTCCGGAGCGTAGCAAAACGATCCGGCTAATCAGTAGGGAGCTTGAGTGGATATCACACAGTTGCTGGCCTTCAGCGTGAAGAACAAGGCCTCCGACCTGCATCTGTCGGCAGGCCTGCCGCCGATGATCCGGGTCCACGGCGACGTGCGCCGCATCAATGTCGAGCCGCTGGACCACAAGATGGTCCATTCGATGGTCTACGACATCATGAACGACACCCAGCGCAAGGTGTACGAGGAGTTCCTGGAGATCGACTTCTCCTTCGAGATCGAAGGCCTGGCGCGTTTCCGGGTGAACGCCTTCAACCAGAACCGCGGCGCGGGCGCGGTGTTCCGCACGATTCCCTCGAAGATCCTGACGCTGGAGCAACTCAACGCGCCCAAGATCTTCGCCGACCTGGCCATGAAGCCGCGCGGCCTGGTGCTGGTGACCGGCCCGACCGGCTCCGGCAAGTCGACCACGCTGGCCGCCATGGTCAACTACCTCAACGAGAACGAGCACGGCCACATCCTGACGGTGGAAGACCCGATCGAGTTCGTGCACGAATCCAAGAAGTGCCTGATCAACCAGCGCGAGGTCGGCCCGCACACCAGGAGCTTCGCCTCGGCCCTGCGTTCGGCCCTGCGCGAGGATCCGGACGCCATCCTGGTCGGCGAAATGCGCGACCTGGAAACCATCCGCCTGGCCATGACCGCCGCCGAGACCGGCCACCTGGTCTTCGGCACCCTGCACACCTCTTCGGCCGCCAAGACCATCGACCGTATCGTCGACGTGTTCCCCGCCGAGGAGAAGGACATGGTGCGGGCGATGCTTTCCGAATCGCTGCAGGCCGTGATTTCGCAGACCCTGTGCAAGACCAAGGACGGCACCGGCCGCGTGGCGGCGCACGAGATCATGCTGGGCACCTCGGCCATCCGCAACCTGATCCGCGAGTCCAAGATCGCGCAGATGTACTCGGCCATCCAGACCGGCAACGGCGTGGGCATGCAGACCCTGGACCAGAACCTGACCGACCTGGTGCGGCGCAACATCATCGCGCCCGCCGAGGCGCGCTCCAAGGCCAAGAGCCCGGAAAACTTCCCCGGCTGAAAAAGGCGAACGTGTTCTTTAATCGACAGGCCACAAGCCATTGGGAGAAAAGTGCATGAAAGGCATCCTCGGACTGCTCGGCAGGAATCCGGTACCCCCGACCCCTGCCGGCGAGGCGACCGACTCGGTCTTCTTCTCCACCGCCTTTGCCGACCAGGGCGTGGATGCCACCCTGCTGGTGCCCTGGGACGCACGTGCGGTGGAGATCGGCGCTCGCCGGCTGGCCGCCGGCCGCGGCATCAAGCTGATGCAGCACCTCTGGGCGCGCGACAAGCACATGTGCTCGCTGGAGCCCGAACGCATCGCCCTGCTGGAGCGCTTCTTCCACTTCGCCACGGTGCCCGCGGGGCGCGAGATCATCCGCCAGGACGAGTACGGCAACTTCATGCTGGTGCTGCTCGAAGGCGGCATCTCGGTGGACCGCCGCCAGCCCTGGGGTGAACGCCTGCGCCTGGCCGAAACCCGCCCGGGCGACATCCTGGGCGAGATGTCGCTGCTCGACAGCGGCCTGCGTTTCTCGGCCTGCACCACGCTGACCGACTGCGACGTGGCCGTGCTCAGCGCCGAAGCCATGGACGAGATGATGGACGCCGAGCCGCACACCGCCTGCCACCTGGTGGCGCTGCTGGCCCGCAAGCTGTCGCTGCGGCTGCGCATGGTCAGCGCCAGCCTGGGCGAGAACAAGTAAACCGCCGGCAGCCCCGGGGAAACGAGTCATGGAACGCGATCAGGCCAGTAAATTCATCAACGACCTGCTCAAGCTGATGATCAGCCGCGGCGGCAGCGACATGTTCATCACCGCCGATTTCCCGCCGGCGATGAAGGTGGACGGCAAGCTCACCAAGGTCTCGCCCCAGCCGCTGAGCGCGGCGCACACGCTGTCGCTGGCCCGCTCCATCATGAACGACCGGCAGGCCTCGGAATTCGAGCGCACCAAGGAGTGCAACTTCGCCATCTCGCCGGCCAGCATCGGGCGCTTTCGCGTGAACGCCTTCGTGCAGCAGGGCAAGGTCGGCATGGTGCTGCGGCTGATCCCGACCAACATCCCCACGCTCGACACCCTGCGCATGCCGACGGCGCTCAAGGAAGTGGTGATGGCCAAACGCGGCCTGTGCATCCTGGTGGGCGCCACCGGCTCGGGCAAGTCGACCACGCTGGCGGCCATGGTGGACTGGCGCAACGAGAATTCCTACGGCCACATCATCACCATCGAGGATCCGGTGGAGTTCGTGCATCCGCACAAGAACTGCGTCGTCACCCAGCGCGAGGTCGGGCTCGATACCGACAACTGGGAGATCGCGCTGAAGAACACCCTGCGCCAGGCGCCCGACGTGATCCTGATGGGCGAGATCCGCGACAAGGAGACGATGGAGCATGCGATCTCCTTCAGCGAGACCGGCCACCTCTGCCTGGCCACCCTGCATGCCAACAGCGCCAACCAGGCGATCGACCGCATCATCAACTTCTTCCCCGAGGAGCGACACCAGCAACTGCTGATGGATATCTCGCTCAACCTGAAGGCCATGATCTCGCAGCGCCTGATCCCGGTGCAGGACGGCAAGGGCCGGGCCGCGGCGGTGGAGGTGATGCTGAACACGCCACTGATCGCCGACCTGATCTTCAAGGGCGATGTCTCCGAGATCAAGGAGATCATGAAGAAGAGCCGCAACCTGGGCATGCAGACCTTCGACCAGGCGCTGTTCGACCTGTACGAGAGCAACGCGGTCACCTACGAGGACGCGCTGCGCAATGCCGACTCGCTCAACGACCTGCGGCTGCAGATCAAGCTCAACAGCCAGCGGGCCAAGGCGCAGCAGGATCTCTCCAGCGGAACCGAGCACCTGCAGATCGTTTGATCGGCCGGTCATATCGACTGGCTTAAGCTGTCATCCATGAGCACACTCAACTCCAAAACCTATTCCGCCACCCCTTCCCGCAAGGTCGCCTTCCTGGGACTGGGTGTGATGGGCGGGCCGATGGCCGGCCATCTGCAGCTGGCGGGCCACCAGGTCACCGTCTTCAACCGCACCGCCGCCAAGGCCCGGGCCTGGGCGGACGAGTTCGGCGGCAGCCATGCAGCCACGCCGCGTGAAGCAGCGCAGGGCGCCGAGATCGTCTTCTGCTGCGTCGGCAACGACGACGACCTGCGCGCGGTCGTGCTGGGCACGCCCGATGGCGAGGGCGGCCGCCAGGACGACGGCGCGCTGGCCGGCATGGACAAGGGCGCGATCTTCGTGGACCACACCACCGCCTCCGCCGACGTGGCGCGCGAGCTGTACGCCGCCGCCCGCGCGCTGGGCCTGCAGTTCATCGACGCACCCGTCTCCGGCGGCCAGGCCGGCGCCCAGAACGGCGCGCTCACGGTGATGTGCGGCGGCGACGCCGAGCCCTTCGCCGTGATCGAGCCGGTGGCAGCCGCCTTCTCGCGCGCTGTCACCCTGATGGGCGAGGCCGGAG
This sequence comes from Xylophilus rhododendri, assembly GCF_009906855.1. Taxonomy (NCBI): domain Bacteria; kingdom Pseudomonadati; phylum Pseudomonadota; class Betaproteobacteria; order Burkholderiales; genus Xylophilus; species Xylophilus rhododendri. The sequence continues at coordinate 2,282,126 of NZ_CP047650.1, forward strand.
CCGGCCAGCTCACCAAGATGTGCAACCAGATCTGCATCGCCGGCATCGTGCAGGGCCTCTCCGAAGCCATCGCCTTCGGCCAGCGTTCCGGGCTCGACATGGGCAAGGCCCTGGAAGTGATCGGCAAGGGCGCCGCCCAGAGCTGGCAGATGGACAACCGCGGCAAGACCATGGTGCAGGGCCAGTTCGAATTCGGCTTCGCCGTCGACTGGATGCGCAAGGACCTGGGCCTGGTGCTGGACGAGGCCCGCCGCAACGGCGCGCGGGTGCCGGTGACGGCGCTGGTGGACCAGTTCTACGGCGATGTGCAGCTGATGGGTGGGCAGCGTTGGGATACGTCCTCTCTCCTCAAACGTCTGACCTGAGTCGACATCCAGTCCAACAAAAAGGCCCTGCCGGAGCGATCCGGCAGGGCCTTTTGTCTGGCGCAGGGTCGGATCAGAAATCGACGATGGAGAAACCGACGCTCAAGACCGTGCGCTTGCGGTTGTAGTCGATCAGGCTGTCCCCATAGCCGCTGAACAGCTGGGTGTGGAAACGCAGCCCGCTGTAGCTGTTGCCCTTGCCGTCGCCGATGGAGCGCAGCCATTCCAGCCGGCCCGAGCCATGGGCCTCGCCGCCGGGCGAGCCGCGCAGCGTGGCGATGAAGGTGTTGCGGGTGCTGGGGTTCCAGGTGACGGCCACTTCGCCGCGGCCGATGTAGTTGGAGATGCCCGGGTTGTTGTCGTCGGCGGCGGACTCGTGCAGGCGCTTCCAGATGCGGCCGGTGACGGTGTAGCTGTTGTCCTTCTCGAAACCGGCCATCAGGTAGACGCGGTTCCAGCTGCGCGAGAGCGGATCGCTCTGGCCGTTGGACTGGTGCACCAGGCCGGCGCCGCTGTAGCGCCACTTCCAGCCGAAGGGCAGGTCGGCGGTGGTGGGGTAGACGTAGATCGCCTCGGGTTCGTAGTCGGTGCTGCGGAAGGGCCGCGACAGGCCGCTGTTGAAGAACTGCCAGTAGGACTGCTGGCTGTAGGCCAGCCACAGCGAGTCGCGCAGCGGCGCATCGGCCGGGGTCAGCAGGCCGCTGGCCAGCTTGGTGCGCACCGACAGCTGCAGCCGCACCTCTTCCTTGCGGTAGTCGCTGGTGGTGGTGGCGCTGTTGGCGGGATTGAGCGAGGTCGGCTGCTGGTTGACCGAGTTGGAGCCGATTACCGACAGGCTGTTGGCCCGGAATCCGCGCAGGCTGAAGGTCGGGCAGTTGCTGCCGGACTCCAGTTCCCAGAAGCGCGACAGGTCGGAGAACTGACGGTCCTTGCAGCCCTGCTCCAGGCCGACGCCGATGATGCCGGTGGAGGCGGTGGCGGTGGTCGCGCCGCCCGGCGCGGTGGCGGGCTGGGCGCTGGCCAGGGCGGCGGTGACATCGGCCTTGATCGCCGAGGCGGCGGCACCCGGCGGCGGGTTGTTGGACACGGCCGAGGCGTCGGCCGAGCGCTGCTCCACCTGGTCGACCAGCTTCTGCTGGCTGCTGGCCCATTGGTCGAAGCAGGCCAGGCGTTCGTTGCCGGCCGTGAGAGCCTGGCATTGCTGCCAGGCGGTGACGGCGGCGGCGCGCTGGGGGGTGAGCTGCGCGACCGGCGCCTTGGCATTCGCGGCCGGCTTGGCCTGGGCGAACGCGCCGGGCGCCAGGGCCAGCAGCACCGCGCCAGCAGCAAGACTGGCGGGCAGGCGGCGTGCCGCGGGCGGCATCGAAGAAGGTGTCGTCGGGGGCATCGGGGAGGCTTTCGTCCGGGGCTGGGGGAATCGAGGGCCCTGACGGCGGGCCTGCGGCCGGGGCGTGAGCATGCTACCCGGGGTTTCCCTGCCGGCGTGTCGGATACCGCGCTTTCCTGCGCCGCAGTTTGGTGCGTCGGCGCGCTCAGGCCTGCGACTTGGCGGCACTGGCCGAGGCCTCCGCCCGCTTGGCGAATTCGGCGCGCAGCGCCCGCAGCTTCTCGCGCGGGTCTTCCTTGGCGGTGGTCTTGTCCAGGCCCATCTCGGCGATGAAGCGGCTGGGCATGGCGGCCACCATCTCGCGGCCCTTCTTGCGGCGTTTGGTCCAGCTGACGGCCAGGGTGCGCTGGGCGCGGGTGATGCCCACGTACATCAGGCGGCGCTCTTCCTCGAGGCGCTGGGTGGTCTCGGCGCTGACCACCTTCTGGCGGCCGTTGTCGTCTTCGAGCTTGAAGGGCAGCAGGCCTTCGTTCACGCCGATCAGCATCACATGCGGCCACTCCAGGCCCTTGGAGGCGTGCAGGGTGGAGAGGGTGACCACGTCCTGGTCCTTCTCGCGCTCGCTGATGGTGGACAGCAGCGACACCGTCTGCACCACCTCCAGCAGGCTCTTGGTGGGGCTGGGGATGTTGGCGCCGGAGGCGTCGTCGATGACACCGCCGCTGCGCTGCGACATCCAGTCGATGAAGTCCAGCACATTGCCCCAGCGGGCGGCGCCGACCTTCTCGCTGTCCTCGCTGTCGAGCAGGTGCTGCTCGTAGCCGATTTCCTTGAGCCATTCCAGCAGGAAGGCCTTGGAGTCCTCCGCGCCTATGGTGCGGCGGGCGCGGTATTCCAGGTCGTTGATGTAGCGGCCGAACTCCAGCAGCTGGGCCATGGCCCGCTCGGGCATCAGCGCGGCCAGGGAGGACGAGAACAGCGCGGCGAACAGGCTGAGCTTGTAGCTGCTGCTGTATTCACCGAGCTTGCCCAGCGTGGTGTGGCCGATGCCGCGCTTGGGTGTGGTGATGGCGCGCAGGAAGGCCGGGTCGTCGTCGTTGTTGACCCACAGGCGCAGCCAGGAGCACAGGTCGCGGATCTCGGCGCGGTCGAAGAAGCCGGTGCCGCCCGAGACCTTGTAGGGGATGTTGGCCCGGCGCAGCGCCTTCTCGAAGGGCTTGGCCATGTGGTTGGCGCGGTAGAGCACGGCGAAGGAGCGCCACTCCTTGTGCTGCGAGGTCTCGCGCAGGCTCTGGATGCGGGCCACGGCGCGTTCGGCCTCGTGCTCCTCGCTGTCGGCATCGACCACCCGCACCGGCTCGCCCTCGCCCAGCTCCGAGAACAGGGTCTTGGGATAGAGCTTGGGATTGGGCTGGATGACGTTGTTGGCCGCGCGCAGGATGGCGCTGGTGGAGCGGTAGTTCTGCTCCAGCTTGATGACCTTGAGGGTGGCGTAGTCGACCGGCAGCTTCTTGAGGTTGTCCAGCGTGGCGCCGCGCCAGCCGTAGATGGACTGGTCGTCATCGCCCACCGCGGTGAAGCGGCCGCGCTCGCCGACCAGCAGCTTCAACAGCTCGTACTGGGTGGCGTTGGTGTCCTGGTATTCGTCGACCAGCACGTGGTTGAGGGTCTTCTGCCACTTCTCGCGCACCTCCGGATGGTCGCGCAGAAGGCGCAGCGGCATGCCGATCAGGTCGTCGAAGTCCACGCTCTGGTAGGCGGTCAGGCGCTCCTCGTAGCGCTCCATCACCTTGGCGATGATGCGTTCGTTGTCGTCCGCCGCCACGGCCAGCGCCTCGGCGCTGCTCAGGCCCATGTTCTTCCACTTGCTGATGGTCCACTGCCAGATGCGGGCGGTGGCCGCGTCGGTGGTGCCGCCGGCGGCGTCCTTGATGATGCCGACCACGTCGTTGGCGTCGAGGATGCTGAACTGGGGCTTCAGGCCCAGCACCGCGCCGTCCTCGCGCATCAGGCGCACGCCCAGGGCGTGGAAGGTGCAGACGGCCACGTCCTTGGCCTGCTTGCCGATCAGGTGCTGCGCCCGCTCGCGCATCTCGCTGGCCGCCTTGTTGGTGAAGGTGATGGCGGCGATGGATTTGGGCGCCAGGCCGGTCTGGATCAGCCGGCCGATCTTCATGGTGATCACCCGTGTCTTGCCCGAGCCGGCGCCGGCCAGCACCAGGCAGGGGCCGTGCAGGTAGTTGACGGCTTCTTGCTGGGCGAAGTTGAGACCGGACATGGGGGAGGGAAAACGGGAGGCGGGGGAAGGAGAAAAAGCGCACGGCCAGGGGCGCCGTCGGGAATCGGCGCGGCGGGCGGCGGCCGCGCGGCCAGCCGGGCATGATAACGGCGCGTCCGCCGCCTTCCGCCCCACCGCCCCCAGCACCCCACCGTGTCATCCGTCTTCGCCGTCACCTTTCCCTTCTTCGCCCTGGTGCTGATCGGCTATCTCGCCGCCCGGCGCGGCATGCTCTCCATCACCGCGATTCCCGACCTGAACAGCTTCGTGCTGTATTTCGCCCTGCCCTGCATGCTGTTCCGCTTCGGCGCGGGCGCGCCGCTGGCCCAGCTGCTGGATCCGCGCACCGCCGCGGTCTACCTTGGCGCCGGCATCCTGATGGTGGCGCTGGCCCTGCTCTACGCCCGGCGCGGCGGCTGGAACTGGAACGACGCGGCCTTCGGCGCCCTGGTCACCGCCTTTCCCAACACCGGCTTCATGGGCGTGCCGCTGATCGTGGCCCTGCTCTCGCAGGCCGCGGCCGGCCCGGTGGTGCAGGTGATGGCGATCGACATGGTGATCACCAGCTCGGCCTGCATCGCCCTGTCCCGCCTGGACGGCGCGGGCGCGCACGGCATGGCCATGGCGCTGCGCCAGGCGCTGCGCGGCATGCTGGTCAACCCGCTGCCCTGGTCGGTGCTGCTGGGCGGGCTGGCCTCGGCAGCCGGCCTGCGCCTGCCGCAGCCGGTGGACCAGACCCTGGCCCTGCTCGGCAACGCGGCGCCGCCGGTGGCCCTCTTCACCATCGGCGCGGTGCTGGCGCGTTCGCAGATGGGCCACGACACCGCCGTCGGCTGGACAGCCTATGTGCCGCTGGCCATCGCCAAGCTGGTGCTGCATCCGCTGCTGGTGCTGGGCGGCGCCGCGCTGGCCGCGGCCCTCGGCGTGCCACTGCCGCCGGTGGCGCGGGCGGCGATCGTGCTGGTGGCCGCCCTGCCGGCGGCCAGCAACGTGGCGGTGCTGGCAGAACGCTTCGGCGCGCACAACGGGCGCATCGCACGGATCATCATGGTCTCGACCGTCTTCGCGTTCCTGAGCTTTTCCGCGGCCGTGGCCTGGGTCGGACCGTAGAAGCCGGTTAGTGCCCGGACACCTTGTCGGTCGGGTGGCCGCCTTCGTCGCCGAAAAGCGGGGTTTCGTCGCAAAGTCCGCCTTGGCGTGACGTGTATTTCTAGCATCGGCCCCGTGTCGCGGGAGTCACCCCGCACAGCCAACATCGAGAACGGTCCCTATGGGTTCTAAATTCAGCATGAATCTGGAGCAGCTGCGCGCCACGGTCAACGCGGGCGGCGTCCAGAAGGTCACCCTGGAAGGCAAGGGCGACGGCTTCATCGTGAAGATCACCACCATCAAGGGCCCCGAGGCCACGCTTGCCCGGGTGCGCGGCCCGGAGGCGCGCTGCTTCATCAACCCGCGCTCGGGCCTGGGCATGCTGCGCGAGGCTGGCGTGATGCAGGTCATGGTGGACCTGACCCACTGGGAGCCGGCGCCCAAGAAGTAGCGCGCGCGGCGGCCGTTATCATCGCGGCCCATGCTAGAACACCGCATCCAGCAGCAATTCATCGACAGCGCCGACCTGAACTACCAGGCTTCCGAAGCCCTGAGTGTGCCCATCGCCCTGGCGGTGCAGGCGGTGGTCGCCTGCATCACCGGCGGCGGCAAGACCCTGGCCTGCGGCAACGGCGCCTCGGCGGCGCTGGCGCAGACGCTGGGCGCCCACTTCGTCGGCGGCTTCGAACGCGAGCGCCCGGAACTCGCCGCCATCACCCTCACGCTGGACGGCGCGCTGCTCTGCCCCGCCGGCCTGGAACCCGACACCGCCGCGGTCTTCGCCCGCCAGGTGCGTGCGCTCGGCCATGCCGGCGACGTGCTGGTGGCCCTCTCGGCCGGCGGCAACTGCGCCAATGTGATGAGCGCCATCGCCGCGGCCCACGAGCGCGAGATGACGGTGGTCGCCCTCACCGGCCGCCACGGCGGCCGCATCGCCGGCATGCTGCGCGAGACCGATGTGCATGTGGCCGTGCCGCACGACCGGCTGGCGCGTGTGCACGAGGTCCACCTGCTCACCCTTCACTGCATCTGCGATGGCGTGGATGCGCAACTCCTCGGCGAACGCGAGCCCTGAACAGAGCCCCGACATGACCTCCATCACCATCCCCTCCTCCTTCTCCCGCCTGCGCCTGCCCGCCACGGCGCTCGCCGGCCTGGCCCTGCTGACGGCCCTCAACGGCTGCGTGCCCCTGGTCGTCGGCGGCGCGGCCGTGGCCGGCACCGGCATGGTGGTGACCGACCGCCGCACCGCCGGCACCCAGCTGGAGGACGAATCGATCGAACAGCGCTCCGGCAGCGCGGTGCGCACCAATTTCGGCGACCGGGTGCATGTGAACGTCACCAGCTACAACCGCCAGGTGCTGCTGACCGGCGAGGTGCCGACCGCCCAGGACAAGGAACGGGTGGAGCAATACGTCTCCCGCGTGGAGAACGTGCGCGGCGTGGTCAACGCCCTGGACGTGGCGCCGGCCAGCAGCTTCAGCCAGCGCTCGCAGGATTCGCTGATCACCGCCAAGGTCAAGGCCAGCTTCGTCGACGCCAAGGACATCTATTCCAACGCCTTCAAGGTGAGCACCGAGCGCGGCGTGGTCTACCTGATGGGCCGGGTGAGCAAGCGCGAAGCCGACCGCACGGCGGAGATCGCCCGCGGGGTGTCGGGCGTGAGCAAGGTGGTGCGGGTCTACGAACTGATCAGCGAGCAGGAGCTGGCCGAGCTCGGCCGGCAGCAGGCGCCGGCGGCCAGCACGGCCACGCCGGCACCTGCGCCGGTCGCGGCTCCCGCGCCTGCACCGGCGGCGGCGCCGCAGGGTGGCGCGGTCGTCACGCCGGTACGCTGAGTCAGTCGTCGATCAGGGCCAGGGCCGCGTAGTCGCCGACCTTCTCGGCCAGCCCGGCGGGCACCAGTTCCACGCCCGCCGTCAGCGCGGGCAGGTGGCCCGCCACATAGGCCTGCAGCTTGGGCAGCAGCAGGTCGCGGTGGTGCCAGAAGACGCTGCCGCCCAGGCTGATGCGCTGCAGGTCGAGCAGCGCGACGATGTTGTAGAGGCCGCGGCCCATGGTGCGGCACAGCGCATCGACGATGCCGATGGCATCGGCATGGCCCTCGCGCGCGGCCTGCAGCAGGGACTCCGCGCCGTCGAAGCCGCGGTCCGCGAAACGCCGGCCGATGGCATTGCCCGCCACCAGCGATTCCAGGTCGCCATGGTTGCCGCAGCCGCACAGCGCATGGTGGTCGTCGTCGCTGACGAAGGTGTGGCCGCCGTGGCCGGCATTGCCGTTCTTGCCGCGCAGCGCCCGCCCGTCCACGCACAGGCCCATGCCGATGCCGGTGCTCCAGGTGACGTAGGCGCAGTCCGCGATACCCTGCAGCGCGCCCCAGCGGCGTTCGGCCTCCAGCGCGGCGACGCAGTCGTTCTCCACCCGCACATGGGCGAAGCGCTGGCGCAGCGGGGCCTCGATGGGCACGGTCTTCCAGTCGTTGGGCAGCTTGCGGGCGGGGCCGGCCATGCCGCCGCAGATATTGGGCGTGGCCAGTTCGATCATGCCGTCCTTCAGCACGAAGGGCCCGGCCGAGGACACCCCCACGCGCTCCAGCAGCGCCGGATCGATGCCGGCCTCGGCGCAGGCCTCGTCCACCATCTGCAGGATCTGCCGCGCCACCGCATCCGGCCGGCCCTGCTTGGCCGTCGGCTGGCTGCGCCGGTGGATGAGCTCGCGGCTGCCGGGCGGGGAAAGGCTGACCGCGACTTTGGTGCCTCCGATGTCGACGCAAACACGCATGGGCTGCTGTCCTTCTGATGCTGATCGCAGGAGTTTAGGAGCGCCGGCCCGGCGGCGATGTAAGCCGCAGCCGCTACAGCAGCTTGGCGATGGCCGCGGCGACCATGCCGGCCAGGATGGTGCTGGTCACCGGCAGGTTCCATTCCCGTCCGCGCCAGCGCCAGCGCAGGTCGCCCGGCAGGCGCCCCAGGCCGAAGCGGCCCAGCCAGGGCGCGGCCCAGCTGATCAGGATCAGCACCAGGAAAATGACGAGGTAGAGGCGGATCATCTGCGGCGCCTAGAGGCGGTGGCTGCGGTCGCCATGGGCGAAGCCCACCGGCATCCATTCGGGCGGCAGCTCTCGGCCCAGGGCGATCACCTTGAACAGCTCGCCCATCTCGTGCTCGTTGACCAGCAGCAGCGGCAGGTTGCGCTGCGCCTGCGGCAAGGCTTCCAGCATCGCGCCCAGGCCGCAGTTGTAGAGGAAATGGCCCTGGCTGGTGTAGCCCAGCAGCTCCAGGCCGGCGTCCTGCGCGGCCAGGGCCACGCCGGTGAAGTCGACATGGGCGGTGATGTCCTTGTCGCCCACGTCGGCCAGCGGATCGCTGTCGGCGCGGTGCGCGCGGTGGCACATCACCGTGCCCATGTGGCGCTGCGGGTGGTAGTACTCGGCTTCAGGGAAACCGTAGTCGATCAGGAAGGCCGCGCCGCGCGCCAGCCGGTCGCCCAGGGTGGCGACGAAGCCGCGGCCCTGGGGATGGATCTCGGTGAGGTAGTCGTGCGGGCCGGGGATATCGACCGGCGGGCGCAGCGCCGTCGGCCGGTCGCTCCAGGCGAAGGCGCCGGCCTCGCCCAGGCAGACGCCGCGCTCGAACCACTCGCCCTGCTTGCGCGCCAGCAGCTGCACCGGCATCGCATCCAGCACCTCGTTGCCGACCACCACGCCCTCGATGCGTTCCGGCAGGCTGTCGGCCCAGCGCACCCGCTCGCCGAATGCCGCCAGGGTCTGCTGCTGGCGCGCGCGCAGGGTGCCGGAGAGATCGACGATGGTGTAGCGCGACACCCGCTCGCCCAGCGCCCCCAGCAGCTCCCGCGCCAGGGCGCCGGTGCCGGCGCCGAACTCCCAGACCTCGTCGGTGCCCGAGGCCTCCAGCGCATCGGCCACCTGCACCGCCAGGGCGCGGCCGAACAGCGGCGAGAGTTCCGGCCCGGTGACGAAATCGCCGCCGCCGCCCGCTGCATCCGGCATGCGGCCGAACTGCGCCGCATCGCGGGTGTAGTAGCCGGCGCCCGGCGCATACAGCGCCAGGGCCATGAAACGATCGAAGCCGATCCAGCCGCCGGCACCCGCGATCTCTCCGGCGATGAGGCGCGCCAGGGCATCCGAAGGCTCCGGGGGCTGCGCCGAAGCGCCGGCCGACGAGGCCGTTAAACTGCAAAAGACTGCCATTGCCGGGATTGTCCCCGATGCCCGACCCCTCCTCCTCCCCCCTCGACCGACCGCCCCCGCCGAACGCCCGCACCGTGCTGGTCACCGGCGCCGGCCGCCGCCTGGGCCGCCAGATCGCGCTGGCCCTGGCGCAGGCCGGCTGGCAGGTCGCCGTGCACTTTCGCAAGTCGCGCACCGAATCCGCCGAGACGGTCGGCGACTGCCGCGCCCTCGCCGGCCGCGAGGACGCAGCACAGGCCTTCGAAGCCGACCTGTCCGACGAAGCCTCGATCCGCAACCTGGTACCCGCCGTCGCCGCCCATTTCGGCCGGCTCGATGCGGTCGTCAACAACGCCTCGCTCTTCGAGCAGGACAGCGCCGCCGACTTCGGCTTCGCCAGCCTGGAGCGCCACATGCGCAGCAACACCGGCGCCCCCATCCTGCTGGCGCAGGCCCTGGCCGAGCATGCGGCCGCGCGCGACGGCGCCCCGGGCGAGGCCGCGGTGGTCAACCTGCTCGACCAGAAGCTGTGGAACCAGAACCCGGACTTCCTCAGCTACACCCTGTCGAAGGCCGCGCTGGAAGCCGCCAACACCATGCTGGCCCTGGCCCTGGCGCCGCGTGTGCGGGTGATCGGCGTGGCGCCCGGCCTGACCCTGACCAGCCACCTGCTGGACGACGCCGCCTTCCAGAAGCTGCACGCCCTGTCTCCGCTGGGCCGCTCCTCCACCCCGAGGACGTGGCCGCCACCGTGCGCTTCGCGCTGGAGAACCGCTCCATCACCGGCACCACGCTGCTGGTCGACGGCGGCCAGCACCTGCAGCGCTTCGACCGCGATTTCTCGCTGATGTGATGCCTCCGACCACCGATCCGAAAGCCCCCATGTCCCAATCCCACGGCCGGCAGATCCTGACGCTCAGCGGCCTGCGCTTCGATGCCAGCCTGGGCATCCTGGACCACGAGAAGACCGCGCCGCAGCCGATCCGCGTCGATGCCGAGCTCAACCTCGGCCCGCAGAACCTGCTGCCGCACGACGACGACATCCTGCATGTGTTGGACTACCGCAAGGTGCGCCGCATCATCATCGACGAGTGCACCGCCGAGCATGTGAACCTGCTGGAGAGCCTGATCGGCAAGCTGGCCCTGCGCCTGCTGCAGCTGCCCGGCGTGCTGGGCGTGCGGGTGAAGATCGCCAAGCTGGAGATCTTCGATGACTGCGAGGTGGCGATACGGGTGGAGACGGGGCTCTGGTGAGGCAATGGCCGCCGATCCGGCGTGCAGCGGTAGAATTTCATGAAATCCTTGCTGGAAATATCATGAATCACCCCCACTCCGAATCACAGGACGCCGTCGCACGCCATCGCGAATCCCGGCGTGCGGCGGGTCTCAAGCTCAAGCAGGTCTGGGTACCAGATACCCGCAGCGCGCTGTTTGCCGAGGAACTGGAACGTCAATGCCGGGCCGTCGGCGACGATGGCCTGGCATTCGCCGAAGCAGCCGCTCAGGCCTTGGACGGCTGGAAGTAATGGCCGAAGTCAAACGCGGCGACGTCGTCGCCGTGTCGCTGCAGGGCGACTTCGGCAAGCCGAGGCCTGCCCTGGTGGTGCAGGCCGATGGTCTGGCCGGACTCGGCAGCGTCGTGGTGTGCCCACTGACGAGCGACCTCCGCGACGCCCCGTTGTTCCGCGTCACCGTGGAGCCGGACCGCGCCAACGGCCTGAAATCGCTTTCGCAGGTGATGGTGGACAAGATCTCCACCCTGCCCCGCGACAAGCTGGGCGAGGCATTCGGCAGCCTGAATGCCGACCGCATGCGTGCCGTGGAGCGCGCGATGTTCGTAGTGCTCGGCCTGGCCTGAGCCGAATTTTTTGAGGAGACCGCCATGAGCGCCGTCTGGACCGAATCCGAAAACACCGCCGCCACCGCATCCGCCGATGCCGCCCCCCAGCGCCTGAAGATCGAGCGCGAGACCCACAAGCTCGAAAAGCGCCTCTGCCGCGAGGTGGGCCGCGCCATCGTGGACTTCAACATGATCGAGGAGGGCGACCGGGTCATGGTCTGCATGTCCGGCGGCAAGGACAGCTACGGCATGCTCGACATCCTGATGAAGCTGCAGCAGCGCGCGCCCATCCGCTTCGAGCTGATCGCCGTCAACCTCGACCAGAAGCAGCCCGGCTTTCCCGAGCATGTGCTGCCCGAGTACCTGGGCAAGACCGGCGTGCCCTTCCACATCGAGAACCAGGACACCTACAGCATCGTCACCCGCGTGATCGAGGAGGGCAAGACCACCTGCGGCCTGTGCAGCCGGCTGCGCCGCGGCATCCTCTACCGCGTCGCCGACGAGCTGGGCGCCACCAAGATCGCCCTGGGCCACCACCGCGACGACATCCTGCAGACCCTGCTGCTCAACATGTTCTTCGGCGCCAAGATGAAGACCATGCCGCCCAAGCTGGTGAGCGACGACGGCAGGCATGTCGTCATCCGCCCCATGGCCTACGTGGCCGAGAAGGACCTGGTGCGCTGGGCCCAGCACCGCGAGTTCCCGATCATTCCCTGCAACCTCTGCGGCAGCCAGGAGAACCTGCAGCGGGTGCAGGTGGGCGAGATGCTGCGCGAATGGGAGAAGAAATTCCCCGGCCGCATCGAGAACATGTTCAGCGCCCTGCAGAACGTGGTGCCCTCCCATCTGCTGGATGGAACCCTGCATGACTTCAAGGGTCTCAAACCCACCGGCGTGGCCAGCGAGCAGGGCGACAAGGCCTTCGATCCAGAAAGTTTTGTTGCACCCTCACCCGCAGGCCTCAATATCGTGGCGGTGTGACGCCAACCGCCGTCAGGAGACAGCCATGAAACGTATCGCAGCGCTTTTCCTCGTCGCCGCCGCAGCCGCGCTGGCCGGCTGCTCGACCACCCGCCTGGTCGACAGCGATGTGCAATCCTTCTCCACCCTGCCCGCCATCCCGCCGGGCGCCAGCTACCGCTTCGAACGCACGCTCTCGCAGCAGACCGTGCCGGTGCAGCAGAACATGCTGGAGACCGTGGCCCAGCAGTCGCTGGAGCGGGTCGGCCTGAAGCACGACGAAACCAGCCCCACCTACAGCGTGCAGGTGGGCCTGCAGGCGCAGCGCCGGGTGGAGTACGACCCCTTCGGCCCGGGCTTCGGTCCCGGCTGGGGCCCGTACGGCGGTTTCGGCCCGGGCTGGCGCCGGGGTTACTACGGCGGCGGCTTCTACGGCTATCCCGGCGGCCGCTTTCCGGACCGCGTGATCTACGCCCAGCAGGTCGGCCTGACGGTGCGCGACATCGCCAGCGGCCGCATCGTCTACGAGACCCATGCAGCGCACGACAGCCTCTATCCCGCCGACACCCAGGTGCTGACGGTGATGATGGATTCGGCCCTCTTCGGCTTCCCGCAGGCGCCGGTGGGCGTGCGCCGGGTCAACGTCGAGATTCCCAAGGTCAGCAGCGCACGCTGAGCGCCTTTCACCGGCGCGACACCAGCGCTCACACCGCCCTGTGCACGGCCCTGCTATTCTGCAGGGCCGTTTTTCTTGCCCGATGGTCCATGGACGCCACCCGCATCATTGCCATCCGCCACGGCGAAACCGCCTGGAACGTCGACACCCGCATCCAGGGCCAGCTCGACATCCCCCTCAACGAAACCGGCGAATGGCAGGCGCGCCAGCTCGGCCGCGCGCTGTCGGCCGAGCCGATCGCCGCCGTCTACGCCAGCGACCTGCAGCGCGCCCACCGCACGGCCGAGCATGTGGCCGAGGCGGTCGGCGGCGTGGACGTGCAGCCGATCACCGGCCTGCGCGAGCGGCTCTTCGGCACCTTCGAGGGCCTGACCTTCCACGACATCGAATCCACCCTGCCCGAGCAGGCGCACCTCTGGCGCACCCGGGTGCCGGATTTCGCGCCGGAGGGCGGCGAATCGCTGCTGCAGTTCCGCGAACGGGTGCTCGACACCCTGCACCAGCTGGCCGCCCGCCATCCCGGCGAGCAGATCGTGCTGGTCGCCCACGGCGGCGTGATGGACGTGCTCTACCGCGCCGCCACCGGCCAGGAGCTGCAGGCGCCGCGCACCTGGAAGACCGGCAATGCGGTCATCAACCGCCTGCTGTGGACACCCGAATCCGTCACCCTGATCGGCTGGGCCGACGATTCGCACCTGGACCCCGGCACGCTGGACGACACGACGACCTGATCGGCGAAGCCGGGCCGGGCGCGAAAGCGCATGGAAGTTTCGCCTTGCGAATCCATCTTTTCGCAAGAATCTTCGTTCGCCATTAAAGATTGACGAGAGTGCGCTTCTTTCAGGAGCCTCTCGATGTCACCGATCCCGACCCGGCACGCCTTGCTGGATCGTTTTGCGCCCCCCGTTCTTGGCGCGTTTCCCGCAACCCCGGGCGGAATCGCCGCCCCGCCCCGCGCGTCCAGCATTTCGGCATCGTCGTTCTGCGGCTTGCAGGAACCGGAAGGCCACGGCGCCGCGATCGCGCTGCCGGCAATCGCCGGCCAAGCCGGCTGCGGCGACTTCGCCGCCCCGCCCGACAACCCGCCACGCCCCAGCTTCGTCATCGCCGGCAAGCGCCAAACCCAGAGCCTGTACGGCATGGGCATACAGCAGCTCGCTCACTTTTTCGGCGACTGCAGCCTGCACGCCCTGGATCGCGGCACCCGGCGCATGCTCCAGAAGCGCCAATCGACGCAGCTGCGGCGCTTCGGCGAGATGCCTCCACGCACCCTCGGCGAAATGCGGCTGCTGCAGGCCATCCGCAAGCCGGTGGGCCTGGTCGATCTGGCGCGCCACCGGCGCGGCGCCGAACCGCTGCTGGTGGTGCTGAGCGGGCATTCAGGTCCCGGCTCCCGCTGCCTGGGCACCACACCCATGAGGGACGTGGCCGCATCGCTCCAGGCCGCCGGCTTGCGGGACGGCGACGTCATCTACCTGTCGGCATGCTTCGGCGCCGACTCGCGCAATACCGACAGCACCGACCCGGCCGTGCTGGCGGATTCAGCGGCCGGCAGCCAGGGCCAGGGTACCCGGCTGCTGCCGGCCGGGCAGCACCTGGCCGATGCGCTGGGCGGCCTGGGCCTGGGGCGCTGCGCCGTGGTGGCCGTGCACAACTATGTGGAGACCCCGGCGCACAAGGACCTGCGCACCCGCAAGATCCGCTATCACGCCCATGTCGGCCAGGAGTACTCCTCCACGCAGACACCCCGCCCACGCCAGGCCATCGCCAGGGCGGCGCGGGTGTTTCGCAGTGGCAGGCCGCCTTCGGCGCTGCTGGCGGATCTCGCTGCCGGCGATCGGCAGGCGCTTGCACCGGCACTGGGCTTTCTGGATACCGTCACCCCCAGGCAGCTCGCGGCGCCGGCGGCAGCTTGAGGCGGCCTGCCCTGGCTCCTAGGAGAACAGGTCGGCGCCCCGTGAAGGCGGCGTCACCTGCAAATGCCGGTAGGCCGCCAGGGTCGCGATGCGGCCACGCGGCGTGCGCTGCAGAAAGCCCTGCTGGATCAGATAGGGCTCGATCACGTCCTCGATGGTGCCGGCCTCCTCGCCGATGGAGGCGGCGATGTTGTCCAGCCCCACCGGCCCGCCGTCGAAGCGGTGGATCAGCGCTTCGAGCAGCTTGCGGTCCATCACGTCGAAGCCTTGCGGATCCACGTCCAGCATCTTCAGCGCCCGGTCGGCGATCGGCAGGGTGATGCGGCCGTCGCCCTTCACATCGGCGTAGTCGCGCACCCGGCGCAAGAGGCGGTTGGAGATGCGCGGCGTGCCGCGCGAGCGGCGGGCGATCTCGAAGGCGCCCTCCTCGTCGATCGGCACGTTGAGCAGCCCGGCGCTGCGTTTGACGATGCGCGCCAGCTCCTCGGGCGTATAGAACTCCAGCCGCGCCACGATGCCGAAGCGGTCGCGCAGCGGGTTGGTCAGCATGCCGGCGCGGGTGGTGGCGCCGACGAGCGTGAAGGGCTGCAGGTCGAGCTTGATGCTGCGCGCGGCCGGGCCTTCGCCGATCATGATGTCGATCTGGTAGTCCTCCAGCGCCGGATAGAGGATTTCCTCCACCACCGGGCTCAGGCGGTGGATCTCGTCGATGAAGAGCACGTCGTTCTTCTCGAGATTGGTCAGCAGCGCGGCCAGGTCCTTGGGTTTTTCCAGCACCGGGCCGCTGGTCTGGCGCAGGTTCACGCCCAGCTCGGCGGCGATGATGTGGCTCAGCGTGGTCTTGCCCAGGCCGGGCGGGCCGAAGAGCAGCACATGGTCCAGCGCCTCGTCGCGTTTGCGCGCGGCGCCGATGAAGATCTCCAGCTGCTCGCGCGCCTTGGCCTGGCCGATGTATTCGTCGAGCAGCTTGGGGCGCAGCGCCCGCTCGATCGCCTCTTCCTGGGGCGATGCGGGCGAAGCCGATATCACCCGGGCGGGCGAGGGGCCGGGCGGCGGGGCGAAATCGTCGGTGTGGATGGTCATCTGGAGAGCGGTACGCGCAAAGGCGGATTGTGCCCAAGAGTGCAGTCACAATCCGGCGGATGAAAGTGAGTACGTGAGCCATCCCCTGAGCCGCTGGGCCGCGGGCGTCCTGCGCGACAGCCTGCTGCTGCTGACCCGGGCCTTCACCCGGGTGCGCGCCGTCCGCCCGCCCGGCGAGCCGCGCGCGGAGCAGACCCTCTACTTCGCCAACCACAACAGCCATGGCGACTTCATGCTGCTGTGGGCCACCCTGCCGCCGGCCCTGCGCCGCGACACCCGGCCGGTGGCCGGCCGCGACTACTGGCTGGCCTCCCGCCTGCGCCGCTTCGTCGGCGAGAAGGTGTTCTGCGCGCTGATGATCCGCCGCGACGCATCCCAGCCCGGCCCCTCGCCGGTGGACCAGATCGTCGAAGCGCTGCACGAAGGCAGCTCGCTGATCTTCTTTCCCGAGGGCACCCGCAACATCGGCGAAGAGATCCTGCAGCCCTTTCGCAGCGGTCTCTTCCACGTGGCCCTGGCCTGCCCGCAGGTGCGGCTGATGCCGGCCTGGATCGAAGGCACACGTGAGCTGCTGCCCAAGGGCGCCTGGCTGCCGGTGCCCTGCCGCTGCACGGTGCACTACGGCACGCCGATCCAGCGCCTGCCCGGCGAGGAGAAGGACGCCTTCATCGCCCGCGCGCGGCAGGCCCTGCTGGCGCTGCGGCCGGCGCAAGCGGGCCGGACCTGACTCGGCTGTCATGCCGACGTCACCGTCCTTTCACAGAATCCGCGGCTGATCCGCGCGGCCCGCGCCGCGTTCTTGCGACCCGCCACTGATTCACCGATGCCCCTCATTCCCAGCCGCATGCCGGCCGCCCTGACCCTGCTCGCCTGCGCCGCCCTCACCGCCTGCGGCGGCGGCAACGATCCCGTCATCGTCGGCGGCGGCGGCAGCACCGTCCAGCCCGTGAGCACCACCCTGGCCCCCTGGCCGGCGGCTCCAGCTATACCGGCACCATGAGCTTCGGCGACACCGTCTCCCTGACGGTGGACAGCACCGCCAAGACGGTCGTCCTGAAGTTCCTCGACTCGCACTTCGGCCTGGCCGGCGCCATCAGCAGCGCCTACACGGTGCAGGCCGACGGCTCCTGGCTGGCCCAGGGCTTCAGCGCCGTCGCCAACTCCGGCGCGCCCGCAACGCTCACCAGCACCCTGCTGAGCGCCATCCGCCTGCGCCTGCACAGCGAGACCAACCTGATCACCGGCACGCTGGAGAAGCTGCCCAACCTCAAGCGCGCCGACGGCAGCCTGCTGCAGGGCGAGATCGTCGCCTCCAACCTCGGCGCGGCCAGCCTGTCGGCCGTGGCCGGCACCTACAGCTTCGTGCGCCAGTCCACCGGCTACAAGGCCGACGGCAGCGTGGCCGCACCCACCGCCGTGGCCTACGGCCAGCTCAAGGTCGCGGCCGACGGCAGCGTGCGCGTCTGCGACAGCACCGCCTACAGCGACAGCTGCAGCGGCGGCCAGACCGGCACCCTGGCGGCCGATGCCGACCAGGCCAACTACCCCGGCGCCCTGGTGCTGACCCTCGCCGGCAGCCGCGTCGGCCGCGTCGTCGTGGCCGCGCGCAGCGGCGCCACCACCCTGTCGGTGGACGCCTATGCCGGCGCATCCGACGGCAGCAGCACCACCGGCACCTGGCTGCTGCAGTCGGCCGCCACCGCGGCCGCATCCACCGCGCTCGACGGCGAATGGCTGTGCGCCGAGCCCGAAGTGCTGTCCACCGGCCTGCCCTCCGGCCGCACCCTGCGCCACTACGTGACCGTGGCCGGCGGCACGCTGCAGACCGACACGGTCGATACCGACATCAGCCTCAGCGCCAACACCGTGAACGGCCTGTTCACCGGCACCTGGGCCGACACCAAGGCCAATGCCCGCGCCTTCGTGCCGCTGTCCGCAGGCACCGTCTACTACGTCGGCAACACCGGCAGCACCACCGCCACGGCCGGCGCCTTCTCGGGCGTCTGCCACGCCCTGCCCGCCCAGGCCACGGTCAGCACCTACCTGAGCGCGCCCACCACCGGCACCGCCGTGATGACCATCACCCTGGCCGATGCCCGCCCCACCCAGCCGGCCATCGGCTACGACCAGGTCTATTACAAGCAGGCGCGCTACCGCAACACCGCCAACAGCTCGACGCAATACCGCAAGGAGTTCGACGACTGGTGCGAGGCCGCTGGCCTGACCGACGCCAAGAGCAAATCGGTGGTGCTGGGCACCTCCAAGATCAACGACTCCAGCACCTTCACCTGCTCCGGCTCCAGCACCGCCCTGGACACCGCCAGCATGAAGAGCGCCGTGGTCGGCCCCAAGGGCCTTCTGTACCTCACCGACGGCCACCACAGCTTCACCAGCTTCTGGCACGCACCGGACGGCGGCGGCTCCACCGTCAAGATCCCGCTCGTCATGAAGGGCAACTACAGCAGCTATACCAACGCCGCCTTCTGGCGCGCCATGCGCGCGGCCAAGACGGTCTGGCTGAAGAACCCCGACGGTACCGCCATCACCCCGGCCGACCTGCCGACCCAGCTGGGCATCGGCAACGGCCTGCAGGACGACCCCTACCGCTCGCTGATCTACTTCACCCGCGACGTCGGCTACAGCCAGCCGGCCAACAGCACCGAGTTCCTGGAGTTCTACTGGGCCGAGTGGCTCAAGGCCGCGCCGCAGAGCATCGACCTGTCCAAGTACACGCTGACCGACGCCACCAGCTACCTGTCGGCCATCCGCGCCGCCGCCACCGACATGGTGGGCACGGCCGACACGACCATCATCGGCTCCTCGGGCAAGACCGCGCTGGAGATGGGCAAGCTCGCCGCCTTCAGCGAGACCGAGTTCGCCACCCTGAACACGGCCACCACCGAGGCCAAGCCCGGCAAGCTGGCCTATGCGCTGGCCTACCGCGCCAGCCTGGCGGCCGCCGCCACCAAGTAAGCCGCGCATCCGCCACGCAAAAAGGGCAGCCCGCGGGCTGCCCTTTTTTTATGCCGGCCGGGAACTCAGCGCGCCAGCGACTTCAGCGCCAGCTTGATCCCGTCGCTCACGCCCACGTCCGCCGGCAGCGCCTTCAGCGCCGCCGCGGCTTCCTTGTCGTTGTAGCCCAGGGCCAGCAGCGCCTGCAGGATGTCGGCCTGCGACTCGCTCGAAACACTGGCCCGCGCGCCCATGTCCGCGCCGAGCTTGCCCTTCAATTCCAGCAGAAGGCGCTCGGCCGTCTTCTTGCCGATGCCCGGCACCTTCACCAGCCGCCCCGCCTCCTGCAGCGTGACGGCCTGCGCCAGGTCCGCCACGCCCATGCCCGAAAGCACCGCCAGCGCGATGCGCGGCCCCACGCCCGAAATCTTCACCAGCTGGCGGAAGGTGTCGCGCTCCTCGTGCGTGCCGAAGCCGTAGAGCAGCTGCGCATCCTCGCGCACCACGAAATGGGTCAGCAGCGTGACCTTCTCGCCCAGGCCCGGCAGGTTGTAGAAGGTGCTCATGGGCACATCCACCTCGTAGCCCACGCCCTGGCAGTCCACCAGCACCTGGGGCGGGTTCTTTTCGGCCAAGAGGCCCTGGAGTCGTCCGATCATGGGCGCAGATGCTAACCGCACGGCAGCTGCGGCCTGAGGCGACAATAGCCATCCGACCACCCGCCCACGCCAATGATCGTCCGCCACACCTTCACCCCGCACAACAACACCCGGCTCTCCAACCTGTGCGGCCCGACGGACGAAAACCTGCGCACCATCGAACAGGCGATGGAGGTCTCCATCGCCCACCGCCACGAGCAGTTCAAGGTCGACGGCCCCAAGGCCAAGGCGCTCAAGGCGATGGAGCTGCTGCAGGCGCTCTACCAGATGGCCGAGCGGCCGATCCCGCAGGACACGCTGCAGCTCATGCTGGGCGGCGACACCGACCTGGGCGAGATCAGTGCCGAGTCGTCCCTGCTCACCCGCCGCAAGGGCCTGGCCGCGCGCTCGGCCATCCAGGAGCTGTACCTGGAGAACATCGCCAGCCACGACATCACCTTCGGCATCGGCCCCGCCGGCACCGGCAAGACCTACCTGGCGGTGGCCTCGGCCGTCGATGCGATCGAGCGCAACGCGGTGCAGCGCATCGTGCTGACCCGGCCGGCGGTGGAGGCCGGCGAGCGCCTGGGCTACCTGCCGGGCGACATGGCGCAAAAGATCGATCCCTACCTGCGGCCGCTCTACGACGCCCTCTACGAGCTGATGGGCCACGACAAGGTGCACAAGGCCTTCGAGCGCAACCAGCTGGAGGTCGCGCCGCTGGGCTTCATGCGCGGCCGCACGCTCAACAATGCCTTCGTGATCCTGGACGAGGCGCAGAACACCACACCCGAGCAGATGAAGATGTTCCTCACCCGCCTGGGCTTCGGCAGCCGGGCGGTGATCACCGGCGACGTGAGCCAGATCGACCTGCCCAAGGGCTCGCCCAGCGGCCTGATCGATGCCGAACGGGTGCTGCGCCGGGTGCGCGGCATCGCGGTGACGCGCTTCAGCAGCGCCGACGTGGTGCGCCATCCGCTGGTGGCGCGCATCGTGGATGCCTACGACGCCGCGCGCAGCGCGCCGCCGGCGGCCGCCGAGCCGGGAGAGGTCTGAGATGGCGCTGCCCGAACTGACCCTGTCGCTGCAATTCGCGCGCTTTCCCGAAGCCGCCGAACACCGCGCCGCCCTGCCCCGCGCCAAGGTGGCGCGCTGGATCCGCCATGCGCTCGAAGTGCCGGCCGAGATCACCGTGCGTATCGTCGATGCCGAGGAAGGCCAGGCGCTCAACCGCGACTACCGCCAGCGCGACTACGCCACCAATGTGTTGACCTTCGACTACACCCAGGAGCCGGTCTGCACCGCCGACCTGGTGCTGTGCGCGCCGGTGGTGGCGCGCGAGGCGGCCGAGCAGAACAAGCCGCTGGCCGAGCACTACGCCCATCTGCTGGTGCACGGCACCCTGCATGCGCAGGGCTGGGACCACGAGGACAGCGACGAGGACGCCGAGGCGATGGAGGCGCAGGAGATCGAGATCCTGGCGGGCCTGGGCCTGCCCAACCCCTACGAATCCTGAGGCCGCGCCCGGCCGCCAGCGCGACCGGGCATCCAATCTGCTTGCCTGCCCCACATGTCCGACCTCGACCTGCCCGAAGTACCCGCCGAAGCCCTGGAACCGGTCGACGACACCCACTACCGCCAGGCCTTCGGCGCGCTGTGCGAGGACAAGGTGGTCAGCGCCAGCACCACCATCTACGCGGCCAACGGCACCAAGCTGATCGAGAAGGGCTCGCGCATCGACCGCGAGTTGTACGCCCGGCTGGTGCAGCACAAACTGCGCGATCCGATCGACCAGCAGATCGGCGTGGAAGGCATGGTCAGCGCCGACAGCCTGCTGGCCCTGGCCGAGGAACTGATCGCCACCCACCCGGTGCCGCGCCTGCTGGCCGCAGCCCTCGGCCAGCGTGAGCCGCTGCTGCAGCCGCTGCGCGAGGTGCCGCTGCCCGGCCCCATCGCTCTCAAGCTCACCCTGATGCGCGACCGCTATGCCGGCCTGCTGCAGCATGCGATGGCCGGCGCCCTGGTGGCGCTGTTCCTGGCCGACCGGCTGGGCCTGCCCGCCGCTGACCGCGCCCAACTGGCCACCGCCGCCCTGCTGCGCGACATCGGCATGCTGCACATGGACCCGTCCTGGCTGCTGCCGCAGCGGCGCCTGAGCGCGGCCGAGCGGCGCCACCTGCATGCGCATCCGATCACCTCGATGCTGCTGATCCGTACCCAGGGCGGCTATGCGCCCGAGGTCGCCACCGCCGTGTTCGAGCACCACGAACGGCTGGACGGCAGCGGTTATCCGCGCGGCGCGCGCGGCGAGAAGATCTCGGCGCCGGGCCAGATCCTGCTGCTGGCCGAACTGGTCTCGGCGCTAGGGGAAAAGTTCGGCGATGCCTCGCCGCATCGCCTGGGCCTGGTGCTGCGGCTCAACCGCCGTGCGTTGCCGCTCGCCCTGGTGGCCCAGTTGCTGCCGGCCCTGCAGGGCGAGCCGCTGCCGACGGCCGCGCGGGTGGAGGCGGCGTCGCAGAAGTTCGCCGTCATCGCCAGCGCCTTCGAGCGCTGGACCGAACTGCAGGCCGGCGTGGAGCGCAGCCAGCTCACCGGCCCGGCCCATGCCCTGCTGAACGCCCGGCTGGCGGGCCTGCGCCAGTCGCTGATCGAGGCCGGCGGCGCGCCGGAGGAGCCGCACCTGCTGCTGGCCCATGCGGCCGGCGACGAACTGCACATCGCCGATGCGCTGGCCCTGGGCCGCGAGGCGCTGTGGCAGCTCGACACCATCTGCGGCGACGTGCTGCAGCGCTGGCCCCGGCTGGCCGAGACGGATGGCGCGGAATCGCCGGCCGAATCGGCGGTGGCGCAGTGGTGCGACGCGACCGGCGGCATGCTGGCCGGCCTGGCCGAAGCCTAGGCGGCTGCTGCCGGAGGCCGCACGGTCAGCGGAATGGTCACCGGCCCGTCGTTGACCAGGTGCACCTGCATGTCGGCGCCGAAGCGGCCGGTCTCCACCACCGGATGCGCGGCGCGGGCCAGCACCACCAGCTGGTCGTAGAGCCGGCGGCCGTCGTCCGGCGCGGCGGCGGCGCTGAAGCCCGGGCGGTTGCCGCTGCGGGTATCGGCCGCCAGGGTGAACTGGCTGACCAGCAGCAGGCCGCCGGCCACGTCCTGCAGGCTGAGGTTCATCTTGCCCTCGGCATCCGAGAAGATGCGCAGCTTGAGCAGCCGCGCCAGCAGGCGTTCGGCCTCCTTTTCCGTATCGCCCTTCTCGGCGCAGACCAGCACCATCAGGCCCTGCCCGATCGCGCCCACCGTTTCGCCACCAATCTCCACGCGCGCCTGGCGCACCCGCTGCAGCACTGCCAGCATGTCCCTGTCCGATCCCGTTTGTTTACACGAGCGCGCATGGTAGCGGCGCACAGGCGCTACGCTTGCCGGCTCATCCGAAACCGACTTCCCAAAGCCCTATGACCGATCGCCACGACTTCGACCTTCTTGTCATCGGCGGCGGCAGCGCCGGTGTGCGCTGCGCCCGCATGGCCGCGCAGCGCGGCGCCAAAGTGGCGCTGGTGGAGGCCGCGGCGCTGGGCGGCACCTGCGTCAATGTGGGCTGCATTCCCAAGAAGCTCTACAGCTACGCGGCCGGCTACGGCGAGGGTTTCGTCGAATCGGCCGGCTACGGCTGGGAAGGCCCACCACCCTCCTTCAACTGGGACAAGCTCAAGCAGGCGCGCGCTGCCGAGATCCGGCGCCTGAACGGCGTCTACGGCAACCTGCTCAAGGCCGCCGGCGTCACCGTCATCGAAGGCTGGGCCAAGCTCGACGGCCCGCACCATGTGGTGGTCGACAAGAAGCGCCACAGCGCCCGCCACATCGTGCTGGCCACCGGCGGCATGCCCCATGTGCCGGACGTGGCCGGGCGCGAACATGCGATCACCTCCGAACAGATGTTCGACCTGGCCCCCTTCCCCAAGCGCCTGGCCGTGGTGGGCGGCGGCTACATCGCCTGCGAAATGGCCTCCATCTTCCACGCCCTGGGCGCCGAGGTGACCCTGCTGCAGCGCGGCGGCGCGCTGCTGGCGGGCTTCGACGGCGAGGTGCGGCGCTTCATCGCCTCCGAGATGGGCAAGGCCGGCATCGAGATCAAGCTCAACTGGGCGGTCGAGGGCATCACCCGCCATGCCGACGGCAGCTTCTGCGTGACCAGCGACAGCCACGGCTCGATCTGCGAGGCCGATGTGGTGCTGTACGCCACCGGCCGCAAGCCGCTGACCGCCGGGCTGGGGCTGGAGGAGGTCGGCGTGAAGCTCGACGCGCAGGGCGCGGTGGTGGTCGATGGCGACTACCGCAGCAGCGTGCAATCGGTCTACGCCATCGGCGACATCTCGTCCTCCAAGCAGCTGACCCCGGTGGCGCTGGCCGAGGCCATGGCGCTGGTCGACACGCTCTTCGGCGACGGCAAACGCAAGGTCGACTACGAATACATCCCGACCGCCGTCTTCACCCACCCCAACATCGGCACCGTGGGCCGCACCGAGGAGCAGGCGCGCAGCGACTTCGACCGCGAGGACATCGAGATCTACCGCGCCGACTTCCGCTCGCTGCGCCACACGCTCTCGGGCAGCCAGGAACGCTGCTTCGTCAAGCTGGTGGTGCAGAAGTCCAGCGACCGGGTGCTGGGCCTGCACATGGTGGGGCCGGATGCCGGCGAGATCGTGCAGGGCTTCGCGGTGGCGATGCGGGCCGGCGCGACCAAGGCGCTGTTCGACACCACCATCGGCGTGCACCCCACACTGGCCGAGGAGTTCGTCACCCTGCGCGAGCCCGCGGTGGACGACTGAGGCCGGGCGGCGGCAACAGCAGCCAGTCCAGCAGGCGGCGCGCCGGCGGCGGCAGTTCGGGGGTATCGCGCACGCACAGCATCAGCGAGCGCCGGGCCCAGGCATCCGACAGGGGCACACGCTGCAATCCGCCCTGCCTAGCGCAGCGCACGGCCACCGCCTGCGGCACGATGGCCGGCGCCACGCCCTGCGCCACCATGCGGCAGACGGCATCGAAACCACGCAGGCGGATGCGGTAGCGCAGGCGCTGGCCCAGGCGGCGGGCGTGCAGGGCCAGGTGTTCGTCCAGCGCGCTGCCGGGCGACAGGCCGACCAGCTCCAGGGCCAGCACTTCGGAGAAAGCCACGCCCGTGCGGCCCGCCAGTTCGTGGCCGCGCGGCACGGCCAGCACCAGCGGATCGGCCCGCAAGGCATGGGCTTGCAGCCCTTCGATATCGACCGAGTCGGCCACCACGCCCATGTCGCACAGGCCGTGGCGCAGCGCATCGACGATTGCCGCGCTGCCGCGCTCTTCCAGCGC
This sequence comes from Xylophilus rhododendri, assembly GCF_009906855.1. Taxonomy (NCBI): domain Bacteria; kingdom Pseudomonadati; phylum Pseudomonadota; class Betaproteobacteria; order Burkholderiales; genus Xylophilus; species Xylophilus rhododendri. Next base: position 2,306,785 of record NZ_CP047650.1, read on the forward strand.
CACCGACATGGCCGGATGCGCCACCAGGAAGCCGGCCAGCCGGTCGGGCAGCCAGTCGCTCATGGCCGCGCTGTTGCACAGCAGGCGCACATGGCCGCGCTGGCCCGAGGCGTGGTCGTCGAGTTCTCCCTGCAGCTGCTCGACCTGGCGCAGCAGCTGCAGGGCGTGGTGCAGCAGGGTGCGGCCGGCCGGGGTGGCGGCCACGCCGCGCGGCGTGCGTGTCAGCAGCGGTGTGCCCAGACGCGCCTCCATGCCGCGTATGCGTTCGCTGGCCGAGGCCAGGGTGATGCAGCTGGCCTCGGCACCGGCGGTGATGGTGCCGGCCTCCAGCACATGGACGAAGAGCCGCAGGTCGGTCAGGTCGAAACGCATGGCGGCAAGTTAGCACGGGTAGCCTCAGGCTGGGGCTGAGGCGGGCTGAGCCGAATCCCGATGGCGGCGGGCCGCTCGCGTCCGGACAATCGCCGGCATGCTGCATTCGACGTTTTCCCCCTGGGGCTGGGCCTTCGCGGCCACGGCGGTGTTCATCCTGGCGGGACTGGTCAAGGGCGTCGTCGGGCTCGGCCTGCCGACCGTGGCCATGGCCTTGCTGGCGCTGTTCATGTCGCCGGCCGAGGCGGCGGCGATGCTGGTGATTCCGAGCCTGGTGACCAACCTCTGGCAGCTCAGGCCGTGGAGCGCGTTGCCCGCCCTGTTGCGCAGGCTGCGGGGCATGCTGGTGGGGACCTGCGTGGGAACGGGGATCGGTGCCTGGCTGCTGGGCGCACCCTCCGGCCACTGGGCCGCGCTGGCGTTGGGTGTGATCCTGATGGCTTATGCGGCCTGGGGCTGTCCGGCGCGCGGCTGTCGGTCCAGCCTTCACGCGAGGCGGCGCTGGGTCCGGCGGTGGGCTTGGTCACCGGCCTCATCACCAATGCCACCGGCGTCTTCATGCTGCCCGCCGTGCCCTATCTGCAGGCCCTGGGGCTGCAGCGGGACGAACTGGTGCAGGCGATGGGGATTTCGTTCACGGTATCGACCCTGGCATTGGCGCTGGGACTGGCGGCCAACGGGGCGTACACGGGTGCCGGCGTCGCATCGTCTGTGGCGATGCTTGTGCCCGCGCTGGCGGGCATGACGCTGGGGCAATGGCTGCGGGGCCTGTTGTCTCCTGCCCTCTTCCGCAAAGTCTTCCTGATATCGGTGGCCGTGCTGGGCGCGCACATGACGGCGCACGCCCTGCAGCTCTATTGAGGCTGCTTCAAGGCGCGGCGTGCCTTGTGCTCAGCTGAACAGCTGGGGGATGAAGTTGGGATCGGTGCTGCTGATCAGGTCGCGCCACAGCGGGAAGTTGGCTTCGTCCATGTCCTTGTCGAAGGCGGCGGTGACGGCCTCCTTGCGGGTCGGCGGCATTTCGTCGAGCGGCTGGATGCGGCGCAGCTTGAGGTTGCGCAGCTCGTCTGAACGCTCCATCGCGGCCAGCACCGCTTCCGGATTCATCATCAGGGCGAAGGGATTGGCCACCTGAAGGGTGCCGTTGGTGTTGGTGCTCATATTGGTTGACCTTCTTATGGATGCGGTGTCGACCGCGGTTGGCTTCGGTGACGTAACGGTTGTACGCAGATGCGATGGATGGACTTTAGACAGGGACTGGGCCCGGGCAAGTCAGGTCCCGGCGCCTGGACATGTAGGAATTTGTCTGCTGTGCCGGCGGTCCGGGGACTGCGGCGGCTGGCGGCACAATGAACGCATGCCGTACACGCCAGACTCCATCGCCACCCGTTCGTTCACCGACCCCGACGCCGCCATGGCCCAGGTGCGGACCATCTACGACGCCAGCCTGGCGCATCTGCGCGGCGCCATGCAGCGCTTCGTCGCCGGGGAGGATCTGCCCGGCCATGTACGCGCTTGCTACCCCTTCGTGCGTATACATACGGAAACCGTCCTGCGGGCCGATTCGGCGCTGGCCTACGGCTTCGTGGAAGGCCCCGGCACCTACGAGACCACCATCACCCGGCCCGACCTGTTCAGCCGCTACCTCACGGAGCAGTTCCGCCTGCTGCGCCGCAGCCATGGCGTGGAGATGGAAGTGGGCGTGAGCACCCAGCCGATCCCGGTGCACTTCTCCTTCGTGGAGAACGACCACATCGAAGGCAACCTCACCCCGGCGCGCCGCATGATGATGCGCGACGTGTTCGACCTGCCCGACCTGGCCGCGATGGACGACGGCATCGCCAACGGCACCCAGCGGCCGCAGCCCGGCGCGGCCCTGCCGCTGTCGCTCTTCACCGCGCCGCGCATCGACTACTCGCTGCACCGGCTGCGCCACTACACCGGCACCGCGCCGGAGTGGTTCCAGAACTTCGTGCTGTTCACCAACTACCAGTTCTACATCGACGAGTTCGTGCGCCTGGGCCATGCCGAGATGGCGAACGAAGACAGCGAATACATCGCCTTCATCGAGCCCGGCAACGTGGTCACCCGCCGCCGCGGCCTGCCCGCCAAGGCCGGCGACGAGCTGGGCGCCGCGCCGCCGCGCCTGCCGCAGATGCCCGGCTACCACCTGGTGCGCGCCGACCATGGCGGCATCAGCATGGTCAACATCGGCGTGGGCCCGAGCAATGCCAAGACCATCACCGACCACATCGCCGTGCTGCGCCCCCATGCCTGGCTGATGCTGGGCCACTGCGCCGGCCTGCGCAACAGCCAGCAGCTGGGCGACTACGTGCTGGCCCACGGCTATGTGCGCGAGGACCATGTGCTGGACGAGGAACTGCCGCTGTGGGTGCCCATTCCCGCCCTGGCCGAGATTCAGCTCGCGCTGGAGAAGGCGGTGGCCGACGTCACCGGCCTGGAAGGCGCGGCCTTGAAGCGCGTGATGCGCACCGGCACCGTGGCCAGCACCGACAACCGCAACTGGGAGCTGCTGCCCGAGAACGAACCCCAGCGCCGCTTCAGCCAGAGCCGGGCAGTCGCGCTGGACATGGAAAGCGCCACCATCGCCGCCAACGGCTTCCGTTTCCGGGTGCCTTACGGAACGCTGCTGTGCGTGAGCGACAAGCCGCTGCACGGGGAGATCAAGCTGCCCGGCATGGCCAATCATTTCTACCGCGAGCGGGTGGACCAGCATCTGCGCATCGGCATGCGGGCGATCGACATCCTGCGCGATGGCGGGATCGACCGGCTGCACAGCCGCAAGCTGCGGAGCTTCGCGGAAGTCGCCTTCCAGTAAGCCTGGCCCGCTTCGCGGCGGGCCGGACGGGCCCGTCTGAAACTTCGGTTTTCTCCATCTCGAAAATCGAAGTGAACATTCACTATGATCCCAGGCTTTGTTAGCCGGCCGGTTGCCCGCGTGTCGTGGCACCAGCCGTTCATCTGGACCTGGATCTCGTGACCGTACCCGCTCCCCATAGCCTTTCAAGGATTCCGCCACGCCACTTGCCGGGCGTCTTTTTTCCCCGCCGGATCGCCGCCGCCCTCTTGCTGGCGGCATGCGGCAGTACCGGGGCCTGGGCCCAATCGCTCGTGTTCCGGTCCAACAGCATCTACACCGTTCCTCCGGGCGTGACCCAGCTGGCCGTCGACGTGGCGGGCGGCGGCGGGGGCGGTGGCGGCTCCGACCGGATGCCGGGCGGCTATGGCGCAGCGGCGCCCCGGATCGCAGCCGTCCTGTACGTGACGCCCGGCGAGGTGCTCAGCATCGGCGTCGGCGGCGGCGGCGGCGCGGGCGGCAACACCAAATGCGGCGGCGGCGGCCTGGGCGGAACAGGCTGGCGCTCGGGCGGCGATGGCGGCCGCTCGGGCTGCACGCTCAGCGCCACGTCGGGTGCTTCCGGCGGAGGCGGCGGAGGCGGCGGCTCCTCGGCCATCCTGCGCGGCGGCGTGCCGCTGATCCTCGGCGCTGGCGGCGGGGGTGGTGGTGGCGGCAGCTGGTCGTTCTCCGGCCTGGCCGCGGATTGGGGCGCGCCGGTCGCGCTCTACGCCGGCATCTCGGCCTTCGGCACACCGGGCGGCGCCCTGCCCGGCACCCAGGACGGCGGCGGCGGCGGCGGCGGCGGCGCGGGCTGCACGGCCGGCCCGGGCGGCGATGCCCATACCGACGGCTCAGCGCCCACACGCGCGGCAGGACCCGGCACATCCTGCTACGCCGCCGGCGCGGTCGTGCCAGGCTCCGTGTCCTCAGGCACCGTGCCGGGCAGCTTCGGGGTCAGCGGCAACGTGGGGGCCTCCAGCGCAGGCGGGCCGGGCTACGTGGCGGTCCAGCCGATACAGCCGCCGGCGCAGCCCAGTGCCGCGCATTCCAGTCTCGCCGTCACGCTCGACCGCCAGCCGGCCGATGGCAACACCGCCGACACGCTCCAGGCCACCATCCACGACGATCAGGACCAGCCGATGTCCGGCGTGAGAGTGGATTTCGCCGGCACGCCGGGCGTGCGCTTCGACGCAGGCGCAGCAGGTGCGCCGGGCGCCTGCATCAGTGGCGCCAACGGCCAGTGCACGGTGCGCGCCACCGCGACCGCGGCGGCCGGCCATGCCACCCAGGCCGGCATCGGCGGCGCCGTCATCGGAACGCTCCACTACAGCTTCGTCGCCGGTCCGGCCAACGCCGGGCATTCGGGCCTGCGCATCCTCACCGACAACGCCGTGGCCGACGGCGTGCAGGCCGACCAACTGGAGTTCCTGGTGCGCGACGCCTTCGACAACCCGGCGAACGGCGTCCTCGTCACCATCGCCTCACCCGGCGCGGACGTGAGCTTCCAAGGCAGCGCCGCCGGCTCCTCCGGTAGCTGCACGACACAGGCGAACGGCATCTGCACGATCTCCGCCACGAGCGCCGGCGCGGCCGGCGGCAGCAAGAGCAGCGCGGTCACCGTGGCGGGCGCGGCGCTGTCCGGCAGCTTCAGCGCGGGTGGCTCCAGCTACGGACCGAGCCCGGCCGTCTTCCGCTTCGCGCCCTGGGTGCCGCGCCTGCAGATCGTCAAGCAGGTCTACAGCGCACGCTCCATCGGCGCGCAGACTTTCGTCTTCACCCTCGGCGGGCTGCAGTCGAACTCCGACAGCATCACCGTCAACGGCGCGGGCAGCGCCAGCGGGGCGCCCCTGCTCGGCCGGGTGGGCGGCGGGCCGATCACCATCACCGAGCTGGGTTCCGCAGCATGGCCCGAGCCACCGGTCAGCGCCAGCTGCGTCGATCTGGCCAGCAGCAAGCCCGGCGAGACCTTCGGCAGTCTCTCAGGCAGCCAGCTCGTGATCCCCATCGAGCGCAGCCCTGCCGGCGCCGATCTGCGCTGCACGTTCGTCAATGCCCGCGGCGAGCAGATATCGGGACGGGTCTTCTCCGACATCGGCACCGGCGGCGGCACCGCCAACGACGGCATCCCCAACGGCGGCGAAGCGGGCCTGCCGGGCATGGCGGTCACCCTGAATGACTGCGGCACCACCGTCTACGCCAGCACCGCCAGCGACGGCATCGGCAACTACCACCTGCCGGTCCCTCCACGACTGGCAGCCGGCGTCCGGGTGTGCGTGGACCTGTCGCGTCCCACGGCGGGCCGCGTCGGCACGGCGGGTTCCATCGGCGCAAGCCCCTTGCCCGCCGGCAGTGCGGTGCCGATGTTCGGCACCGCCTACCTCTACAGCCGCGAGGCGGCGGCCGACCGCATCGGCTTCCAGTGGATGGGCAGCGGCACCGCCGGACTGAACTTCGGCAGCGTGCCGGCCAGCACCTTCGTGCAATCCGCCAGCAAGACCGGCCGGCCGGGCGCGGCCGTGCAGTTCGCGCACCTCTTCACCGCCGGTACCTCCGGCAGCGTGAGTTTCTCGGTGGCCGGCTCCACCGCCACGCCACCGCTGGACGGATGGATCGAAACCATCCTGGCCGATCCGGGCTGCAGCGGCCTCGCGCAGCCCGGCGCGGCGGTGCTCTACCCACCCTCGGTACCGCAGACGCTGGCGGCCGGGCAGACCCTGTGTGTGCTGCTGCGCGAGTCGATACCGGCACAGGCCGCTCCGGGCAGCCGGGACCAGGCCCGCGTCCACGCCGACTTCCGCCTCACCGCCACCACGCCGCCGCTGACCACCAGCCATGAAGTGGAGGATGTGACCACCGTGGCGTCCGAAGGTGTGGAGCTGCAGAAGGAAGTGCGCAACGTGACCCAGGGCTCAGGCTTCGGTCTGAAGAACCAAGCCCGGCCCGGCGAAGTCCTGGAATACCGCATCACCTACGGCAACCACACGCCGGTGCCGGTCAAGCACCTGGTGGTCAGCGACAGCACGCCCGCCTACACCGGCTTCGTGAATGCGGTGGCCGACAGCACGCCCGCTGCCCTGGGGCATTGCCAGAAAGTGACGCCAGGCGAGGCCGGCCCGGTCGACTGCTCGCAGAACCAGCCCGCCGGCGGCAAGGGCTCCATCACCTGGACCTTCGACGGGCCGCTGGAACCCGGCGCCAGCGGCACCGTGCTGTTCCGCGTCCAGCTGGAGTGAGGATATGCGCGTCGGGCTGAACCGCTTCCCTCCTGAAGAAGCCGTTTCAGCCAGAGCCGCGCCGTGACACCGAACCTGAAGAGCGCTGACGTGGCACTTTAATGAGCACCCACAAGACCATTCGGGCCCGCAAGAATTAACGTGAATGCTCACTATCATGGGGTTCGTCCTCGATGTACTTCAAGACTCGACCTCACCGTGAACAAGCCACCCTTTCTTTTCAAATCATGCAGGCTTCACTCAAGGCTCCTACGCTATTTCCTGGCCGTCGTCATGAGCGTGAGTTTGCTGCTGACGGCTCAGTCCGCAGGAGCCGCTGGCGGCCCGATCAAGATGCACTGGAACAGCCCGGTCGCGGCTGGTCAAACGGGCTGGATACAGGCCTTTGGCTTCGCTGGCTACGGCATGCCGGTCAATTTCACCGCTTCCGCAGGTCTTAAATTAAGCGCATCTGCCTGCACCACGAATGCCGACAACGCAGGCTCGGACTGTTCGCCCGAAGGCGCGATTGCCGGCAACCTGCATGGCTCCTGCGCCCATGCCTGCGACGTACAGTTCACCGCGGAAGTACCGGGCAACTACACGATCAGCGGACAGTCGCCCGGTCACGGCACCTATGTGGGAACTGTGCAGATCACGCTTGGCGCGCCCAGCCCTGGAAGGTCGACGGCAAGTGTCACGGTCAATAACCAACTGGCCAATGGCATAGCGACCGACGCGCTCCAGGCCACCATCAGGGACTCGGTCAACAATCTGCTGCCCAACACGACCGTCAATTTTTCTGGCACCACGGGTGTGAGTTTCGGCTCTGGCTCCCCCGGTGCACCAGGCAGCTGCCTCACCAATGGCAACGGACAATGTTCTGTCTACCCGACCGCGACAGTGGCTGCGAGCTACAGCACTCAAGCAAGCGTGAACGGCAACAACATCGGCTCGTTGTTGAACTACAGCTTCGCAGCGCCAGCACCGAGTGCCGCGAACTCCAACGTCAGCGTCATCACGGACAACCAGATCGCCAACGGCACGGCCGCGGACAAACTCCAGGCCACGGTCCGGGATGCCTCCAACAAGCCCGTGCGCAATATCTCCGTGTTCTTTGGGGCCACTGCCGAGGTGAAGTTCGGTTCCGGCGCGCCAGGCGCAGCAGGCACCTGCCTGACCGACAGCAACGGGCAGTGCTCGCTGGAGGCTACGGCCAAGAGCGCTCGAACCTATGCCACCCAGGCCAGTATCGGAGGCATCAACATCGGATCTCCGCTGCGCTACAGCTTTGTCGCCGGTCCGGCCAGTGCCGCGCATTCGGGCCTGCGCATCCTCACCGACAACGCCGTGGCCGACGGCGTGCAGGCCGACCAGCTGGAATTCCTGGTGCGCGACGCCTTCGACAACCCGGCGAACGGCGTCCTCGTCACGATCGCCTCACCCGGCGCGGACGTGAGCTTCAACGCAGGCGCCGCAGGCTCCGCGGGCAGCTGCACGACGTTGGCGAACGGCATCTGCACCCTCTCCGCCACGAGCACCGGCGCGGCCGGCGGCAGCAAGAGCAGCGCGGTCACGGTGGCGGGCGCGGCGCTGTCCGGCAGCTTCAGCGCAGGCGGGTTCAACTACGGACCGAGCCCGGCCGTCTTCCGCTTCACGCCCTGGGTGCCGCGCCTGCAGATCGTCAAGCAGGTCAGCGCCGGCGGTGGACGACATACCTTTGTGTTCAATCTCACTGGAATGCAAGCCAGCTCGGACAGCATCACCCTGACCGGGCCGGGCAGCGCCGACGGGGCTGCCCTGCTGGGCCGGCCAAGCGGGGCCCCGATCACCATCACCGAAGTCGCCTCGGCCGACTGGCCCGAGCCGCCGCTCAGCGCCAGCTGCGTCGATCTGGCCAGCAGCCGGCCCGGCGAGACCTTCGGCAGCCTGTCCGGCAGCCAGCTGGTGATCCCCGTGCAACGCAGCCCGGCCGGCGCCAACCTGCGCTGCACCTTCGTGAACGGTCGCGGCCAGTCCGTGGCCGGCAAGGTCTTCGCCGATACCGGTGCCGAGGGTGGCACCGCCAACGACGCTGTCGCCAATGGGAGCGAGCCGGGCCTGCCCGGGCTGGCCGTGAGCCTGGGCAACTGCGCATCGACCGTCCACGCCAGCACCACCACCGACAACGCCGGCAATTACCGGCTGGCGGTGCCGCCCGGTGTGGCCGCCGGTTCTTCCCTGTGCGTGGATCTGCAGCGCCCGATCGCCAACCTGCTCGGCACCGGCGCTTCCATCCACGGCGGGCGCCTGCCCGTGGCCATGGCCGGCACCACCTTCGTCTACAGCCACCAGGCCGCGGCCGACCGGGTCACCTTCCAGTGGACGGGCAGCGGCATCGACGCCCTGAACTTCGGCAGCGTGCCGGCCAGCACCTTCGTGCAATCCGCCAGCAAGACCGGCCGGCCGGGGGTGTCCGTGCAGTACGGCCACCTCTTCACGGCCGGCACCGCCGGCAGCGTGAGTTTCTCGGTGGCCGGCTCCACCGCCACGCCGCCGCTGGAGGGCTGGACCGAGACCATCCTGGCCGACCCCGGCTGCAGCGGCCTCGCGCAGCCGGGCGCGGCGGTGCTCTACCCACCCTCGGCACCGCAGACGCTCGCCGCCGGGCAGACCCTGTGTGTGCTGCTGCGCCAGTCGATACCGGCGCAGGCCGCCCCCGGCAGCCGAAACCAGGCCCGCGTGCATGCAGACTTCCGCCTGGCCGGCATCACACCGCCGTTGACCACCAGCCATGAGCTGGAGGACCTGACCACCGTGGCGTCCGAAGGCGTGGAGCTGCAGAAGGAGGTGCGCAACGTGACCCAGGGCTCAGGCTTCGGCCTGAAGAACCAGGCACGGCCCGGGGACGTTCTGGAATATCGGGTCACCTACGGCAACCACACGCCGGTGCCGGTCAACCACCTGGTGATCAGCGACAGCACGCCCGCCTACACCGGCTTCGTGAGTGCAGCAGCCGACAGCACGCCCACGGCGCTCGGCCACTGCCAGAAGCTCACGCCGGCCGACACCAAGCCAGTCGACTGCGCGCAGAACCAGCCGGCCGGCGGCAAGGGCAGCATCACCTGGACCTTCGACGGCCCGCTGGAGCCCGGCGCCAGCGGAACCGTGCTGTTCCGCGTCCAGCTCGACTGAGCCAGCGCCTCAGGCCACGCGCGGCTTCACCGAAGCCGCCGCCTGCTTGGCCTTGGAGCGTGCGGCTTCCACATTGGCCGCATGCGCCAGGGCCACGCCCATGCGGCGCTTGACGAAACTCTCGGGCTTGCCGAACAGGCGGATGTCGGTACCGGGCACGGCCAGCGCCTCGGCCACGCCGTCGAAGACGATGCCGTGCGCATCCACCCCGCCGTAGATCACCGCGCTGGCGCCCGGGCTCTTCAGGCTGGTGTCCACCGGCAGGCCGAGGATGGCGCGGGCATGCAGCTCGAACTCGTTCTGCCACTGGGTCACCATGGTCACCATGCCGGTGTCGTGCGGACGCGGGCTGACCTCGCTGAACCAGACCTCCTCGCCCTTGACGAACAGCTCCACCCCGAACAGCCCCTGGCCGCCCAGGTTGCCGGTGACGGCCAGGGCGATGTCCTGCGCGCGCTGCAGGGCCTGGGTCGCCATCGGCTGGGGCTGCCAGCTCTCCACGTAATCGCCGCTGACCTGCACATGGCCGATCGGCTCGCAGAACTGGGTGCGGATCTCGCCGGCCGAATCGCGCGAACGCACGGTCAGCAGGGTGATCTCGTAGTCGAAGTCGATGAAGCCTTCGACGATCACCCGGCCGTGGCTGACCCGGCCTCCGGCCATGGCGTAGTCCCAGGCCTTCTGCACGTCGGCCGGGCCGTCGATCTTGCTCTGGCCCTTGCCGGAGCTGCTCATCACCGGCTTGACGATGCAGGGGTAGCCGATGCCGCCATCGATGGCGGCCTGCAGTTCGGCCAGCGAATCGCAGAACTTGTAGGGGCTGGTCGGCACCCGCAGGGTTTCGGCGGCCAGGCGGCGGATGCCTTCGCGGTCCATGGTCAGGCGGGCGGCGCGGGCGGTGGGGATGACCTGCACCACCCCGGCGTCCTCCAGCTCCTGCAGCATGGGCGTGGCGATGGCCTCGATCTCGGGCACCACCAGCGTCGGCCGCTCGGCCTCGATCAGCGCCTTCAGCTGCGCCGGATCGCTCATCACGATGGTGCGGGCATGGTGGGCCACCTGCTGGCCGGGCGCGTTCTCGTAGCGGTCCACGGCGATCGTCTCGACCCCCAGGCGCTGCAGGGCGATCAACACTTCCTTGCCCAGTTCGCCCGAGCCCAGCAGCATGACGCGGGTGGCGGAGGGCGACAGCGGCGTGCCGAGGGTGGGAGAGCTCATGAATCGGATCCAGGTTGAAGACAGCCCGCAACTTTATTACACGCAGGCTAAGCCACAATCGACCGATGACTCCAGCCCTGCTCGAAGCCCGCGGCCTGACCAAACGTTACGGCGGCAACGCCGTGGTGCAGGACCTGGCTTTTTCCATCGCGCCCGGCGAATGCCTGGGCGTGATCGGCCCGAACGGCGCCGGCAAGACCACCACCATCCGCATGCTGCTGGGCCTGACCTCGCCCGACGAAGGCAGCATCACCTGTTTCGGCCACCTGCAGATGCCGCAGGACGCACGTGCGGTCAAGGCCAGGCTGGGCGTGGTCAGCCAGTTCGACACGCTGGACCCGGATTTCACCTGCGCCGAGAACCTCGCCGTCTACGGCCGCTATTTCGGCATCGGCAAGGCCGCCATGCAGGAGCGCATTCCCCGGCTGCTGGATTTCGCGGCCCTCACGGCCAAGGGCGATGCCAGGCCCGGCCAGCTCTCCGGCGGCATGAAACGCCGGCTGTCGCTGGCCCGCGCCCTGGTCAACGATCCCGACCTGCTGCTGCTCGACGAACCCACCACCGGCCTGGACCCGCAGGCCCGCCACCTGATGTGGGAGCGGCTGCAGCGCCTGCTGCAGCAGGGCAAGTCCATCCTGTTGACCACCCACTTCATGGACGAGGCCGAGCGCCTCTGCTCGCGCCTGCTGGTACTGGACCACGGCCGCAAGATCGCCGAAGGCACGCCGCGCGCGTTGATCGCCGAGCACCTGGAGCCCGACGTGGTGGAGGTCTACGGCACCGGCGCCGCCGAGCTGGCACACGACGAAAACCTCACCCGCCTGGCCGCCCGCACCGAGATCAGCGGCGAGACCGTCTTCTTCTACACCCAGGATGCCCGAGCCCTGATGGACGCATTGCACCGTTTCCCCCAGCAGCGCACGCTGCACCGGCCCGCCAACCTGGAGGATCTGTTCCTCAAGCTGACCGGACGCCAGATCCGCGAGGGCGCCTGAGATGGCACAGCTGCGATCCAACTGGGCCGCCCCCCACCTTTCGATGCGCTGGTGGCCGGTGTTCCTGCGCAACTTCCTGGTCTGGCGCAAGCTGGCCTTGCCCAGCCTGATCGGCAATATCGCCGAGCCGCTGATCTGGCTGGTGGCCTTCGGCTACGGCATGGGGGCGCTGGTGGGCAAGATCTCGGTGGCCAGCTCGGGCGGCGCGGTGGAAGTGCCCTACATCCTGTTCCTGGCCAGCGGCTCGATCTGCATGAGCGCCATGCAGGCGGCGTCCTTCGAAGGCCTGTACTCGGCCTACTCCCGCATGGCGGTGCAGCGTACCTGGGACGGCATCCTGAACGCACCGGTGGGGCTGGACGACATCGTCTTCTCCGAGATGCTCTGGGCCGGCTTCAAGGCGCTCTTCACCGTCACCGCCATCATGCTGGTGATGCTGGCGCTGCAGATCACCCACAGCCCCAAGCTGCTGCTGGCCTGGCCGGTGCTGGCCCTCACCGGCATGGTGTTCGCGTCTATCGCGCTGGTCTTCAATGCCCTGGCCAAGGGCTATGACTTTTTCACCTACTACTTCACGCTCTTCGTCACACCGATGATGTTCCTGTCGGGCGTGTTCTTCCCGCTGGAGCAGCTGCCGCAGGTGGTGCAGCTGGTGTCGGCCTGGCTGCCGCTGAGCAATGCGGTGGCGCTGGTGCGGCCGCTCTTCATGGACCGCTGGCCCGACGACGTCCTGCGCCACCTGGCCGTGCTGCTGGTCTACGGCGTGCTGGCCTTCTGGACCGCGCTGGCCTTCACGCGGCGGCGCTTCAAGGCCTGATCCCACTCCACGTTTTCCACCTTTTCCATCCTCAGATCCCGGGAGTTATTTCGCATGGACATCCAGACGGTAGGCATCATCGGTGCAGGCACCATGGGCAACGGCATCGCGCAGGCCTGCGCGGTGGTGGGCATTCCGGTGGTGATGGTCGACATCACCGAAGAGGCGCTGCAGAAGGGTCTGGCGACCATCGCCGGCAGCCTGGACCGCCTGATCAAGAAAGAGAAACTCACGCCCGCCGAGAAGGACAAGGCGCTGGCCCTGATCCGCACCTCGACTCGCTACGAGGACCTGGGCGTGGCCGAACTGGTGATCGAGGCCGCCACCGAGAACCTGCCGGTGAAGATCAAGATCCTGCAGCAGGCCGATGCCCTGCTGCCGGCGGGGACCATCATCGCGTCCAACACCTCCTCGATCTCGATCACCAAGCTGGCCGCCGCCACCGGTCGGGCCGACCGCTTCATCGGCATGCACTTCTTCAACCCTGTGCCGATGATGGCGCTGGTGGAAGTGATCAGCGGCCTGCAGACCAGCGCCGCCACCCACGACGCCGTCAAGGCCCTGGCCCAGCGCCTGGGCAAGACGCCGATCAGCGTGAAGAACGCGCCGGGCTTCGTGGTCAACCGCATCCTGATCCCGATGATCAACGAGGCCTTCTTCGTGCTGGCCGAAGGCACGGCCAGCGCCGAGGACATCGACGAAGGCATGAAACTCGGCTGCAACCAGCCGATCGGCCCGCTGGCGCTGGCCGACATGGTGGGCCTGGATGTCTGCCTGGCGGTGATGGAGGTCTACCTGGCCGAGTTCGGCGACCCGAAATACCGCCCCTGCCCGCTGCTGCGCGAGATGGTGGCGGCAGGACGGCTGGGCCGCAAGACCAAGTCAGGCGTGTACAGCTACTGAGGCTTCAATCGACCGTCACGCCAGGAATGACACGGGCGCCCGGCCAGCGCCCGCTGGTGCAGAGGTCGCGGAACACATCGGCGATCAGCCGGCGGATCGCCTGCTTGGCATTGGTCATCGGCAGATGGCGCGAGACACACACGCCCAGGGTGCGATGCAGGTCCGGGGAGTCGATCTTGTGCGCGGTCAGGCGGCCATCCTCGACCTCGCGCTGGGCCAGGGCGTAGGGCATGATCGTCGAGCCGAGGCCGGCCTGGATCGCCGTCTTCAGGATGTGCACCGAGTTGATCTCGGCCGCCACCTTGGGCATGGATTTACCCGCGTCGATCAGCACCGTCTCCACGATGGTGCGGGTGCAATGGCCGTGGGCCCGGCCGGGCAGCACCAGCGGCCGGGCGATCGCCTCTTCCAGCGTGACGGTGGGGGCACCGGGCGCCTGCGGATCCTGGGCGGAGCACAGCAGCACGAAGTCCTCCTCCACCAGCGGGATGAACTCCACGTCGTCCGGCGACATGGCCTTGGAGAAGATGCCCACATCGACCCGGCCGCGCAGCAGCTGGTCGGCCATGTTGCCGGTCAACTCCTCGTTGAGATGGAAGTTCACATCCGGAAAACGCGAGGCCGCGGCCCGCATCAAAGGCAGGGCCGTGGGCGCCGCCACGCTCTGCGGCAAGGCCGTCAGCACCGAACCCACCATGGCATTGGCCGAGCAATGCACCGCCGAGCGCGCATCGCCGATCTGCTTGGTGATGCCCTGGGCGTACTCGTAGAAGATCTGCCCCGCCTCGGTGGCGGTGACGCCGTTCCTGCTGCGCACCAGCAGCTGGGCGCCGAGCTCGGCTTCGAGGTCGGCCATCTGCTTGCTGAGCGCCGACTGCGCGACATAGAGGTGCTGCCCGGCACGCGAGAGGCTCCCGCTGTCGACGATGGCAAGAAAGTATTTGAACTGGCGTAATTCCATGGGGCGGGCGACGAGCGGAGAACGGGAAGCGGACCTGCGCGGCCAGGCCGCGAGGGGCGGTCTTGGGGGCGGTCTTTAGCGGTATCCGGCGAGCTTGCCGGGGTTGAAGATGTTGTGCGGATCGAGCGCCCGCTTGATGGTGCGCATCAGGGCGACGCCGGCTTCGCCATGCTCCGCCTGCAGGTACTGCATCTTGTGCAGGCCCACGCCGTGTTCGCCGGTGGAGGTGCCGCCATGCCGCAGCGCCCGGGCGATCAGGCGCCGGCTGAAGGCCTCGGCGGCTTCGGCCTCTTCGGGCCGGTGCGGATCCACCAGCACCAGGCAGTGGAAATTGCCATCGCCGACATGGCCGAGGATGGGCGCCGTCAGGCCGTGCTCGGCGATGTCGGCCTGCGTCTCCTCGACACAGCTCGCCAGGCGCGACAGCGGCACGCAGGCATCGGTGGTCATGCTGCGGCAGCCGGGGCGCAGCTGCAGGCAGGCGAAGTAGGCGTGGTGGCGCGGCGTCCACAGGCGCGAGCGCTCTTCCGGCCGGTGGGCCCAGCAGAAGGCATCGCCGCCATGCCCGCCGGCGATCTCGCCCACCTGCGCCGCCTGCTCATCGATATGGTTCTGGCTGCCGCCGAATTCCAGGAACAGGGTGGGCAGCTCGGCCAGCCCGGTGTGGCTGTGCGCATTGACGGCGCGGACGGTGAGCACGTCTAGCAGCTCGGCACGCGCCAGCGGCACGCCGAACTGGATGGATTCGATCACGCAGCCGATGGCCGCGCGCACCGAAGGAAAACGCACCACCGCCGCCGCCGTGCGCTCGCTGCGCGGATGCAGGCGCACCGTGGCTTCGGTGATCAGGCCCAGCGTGCCCTCGGAGCCGCAGAAGAGTTGGGTGAGGTTGTAGCCGGCCGCGCTCTTGCGGGCATGCGATGCGGTGCGCAGCTGCTGGCCGTCGGCCATGACGACGGAGAGATTGATCAGGTTGTCCCGCATCGTGCCGTAGCGGACCGAGTTGGTGCCGGAAGCCGCCGTGGCCACCATGCCGCCGACCGTGGCGTCGGCACCGGGATCGACGGAGAAGAACAGCCCCGTCTGCGCCAGCGCCAGGTTGAGCTGGCTGCGGGTCACGCCGGCCTCGACAGTGGCGCTGAGGTCGCCCGCGCTGATGCTCAAGATGCGGTTCATGCGGGAAAAGTCGATGCAGACCCCGCCTTCGACGGCCAGCAGATGCCCCTCCACCGAGGAGCCGCTGCCGAAGCCGATCAGCGGCACGCACTCCTGGGCGCAGGCCTGCACCACGAACACCACCTCTTCCACGTTCTGCACATAGACGACGGCATCCGGCGGCTCGGGCGCGAAGCTGGATTCGTCGCGGCCATGCTGCAGCAGCACGGCCTGCTGGGTGCACAGGCGATCGGCGAAACGTGCGCGCAGGTCGGCGATGAGGCCGGCCGATGGCATGCGCCGCGCGCCGCGGATCGGCGTCGGCGACGACGGATTCGCCGCGATCACCGTCATGTCCGCGACACCTTCGCCACCTTTGCCGCATTCGCCACCGTCGGCGCGCGCAGCACGAGCAGGGCCCCCAGCAGCAGCACGAAGGCACAGCAGATCACCCCCGGCGCCGAGGCCTGCGTGCGCTCCTTGATCAGCCCCACCAGCATGGGCGCACAAAAGCCCGAGAGATTGCCGAAGGAGTTGATCAAGGCGATGCCCGCCGCCGCCGCCTCCCCGCCCATCAGCGCCGTCGGCAGGCCCCAGAAGACCGGCAGGCTGGCCATGACACCCATGGTCGCCACCGTCAGGCCGACCAGCGCCCACACCGCGTGGTCGTCGAAAATCACGCTGAAGCCCAGGCCCGCCGCCCCGATGGCCGCCGCCAGGGCGCAATGCAGCGGCAGCCTGCCGCGCCGGTCGGCACTGCGGGCGGCCAGGAACATCGCCGGCAGCCCGGCCAGCCAGGGCACCGCGCTCAGCAGGCCGACCTGCAGCACATCCTTGACGCCCGCCGCCGCGATCAGGCTGGGCGACCAGAAGGACAGGCAGTACACCCCCGCCACCAGCGCGAAATAGATCAGCGCCAGCAGCCAGACACGCGGCATCAGCAGGATGCTTTTCAGGCCCGGGTGCAGCTTGCCTTTCGCATCGCGTGCGATGTCGGCCGCCACCACCCGCCGCTCTGCCTCGCTCAGCCAGCGCGCCTCCTCGACCCGGTCGTCCAGGCAGCGCCAGACGACCAGCCCCAGCACCACGCTGGGAAGCCCCTGCAGCAGGAACAGCCACTGCCAGCCCTGCCAGCCCCGGACGCCCTGCAGGTTGTGCAGGATCCAGCCGGCGGAGGGCCCACCGAGGATGCCGGCGAAGGCCAGGGCCGAGAGGAACAGCGAAGTCGCCCGGCTGCGCCGCTCGGCCGGATACCAGTAGGTGAGATAGAGGATCACGCCCGGAAAGAAACCCGCCTCCGCCGCGCCCAGCAGGAAACGCAGCACGTAAAAGCTCATGGGGCTGTTCACGAACATGGTGCCGACGGACAGCAGTCCCCAGCTCACCATGATCCTGGCGATCCAGCGGCGCGCGCCGACGCGGTGCAGCCAGAGATTGCTCGGTACTTCGAAAAGAAAATATCCGATGAAGAATATGCCGGCGCCCAGGCCGTAGACCGAATCGCTGAAACCCAGCGAGGCCTGCATCTGCAGCTTGGCGAAACCGACATTCACGCGGTCGAGATAGGCCGCGATATAACAGATGAAAAGCAGGGGCAGGAGCCGCAAGTGGACTCTTCGGTAAATGGCGTCAGGCCGCAGGGCCGACAAACCGTCCGGCGCACCGGACAAGGCTTGCGTTTTCATGGTTTTTTGAGAAGGCGGGCTGAATGGACACTCTCGCATATTGGTCGGTCTGGCACCCCGCCACTCAGAGGGTTAGTGCGGAATATCCATTCGGATTTCAGAGTTGACCATCTTCATTTCAGATTGCAAAGCCCGATTCTTATGTATTTGCGCTAGCACTTCGCCTCGGCACACGGATATTCGCAAAAGCTCCGTGAGTTTCAATTCAAGAAGTCACAAAATAATCCAACACATGCAAACTGAGACACAAATTCGCCCATGAAAACCATTTTCCAGAGGGCCAGGGTCGCCGGTTCCACCGTGCAGTTCACGCCCGCGGCGAACTGCCTGCGACACAGCTGCTCCCTGCCGACCGGCGAAGCCGGTACCGGCACGGACCCGCCATCCGCCGGCGATGGGAGGGAGCCTTCCCGGGAAAGCGATTTCAGCCCGCCCCCGGTCGAGGAGCGGGCTTCACGCCCCCTCCACGGCACGGCCGGTTTTCCGGCCCTGAGCCGTCGGCCGTCCCAGGTCCTGGTGTTGGCGGCGAGCGGATCGCAGTCGAGCACCCTGGGCGCACAGGCACTGGCCAACGCCGCGGGGAAATTCGAGGTGAGGCTGGTGACACGCCGGCCTGCGGCCTTCGTGCGCAACGCCACCGTCCGCTGCGGCGACCTGCACATGGACATCGCGCAGCACCCCCGCGCCACGGTCGCGGACCACACCGATGGCCTGGACCCCGACGACCTCCTGGTGCTCGATGCCACCGCCGTGCCCGGCCTCGACAGCACCATCGCACTCACCCCGCCCGGCAGCCGGGTGCTCTACACGCAGAACGGCGTGCCCACCCACGAGGCGCAAACCCGCCAGCGCGGGCTGGAGGTCCATCGGGGCGCCAGCATGATCACCAGTTCACGCCGGCCGCCGCAGGGCGGCGTCACCGTGGCGCCGGGCGGCAGGCTGCTGGTGGACCAGAACAGCAGCATCGTCGACATCCTGGCCGAGGTGCTGCGCAACCGCGGTTTCTTCGAGTTGGTGGCCGTGCCCGACATCCGCGCCACCCAGTTCGAGAAGATCGCCCTCAACTGCGCGCTCAATGTGGTGGCGACCTTGTCGGGCCGCACGCTGGGTGAGTTGCTGCAGCTGACGCATCAGGATGCGCGGGCCGAAAACCTGATCGGCGGCCTGGCCGCCGAGGTCTGCGCCATCGCCGTGGCGCAAGGCATCCGCATCAAGCCGACCGATCAGGTGATCGGCGACATCCAGCGGGCCATGGCCTGCTTTCCGCAGCATCCGACCTCGATGCGCATGGCTTTCGAGGCCGGGCATGCCAGCGAGATCGACGTCCTGAACGGCGCGATCTCGCGGCTCGGCCGCGAATGCGGCATCGCCACCCCGCTCAACGATCTGGTGACCGAGAAGCTGCGCATGTACCACGATGTGCGCGAAGCCGACGGCGTGGGAGACGGCTTCCACCAGCGCCACCGGCCGCTGGTGGCGCTGGTTCTCGAAGAGCTGCTGCTGGCCGCGCGCCGGGCCTGAAAAACCAGGAAGCTAGGAAGCGCGCCGGATCTCGCGCAGCATGAAGAGATAGAGGCTCTCCACCTTCTCCCGCGCCCAGGGCGTCTTGCGCAGGAACTTCAGGCTCGATCCGATGCTGGGGTCGGAGGTGAAGCAGCGCAGCGGCACCTTCCGTCCCAGCTCGTCCCAGCCGTAGTGCTCGACCAGCGCGGTGACCACGGCCTCCAGGGTCAGCCCATGCAGCGGGTTGCGTGGCTGTTCCGCCGGCGCCGCGGGCGCCGGTTTCGTGTCGTCTATCGGTTCAGCCACGGCAGTGCCTCTTGCCGCGCTCAGACCAGCAGCGAATTGACGCGGCGCACATATGCGGCCGGGTCTTCCGGCAGGCCGCCTTCGGCCAGCAGCGCCTGGTCGAACAGGATGTTGGCCAGGTCCTCGAAATGCGCGCTGGTTTCCAGCTTCTTGACCAGCGCGTGCTCGGGGTTCACCTCCAGCACCGGCTTCACGTCCGGCGCCTTCTGGCCGGCCTGCTTGAGCAGGCGCGCCAGCTGGGTGCTCATGCCGTGTTCGTCCACCACCAGGCAGGCGGGCGAATCGACCAGGCGGGTGGTCACCCGCACGTCCTCGGCCTTGTCCTTCAGGGCGTCCTTCAGGCGGGCCAGCAGGGGCTTGAAGCCTTCGGCGGCCTCTTCCGCGGCCTTCTTCTCGGCCTCGTCCTGCAGCTTGCCCAGATCGACCGCACCCTTGGCCACGGACTGCAGCGGCGTGCCGTCGAATTCGGTGAGGTAGTTCAGCGCCCACTCGTCCACCCGGTCGGTCATCAGCAGGACTTCGATGCCCTTCTTGCGGAAGACTTCCAGCTGCGGGCTGTTCTTGGCGGCCGACAGGCCGTCGGCGGTGATGTAGTAGATGGCTTCCTGGCCTTCCTTCATCCGGCTCTTGTAGTCGGCGAAGGAGACATCGACCGCGTCGGTGCTGGTGGAGGCGAAACGCAGCAGCTTGGCGATGCGTTCGCGGTTGCCGAAGTCCTCGCCCAGGCCTTCCTTGAGCACGCCGCCGAACTCGGCATAGAACCTGGCGTACTTGCCGCTGTCGTCGGCGAACTGGGCGGCGGCGTCGGCGGCCGGCTGCACGGTGTTCTTGTCCTCGACATCGGTGACCTCGGTCGGATCGGGTGCGGGCGTGGCCTCGCCGGAGCCGACGTCGATCTTGCCCTCGCTGCTGTCGGGCACGGTCTTCTGCTTCTTGGCCAGGTCTTCCAGCATCGACAGCACACGCTTGGTGCTGCCTTCGCGGATCGCCCGCACGTCGCGGCTTTCCTGCAGCAGCTCGCGGCTGACGTTGAGCGGCAGGTCGGCCGAGTCGATCACGCCGCGCACGAAACGCAGGTAGGAGGGCAGCAGCGCCTCGGCGTCGTCCATGATGAAGACCCGCTTCACATAGAGCTTCACGCCGGCCTTGGCATCGCGGTTGTACAGGTCGAAGGGCGCCTTGGCGGGGATGTAGAGCAGCTGGGTGTATTCGGTGCTGCCTTCCACGCGGTTGTGGGCCCAGGCCAGGGGCGCCTCGGTGTCGTGGCTGATCTGCTTGTAGAACTCGGCGTACTGCTCGTCCGTGATCTCCTTGCGGGGGCGGGCCCACAGGGCGCTGGCCTTGTTGACGGTCTCCCATTCGCCGGTCTTGGCCATGTCGCCGGGCTGGTCGTTCTCGCCTTCCTTCCACTCTTCCTTCTCCATCAGGATGGGCAGGCTGATGTGGTCGGAGTACTTGCCGATGATCTGCTTGAGTTTCCAGGCGTTGAGGTATTCGGCCGCGTCGTCGCGCACATGCAGGATCACGCTGGTGCCTCGGGCCGCGCGCTCGATCTGCTCGACCTCGAAATCACCGGCGCCGCCGCTGACCCAGCGCACGCCCTCGGTGCTCGGCAGGCCGGCACGGCGCGATTCGACGGTGATCCTGTCGGCCACGATGAAGCCGGAATAGAAACCCACGCCGAACTGGCCGATGAGCTGGGCATTGGCCTTGTCGTCGGCGCCCAGCTTGCTCATGAAGTCCTTGGTGCCGCTCTTGGCGATGGTGCCCAGGTTGTCGATGGCTTCCTGCTGCGACAGGCCGATGCCGTTGTCGGCGATGGTCAGGGTCTTGGCCGCCTTGTCGAAGGAAACGCGCACTTCGAGGTTGGGTTTGTCCTCGTAGAGCGAGGGATGGTTGATCGCCTCGAAGCGCAGCTTGTCGCAGGCGTCCGATGCGTTGGAGATCAGCTCGCGCAGGAAGATTTCCTGGTTGGAGTACAGCGCATGGGTGACCAGGTGCAGCAGCTGGGCCACTTCGGCCTGGAAGGACAGGGTTTGTTTGCTCATGGCGAGGTGTCTCGTCTTGGAAAGTTGGATGGGGTTCGACGCGATGCAGGCACCGCGATCCGGCGAGATAGGGACGTATTTTTACCGCTTCAAGGCCGGTGGAGCGGTATTCAAAAGCTTTCGTGAGGACCGAGGTAGCGCCACTGCCCGACCGGCAGGTTGCCCAGCACCACCCGGCCGATGCGGATGCGCTTCAGGCCCACCACATGCAGCCCGACCTGCTCGCACATGCGGCGGATCTGGCGCTTCTTGCCTTCGCGCAGCACGAAACGCAGCTGCTCGGGGTTCTGCCAGTCGACCTGCGCGGGCCGCAAGGCCTGGCCGTCGAGAAACAGGCCGTGGCGCAGCCGCGCCAGCCCTTCGCGCGGGAACACCGACTGCACGTCGCGGGTTTCGGGTCCGTAGCTCACCCGCACCAGGTATTCCTTCTCGACGCCGGAATCCTCGCCGATCAGCTGGCGGGCGACCCGGCCGTCCTGGGTCAGCACCAGCAGGCCGACCGAGTCGATGTCGAGCCGGCCCGCCGGCGCCAGGCCGCGCAATTGCTGCGGCTGGAAGCGGTGCGGGGAGCGGTCCTCGCGCCAGCGGGCCTGGGGCTGCACCAGCACCACGGCCGGCTCGTGGCCGTCCTCGGCCTGGCCGCTGACGAAGCCCATGGGCTTGTGCAGCAGGATGGTGACGCGCTGGTCCTGGGCTTCCTCGGCGCGGCGGTCCACCGTCACCTTGTCGGCGGGCAGCACCTTCTGGCCCATCAGCGCCGGCTGGCCGTTGACACGCACCCAGCCGCGTTCGATCCAGTCGTCGGCCTCGCGGCGCGAGCAGATGCCCTGCTCGGCCATGCGTTTGTTCAGGCGCACGGGCTCGTCGGATGCGGGTGCCGCCGGCGGCGCGGCGCGGCGGAATCGGGGAGGCGTGGAGGGAGGCGTTGGGGCGGACATGCTGGTGGGGATTCTAGGTTTGCCGCGCGCTGCCGGCCGGACGCGGCTCGCAGAAGCCGCATAAGGACATAGCCGCCAGGTGTTTCGCCCGCGCTAGCATCGGCCCCACGCATTCTCGGGCACCGCACCATGACCTACGAAACCCTGATCTCCGCCGAAGACCTGGCCGCCGCGCTGAAGTCGCCGCAGCCGCCGCTGGTCTTCGATTGCAGCTTCGACCTGACCGACCCCGGCGCCGGCCAGCGTGCCTACGAGGCCGGCCACATTCCCGGCGCCCGCTACGTGCACCTGGATCAGGTGCTGAGCGCCGCGAAGACCGGCCTCAACGGCCGCCATCCCCTGCCCACGCTGGAGGTGTTCATCGAACGCATGGCCGCGCTGGGCGTGGGCGACGGCACCCAGGTCGTCGCCTACGACAACGCCGGCAGCATGTATGCCGCGCGGCTGTGGTGGATGCTGCGCTGGGCCGGGCATGCGGCCGTGGCGGTGCTCGACGGCGGCATCGCCGGCTGGAAGGCCGCGGGCCTGCCGGCATCGACCGACGCGGCTGCGCCTCCTGCACGCGGCGGTCTGAGCCAGCGGCCTTCGCTGGTCAGGACCATGGGTTATGCGGACATCCAGGCCAATCTCGACAGCCAGGCCCGGCTGGTGCTGGATGCGCGGGCGCCGGACCGCTTCCGCGGCGAGAACGAAACGCTCGACAAGATCGGCGGCCATATCCCCGGCGCGAAGAACCGGCTGTTCAAGGACAACCTGGGTGCTGATGGCCGGTTCAAGCCTGCTGCCCAGCTGCGCCAGGAGTTCGATGCCATCACCGGCGGGAAGCCCGCGGGCGCGCTGGTCGCGCAGTGCGGCTCGGGGGTGACGGCTTGCCACAACCTGCTGGCGATGGAGGTGGCTGGGTTGCGCGGGGCTGCGCTCTATCCTGGGTCCTGGAGCGAGTACAGCGCTCAGCCTGGGGCCTTGATTGCCGTGGGGGAGGGCTGAGGGGTTTTTCCCGCTGACCGTGCAGGCCGCCCTGCCCGCCGCAGCAAACTAACGCGGCCGGCCGCGGGCGATCCAATCCTTCGTCCGCGCCGCCGGCAGACGGTATCTGGCGCAGTTGAACTCTCCCAGCAGGTCCAGTTCCGAATCGAGCATCTGCCGGAATGCGATCTCGTGCTCGGGCGCCACCTCGACCTGCGCAAGCGCCTGCGCCAGGTCCTGCCCGAAAAAGACGATCTGCTGCATGGCCGTAGCCAGTTGCGGTCGATACCGCACCCGCAGCGGATCGGGGGCGGCTATCGACTGCACCACCGCCTGGTATTTGTCGATGGAACGCCGGTAGGTCCACTCGAAAAGCTCCGCGGCCAGGGTCACGTCGAGTCGTTCATAGACGCCCAGCATGGCCAGCGCATAGTCCTGAGCGCCCACCTCCAGAAAGGACAGCGGCGCGCAGTTGAACAGCATCAGCGGCATGTTCGCGGCGAGCCGGCTGGTGCGCTTGTTGCCGTCCACGAAGGGCTGCAGGTAGGCGATGTTGACCCACAAGAAGAACGCCGCTTCGATCGGGTTGCGTGTCTGGCGCACTTTCTCGACGATCTGTTCGAGCATTTCCTCCAGCAGGCGGGGCACCTGGGCGGGCTGGTAGACGGTGTCCTGGATCTGCACCACCCGTTGCCGGATCGTGCCCAGGCTTGCGGTGTCGACCAGCAGATCGCTCATCAAGAGGCTCTGCAGGTTGCGGACCACGGCCGTGGTCATGCCTTGCGCCGGCACCGCCTCGATCAGGAATTCGATGGCTTCCTTGTGGTTGAGCAGCATGACGGCATCGAGGTCTTCCGCGCCGGTGCGGCCGCGTTCGAAGAGGTCGC
Organism: Xylophilus rhododendri; assembly: GCF_009906855.1. Lineage (NCBI taxonomy): Bacteria > Pseudomonadati > Pseudomonadota > Betaproteobacteria > Burkholderiales > Xylophilus > Xylophilus rhododendri. Next base: position 2,330,785 of record NZ_CP047650.1, read on the forward strand.
GGGTGTCGAGCAGGCTCTTGCGGTTGCCTTCCAGGCGCGAGGAATACCAGGACAGGTCGATGAGCAACTGCTGCAGCATCTGCCGTGCATAGGTGGCCGCCGGCATCTGGCCGTGGGCGCGGCCGCGCTCGAACAAGGCCTCGGCCATCGTCGGCGGCAGCAGGCTGGTGATGTTCGGGCGGTAGTCATCGACGAACTCGCGCCGGTAGGAAACCGGCATGCGGGTGCCGAGCGGCTGCTGCAGCAGATCGAGCAGCGCCCGCGCCTTGGCGGACCAGGGCGGCGAAGCCGTGGCTGCGTTCGGCTTGGCGATTCCGGGTATTGCCGAGCTTGCTGTCGGCTGCTGTCGCCGCTGTGCGGGCACCGCGGATGCGCCGGCAGGCAGCCGATAGGTCGCGGCGCGGCCTTTTCCCTGGGGCTCGATGCGTTGCTGCGCTACCAGTGCCGCCAGGATGCGGCTCAGGCTCGACCGAGGGATCTTGAAATGTTCCTGGAGGGCGCGGGTGGGAACGCCCTCGGCTCCGTTGGCTAGGGCTGTCTGGAGGAAAGCGAGGATGGCGGTCGGGAGGTCGAGCATGACGTTAATCGTCCAATCGAATCATCCCAAATCATACCAATTTCACAAAAAATCATCTAAGCCATTGTCATAAAATATATTTAATCGTCTCAATCGTCTCAGATATTCGTTTCATACCACCGCCGGTGGCCTACCGCGCCGAAGCCCCGAGCTTCTGGAAATCCACATCCAGCCGCGCCAGCGAAGACGAGATCTGCGCCCGCCGCGCCGCAATCCAGGCCTGCTGCTGCTCCACCCTTTGCCCGGTCTCCTTCAGCATCCGCGCCATCTCGGCCGGCTGCGGCCCGCCCAGCGTCTCGCGGTTCTTCACGATGGCGACCGGGTCCAGGGTGGAGCGGAACTCGGCCTCGGACATCGGCAGCGAAGCCGCGAAGTCCGAGCCCTTGACCGTCTCGGCATAGATGCGCTGTGCCTCCACATACGGAAAGTCCAGCGGCTTGATGTCCTTGGCCTTGGCGTACTCCACCACCTCGGAGGCGAAATGGTGGCCCACCCGGAAGGGCAGCTTGTACTTGCGCATCAGCACGTCGGCCAGCTCCTGCGAGGCGGTCCAGTCGCTGTTGAGTTCTTCCAGCGCGCGGTCGGGGTCGAGCACCAGCGCGGTCAGGATGCGGTCCCAGTTGCGCAGCACGCCGGTGGCGCTGGCGACCAGGGCGGTGTTGGACTTGACCTCCTTGGCATCGCTCATGCCCGGCGGAATGTTGTGCGCCTGCATGACCACACCCATGGCCAGCCCGATGGCGGTGGAAGCATCACGGCGGGTGGCGTTGAGCAGGCCGGGGTTGCGCTTCTGCGGCATGGCGCTGGACACATAGGTGTTGCCGCCGCCCTCCTGCAGCAGGATCCAGGGCCGCGCCTGGGCGTACTGCGTCATCACGTCCTCGATGAAGCTGCCGGCATGCAGGGCGATGGCGGTGACGATGGCGCCGGCCTCCACCGGCTCGTCCACCGAGGACAGCTGCGAGGCGTCGTAGGCGTTGTCCACCAGCGCGGAAAAGCCCAGGTAGCCGGCCATGCGCTGGCGGTTGAGCGGCCAGCTGGTGCCGTTGAGCACCGTCGTGCCCATGGAGGAACGGTCGATGCGGGCATAGGCCTCGCGGATGCGCTGGGCGTCGCGGTCCAGGCCGGCGGCGATGCCCAGCAGGTAGTGGCCGTAGCTGTTGGGCTGGGCGGCCACGCCGTTGGTGTAGTTGGGGACGATGGTGGCCTTGTAGCGGTCGGCCAGTTTTACCAGGGTGGCGGTCGTCTTGTTGAGCTGGTCGGCCAGGGCCAGCATGTCGTCGCGCAGGATGGCCGAGCGCAGGGTGGCCAGCATGTCCTGGCTGGAGCGGCCGGCGTGCAGCAGGGTGATCTGCGGGCCGGCGGCATCGATCAGCAGGGGCTCGAAGGTGATGACGTTGGTGGGACGCTTGCCGCCGGGCTTGTCGCCGTCGGCCAGCACCTTGGTGATGCCGCTGTAGACCAGGGGCGTCATCGACTTGTCGAGCAGGCCTTCGTCGGTGTTGATGACGGCGGTGGCCTTGTTGATCTCGCCTAGCCAGAAGAATTCGTCGTGGCGGGGCTGGCTTTGCGCCCCGGCGGGGCCGGCAAGGGCCAGGGTGAGGGCGGCGGCCAGGGCCAGGGTGGCGCGTTTCATGGCGTCTTGTCCTTGTCTCGTTTTGCGAGCCAGGACGATAGAGGCGCGGCCGCCCCCGGGTCAAATTAAAAGATACGCCCGGTTCATATCGAAAAAGTATCGAGATGGCCGTGCGGCCCCGGATTTCAGTTGGTGCTGCCGGCCACTTGAACCTGGCGGCGGGCCACCGGGGTCGGCGGCACGTCGATGCCCCACTGGTGGCCGGCCTGGAGTTCGCCGCGTGCGCGGGCGGCTTCCATTTCGGCGACGACTTCGGCGCGGGTCTTGCCCGCTGGCTGGGCCGCGGCGGACTGGGCGAAGGATGCCGTGGAAACAGCGGCGGACAGGGCGATGGCGAGGAGTGCGAAGCGGTTCATGACAAGTCCTTTTTCAGTGGATCCCGCCAGGTGCTGCGGGGTGAAGTGACTGTAGGATTTGCGTATTCGCAGGTAAATTCTCTGTTTCTGCACATTTGATATGCGAAAACGCATATCGCCGCCATGAGCACGCCCCCACCCGACAGCCGCCGCCCCTTGTCATGGGACGAAGTCCACGCCTTCCTGGCCGTGGTGCAGGCCGGCTCCATCGCCGCCTCCACCCGGCGCCTGGGGGTGAACCATTCGACGGTGCTGCGCCGCATCGGCAACCTGGAGCACACGCTCTCGACCCGGCTGTTCGACCGCCTGCCCGGCGGCTACGCCCTGACCGCCGCCGGCCACGAGTTCGCCGAACGCCTCTCGGGCATCCCGGAACAGATCGAGGAGGCCCACCGCCACCTGAGCAGCCGCGACGTGGAGATCCGCGGCACCATCCGCGTGGCCGCGCCGGAGCTGCTGGTGAAGACGGTGCTGATGCCCATCTTCGCCCGCTTCTCGCTGCGCTACCCCGCCGTGCAGCTGCAGCTGGTGATGGGCACCCAGCGGCTCAACCTCACCAGGCGCGAGGCGGACGTGGCGGTGCGGGTGTCCAACAGCCCGCCGGAGAACCTGGTGGCGCGCCGCGTCGGCCGGGTGCAGTCGGCGCTGTATGCCTCGCGGGACTACCTGGCCTCGCTGCCCCAAGGCGCGGGCCTGGCCGACTACCGCTGGGTGGCGCTGGACGATTCGCTGGCCCACCTCAACCAGGCCCAATGGATGGAGCGCAACGTCGATCCCGCGCGGGTGGCGATCCAGGTGGATGGCGTGGACGGCATGGTGGAGGCGGTGGCCTGCGGCGCCGGCGCCGGCCTGCTGCTGTGCCCGGTGGCCGACCTGCGGCCCGAACTCGTCAGGCTGAGCCCGCCCGATCCGGCGATGGACTGGTCGATCTGGATCCTCACCCATCCCGACCTGCGCCAGGTGGCGCGCATCCGCGCCTTCACCGAGTTCGTGTTCGACACGCTCGAAGCGGAAGGCACGCTGAAGTAGCCGGCCTCAGTCGCCCAGCACGATGGAGCCGATCAGCCAGACATTGGCCGCGGCGATCACGCCGAACAGCAGCCAGGCCGAAACCTGCATCGCCCGGCCGCTGGCGAAGCGGCCCATCACGGCCCGGTCGCCGGTGAAGCGGATCAGCGGCCACATGGCGAAGGGCAGCTGGAAACTCAGCACCACCTGGCTGAGCACCAGCATGCGGCCCACGCTGTCTTCGCCCAGCAGCCAGACGCCGACGAAGGCCGGGATCAGCGCCAGCCCGCGGGTGATGAGGCGGCGCTGCCAGCAGGGGATCTTCATGTCGAGGAAACCCTCCATGACGATCTGCCCGGCGATGGTGCCGGTGAAGGTGGAACTCTGCCCCGAGGCCAGCAGCGCGATGCCGAAGAGCATGGCGGCCAGGCCGCTGCCGACCAGGGGTTCGATCAGGTGGTAGGCATCGCCGATGTCGCTCACCTCGCGATGGCCGTGGGCATGGAAGGCGCTGGCGGCCAGCACCATGATGGCGGCGTTGATCAGCAGGGCCAGCGAGAGGGACACGATGGCGTCCGCGGTGCAGAAGCGGATCGCTTCGCGCCGGCCGGCATCGCTGTCCTCGGCCAGGCGGGTCTGCACGATGGAGGAATGCAGGTAGAGGTTGTGCGGCATCACCGTGGCGCCGACCACGCCGATCGCCAGATAGAGCGCGCCGGGCTGGTGCAGGCGTTCCAGGCTGGGCACGAAGCCGATCGCCACGGATGACCAGATCGGCTGCGCGAAGGCCAGCTCCACGATGAAGCAGGCACCGATGGTGCCCACCAGCCCGAGCACGATGGCCTCCACCCGCCGCACGCCGGCGCCCTGCAGGCCCAGCACCAGCAGGGTGTCGAAGGCGGTGATGCCGATGCCCACGGGAATCGACACACCCAGCAGCAGATGCAGCGCCAGCGCGCTGCCCAGCACCTCGGCCAGGTCGCAGGCCACGATGGCCAGCTCCGCGCCCAGCCACAGGAAGCGGTTGGCGCCCTTGCCGTAGCGCGCCCGGCAGATCTGCGCCAGGTCCATCTGGGCGACTAGTCCCAGCCTGACGCACAGGGTCTGCAGCAGCATGGCCGCCAGGCTGGCCAGCAGCACCACGAAGAGCAGGCCGTAGCCGAAACGCGAGCCGGCCTCGATGTCGGTCGCCCAGTTGCCCGGGTCCATGTAGCCGACCGAGACCAGCAGGCCGGGGCCGGCATAACGCAGCAGCTTCTTGTGAAAGGGCAGGCCCGGCAGGACCTTGACGCTGCCCTTGACTTCGGACGGGCAGAACGGGGCGGTGGCGGTGCGCGGGAGCGGGCGGAACATCGGCTGGATCATAAGGAAGGCGATGGCTGCGGCGAACCCGCTTCGCCCTATGGCGGCGATAGGCGCCACGCGCCGCACATGAAAAAGCGGCCCGTGGGCCGCTTCAGGTTCATGTCGCTGGATCAGCCGGCTCAGTAGCCGTACCCGGCGCCGTTGCGACGGTAGTCCGCCGCACCGTGGTAGACCGGGAAGCCATTGGTGTCGTAGGTCACGGCGATGCCGCTCAGGCCGCTGGTCAGGCCGGTGGCCGCCGCGCTGCTGCCGGCGCCGTAGGTGCTGATGAGGCTGGCGACCGATCCGGCGATGGAAGAACCCGCCTCCAGCTCGGCGATGCCGTTCTGGCCGCTGAAGTTGCCCGCGTTGATCGCCGCCTGGATGTCCATGCCGTAGACCACATTGCCCAGGAAGGTCTTGACGATGTAGTCGGGGATCGGGCCGCCGCCGGCCGAGCCCCACACCAGGCGCAGCTTGCCGTCGGCATCGAAGGCGATGGCCGGCGAGATGGAACTGCGCGGACGCTTGTAGGCGGCGTAGCCGTTGACGTCCATGCCCGGCGTGCTGGCCGAGAAGTTGGACATGACGTCGTTGATCATCAGCCCCGCCGCCTCGATGTGGGCGCCCCAGTGGGTGTTGATCGTCGTCGTCATCGACAGCGCATTGCCGTACCCGTCCACGATGGCGACGTTGCTGGTGGTGTTCCAGTCCTCGCCGTGTTTCGTGTCGGCGCGGGCGATCTGCAGCGGGCGCGCCTGCTGGGCGAAGAACACCGGCGCGCTCTCGTCGGCCAGGGCCAGCGGGTTGTAGAGCGTCGGGTCGGTGGCGCTGAAGGCGGGGATGCCGTCGGCGGTGCCGCCCGCGGCCACGGTGCCGATGGCGGTGCTGCCGATGAGGGCGGCGCGGCTGTCCAGGTAGGACGAACTCAGCAGCACCGAGATGCGGTCGTTGCTGTTGGAGTAGGCCGGGTCGCCCACGATGTTGCGGCGGTCGGCATTGGCCAGGCGGCTGCCTTCGGTGACCAGGTGCAGGTAGTCCACGCCGTTGAAGGCGTTGGAGCCGATCGCCTTGCGCTCCATCAGGCCCAGGTTGTAGAGCGTGACCACGCCGCCGAAGGACGGTGCCGGCTGGGTGTAGATGGTCATGCCGAAACGGGTGCCGACCAGGGGCTTGCGCTCCACCGCCTTGTAGCTGGCGAAGTCGGCGGTGGTCATCAGGCTGGGGATCTTGGCGATGGTGCTGGCCACCGAGGGCGCGCTGGCCGTGCCCGCCGTCGGCAGGATGGAGGCGCAGGGCAGCTGGCCGGTGGTGATCTTGGCGACGATGGCGGTGGCGATGCTGCCGGCCGGGTCGTAGAAGGCGGCTGCGCCGCCGTCGCGCACCGTGGCCAGGGTGGCGGCCAGGTCGGTGTTGGTGATGACGGTGCCGACCGGCAGCGGCTTCTGTTTCGTCGTGTCGGAGGCCAGGCAGTAGCGGGCATTGATGTCCGGGTACTTGCAGCGGGCCGCGCCCTTGGCGGTGCCGGCGGAATTGACCCAGGCCGCCACGCCGCTGCCGGCGGCCACGGGGTTGCCGTCGTCGTCGAACTCGCCCGCGTCGGAGTAGAGCGTGGAGTACATGTACTGGGTCATCGGGAAGCCATTGGTGGCGGCGGCGATGCTGTCGTCCCAGAGCTTGTTCCAGGCCAGCTTGCCGTAGCTCTTGTGCACCAGGTCCAGCACCGCGACGGTGCCCGGCACGCCCACGGCGCGGCCGGAGATGTTGGTGTTGCCCTGCTGCGAGGAGATGGAGGCGCCGGCCGTCAGGCCGGTCTTGCAGAGGTTGTAGGGCGCGGTGGTGGAGACGTCCTGCGCGACCGCCTTGTAGACGGTGTCCACGCCGCCGGTGGCGGCCGGCGCGGCCGACATGCCGTCATAGGCGTGCACCGACTTGCTGGCCGCGTCGTAGTAGGTGATGACGCTGCCGCCGGCCAGGCCCGAGGCGAAGGGCTCGGTCACGTTGAGCATGCCCTGCACGGCGATGGCCGCGTCGATGGCGCTGCCGCCGCCGGCCAGGATCTTGCAGCCGGCGGCCGAGGCGCTGATGTCGGCCGAGGTGACCATCATGTTGGTGCCGGTGATGCCCACCGTCTGGCCGTAGGGCGCACCGGTCTGGGCCACGCAGAGCGAGGGGTCGAACTTCACGGTGCGCACGGGGGTGACGTCGACGGGCACGACCGGGGTCACGGGGTCGGCGGTGGCGGCCACCTGGGTGTTGCCGCCGCCGCAGCCGACGGCCACGAGCGAGGCCGCGACGGCTGCTGCGGTCGCGCGGAAATAGCTTTTCATGGAAATCCTGTTGGTATCGATTTTCTGCTTGCCGGCGGGCTGCACACCCGCGAGGACGGGCGAGGGAAGCAAATGGCGTTCCATAAGCATGGGAAACCGCAGGGCTTTACCGGACGGCTACGCAGACGCGGGGCCAGGCCTTGCGCAAAAGCCGCCTGGAAAGCGGGTACAACCGGATGCCCAGCGCCGAAGGCGCGAAGCGTTTCGACACCTCCCGCCGCACCGGCCGGCATCACCATCGTTCTATGACTTCCATCGCTCTGTGCCGCACGACCACCGCCCTCGCCTGCACGGCTGGCGCGCTGCTGCTCGCCGGCTGCAACACCGTGCTGGCCCCGGCGCCCGCCGGCAGCGCCGCCGCGCCCGCGGCCGGCAGTTCGGAAAATATCACCATCGAACACACCAGCCTGCGCAGCCGCACGGCCGTCTACGAAAGCGCGCTGCGGGCCTGCAAGCAGCGCGGCTACGAACAGGCGATCTTCCAGTCCCAGGCCAACCAGGATGCGACACGCCCGCCCGCCACCGGGCCGCAGCTCAGCATCTTCACCTGCCGCTAGGCGCACCAGGAGATCCCATGCACCAGCCCAAGCACACGCACGAAACCCCGGCCGAACACCTGGCCGACCTGCCGGTCGAGCCCGAGATGCCGCAGGGCGACATCCCGCCGGAGCAGCCGGAAGACGTCGCCACCGGCGTGCCGGCAGCGCCGGCCGCGCCCAAGTAAGGGCGCCAGGGGCAGCGCCCTCAGCCGCAGCTGATCGAGGTGATGCGGCCCGAAGCGTCGGTCTGCAGGTTCAGCCGCTGCGAGCTGAATTCCTGCGTCACCGCCTCGCCCGGGCGGATCACCCGCAGGGTCTTGGCCAGGGTCTTGGTGATGAGTTCGGATTGCAGGGCCGGCGTGGCCCGCTGGCCGATGGCGTACTGGCCGGCCTGCACGTTGCAGGTGCCGCTCATGATCATGGCGCCAGACGGAACGCCGCCTTCGGCCGTGCCGGTGGCACCGCCGCCGAGCGGGCCGCCGGCGCATCCGGCCAGGGTGGCCGCCAGGGCCGAAGTCGTCAGAAGCAAGGCAAATCGGAACCGCATGTCGGCCTCCCTTTGGAGTGTTGTCGTTGCGGTCCACGGTAGGCCGGCCGCGTGGCCGGGCCGTGACGAGGCGTTACATGCGCGTCCGGCGCCGTGCTGGTGCGGGCGCTGCCACGACCGTCTTGCCGCGCAGTTCCTCGCACTGCTCGTCGCTGCGGCCGAAGACCATCACCGAGGCGCCGGGGAAGCTGTCATAGAGCGTGGCGCTGATCGGCCGCGACATGTCCACCGGCGCCTTGCGCGACTGGTGCAGCACCTTGCCGCCCTTGTCCAGCACGGTGAAACAGACATCGGCCCGCGCCGCGCCCGCGCACAGGACCAGGAGCAGACCGGCAGAAAGGGATGCAAGACGCATGGCGATGCCCGTAAGACCGTGAAAGCCGCGATCTTACGTGGCGATACGAGGACAGGGCTGTAGTCCGACCACCGACAGAGGTGGCGCCTTCGTCCTGCACCCGCATCCCCGTCGCCGCGTTGGAATGACTTCACAGCACACAACTAGGAATGATGCGACGGAGAGCTCGTCTCCTCTTGGGCCCGCTTCGGCGGGCCATTTTTTTGGCCGCGCCGAAATGGCGTGCCGGCATCCGACGACAATCGTCGCCCGACCAGCCCGCCAGAAAGCCTTTGCCATGACCGTCAAGTTCTCCCGCGAACACCAGTGGATCGACAGCAGCGACACCAGCGCCGCGCGGGTCGGCATCACGCCCTTCGCGCAGGACACGCTGGGCGACATCGTCTTCGTGGACCTGCCCGCCGTCGGCAAGCGTTTCGCCCAGGGCGAGGTGGCCGCGGTGGTGGAGTCGGTGAAGACCGCGGCCGATGTGTTCATGCCCGCCGCGGGCGAGATCGTGGCGATCAACGAAGCCCTGCGCGACGACCCCGCCCTGGCCAACACCGACCCGCTGGGCGCGGCCTGGTTCTTCACCGTGAAGCTGTCCGACCCGGCCGAACTCGACGGCCTGCTGGACGCCGCCGCCTACGAGGCGTTCTCCAAGGACGCCTGAAGCGCCTCACTGGAGCCTCCATGGACCTCACCGACATCCCCCTGAACCAACCCGGCGACGGCAGCGCCCTGCCCTCCCCCGTGCCGGGCGAAGCCGAGATGCGCCGCGACCTCGCGGCCCTCTACCGGCTGGTGGCGCACTTCCGCATGACGGACCTGATCGACACCCACATCAGCGCGCGGGTGCCCGGCCCCGAGAACCATTTCCTGATCAACCGCTACGGCGTGCTCTTCCACGAGATGCGGCCGCAGGACCTGGTCAAGATCGACACCGACGGCCGGCCGGTGGACCCGGGCGATCCGGAGACCACCAACCGCGTCAACGCCGCCGGCTTCACCATCCACTCGGCCATCCACATGGCGCGCCACGACCTGGCCTGCGTGATCCACACCCACACGGCCGACGGCATGGCGATCTCCTGCCGCAAGAGCGGGCTGCTGCCCATCACCCAGCATGCGCTGCGCTTCTACAACCGGCTGGGCTACCACGCTTACGAGGGCATCGCGCTGGACCTGGAGGAACGCGACCGGCTGGTGGCCGACCTGGGCCCGCACAAGGCCATGGTGCTGCGCAACCACGGCCTGCTGGCCGCGGGCGCGACGGTGGCCGAGGCCTTCGTCAACCTGTACTACCTGGAACGCGCCTGCCAGGCGCAGGTGAAGGCGACGATGGGCGGCGAGGAGCTGGTCTACCCCTCGCCCGAGGTCTGCGAACGCACGGCCCGCCAGTACGAGCGGCCGACCGCGCCGGCCTATTGCCAGCGGGTGTGGAACGCGGCGCTGCGGCTGATCTAGGGAAGCAGCGCGTCGAGCTCCAGCTCGATGAAGGCGCCGTCGGGCAGGCCGGGCACGCCGACCGCCGTGCGGGCGGGGCGGGGGGCGTCGGGCCAGGCGGTGCTCAGCACTTGCGAAGCGGCATCGAGCACCGCCGTGTGGGCCGTGAAATCGTCGGAGCAACGCACGAAGCCGCGCAAGCGGTTCACCGATAGCTCCGCTGGCAGGGCGCCGCCGCAAGCGCTCTGCACGGCCGCCAGCACATTGAGCATGGCGACCCGCGCCGCCGCCCGCGCGGGCTCCAGGCTATCGCCCGGCATGCAGCGGCCCACGATGGCCATGCCGTCGATGCGGCAGGTCTGGCCGCTGATGGTGAGCTGCCGTCCACCACCCGGCAGGGGCTGGAGGTGGAAAGGCGCGTAGTCCCCGCGCGGCCGGGGCGGCGCGGGCAGGCGATGGCCGGCCGCCGCCAGCCGCTGTTCCGGCGTCGAAGGGCTCACGCCCTGCCGCCCCAGGCGACCCGGCCGCTGAGCCAGCAGCCGGCCGAAGCACCGTCCGCCGCGAACCGGGCCCGCACCTCGATGGCCGAGGGCCGGCCCATGGCATCGCCCTGGCGCACGGTGCACACCACCGGCGCCTGCGCCGAGCCCACGGCGATCGCACCGGTGCCGGCCAGGTGGCCCCACAAGGCGGCGGCGGCGATGCCGGTGGCGGCGTCCTCGGGGTAGCCGGAGGACTTGGGGAACTGGCGTGCCGCCACCACCGGCTCGCCGGTGGCGCTGCTGTCGGCCAGGGCGTAGGGATAGAGGCCGGTCGAATCGATGGACGCGCACAACGCCTCCATGGCCGCGAAGTCGGGTTGCAGCGCATCCAGCGCGGCCACGTCGGGCATCCGCACCAGGGTCTTGACGCGGCTGGTGCAGGCATTGGTCATCTCGGGCAGCGACCCGTCCGGCAGGCCCAGCACCCGGGCGATGCGGCGGCGCGCCTCGTCCGGCAGCGGCTCGGTGCGCACGGCGGGCTGCGAGATCCACACCCGCTCCGCGGCCGCATCCCACTCGATATCGACCAGGCCGCTCAGCGTCTCGACCCGGGCGGTGCGGGTTCGCCAGCGGCCCCACTGGCGCAGCGCCCACAACGTGCCCACGGTGGCATGGCCGCACATCTCCATCTCGTGCTGCGGCACGAAGAAACGCAGGCGCCAGTCCGCATCGGCGCTGGCGGGCGCCAGCACGAAGGCCGATTCGTGGCCGGTGGCATGGGCGATGGCCTGCATGTCCTGCGAACTGAGCGCCGCGGCATCGGCCACCAGGGGCACCGGATTGCCGCCGCCGGGGCCGCCCAGGAAGACATCGACCGTGCGCAGTTCGCCGGCCGCGGGCGCCACGGCCGGATTGGTGATGACGAGCGGCTCAGTCAATCGTGGCTCCCACGGCCTTGGCGATGCGGCCCCAGTACGGAATATCGGCCGCGACGGCCGCCTTCAGCTCGGCCGGCGTGCCGGGCCGGGCATTGATGCCCTTGGCCGCGAAATCCGCCGCCACGGCGCGGTCGCCCAGCACCTTGTTGAGGGCCAGGTTGAAGCGCTCCACCACCGGCGCCGGCGTGCCCTTGGGAAAGGCCACGCCGTACCAGAGCGATTGCGTGAAGTTGGGGATGCCCTGCTGCTGGAAGGTCGGCACCCCGGCCAGCAGCGCGTTGGGCGCGGTGGTGGCCACCGCCGTCAGCTTGCCGCTGCGGATATAGGGCACCAGGCCGGCCGGGTTGTCGAACATCAGCTGCACCTGGCCGCCCATCAGGTCGGTGTAGGCCGGCGCCGCGCCGCGGTAAGGCACATGCACCAGCGGCAGGCCTGCGTAGGACTTGAACTGCTCGCCCAGCAGGTGCGACACCGTGCCCGCGCCGACCGAGGCGAAGCTGTACTGCTGCGGGTTCTGCCGCAGCGTGGCGATCAGCGATTTCACATCCGTGCCCGCCACCGCCGGGTTGGTCGCCAGCACATAAGGCGAGGTGCCGATGAAACCCGCATAGACGAAATCGCGCAGCGGGTCGTAGGGCAGGCGCGGATAGACACTCACGCTGACCGCATGGGTGCTGGTGGTGGCCAGCACCGCCGTGTAGCCGTCCGGCGCCGCCTTGGCCACGAAGGCCGAGCCGATGGTGCCGCCGGCACCGCCCCGGTTGTCGATCACGATGGGCTGGCCCAGCTCCTTCTGCAGCTGAGGCTGGATCCCGCGGATGGCCATGTCGGTGCCGCCGCCGGCCGGAAAGGGCACGACGATGGTGATGGGCCGGCTGGGCCAGACCTCAGCGGCCGAAACGATGGCCGGCGCGAACGCGGCCAGCAGGCCCAGGGCGGCTGTCGCCCGGACGGCGGCGCGTCGCCGGGGATGCGGCAGGGGGATGGAAAGGGTCACGGGAACCTCGGCAGGCATGAAGATGGCCCATGCTAGGAGCCGCCCCCCGCAGCCGCGAACCGGAACGCGACGGCGCGCCAACCGATTTGCGACGCTGCCGGCGGCCCGCCTCAGGCCGGCACTTCGCGCAGCAGCCGGGTCAGGTGCCCGCTGTGGGTGAAACAGAGCTGCTGGCTGACCAACGAAGGCGGCACACCGCGCGCCAGCAGCTCGCGCGCCCGGGCGGCGAGCAGCCGGCGGCGGATCGCCACCGGGCTGGTCCCCAGCTCGATGGCGCAGGCGCGCTGCAGCTGGCGCGCCGACACGCCCAGCACCTCGGCCACGGCCTCCACGGTGGGCATGCCGGTCTCCTCGTCCAGCGCGTCGGCGTAGCGGTCGAGCATGCGCTGCGACAGCAGGCCGTCCTGCGCGCGCGTCGAAACTTCCTGCCCGGGCAGTTCGCCTCGTGCCGTCAACTGGGCCACCAGGGCATGCACCAGCGGCTCGCCCACACGCGGCGCCAGGGTGGGCGACGCCAGGGCTTCGAGCATGGCGAAGGCCGCGCCGTCGAGCCGCACCACACCGAAGCGGGTGGCGCGCCCCAATAGCTCGGGCCGCAGGTACAGCTCGCCATGGCGCTGCCGCAGCGCCCGCGAACGCGTGCTGTGGGCGGCCGAAGCCGGCAGCAGCAAGGCGGTATGGCGCACCAGCTGCAGGGCCTGCGGCGCGGCACCGGGCTCGGCCACCCAGCGGCTGTCGAGCGCACCCAGCTGCGGCCACAGCAGCATGGCGCAGTCGTGCATGTGCCAGTCGAAGCGGTAATGCGGCTGGCGGCTCTGCCGCAGGGCGAAGCCCTGCTCGGCCGTCACCGCGAGCTTGGATGAGAGGGGAACGGTTCGGTCCATGGCAATCCTGTGGCTGCGTGGACCGGGCAAGCGAATTTCAGGCCATGCCGCCCTTGCGGGGGCTAGACGTTGAACAGGAAGTTCATCACGTCGCCATCCTTGACGACGTATTCCTTGCCTTCGCTGCGCATCTTGCCCGCGTCCTTGGCGCCCTGCTCGCCCTTGTAGGCGATGAAGTCGTCGAAGGCGATCGTCTGGGCGCGGATGTAGCCGCGCTCGAAGTCGCCGTGGATCACGCCGGCGGCCTGCGGACCGGTATCGCCGATGCGGATGGTCCAGGCGCGCACTTCCTTCACGCCGGCGGTGAAGTAGGTCTGCAGGCCCAGCAGCTTGAAGGCGGCGCGCACCAGGCGGTTCAGGCCCGGCTCCTCCTGGCCGATCTCGGCCAGGAACATCTTCTTGTCCTCGTCGTCCATGTCGGCGAGTTCGGCTTCGATCTTGGCGCAGATCGCCACCACCGGCGCGTTCTGCTTGGCCGCGTACTCGCGCAGGCGGTCGAGGTAGGGGTTGTTCTCGAAACCGTCCTCGGCCACGTTGCCGACGAACATCGCCGGCTTGGCGGTGATCAGGGTGAAGGACTTCACCAGCGGCAGCTCTTCCTTGGTGAACTCCAGCGCGCGCACCGGGATGTTCTCGTTGAGCGCGGCCTGGCAGCGCTCGAGCAGGCCGACGAGCTTCTGCGCGTCCTTGTCGCCGGAGCGGGCCACCTTGGTGTGGCGGTGCAGGGCCTTGTCCACGGTGGACAGGTCGGCCAGGCACAGCTCGGTCTGGATGACCTCGATGTCCGAGATCGGATCGACCCGGCCGGCCACGTGGATCACGTTGTCGTCGTCGAAGCAGCGCACCACGTTGACGGTGGCGTCGGTCTCGCGGATGTGGGCCAGGAACTTGTTGCCCAGGCCTTCGCCGGTACTGGCACCGGCCACCAGGCCAGCGATGTCCACGAACTCCACGATGGCCGGCACGATGCGCTCGGGCTCGACGATGGCCGAGAGCTGCGCCAGGCGCGGATCGGGCACTTCCACCACGCCCACATTGGGCTCGATGGTGCAGAAGGGATAGTTCTCGGCGGCGATGCCGGCCTTGGTCAGGGCGTTGAACAGGGTGGACTTGCCGACGTTGGGCAGGCCCACGATGCCGCATTGGAGGCTCATGGAAATTCCTTGTTGATCGACTCCCCGCACACGCCCGGGCCCGGGCATGCAGACCGCGGCGCCTGGTCCGCGGTTCATGCGCCGGATTGGCTGGCAATAAAAAGCGCGGAAGGGGATCGGCGCGATGAGGTGTTGGCCCTCGATCCGCCGGAAATCGTTGGGGCCGATTGTATTGAGGTCGATCCCGGGCGCCGAACCTACCCTTTTTTACCTCGACGCCGAACGACATCCAGCGGGAAATGCACCTACGCTCAACGCCCGACAAATGCTTGCCCGAGGCAGCAGCCGATGTTTTCAAAGATCCGCACCTCGCCGCCGATCGCGCCCCGCTCACGACCCGCCGACCCGCCCGGCATCCCCCATCGAGCCCTTGCGGCCGATGGCGCCGCGGCCCGCAAAAGCGCCCGCGGCGGATTCATCTACCTGGCCTGCCCGTGGACCGACAAGGGCGGCGGCATGTTCAAGGTCGCCGATTACCTGATCCAGGCCCAGGCACCTCGGCAAGCGACGGGCGCGGCGCAACTGCGGCCGCTGGATACCCGCGGTTCGCGCGGCGCGGTGTTCTCGATCTGGGTATGCATGGGCGCGCTGGTCCGGCTGGTGCGCGGGCGCGGCCAGGGCCTTCGCGGGGTTCACGTCAACATGGCCGAGCGCCTGAGCCTGCTGCGCAAGAGCCTGGTCCTGATCGTCTGCCGGATGCTGGGCATTCCCTCGGTGCTGCACCTGCATGCGGCACAGCTGCACCACTTCTACCGGCGCCTGCCCACGGCGCTGCAGGCGCCGTTGCGCTGGGTGTTTTCGCTGCCGGCCTGCGTGGTGGTGCTCGGCGAGAGCGCGCGCGGCTTCGTGGTGGATGAGTTGAAGGTGGCGCCGGACAAGGTCGAGATCGTCATCAACGGCGTGCCGCGGCCGACGGCGGCCCGGCGGGAGCCCGGGCCCGGCCGCAGGCAGCAGCTGCTGTTCCTGGGCAGCGACTGGCAACGCAAGGGCCTGTTCGACCTGCTGCCGGCGCTGGCCCGCGCGGGGCTGGGCCCCGCACAGGTCGAACTGGTCATCGCCGGCCACGGCGATATCGAAGCCTGCCGGCGCAAGGCGCGCGCCTGCGGTGTCGAGGCGCTGCTGCGCTTCGAGGGATGGGCCGACCAGGCCAAGGCCGCCGCCCTGCTCGCGCAGGCCGACGCGCTGGTGCTGCCCTCCCACGACGAAGGCCTGCCCCTGGTCATCCTGGAGGCCCTGGCCAATGGCGTGGCGGTGGTGTGCACGCCGGTCGGCGAGATCGCCTCGGTGCTGACCGACGGCGTGGATGCCTGCTTTGTGACACCGGGCGACATCGGCAGCATTGCCGACGGCCTCTGCCGGGTCTTGCGCGATGAAGCCTTCCGGCTGCGCCTGGAACGGCGGGGCCGGCAGCTCCACGAACAGCAGTTCTCCATTGGCCGCTTCTTCGCGCGCATCGCCCAGATCCATCGCCGGCATTTCGGCGTGTCCGCGGCGCCCGGAAAAGGATCGCGGCCATGATCATCGAGGCCAGCTCCGTGGCGGACGGCACGCAGCTCGAAACCGATATCTGCATCGTGGGCGCCGGCATCGCCGGCATCTCGATGGCCTTGCGGCTGGCCGCCAGAGGCCGGCGCATCCTGCTGCTGGAATCGGGTCATCTCGGCTACGACGAAGCCACCCAGGCGCTCTACCGGGGCAGCGTGGCCGACGAGAACCTGCACAGCCCGCCCGACAAATACCGCCAGCGCCGCTTCGGCGGTGCATCGGCCATCTGGGGCGGGCGCTGCATGCCCTTCGATCCGCTCGATTTCGATGCGCGCCCCCATGTGCCGCACAGCGGCTGGCCGATCGGCTACGAGACGCTGGAGCCCTACTACCGCGACGCCAACCGCCTGGCCGAGGCCGGCACCTTCGAATACGACGCGGAGCGCGCTTTCGGCCCCGAGGCCGCGCCGATGATCCGCGGCTTTGGCAGCGAAGTGCTGCGCACCGATGGCATCGAGCGGTTCTCCTGCCCCACGAACTTCGCCGCGCGCTACCGGCAGCGGCTGGAGCTGGCCGACGACATCCAGGTTCTGCTGGGAGCCAACTGCACCGGCATCGGCCTGGATGCGGCCGGCACCAGGGTGCGCGGCGTCGAGGTCGCCACCCTGGCGGGCCGGCGCTTTTGCGTGACGCCGCGCCAGACGGTGCTGGCCATGGGCGGGCTGGAAACCGCGCGGCTGCTGCTGGCCTCGCGCGACGTGGTCCCGGCGGGCATCGGCAACCAGCACGACGTCGTGGGCCGCTACTACATGTGCCATATCGCGGGCAACGTGGGCACGCTGGCCGTGCAGGGCGAACCCGACCGGGTGCGCCACGGCTACGAACGCTCGCCCGAGGGCATCTACTGCCGCCGCCGCCTGAGCCTGACGGCGGCCGAGCAGTCCCGTCTGGGCGTGGCCAACATGGTGGCGCGCCTGCATTTCCCGCGCATCACCGATCCGGCGCACGGCAGCGCGGTGCTGTCGGGCCTGTTCATGGCCCGCCAGCTGATCAGCTACGAATACGGCAAACGCCTCAAGGACAGCGCGCCGCAGAGTCTGTCCAGCCGTGCCCGCCACCTGTGGAACATCGTGAGCGGCCCGCTCGATACCAGCGGCTTCCTGTGGCACTGGCTCACCCGGCGCAGCCTGGCGGTACGCAAGTTCCCCTCGGTGATCCTGCGCAACCGGCACAACCGCTTCAGCCTGGAAGTGCACGGCGAGCAGATGCCCCACCCCGACAGCCGGGTCACGCTGGGTGACGAAGTCGATGCGCTCGGCATGCCCCGGATCCGGATCGACTGGCGCTACAGCCCCGCCGATATCGAGAGCGTGCGCAACACCCTGAAGGCATTCCAGCGCGAGTTCGCCCGCAGCGGCATCGCCAGCTTCGACTACGACGACCGCCAGCTCGAACAGGACCTGACCCGGTTCGGCGCCTACGGCGGCCATCACATCGGCACCGCACGCATGGGGCTGGACCCGCGCAGCAGCGTGGTGGATGCCAACTGCAAGGTGCATTCGGTGGGCAATCTGTTCATTGCCGGCAGCGCGGTCTTCCCCACATCGAGCCAGGCCAACCCCACGCTGACGCTGCTCGCGCTTTCGCTGCGGTTGGCCGATCACCTGGCACCGCCGGCCCGGGCCGATGCAGGCATCCGCGGGGCAAGGGCCCGGGCGGTGGCGACATGAAGGTGCTGATCCTGGGCGGATCCGGCCATGTCGGCGGCCGGCTGTTCGAAGTGCTCGACCGCTTCGACGGCCTGCAGGCCTGGCGCGCGTCCCGCCAGCGCGGGGATGCGGCAAGGCGGTCGCTGCAGCTCGACACCCTCGATGCCGCCGGCCTGCGCCGCGTGCTGCCGGACTTCGACGGCGTCGTCAATTGCGTGGCCGGCAGCCCCGGCGCGATCGCCGAAGGCGCCCGCCTGCTGACGCAGGAGGCAGGGCGCAGCGCTTGCCGGGTGGTGCATCTGAGCAGCATGGCCGTCTACGGACATGCGGAAGGTGTGGTGCGCGAGGACAGCCCGCTCGATCCAACACTCGGCTGGTATGCCGCCGCCAAGGTACAGGCCGAGGGCTTCGTCGCGGAGCTGGTGGCCCGGGGAGGCCAGGCGGTGATCCTGCGCCCGGGCTGCATCGCCGGCCCCGGCAGCCAGCTGTGGGTGGGCCGCATCGGCCGCTGGCTGCGCGCGGGACGCCTGGGCGACATCGGAGCGGCCGGCGACGGCTGGACCAATCTGGTCCATGTGGACGACGTCTGCCGCGCCATCGCCACATCGCTGCGGATGCCGCTCGCGCCCGCCAGTCCTGCGGTCTTCAACCTGGCCTCGCCGGACAGCCCGCGCTGGGATGAATACTTCGTCGACCTGGGCGTGGCCATCGGCGCGACGCCGGTCCGGTGGCTCTCGGCACGCCGGGTGCGCCTGGATGCGATGTGCCTGGGTCCGCCGCTGAAGATCGCCGGCGAGCTGGCCGGCAAGCTCGGCATCGCCCCCGGCCGGCTGCCGGACGCGATCCCGCCTTCCCTGGTGCGCCACTGGGGACAGCAGATCCGCCTGGATGCCACGGCGGCGCGGGCGGCGCTGGGAATGCAATGGACGCCCTACCGGTCCATCCTGGAAGACAGCGCGGCCTGGGTTCGATCGAACCGGGAATGCTGAGCGGGCGGATATCCGCGAGCCGCCACCAGGGCGGGACCGCAGACCTTCCTACAATGCAACGATGGTGCAAAACCCCGATGTCTGTATCCGTGGCGCCGGCGTGGTCGGCAGCACGCTGGCCCTGCTGCTCGCTCGCGAACGCCTGCGTGTGGCGCTGGTCTCGCAAGCCCCCGCTGCCGCGGCGGCCCCGCCCAGCGGCGATGTCAGCGATGTGCGCGCCTACGCGCTGAATGCCGCCTCGCGCGAGCTGCTGCTGTCGCTGCGGGCCTGGCCCGAACCCGAGTTCGCCACCCCCGTCGCGGCCATGGAGATCCATGGCGACGGCGACGGCGTGGTCCGCTTCAGCGCCGAGGCGCAGGGCGTGCCGGCGCTGGCCTGGATCGTCGACCTGCCCGCCCTGCAGGCGCGGCTGGCCGATGCGCTGCGTTTCCAGCCCCTGGTCGAGCCGGTCGATGCGCCGCTCGCCGCCCCGCTGACCGCCGTCTGCGAAGGCCGCGCCAGCGCCACCCGCGCCACCTTCGGCGTCGAATTCGAGACCACGCCCTATCCCCAGCGCGCCATCGCCGCCCGCCTGCGCTGCCAGAAACCCCATGGCGGCGTGGCCCGCCAGTGGTTCCTGCCCGACGGCATCCTGGCCCTGCTGCCGCTGGGCGGCCCCTCGGGCGATACCGTGGCCATGGTCTGGTCGGCCGAGACCGCCCGCGCTGGCGAACTGCTGGCGCTGGACGACGCCGCCTTCGCCGCCGAAGCCCTGGCCGCGACCGTCGGCGCCGTGGGCACCCTCAGCCTGACCAGCCCGCGCGCCGACTGGCCCCTGCAGTTCGCCCGCGCCAACCGCTGGTGCGGCCCCATGCCCGAGGCCGGCCCCAAGACCGCCAGCTGGGTGCTGGCCGGCGACGCCGCCCACAACGTGCATCCGCTGGCCGGCCAGGGCCTGAACCTGGGCCTGGCCGATGTCGCCGAACTGGCCGAGGTGCTGCACCAGCGCGACTACTGGCGCAGCCCCGGCGACCTGCGCCTGCTGCGCCGCTACGAACGCGCCCGCAAGGCCGGCCTCTGGCCCATGGGCCTGGCCACCGACAGCCTGCAGCAACTCTTCTCCCTGCCCGGCAAGCCGGTGCAGGCCCTGCGCAACTGGGGGCTGAACGGCTTCGATGCCAGCGGCCCGGTCAAGTCCTGGCTGGCGCGCCAGGCCATGGGCACGCGTTGAACCTTCCGCCGCACGGCCGTTCCAACCTGCCTCTTTCCTGAAAGCTCCCTGAAAGCCCCCATGAGCCCCAGACGCCTTCTCCTGCCCCTGCTGACCGGCGCCGCCCTCGCTGCCGCCGCCCTGTCCGCCCAGGCCCAGGACACCGCCGCCATCCGCAAGGCCCTGGCCGAGCGCCTGCAGATGCCGCAGCAGGTCGACGAGATCACCCGCACCCCCATCCCCGGCCTGTACGAAGTGCGCGTGGGCACCGATGTGCTCTACAGCGACGCCAAGGGCGACTTCCTGATCCAGGGCGAGCTGCTCGACACCAAGGGCAAACGCAACCTGACCAGCGAGCGCATCAACAAACTCACCGCCATCGACTTCGCCGCCCTGCCCGCGCAGGACGCCTTCACCATCGTGCGCGGCAAC
Organism: Xylophilus rhododendri; assembly: GCF_009906855.1. Taxonomy (NCBI): domain Bacteria; kingdom Pseudomonadati; phylum Pseudomonadota; class Betaproteobacteria; order Burkholderiales; genus Xylophilus; species Xylophilus rhododendri. Next base: position 2,351,161 of record NZ_CP047650.1, read on the forward strand.
GGCAAACGCCAGGTCGCCGTCTTCGAGGACCCGAACTGCGGCTACTGCCGCCGTTTCGAGAACGACCTGAAGACCATCGACAACGTGACGGTGCATGTGTACCTGTACCCCATCCTGGGCCCCGACTCCATCGCGAAATCCAAGAACCTCTGGTGCGCCAAGGACAAGGGCCGCGCCTGGCAGGAGTGGATGCTGGAGAGCAAGGCCATCCCCCCCGCCAGCTGCGACACCGCCGCACTCGACCGCAACGTGGCCTTCGGCCGCAAGCACAAGATCAACGGCACCCCCACGCTGATCTTTGCCGACGGCAGCCGCGTGCCCGGCGCCATCAGCGCCGCCGATATCGAAAAGCAGCTGAACGTCGCCACCCGCTGAACCTCGCCAGCCCCAAAAAAACCGATCCCGCTTCATGCCAGCAGCACCGCGCCCGTCACGCAACTCCCCCGTCGCGGCGCCCGCCGCTGTCCATTACCTGGTAGAAGCCGCCGACCCGCAGGCGCACCTGTTCAGCGTGACGCTGACCATCGCCGAGCCGCAGGCCGAGCAGACCGTCTCGCTGCCGGTGTGGATCCCCGGCAGCTACCTGGTGCGCGAATTCGCCCGCCACCTGCAGGGCCTGCGCGCCCAGCAGGGCCGCCGCAAGGCCGTGGTGGAACAGCAGGACAAATGCAGCTGGACCATCCGCGCCACCCCCGGCAAACCGCTGGTGCTGAGCTACCAGGTCTATGCCTTCGACAACTCGGTGCGCGCCTGCTGGCTCGACAGCCAGCGCGGCTTTTTCAACGGCACCGGCCTCTGCCTGCGCGTGCACGGCCAGGAAGACGCCCCGCACGAACTGGAACTGCCCGCCCCCGCCGCCCTGCCCGCCTGGAAAGCCGCCACCGCCCTGCGCCCGCAGAAGACCGACAAACGCGGCTTCGGCCTGTACCGGGCCGAGGACTACGACACCCTGGCCGACAGCCCCGTCGAACTGGGCGACTTTTGGAGCGGCGAATTCACCGCCGACGGCGTGCCCCACCGCTTCGTGGTGGCCGGCGCCGCCAAGGCCAGCTTCGACGGCGCCCGCCTGATCGAGGACAGCCGCCGCATCTGCGAGGAACAGATCCGCTTCTGGCATGCCGACGGCAGCAAACCGCCGCACGACCGCTATGTGTTCATGCTCAACGCCGTGGACGACGGCTACGGCGGCCTGGAGCACCGCCACAGCACCGCCCTGATCTGCACCCGCCGCGACCTGCCGCGGCTGGACGACAAACGCACATCCGAGGGCTACACCACCCTGCTGGGCCTGATCAGCCACGAGTATTTCCACACCTGGAACGTGAAACGCCTGCGCCCCGCCGAACTGGCGCGCTACGACTACACGCAGGAGAACTACACCCGGCTGCTGTGGTTCTTCGAGGGTTTCACCAGCTACTACGACGACATCCTGCTGCGCCGCGCCGGCCTGCTGGACGACGCCGGCTACCTGCGCCTGCTCAACAAGACCGTCAATCAGGTGGCGCAGGCGCCGGGCCGCAAGGTGCAGTCGGTGGCGCAATCGAGCTTCGACGCCTGGGTGAAGTACTACCGCCAGGACGAGAACACCGCCAACGCCACCATCAGCTACTACACCAAGGGCGCGCTGGTGGCCCTGTGCTTCGACCTGAGCCTGCGCCGCGAAGGCAAGGGCAGCCTGGACGACACCATGCGCAGCCTGTGGCAGCGCTGCGCCGCCGGCCCGATGACCGAGGCGGATTTTGCAGAAGTGCTGGCCGCGCAGGCCGGCCGCCCCTACGCCGCCGAGATCGCCGCCTGGGTGCACGGCACCGGCGAGCTGCCCCTGGCCGAACTGCTGGCCGCGCACGGCGTGGAAACCGCGGCCGACCCATCCCAGCCCGCGCAGCGCCTGGGCCTGCGCGCCACCGAAACCAACGGCTCGGTACAGATCAAGGTGGTGCTGCGCGGCGGCGCGGCCGAACGCGCCGGTTTTGCGGCCGGCGACGAGTGGCTGGGACTGGAAACCCCCGACGGCGCCGCCTGGCGCCTGGCCAAGCTGGAAGACCTGGCCCTGTACCTGGGCAAGGGCCGCAAGTCGACCGCCCTGGTGGCGCGGGACCGGCGGCTGCTGAGGCTGGCGCTGGAACTGCCGGCGGTGGACACCACGGCGCGGCTGGTGCTGAAGGATGCGGCGGCGGTGTCGGCCTGGCTGGCGGGGCGCGCGGCTGCTGCTGGTGCTGCTTCCGGTTCTGCTGCGGGCAAACGCCAGAAATAGGCCCGCTTGCGGAGCCCGAAAAAGCCGGGCTATAATCTGCGGCTCGGCGCTTTAGCTCAGTCGGTTAGAGCGATGGAATCATAATCCACAGGTCCGCGGTTCGAATCCGTGAAGCGCCACCAAATTTGAACAAGCCTCTCAGGTCATCGACTTGAGAGGCTTTTTCTTTGGTCGATCAGTGCTCGCCGCCCCAGTTCGAAAAGCAGTTCCTGAGGGTCGGGCCGCACCCAGGGCCCACCGTCCAGAGGTACGAACTCGCATCCCAGGTGCGCCACTATCTGTGCAATCCGGGCGATGCGGCCCGGCTCCAGGATTTCGGTCGAAAGGGTCGCGTAGGCCGATCCCGCGATGGACTGTGGCAGTTCGATCCAGTTGGAGCCGTCACCGTAGAGGCAAGCACCGTCCGCCAAGTCGGACCGACACATCGAGGCCTGAGCCATGCAATGAGCTTCGTCGAGCCGGGTGGCGGACAAACCATCCAAGCCGTCGCACAAGCTGCACTCGCCCGCGTTCCAGACAAGCCGGACGAGCTTAAAACCTAGCTGATTCATGTTCGTTTCCGTTCCACGCGATGCTCACGCCAAGATGAGCGGCCACTGGTCAATCCAGCATTAATGGTACTTATAGGCCGCGTACTTTTCAACCGTGTTTACATAGGCGGTGAACTCATAAGCCGTGGCACCTTTGTCGTCATCTAGCGAGCATCGCGCCCATGCCCATGTCCCCAGATGAAAAGAAGCAGAAGCCCGCAGTCCTCGTCGCCTTCGGCGTGGCCGTCAGGCGCTACCGCAAAGAAAAGGGCTTGTCCCAAGAGGCGTTCGCCGATCAGTGCGGCATTGATCGCAGCTACATGGGCGGGATCGAACGAGGTGAGCGGAATGTGGCTTTGCTCAACATCGCCCGGATCGCGCAGACGCTTGGGATGGAACTGTCTGTGTTTTTTGTTGCGCTGGACGCTTACGGCGAGGCAGTAGATTAAGGCGAGGCTGGCAGACGCGCCTATTGGCATTTATGCTCCATGAAGCCATTGCCTTTAGCAGTGAATCGCCCCGGGTCTTGAGGAGGCTTCAACTCCAAAAAAAAGGTGAAGCCATGAAAAAGTCGAATAAGTTGTCGTCTGGGGACGTGAGCGTGCGGAGAGGATGGCGTTGGAGCACCGGGGGGAGAACCCCGCCGCGGTGGGCGGCAATCGAATCCATAGCGCTAAAGATTGACTGCGTGCCACAGCCGCTCTACGAATAGGCAAAGCGAGCCAAGGTAGATGCTTGCTTGTGCGAGGATGTGACGACCAGTGAGGCTCAGCGGGTCTAACACCTAGAGCGCGAAGTCAAGGAACTGCGCGGGGCCAACGAGATATTGAATATGGCCGGTGCGCTTCACCCGCAGCCGAAGCTCGATATAGCAGATCAAACACGGGCGATCAAGGCCGTAAAGCTTGCGCCAAAATTTCTGCACCGACGATTTCCTCAGCAGATTTTTTCAACATTTTTAAGCTCTTATCCCCCGTGACCAAACCGGCAAAGGAATCACACGAATATTCATTCTTGAGGTAAGAAAATATTGCAGCAAGTCGCAAACGATGAGAGACATCCCAATTCCCTAACCATCCTAGGTCAGGAAGCCAAGGCGAGATAATATCTAAAGCACGCCATGGCAGCCGTCCTTTTAAAGAGAGGCGGTGCACATTATCGAAAAACTGCTCAAGCAACAAGCGGCCACCCGTATCACCGCAGGCAAACGCCAAGCCAACCAAGAAAACTTCAAGCGTTTCCCGTTTGTCCTCAGAAACATCGATTGCCAAGGGCTGTAAGACACGCATCCATGGATCTGTACCAATTGCAATCACGCTCTCGTCCAACCAGTGCATGGCTTCTGCCAAGTCATACATCAGGCTGACACGATTCACGCGGGCCATTACATCGGAATTTAGTAGGTTCTGCGGCGATCTAATTAGCGAGCTAACCCATGCAGCGCCAATGGGCGCAGAACCACCGTCCAAAGCGGTAACGACCTCCAAAGCCGACTCTGACGGGAAATCATCGACGATATAGTCTGCCAATTGCCAGTCATCGCGAAAAATCAAGCTCGGTATCAATGATCGAACAACGCCGTGGCCTTTCGGCACCAGTTTCAAAATTGAAAGTAGTGTTGTATTGTCAAGTACAGATATATCACAAGAATCAAGCAATTCTGGCCGACTAGAAATCATGCGGCCCCGAAGTGCAGGGTATTTCGTTGTTTGACGCCAAAAATCGTCTTGTGGCATTGAAGCGGTAATTACTTTGAAAACTTTCCCTTCGAATTCGGTAGAGGGCTGCGCAGTTTTTTCTGCAAGGTGCAACAGATCTTGAGGTCTGCTAGACCAAAGATGAGTGAGCCGCTCGAGGCCAATACTAGAGGGTTCCGGGAATGTTTCACTTCCACCCTGAGCCAAGAAAAACCAAAGTACGTCTAGCTGGGTGGCTGTCACAAGCGTGCCGTCAATGAGGTCTTGTTTTAGACTGATAGCGTCTTCGCGTTCAGGAAACGCGTCCAAGACAAGACCAAGCACTTCCGATGCGCCATCAAACTCGCCAGAAACTTGTGCCATTCCAAGTTTTACCAATGGACGGAACGAACCTTTTTGGCGGCGAACGTCCTGACCATATTTCCAGAGAAAAGGGCGCAATAAGCCACTTTCGCCTGCCAAGGCATCCGCCATAGCAGCATCGATCCAAACTGGCCGATCAAATTGGTCACCCTGTGATTCGACCAAATCGAGCTGCAAATTGAAATCAAATTTAACTGCTCCAGCTGTCCGCGTATCACGAGAAACAGCCGTCGAAAAGCGGAAATTCCTTCTTAGCGTGGGCCATTGTTGTGCCCATATGTCAAAAACTGCTGAGTCGATTTCTCCGGCTCTAGCTACCTTTATGCCCGTCGACCCACCGTCGTACAATGCGGCATAGATTTTCAACAAAGCATCATAAGAAAAATCGAAAGACCGCACGCCACGGGAAACACCGTTTGGGGGCAAAACAATAGTACTTTTATAACTGTGATACTGAGAATTGATTTCAGGCCGTCGAAAAACGGAGGCAAGCAGAGAAAGGTCTCCAAGCACTTCGAAAACTTGTAAATCAAGTAAAAGCACGTGCGTCCATACGCAGCCTGGGCGCGGCATTTCAGGCGCGAGCCAAGTCTTCATCAGCGCATAACGACCGATGTTCGGCATGGGCACGCCCGTGTAATACCCATCGGCGCCAGGGAAAACTACCCCAGGAGCAAGGTCACTCAACTCAGCCAGATCCGACAACTCAGCGCCAAGGTGCATCGACGACGCGAGTAATCTATGACCATCGTCGTAGCCGAAAACACACTGGTCTAATTTCATTGGAAACTTATTCATTCTTCCGACAGCAACCACACAAGCGGAGCTGTCAGATCATGGTCCGTTTCCGCCGGGCCAACCACACGAATTCGGCGACTCGCACTAGGCTGCTGTGCGATTAATTTGATTGCATCAGCATCCTGTAGATCAGCGCCTTGGGCCGAAACACCATAAATTCTTGTACGAAATGTTTCCTCGTTAGATCTTAAAAACTGACTGACTAGAGGCATGCATTCGGTAAGCCATTCGACAGGCGAAATTTTTCTGGCTTCTACTAAATCCCACGCGGAGATAATGATCACTAGACGTCGGCGGCGCGGCGCAAAGGGAAGACACAAGAGATCGCTCAGAATTTGTACGATGCGAACCTGGGCTGGAATAGCCTTAGGTGACCACTCTTCGGCTTCTTGGGCAATTCCTACCCGGTCGGATTCTGGCTGGTCACCGCTAATCTCTGACACAGAATCACTAGCGCCCGCCGGTACCGAAGCATTGAGCTCGAGGATCGACATAGTGTCACCCTTAAGATCCGCGCCGATGAAAAACAATATTCCATCATCTTCGGAGACTGCCTCAACAAAATCAGGCTTGCTTTGTCGGGCTTCAACTTGTATGTCAAACGCCTCGCCAGCCAAATCAGGAAAATAGGCGACGCCTTTACTTCCAGTATGAGTATCCAGAAGCTTGATCTTCACATTTACATCACCGCCGTACTGTGATGTACGGGGAATCTTTTGAAAAGTCCTCCAAGCCTGCGCGATAAGATTTAAATATTTCAGATCACCATCATAGTCATCTAGCAAGAGTCTCGATTTCACTTCGCCGGCACTAACCAAATGCCAAAGCGCAGCCAGAAAGGTGCTTTTTCCGGACGCAGGGAGGCCCATGATCACAAAATTCGACTCCACGGTCAGCCCCTCATAAGCAAACGATCAAATTCATTGACAAGTTGCGGCATTTCGGGGCCCGGCGATTTGGCTTTAGGCCTAACGGCTAGCCAGCTCTTAAACAACGGCTCCATTCCGTAACCTGCAGCAACGGTACCGGTGGGGTCGCGTGCAGCAACATGAAAAACAGATATCTCCCCGAATTTTCCCATGTATGTCTCGATAAACCGGCGCTCAAAATCTTCCAACACTCCCTTGGCCACCGCTGCATCCGGACCAATCAACAAGTCCCATTTAGTAGTAACAATCTGAATTTCGCAGTCAATTGAAATTGAGCCAGCTCGTGTAAATGCTCGAGCCAAGTCACGAACTGAAGCTAAAGCCTCCATGCGTCGCAAAGGGTCCGCGATGCGCTCACCGTCTAGGATGAAAGCAACGGTTCTAGCCTTGCGAACTTCAGTAATGGTATTGGCGAGCGACGGATTATCGCGGACATCCCGATATATCTCACCTGCGCGTTCTGAAATTAATAGGTCTTTACGCCCACAAGTTTCTCCCGTAACGGCCAAATGAAAAAATTTCAACCCATCTTGCTTGGACGTCCGGGGGGTATCCGGCATTTCCGCACCAGAAACAGCACGCGACTGAAATGTTTTTTCTTCAAAACCCAACAAGCTCAAGCTGTGGGCAAAATTAAAACCCGCATATACACCTTTTGCGAATCGTTCGTAGAACTCCACGGCGAGCGTAGTTTTGCCGCCGTTGCGTTCGCCTAAAACTGCAACAATCGACGCATCCCGCCATCGCAGTAAGCCATCAGCGTCCTCAACCGCCAGCATGCCCGACGCTGGCAGCTGCACCCAACGCGGCTCTAAGGCAACTCGTTGTTGAGGTGATGCGGTTGCAAAGACGTCAGTATCGTTATCCTCTCTGCCGCTCAATGGGGCCGGTTGTATATTTTCTGGATCGCCCTCGTCTATTTCGATCATACGACTTGCCCGAGCAGGTGCTCACGGTAGAGTTGCGCCGACAAAGTTAGCGGCTCTAATTCTACATTTGCAGAAATTCCAGTTAATTCCTCGAATCTAACGCCCCATACGCCTGCCCCTAAAGTACGGGCGAGATCGACTGCCGTCATGACAGGAGCTATGCGCGCCGGCACACTATCGGGAAAAATTTTGAGTTTTTGCAGGTCCGTCCGCGGGATGGAGTCAATAACATTGATCAATCGCTGCGCTGGCGTGCTTTTTTGCTTTTTCGCCGCATTAATCGCACGATCAAGCATGGCAGGCGCAGCAACAGGGCCGAAGTATGTTCGTCTGCTCAGGGTTGCCAAATCTACTGCCGCAATGACCGCGGCTTGATGTTGCGATGTAAATGTTGAGAAGCTTCGCTCCAGCGCACGGCTGTGCCCTCCAAAGATCCACCAAAGCATTTGCGTTTCCTCGCGCAGCATTTCCACTTCGCCGCTGAGGAGACTCAGCGCATTAGTAGTAGCAGCGGCCATGGTCTTGGCCGATGCAGCCGCCTCGTTGCGCACCTCTTTCAATGCCGCTAGCGTGGCTGCAAAATCATCTTCCGCAATATCTTCCAGTATTTTACCAACTTTTGCATCCGACATAGCGCTAATTCGGATGGGTATATCTTTTTCTGCGCGCTGTGAGACAGAAAGCCTATTCATCGCAGAATGGGCATCAACGACCAGTTGCGGAAATACGGTTGGTTCTCGTAAACCTGAAAAGCTACCAACTACAATGGCCAGTATTGCAAAATCATTATGCGCATTAGTAAGTGAGTTCAGGATTCCTGCTGCAATTACTTGCGTTTCCCTTTCGCGGTTTATTAGGCTAAAGGTTGAATCATCCCTAACCAACTCATCACGGAGCCAATTTAAATCCAAGCTAGGCGAACCATAGAAACAACCGACCAAATCGATTATTTTTGCCTCTTCGATACCGCCTTTGACTAACCTATCCACGGTAGCGATTCTCGCCGACAGCACGTCAGCTGTCGGTTGCAAAGTCGCCCCTGAATAGATATCTGCAAATGGTGTCGCCGCCATTATCACACCTCCTTAACCTAGGTTTTCTCAGCATTACGGATAGCTTCAGCAAGATCGTCTATTAGACCACGCTGATGCGCTCGTTGAAACACACGCCTGAACCGCTCATAATCAGGCTGATTTATATCTTCATCTTCCAAAAGGCCAAATCGACCTGCGATTTCGGATTTTTTACTGAAACTGAGTTGGTAGAAACGTAGTCCCACCTTACGAAGTTGATTCATGGCGCTCGCCTCCTCAGGCAAAGTCCCCAAAGACCCATTTGGAGCATCAAGCACTACTTTCGTCGGTGGCGCATTGACTGGCCGCGTCCAAGGTTCGAGCTTGATGGAATGCGTCCAAACGTCGGAGCCCCTGACCTGTTTCGCCCTGAAGCCTCCAGGAGCGTTTTGCCAGACACGAACGTGCGCCGCAATCCTCAGGTATCGGTTGTCGCCAGTGCCTTCGACGGTGACATCTAGAAGGTTGTATCCTGGCTCGTACGGAGCTTCTTCCCTTTCCGGATGCATGGCGCTCGCAGTCAATCGGATGTACTCAACCTCCCTAGCGATGCGATTGGTATGGACGTGACCAAATACCTGGATCGCAGCAACGTCGTTGAGATGGTCCTCCAGTTCCTGTGATTGGCGCAGCCACGACAGGTGATGGTGAGCCACTGCAAGATTGACCACCCCGTCCTCACGAGGTATCTGAAAAGATGCTTCATCTACGAAAAGGTCGCCTTGGCGATCCGAGCTGCTGGATACAAAAGCCGTGTTCAACCCCCAAAATCTGAGAATGGAGCCGTCATTTAACGGAACGTCTCGCTTTGCGATAGTCCGTTCCGGCGCTAGCAAATCACAGAAGAACTGAAATGCGAAGGCATTGTAGTTATCCAAACTCTCATAGAGCAATCGCCGGGCATCTGGATCACGAAACTGCCCAGAAATATATGCTGTAGGATTGCCGGCGGCTTTGATGGCGTTATGCACATGCTGAACCATATTGCGGTTGGCTTGCGAGCGCACCACATCATGATTGCCCGGACACACAAACACTTTGTCTAACGAGCTTCCACACGCCTCGCTCAGCTCTCGCAGCCATGCCGTCGCATAGTCAAACTCGTCTGGGTGGCCTGCAAAAGCGATGTCACCTGATATTAGGATGACTTCTGGCCTTCCCAGGGATTTGCATTGTGTGACCGCATCCCTCTTGATCTCATTTCGGATGAAGGAATTCGGATCTTGCGCAGTCTCGACCTCCATTTTTCTGAAGTGAATGTCCGAGAGATGGAGAATCAGCAACGGGAAACCTCGATCAGTCAAGCGCTTCGCGCAGTCTAGACGGCTGATTGCGCAGTCAGGAACATTGCGGTCCGTGCGGGCAGGTTGGGAAAAACGTATAGCGCGTTCTTCGAGAATTCTATCGTCGAGTGATATGTACGCGCAGATTGATTGGCCTGGCTGCCGGAACACTTTAAGGGCAAGACACTGACCCGCGCCAGCTCTAAACGCTGCTTCCTATTTGGCCCAGAACTATTCCATCGCGTGTAGCTGCTGAACCCGCTCGGTGCTCAGGTAACCCGATGTTGTCGAAGTCGACGCATGCCCGAGGCTGTTCCGCACGATCTGTACCCCCGCCGGCGTACGCCCCGGCCGTCGTTTGACCGCATGCCACCCATGCGAGTGAGGCAGCCAATGGACGCTGGCCATCCGCCGCGCCTTCAGAGACGATAGAGCATTTCAGGGTTACTTACCAAGATCCTCTGCTGATCCACGGCCGAAGGCGCCCAAACCCCCAACAAATCCAGCAACGCCTTTTCACTAGGCACCACCTTCTGCCCCGGATGCGGATAGTTGGAAGCCCACAAACACCGCTCCGGATTCGCCCTCACCAAGGCACTGGCCAGCACCGACACATCCCCATACCCCGGCGCCCCCACCCGCGACGTCTCGTACGGCGCCGACAGCTTCACCCAGGTATTGCCCTCATCCACCAGCCGCAGCAGCGCCTGGAAAGCCGCATCCTCCGGCGCCACCGGCACCAGAAACTTCCCGTTGTGGTCGATGCTCAGCCGGCAAGGCAGCGCCCGCAGCCGGTCCAGGTATTGCGGCAGGTCGCGCCCGTCCAGCTGCAGGTTGATGACCCAGCCCAGGTCGGCGATTTTCGCGGCCATGGGTTCGAGCTGGCTCCACTCCAGCGCGCCGCCGCCGCCCGGCACCAGCATGAAACGCACGCCGCGCACGCCCAGGCTGTCCAGGCGCTGCAGTTCGGCCATGGGGGTCTCCGGCTCGATGGTGACGATGGCCCGCGCCGCGCCGGCCGACTGGGCCAGCGCGTCCAGCGTGCAGCGGTTGTCCAGCGCGTAGCCGGTGGCCTGCACGATCACGGCGCGGCTGGTGCCGATCTGCTGCTGCACATTCGTCACGTAGTCCTGCCAGCGGGCGGGCGGCGGGGTGCTCAGGGCCTTGGGGGACAGCGGGAACCGGGCGGTGTCGTAGATGTGGATATGGCAGTCGCAGGCGTTCTCGGGCGTTGGTCGGGGGGTGGTCGTCATGGGGCTCGGGGATGGTGGGGGTTGGGGGCTCGGGCGGCGCTGGTTCAGGCGGATGTGGCCAGCCGGCCGATCCGGTCGGCGTTCACGCAGTGTTGCGGCAGCTGGCCGGCCACGATGGCGGCCACCTGGCGCACCGTGTCCATGGCCTGGTGCTGGGTGGCGGCGGGGGTCAGGCCGCCGATGTGCGGGCTGGCGATCACCCGCGGGTGCGCGGCCAGCGACAGCGGCGGCATCTGGTCGGCGGCGGAGCCCACGTCCAGCGCGGCGCCGGCGATGCGGCCGGCGTCCAGGGCGGCCAGCAGGGCGGCTTCGTCTATCAGTTCGGCGCGGGAGGCATTGATGAGGAAGGCGCTGGGTCTCATCTTCGCCAGGGCGGCGGCGTCGATGAGGTGATGGGTTTCCGGCAGGGCGGCGGCCAGGCAGGCGACGTAGTCGGCGGTCTTCAGCAGGCTGTCCAGGGTGGCGCTGCGCAGGCTTGGGGTTTGCTGCAGCGTCACGAAGGGGTCGGCCACCAGCACCTGCAGGCCCAGGGCCTGGGCGATCGTGGCCAGGTACTGGCCGATGAAGCCGTAGCCGATGATGCCCAGCGTCGCGCCTTTCAGCTGCGCGCCCATGCGCACCTCGGGCGTCAGGCCGGCCTGGTACTGGGCGCTCATGCGGCCGATGCCGCGCGACAGGTCGATCATGGTGCCCACGATCCACTCCGATACCGATGCATCGAAGCCTGGCGTGGCGCGGGTCACCAGCACGCCCTTGCGGCTGGCGGCTTCCACGTCGATGTTGCGGATGTCCACGGCCACGCGGCAGAAGGCGCGCAGCTTCGGCAGTGCATCGAAGACCTCGGCGGGAGCTGCCACGCTGCGGGCCGAGACGATGATGTCGCAGTCCCTCGCCTTCGCTATCAGCTCGGCGGCCGAGGGCGGCCGGTCGCTGTCGTTCAGCACGACCAGGGCGTGTGTGCGCAGGGCGGCCAGCGGGGCATCGCCGTAGTAGTTGTGCCGCTCTTGCGCCGTGTGGGTCAGGAAAACGCTTGCCATGGATGCGATCTATTGAAGAGGTGACGCGACCGACTGGCGCAGCACCAGCCGGGGGGTGAACAGCATTTCCTTGGGGGAAGCTCGGGGGTGCTCAGGCGTTCGGCCACGCGGCCGACCATGGCGGCGGCCATCTCGGGCAGGGGCATGGCCACGCAGGTCAGGGCGGGCACGGAATAGCCGGCCATCACGGTGTTGTCCATGCCGACGACGGATACGTCGCGCGGCACCTCCAGGCCATGGCTGGCCAGGCCGGACATCAGGCCGAAGGCCAGCATGTCGTTGATGGCGACGACGGCCGTGGGGCGGCTGGCCATCTTCACCAGGTCGCCGGCGATGGCGAAGCCGAGTGCGGCCAGCTGCGAGTCGCCGTAGCCTTCCTCGTCGCGGCCCATGAGCACGCTGACTTCCACCTTCTGGCCCGATGCGGCGGCGGCCTGCAGCACGCCCTGGTGTTTCTGCGCACGGCTGATGGTGCGGATGTCGGGCGTGGCCAGGGCGATGTGGCGGTGGCCGCGCTCTATCAGGTATTCGACGGCGATCTCGGCGCCGCGCACGTTGTTGGGCGAGACATGGTCGATGCGCGAGCGGGCCTCCTCGCCTTCGCCGCCCTCCCCGCCCGCGCCGCGCCGGTCGTAGCTGACGATGGCCATGCCGTTCTGGATGGCGCGGGTCATGTGCTGTTCGTCGGTCTGCGAAGAGACCACGATCACGCCCCGCACGCCCAGCGCATGCAGGTCGTCGAACATGCGCGATTCGCGGGCCTGGTCGCGGTAGGTGTTGGACAGCAGCAGGCGAAAACCCAGGTCCTTGTGGGCGGCGCTTTCGATGTGCAGCGCCATCTCGCCGAACATGGGGTTGGCGGTGGACGGCACCAGCAGGCCCAGCATGGAGGCGGTGCCGGTCTTGAGCTGGCGGGCGGCCTGGTTGGGGCGGTAGTTCAGCTTCTCGATGGCCTGGCGCACCCGCGCGAAGGTCTCCTTGCTCAGCTTCTCGGTTCGGCCGTTCATCACGTTCGAGACCGAGCTGATGGATACGCCGGCGAGGTCGGCCACGTCCTGGATGGTCACCATGGGGTTTGCTTGTGGGAAAGGGTCAGAGCATGTCGGTCACACGCGGCAGCCACAGGCTGACTTCGGGGATGAAGATCAGGCCCAGCAGCATCACCGCCAGCAGCACGAGGTATTTCATCATCGGGCGCATCACGTTCTCGATCCTGGTGCCGGTCATGGAGCAGGTGGCGAACAGGCCCAGGCCGAAGGGCGGGCTGAACAGCCCCAGGCCCATGGCCACCACCATCACCACGCCGAAATGCAGCGGATGCACACCCACCTGCTGGGCGATGGGCGTGAGCAGCGGGCCGAAGATGATGAGCGCCGGTGCGCCTTCCAGGATGGCGCCGAAGACGGTCATCAGCAGCACCGAGGCCAGGATGAAACTCACCTTGCCGTAGTGGGCGGCCAGGTTGGTCATGAACTCCGAGACCAGCACCGGCAGCTGTTCGATGGTGAGCACGAAGGCCAGGCTGGAAGCCGCCGCCACGATGAACATGATGCTGGCGGCCATCGAGGCCGACTTCACGAACAGCCGCACCACCCCGCGCGGCGTGAGTTCCCGAAAGGCCAGGCCGCCCACCACCAGCGCATACACCACCGCGAAGGCCGACACCTCGGTGGAGGTGGCCACGCCGGAGGTGACGCCCTTGCCGATCATGGTCACCATCACCAGCGCCACCAGGGCGCCGCCGAGCAGCGGGATCATGGGTTTCCTCAGCGGGAAGGCCAGCAGCGGATCGACCTTGCGGCCCACGATGATGGCCATGGCGCACAGCCCCACGGCCATGGCCACCGCCGGCACGATGCCCGCGATGAACAGCCCGCCGATGGAGATGTTGGCGACGAAACCCATGATGATCAGGTTGACGCAGGGCGGGATGGTCTCGGCCATCACCGCGGAGGCGGCCAGCACGGCGGCCGTCTCGTTGGGATCCTGTTTGGTGCGCCGCACGGCCGGCACGATGATGCCGCTGACCGCCGCGATGTCGGCGAGCTTGGAGCCCGACACGCCGGAGAAGAAGGCAGTCGCCACGATGGAGATCACGTTCATCGATCCGCGCATGCGGCCGAACATCCGCACCAGCAGTTCGATCAGCCGCGAGGACATGCCGTTGGCCTCCATCAGCAGGCCGGCCAGCACGAAGAAGGGCACGGCCAGCAGCACGAAGTGGTCCATGCCGGCCATCACCTGCTGCGAGTAGATGACCATGGGCAGCGAGGGTTCGGCGATGAAGTAGATCAGCGCCGATGCGGCCAGCACGAAGGCGATGGGCACGCCGGCGATCAGGGTGCCGAAGAAGCAGGCGGTGAGCAGCATCCAGGGGCGGGCGTGCAGGCCTTCGGGGCTGAAGCTGTTCCAGGCCCAGGCGGCCAGGCCCAGCGCCACGCACAGGGCCAGGCTCGGCCAGCGCGTGGCGCGGTCGCCGCGCATCGCCTGCACGACAGCCGCCACGATCATCAAGGCGCTGCCGATGCACACCGGCAGCACGTTCAGCCACTGCGGCAGGCCGATGGGCGTGGTCACGTTCACCGAGTCCTGCAGCAGCTCGACCGAGGAATAGAACAGCGCCGCCGCCGTGCCCGCCACCACCCAGGCGCCCACATGGCGGGCCACGGCCTGCGCGCTCTGCGGCAGCAGCTTGCGGAACAGGTCGATGCCCACATGCTCGCCCTTCAGCAACACCGTGGCGCCGCCCAGGAAGACCAGCACCACCATCAGGGCGCGAGCCACTTCCTCGGCCCAGTCCACCGGGCTGTGCAGGAAGTAGCGCAGGATGACCGATACGAAGATCACCCCCACGTTCAGCGCCAGCACGGCGGCGCAGATGTGTTCGATGCCGGAACAGGCCCGGCCCAGCCAGCCGGTGTCGGCGGCGACGTGGGGCGTGCCGGCCACCGCGTCCTGGAGTGTCATGGCGCTCATCGTCGTCCTTCGAACGGGTGGGCCGCGGTTTCAGGCGCGCGTCTTGTTGATGATGTCCATGATCGGCTGGGTGGCCGGGTACTGCTTGATGACGCTGGGCCACAGGTCGGCCTGCATGCGGTCGCGCAGCAGCTTGCGGTCGGCGGCCGGCACTTCCACGAAGTTCATGCGCTGGGCCTTGAGGGTGGCCAGGGCCTCGGTGCCCTTGCTCAGGGCCATTTCGCGCTGGTATCTGGAGGCCTCGTCGGCCGACTCCTGGAAGGCGGCGCGCAGCTCCGGCGGAATCTTGGCCATCGCGCGTTTGCCGATGGAGGTGCAGACGGGGCTGAAGAGGTGTTCGGTCAGCAGGCAGTGCTTGACCACCTCGTTGAACTTGCTCGACAGCACCGTGCCGGCATCGTGTTCGAAGCCTTCCACCACGCCGGTCTGCACCGCCGTGTAGAGCTCGTTGATCGGGATCGGCGTGGGGATGGCGCCGAGCAGCTTGAAGGTCTCGATGAAGATGGGCGTGGGCAGCACGCGGAGTTTCAGGCCCTTCAGGCCCGCCACGTTGGCCAGCGGCGCCTTGGTGTAGACGCTGCGCGAGTTGTAGTGCGAGGCGTATGCGATGAAGCTGGCCCCCGTGCGCTGCAGCAGCATGTCGTTGAAGGCCTTGCCCACGCCGCCGTTCATGGCGCGGGTCACATGCTCCCAGCTGTCGAAGACGAAACCCATGTCCAGCAGGGCCAGCTCGGGCAGGGCGGTGGCCCAGATCGAGGTGCCGGTGATCATCATGTCGATCGAGCCCAGGCGCACCTGCTGCACCACATCGGCTTCCTTGCCGAGCTGGCCGTTGGGGAAGTAATCGACCCGGATGCGGTCGCCCACGCGCTGCTTGAGGTTGCTGGAGAAACGGTCGATCCAGAGGAAGTGGGCGGAGCTGGGGTCGGCCGGCTGCGAGCCCGAGCAGCGCAGCACGATGGGCGCCGGTGCGGCCCAGGCGCGCGAGGCGTACGGCATGGCGGCGGCGGCTCCGCCAGCGGCGGCAAGGTGGATGAACGAGCGACGGCTGGTGAGCTTGGGCATGGCGTTTGTCTCGGTATTTAGTTAGTAAAACGTTTTACTAAAACGTTTCACGAATCTTATTTGCCGAGCTGACGCTTGCAACAGGGGCTAACCCTGGCCGTGCTGAACGTG
This sequence comes from Xylophilus rhododendri, assembly GCF_009906855.1. Taxonomy (NCBI): domain Bacteria; kingdom Pseudomonadati; phylum Pseudomonadota; class Betaproteobacteria; order Burkholderiales; genus Xylophilus; species Xylophilus rhododendri. The sequence continues at coordinate 2,367,459 of NZ_CP047650.1, forward strand.
GGGGCGGCTTATTTGCCGGTCAGGCGCTGCCAGGTGCGCATCAGGAAACCGGCCCGCAGCACCTCGGCCTGCGCCACCAGCGGCGCCTCGCCCACCGGCTGGCCGTTGACCTTGGCCACCACCTTGCCGATCACCGCGCCCTTGGCCACCGGCGCCTCCAGGTTGGGCAGCACTTCGGTGGTGGTCTGCACCTGCTGGCCGCGCGGCACCATCAGCGACCAGGGCGACTGCAGGCCGGCGGCGACGGTATCCACCGTGCCGAAGCGCACGGCCGGCGAGGCCACCACCGCATTGGGCTGCACCGGCGTGACCTTCTCGAAATTGTTGAAGCCCCAGCCCAGCAGGGTGCGGGTGGCATCGGCGCGCGCCTGGGCGCTGGAGGTGTTGAGCATCACCGTGATCAGCCGCGTGCCGTTGCGCTTGGACGAGGTGACCAGGCAATAGCCGGCCTCCTGCGTGTGGCCGGTCTTCAGGCCGTCGACCGTGGAGTCGGTGTAGAGCAGCGCGTTGCGGTTGCCCTGCTTGATGCCGTTGTACTTGAACTCGCGCTCGGCGTAGAGCGGATAGAAGTCCGAGCTGTCGCGGATGATGGCGCGGGCCAGGATCGCCAGGTCGCGCGCCGAGGACTTGTGCTCCGGATCCGGCAGGCCGGTCGGGTTGACGAAATGCGTGTGGGTCATGCCCAGGCGCTGGGCCTCGGCGTTCATCAGCTTGGCGAAGTTTTCTTCCGAGCCGGCCATGTGCTCGGCGATGGCCTTGGAGGCATCGTTGCCCGACTGGATGATGATGCCGCGCAGCAGGTCGATGACAGTGGCCTGGCCGTTGAGCGGCAGGTACATGCAGGACTCGGTGCTGGAGCCGCGGCACCAGGCGTTCTGGCTGACCGACACCAGGTCGGTCTGCTTGAGCTTGCCCGAGCGCAGGGCCTGCTCGACCAGGAAGCTGGTCATCATCTTGGTGAGGGAGGCGGGCGGCAGGGCTTCGTCGGGGTTGGCCGAGGCGAGCACCTCGCCGGAGTCGAAGTCCATCAGCAGCCAGGCCTTGGCCGGCAGGGAGGGCGCGCCGCCGGGGGCGCTGGTCTGGCCGGCCAGCAGGGGCACGCCGGAGGCGGCGGCTGCGGCAGCGGCTGCGGCCCGGGGCGCCTTGGCCGATTTGGCGGCCTTGGCGGCCGCGGGCTTGGCGGCGTGGGACGCCGCCTGCGCGCCGACACCGACCGTCAGGCAGGTCGCGGCGATCAGGAAGGTGGAGGAAAGGGTGGAGATCTTGTTGGGCATGGAATTTTGTGCGGGCTTGCCGGGTACCGGCGGATCGCCAGGCAGCCCAGCCGGCGATTATCGAACGCCGCAAGCGCGTCTTCGGGTACTAGCCCTGGGAATCGGGTAACAGTCGGATGCCGGATCGCTGGGTGAACTCCTGGTAGCTGATGGGCTTGGGGCTGTGTTTGCCGGCCGAGTTCTCCATCCAGTAGGCCCAGACGCGGCGCTCGCCCCGGGCGTACACCACCTTCCAGGTGTGGCTGGGCACCCAGACCTTGCCGGGGCCGACGGTCGAAGGGCGCTGGCTGAAGGCGGGGCCGGTGAAGACGAACACGTCGTCGCCCGCCCGCGCCGCGTACTTGCGGGTGGCCTGCTCGATCTGGTTCCAGTCGCGCTGGTTCAGCTCGGGTGCCTGCGGAACCATATTGGCCAGGGAGAAGGACTGCGCCTTGGCCGCATCGGTCGCCATGTCGCCGGCTGGCGCCATGTGCCCGCGGTCGTAGCCGCTGCCGCTGTAGTCGGCCAGCTGGGCGCGATCGGCCGAGGGCAGCCGCGCCTCCGGATAGAAATGGTCGACCCGCTTCACGCCCTTGGCGGCCGCGACACTCGCCTGCGTCAGCCGCTCGACCGAATAGACCGGCGTCTTGCTCTGGCCCGAATGCAGCACCGCATAACCCTCGAAGCACAACGCCCGCTGCTGGCCCGGCCAGGCCACCGCCGGCACGAAGCCGGGGAAATGCTGCAGGCACTGCTCGAAGGCGCCGGCGCCCGGCGTCGCGCCGCCGGCCTTGGCCACCGCCGGGTTGCCCGGCGCCGCCTCGAAGGGCGTCACGCCGCAGCCCGGCACCTGCAGCATCGCCACCACGCCCATCACCAGCGCCAGCCCCAGCCGGCGCGCGACGGTGACGGCCCCTGTCTTCAGGCTCCTGGCCTGCCCTCTCCGTTTTGCCATCCATCGATCATCTCAGGGAATACAAGCATCTTTGTTCGAGATACAAGAAACACTGGACGATCGGAAAGGACGGCTCCGGTTTCAGCTCAGCGCAAGCTCAGGCCTGCTGCAGGCGCTTGACCAGCGCCGCGCCGGTGGCCTTGGTGCCCAGCCTGCCGCTGACGTCCCGGGTGGCCTCGCCCGCGGCGATGCCTGCGGCCACGGCCTCGTCGATGGCCTTGGATGCCTGCAGAAAGCGCGCGTCGTTCTGCTTCTGCCCATACCAGCCGAGCAGCTGCGCGGCGGAGAGCACCTGCGAGAAGGGATTGGCGATGTCCTGCCCGGCGATGTCCGGCGCCGAGCCGTGGGCGGCCTGGCCCATGGCGGCATCGGCACCGGCGTTGAGCGAGCCGCCCAGGCCGATGCTGCCCGAGAGCTCCGAGGTGAGGTCCGACAGGATGTCGCCGAACATATTGGTGGTGACGATCACGTCGTAGCGCTGCGGGTGGCGCACCACCAGGGCCATCATCGCGTCGACGATGACGTCGTCCACCACCACTTCCGGATAGTCCTTGGCCACCTCGCGGCAGACATCGACGAACATGCCGTCGCAGATCTTCAGCACGCTGGCCTTGTGCACGATGGTGACGTGCTTGCGGCGGGTCATCGCCAGCTCAAAAGCCGAGCGGGCAATCCGTTCGCAGCAGACCCGGGTGATACGGCGCATGGAGATGGCCACGTCCCTGGTCACCAGGATCTCGCTGCCGCCGGACTCCATGTTGCGGTCGGCGTAGAAGCCCTCGGTGTTCTCGCGCACCACCACCAGGTCGAACTCGCCGAAACGGTGGTCCATGCCGGCATACGTGCGGGCCGGGCGGATGTTGGCGTAGAGGTCCAGGCCCTTGCGGAAATGCTTCGACGCGTTGATCTGGTTCGGGTACTCGTAGGCCGAGGCCGGGCCGAGCATGAGGGCGTCGGCGGCCTTGACCTTGTCCAGCAGTTCGGGGCGCACGGTGGCGCCGTATTGCTCCATGCTGGCGTGGCCGGCCACGTCGTGGTCGAGGGTGATGCCCAGGCCGAAACGGGCGGACACGGTCTCCAGCACATCGACGGCCACGGCCATGGTTTCCGGGCCGATGCCGTCACCGGGCAGAACTACGATTTTCATGGGATGCCTTGGGGAAGAAAGGAAAAGGGTTGGCCGCTCACTGCAGCTTGAGGTTGGCGTTCTTGACCACCGCGCGCCAGTTGCTCAGCTCGGTGCCCAGCACCTTGCGGAAATCCTCGGCGCTGCCGCTGTAGGTTTCGGCGCCCTCGCTGCTCAGCCGGTCCTTCACCGCGCCCTTGGCGGCGGCCTGGTTGATGGCCTGGTTGAGCTGGGCGACCAGGGCGGCAGGCATGCGGGGCGGCGCCAGCACGCCCCACCAGGTGGTGATGTCGAAGCCCTTGACGCCCGACTCGATCATGGTCGGCACCTGCGGATACAGCGGCGAGCGGGTGGCGCCGGTCACCGCCAGCAGCGAGACCTTGTCCTCCTTCACATAGGGCAGGATGGTCGGCACGGTGGCGAAGAAGAGCTGCACCCGGTCGGCCAGCAGGTCCAGCGTGGCGGGGCCGCTGCCCTTGTAGGGCACATGGGTCAGGTTGAGCTGGGTCTTCTGCTTGAACAGCTCGCCGGCCAGGTGGTTGATGCTGCCGGGGCCGGCGGAGCAGAAGTCCAGGCCGGCCGGCCGCTTGCGGGCGGCGTCCATCAGGCCGGCCACGTCGTGCACGCCCAGTTCCTTGCTGGCCACCACCATCAGCGGGCCGCGGCCCAGCATGGCGATGGGGGTGAAGTCCTGGTCCACCTTGTAGGGCGTGGCGGAGGTCACCGCGTTGGTCACGAAGGTGGAGGTGGCGAAGAGCAGCGTGTAGCCGTCCGCCGTGGCCTTGGCGACGGACTGCGCGCCGATGATGCCGCCGCCACCGCCGCGGTTGTCCACCACCACCCCCACGCCGAGCTTCTCGCCCAGCGTCTTGGCCAGGTCGCGGGCGATGGTGTCGGTGCCGCCGCCGGCGGCGAAGGGCACGATCAGGGTGATGGGGCGCGAGGGATAGGGCTCGGCCGCGGCGGCCGGCAAGGCCATGGCGCAGAAGCCGGCGGCCAGCAGGGTGCGGCGGGCGGCCTTGCGGCTCCCGAGAATGGAATCGAACATCGAAAGTCTCCGTTGGTTTGAATCTGGGGCGCGTGGCTTGGCCGACGCGCGGCGGTATCAGGACCGGGGCTCTGCGGCCTCTTTCTGCCGCTGGCGCAGCAGGCGCAGGCGCGCCGAGAGCGCCTGCTGGATATGGGATTCGGCTGCCGCGCGGGCGGCCTCGGCATCCCGGCGCCGGAAGGCGTCGAGGATGGCGGCGTGCTCGGCGTTGGCCACCTGCGCCCGCTCGGGCGAGGCCAGGGTGCTCTGGCCGAGCAGGTAGGTGGAATCGGTGATCGACTGCAGCGATCGGATCAGGTGCCGGTTGTGCGCCGCCGCGTAGATCGCCTCGTGGAATTCCAGGTTGAGCGCCACCGGCTCGCCGCCCGCCTCGGCGTCGGCCAGGATGGAGGCCATGTTGGCGATCTCGGCGGCCGTGGCGTGCTGGGCCGCGAAGGCCGCCGCCGCGCCTTCGAGCACCTGGCGCATGGCGTACAGCTCGTGCACCGCCTGGGCATCCAGCGAGGTGACGACCAGGCCACGCCGGGGCTCCTGGGTCAGCAGGCCTTCATCCTGCAGGCGCTTCAAGGACTCGCGCACCGGCGTGCGGCCCAGGCCCAGCAGCTCGGCCACTTCCAGCTCGCGCAGCCGGGTCTGCTGGTTGAAGCGGCCGGTGAGGATGTTGTGCTTGATGCGCTGGTAGGCGGCCTGCGCCTGCGATTTGTCTCGGGTGATCGGCATCTGCATATTTTTGCATACATAAATATGCAGATGCAATGCCGCGCCTCATTCCGGATACCAGAGCGAGCGCACCATCACCCGGTCCCCCGCCTTGATCAGCGTGCTGCCGAAGGCCCGCGACAGCGCGCCGGCCGCCTTCACCAGGCCGGCCGAGTGGCGCTCCAGTTCCGCCACCGCCTTCTCGTTTGCGGGTGCCGCCACGCTCACCGCGCCCAGCAGGCTGCGCGAGCCCACGAACACCGGCGCGGCGATGCTGGCAGAGCCGGCATCGGCCTCGCCCACGGTCAGGTGCCAGCCACGCTCGCGGATGGCGGCCAGGGCGTGGCCGCGTCCGCCCGAGAAGGCCAGGATCACCTGGCCGGCCGCGCCTTTTTCCAGCGGCAGCGGCTCGCCCACCCGGGTGGGGCTGACGAAGCCGTCCTTGCCGCGCACCCGCAGCAGGCGCACCCGCTGCTTGTCTTCCAGGGCGAAGAAGGAGGTGCTGTGGCCGGTGTCGTCGGCCAGCTGCTGCAGGGCGGGTTCGATCAGGTTGCGCAGGTCGAAGGCCCGCTGGTATTGCGCGCCCAGCCGGGCCGCCGCCGGGCCCAGGCGCCAGGCGCCGCCTTCCAGCGCCACCAGGTAACCGGACTGCGCCAGCGTGCGCGCCAGCCGCAGCACGGTGGGCTTGGGCACCGCGGTGCGCCGCGCCAGTTCGGCCAGCGACAGGTGCGAGTCGGTCATGCCGAAGGCGCCCAGGATGCCCAGGGAGCGGGTGACGGCGTTGACGTTGTCCGCGCTGGCGGCCGGCGCGCTGGAATCGGTGGGGATCATCGAGCAGGACCAGGGTTTTCCCAGGGGAAACCGTTCCACCAGGCAAAACGCAATTGTGCCGTCTCGGTCCGCTTCCTAAGCTCAGGGAAAAGGAGATTGACATGTACACCACCCTCACCCGCGTGCGCCGCAACCTGGCGCCCGTGCTGCTCGCCCTGCTCGCCACATCCGTCTCGGCCCAGGGCGCCTATCCCAACAAGATGATCCGACTGGTGGTGCCGTTTGCCGCCGGCGGCGCGGTCGATACCGTGGGCCGCAGCGTCGGCGAGAAGCTGGGCACGCAGATGGGCCAGCCGGTCATCATCGACAACAAGCCCGGCGCCAACGCCAACATCGGCACCGAGAACGTGGTGCGTTCGCCGGCCGACGGCTACACCTTGCTGGTGGCGGCCAACGGCGTGGTGACCAACAACACGCTCTATCCCAAGCTGGGCTTCAACGGGCTGAAGGATTTCGCGCCCATCTCGAAGCTGGGCTATGCGCCGCTGGTGCTGGTGACGGCCGCGTCCGAGCCCTACAACACGGTCCAGGAGCTGATAGCAGCAGCGCATGCCAAGCCGGGCTCCATGACCTACGGCTCGGCCGGCAACGGCAGCTCCGGCCACCTGGCGGGCGCGCTGCTGGAATCGGTGGGCAAGTTCGACGCGGTGCACGTGGCCTACAAGGGCGGCTCGCCGGCGCTGATCGACCTGATCGCCGGCCGCCTGTCCTTCATGCTGCTCAATCCGCTGGAGGTGCTGCCGCATCTCCAGTCGGGCAAGCTCAAGGCCCTGGCCGTCAGCGGTGACCAGCGCGCGCCCATGTTGCCCAAGGTGCCGACCATGGCCGAGGCCGGCCTGCCCAACTTCGAAGCCACGGTGTGGTGGACCCTGCTGGCCCCGGCCGGCACGCCGGCCGACGTGGTGGCCCGCCTCAACACCGAGACCCGCAAGGCCCTGGCCGACCCGGCCGTGCGCGATCGCCTGAACGGCCTGGGCGCGGTCATCACGCCGTCGAGCCCGGCGCAGGCGGCGGATTTCCTCAAGAGCGAGTCGGCCAAGTGGGAGCGTGTGATCCGCGCGGCCAACATCCAGCCGGACTGATCCGGCGCTCAGGACCCGACCGGCGCAGGCGACATGCCTTCCTCCTGCTTGGCCTCTGCTGCCTGCGCGCCGCAAAGGTATCGGATGAATGCACACGCCTCGTCGGAACGCGGCGAGGGCACGCACGCGGCCGCCGTGAAGGCGGTGACGATGCGGGCCTCGGGCGGCAGCTCCGCCAGCAAGGCGATGCCGGGCGAATGGACCATCTCGCTGAGCTGCTGAAAGCCGATGTCCACCTCGCCCCGGGCCACCATGGCCGCCACCGGCTGGCCGGGCGGCGCCTGCACCAGGCGGGGCTGCAAGGCCTCCAGCACACCCCATTGCCGCAAGCGCTCCAGCAGCGCCTTGCCGCTCGGACCGGTGGAGTAGCCGATGGCGCCCGCCTCTCCCAGCAGCCGCAGCAGCTGCGCCAGCGTATCGGTGCGCGGCGCGGGCCGACCCTCGGCGACGGCCGCGGCCAGGCCGGACAGCGCCACGACGGCCTCGCTGCCCGCCGCCAGATGGCCGGAGGCCACCAGGCCCGCCACCGCATCCGACGCCAGCACCGCCACATCGAAGGCCTCGCCCGCGGCCAGGCGCCGCGCGGCATCCACGCCGCCCACCGATTCGAGCGCTACCTCGATGCCCGTGGCCTGCCGGTACTGCCGCGCCAGCCGCGTCAGCAGCTGCCGGGTGGCCATGGACGAAATGCAGCGCAGCGGGGGCAGGGAGTCGGAAGGATTCATGCCGCGGTTGTACCGCCAGCGCCCGGCAAAACCGCCCGCGTTCCATGCAGCGGAACGATCTTGTGAGGGCCGCAGGCCCCGCCTATGCTGACCCGCAAACGAACAGGAGACAGAGAACCATGCACCCATCCCGCATCCTTCATCGCCGCGACTTCTGCGGCGCCCTGCTGGGCGGCGCGCTCGCCGGCAGCGCCGTGCTGGCGCAGGCCCAGGCCTATCCGTCCAAGCCGATCCGCATCCTGGTGCCCTTCACGCCCGGCGGCTCCGCCGACCTGCTGGCCCGCTCCATCGGCACCGAGCTGGGCCACAGCCTGAGCCAGCCGGTGGTGGTGGAGAACGTGCCCGGCGCCGGCGGCACCATCGCCACCGACCGGGCCGCGCGTTCGGCGGCCGACGGCTACACGCTCTTCATGGGCCATACCGGCACGCTGGCGGTCAATCCCTCGCTCTATCCCAAGCTGAACCTGCGGCCCACGCATGATTTCGCGCCGGTGGCCTGGGTGGCGCGGGTGCCCAACGTGCTGGTGGTCCATCCCTCGGTGCCGGCGCGCAGCCTCCAGGAGCTGGTGGCCCTGCTCAAGTCCAAACCCGGCGCACTGTCCTATGGCTCGGGCGGCAATGGCAGCGCGGCGCACATCACCATGGAATACCTCAAGCTGCAGACCGGCACGTCGGCGCTGCACATCCCCTACCGCGGCACGGCGCCTTCCATCAACGACCTGCTGGCCGGCCAGGTGCAGATGCTGTTCACCGGCGCGCCCGCGCTGCTGCCCTTCATCAAGAGCGGCAAGATGCGTGCGCTGGCCGTGTCCAGCGACAAGCGCCTGGCCGCCCTGCCCGATGTGCCCACCGTGGCCCAGACCGGCGTGCCCGGCACCGCCGGTTTCGAGGCCGACCAGTGGTACGGCCTGGTGGCACCGGCCGGCACGCCGCCGGACATCGTGGCCAGGCTCAACCAGCAGATCAATGCATCGCTGAGTTCGCAGGAGGTCGCCAAACGCATGGCCTCCGAAGGCGCCGAGCCCACACCCACCACGCCGCAGGCCTTTGCCCAGCTGATCGACAAGGAGGTCCTGCGCTGGACCGATGTCGTGAAGAAGGCCAAGGTCACCGTCGACTGACAATCCGCCAAATCCCCCAACGGACACAGACCATGATCATCGATTGCCACGGCCACTACACCACCGCGCCCAAGGCCCTGGAAGCCTGGCGCAACCGCCAGGTGCAGAGCTTCCAGGACGGCACGACCGCGCCGCCCGTCTCCGAGCTGCGGATCAGCGACGACGAACTGCGCGAATCCATAGCCTCCAACCAGCTGCGCCTGATGGACGAGCGCGGCATCGACCTCACCATCTTCAGCCCGCGCGCCAGCTTCATGGCCCACCACATCGGCGACTTCCAGGTCTCCTCGACCTGGGCCGCCATCTGCAACGACCTCTGCTCGCGCGTGGCCGGCCTGTTCCCGGACCGCTTCGCCGCCGCCGCCATGCTGCCGCAGTCGCCCGGCGTGGACCCGGCCACCTGCATTCCCGAGCTGGAACGCGCGGTGAAGGAACTGGGCTGCGTGGGCATCAACCTCAACCCCGACCCCTCCGGCGGCCACTGGACCAGCCCGCCGCTGTACGACCGGCACTGGTATCCGATCTACGAAAAGATGGTGGAGTTCGACATCCCCGCCATGGTCCATGTCAGCACCAGCTGCAACGCCTGTTTCCACACCACCGGCGCGCACTACCTCAATGCCGACACCACGGCGGTGATGCAGCTGATCCAGGGCGATCTGTTCAAGGACTTCCCCAGCCTGCGTTTCATCGTGCCGCACGGCGGCGGCGCGGCGCCCTACCACTGGGGACGTTTCCGCGGCCTGGCGCAGGAGATGAAGAAGCCCTTGCTCGACGAGCACCTGCTGCACAACGTCTTCTTCGACACCTGCGTCTACCACCAGCCCGGCATCGACCTGCTGACGAACGTGATCCCGGTGAAGAACGTGCTCTTCGCCTCGGAAATGATCGGCGCGGTGCGCGGCATCGATCCGCAGACCGGGCACTACTTCGACGACACCCGGCGCTACATCGAGGCCTCCTCGCTCGATGCCGCAGCACGCCAGCAGGTCTACGAAGGCAATGCCCGCCGCGTCTTCCCCCGCCTCGACCGCCAACTGAAGAAAGCCAGCCATGCATGAACTCGGAGTCGTCTATCGCAACATCGAGCGGGCCGATGCCGCCACCGTGAACCGCCTGGCCCCGCTGGGCTCGGCCACGGTGCACGAGGCCATGGGCCGCGTCGGCCTGCTGGCCAGCTACATGCGCCCCATCTACCCGGGCCAGCAGGTCGCCGGCACGGCGGTCACGGTGCTGCTGCATCCGGGCGACAACTGGATGCTGCATGTGGTGGCCGAGCAGATCCAGCCCGGCGACATCGTGGTGGCCGCGCTCAGCGCGCCCAGCACCGACGGTTTCTTCGGCGACCTGCTGGCCACCAGCTTCAAGGCGCGCGGCGCCCGCGCCCTGGTGATCGACGCCGGCGTGCGTGACGTGCGGGTGCTGCAGGAGATGGGTTTTCCCGTCTGGAGCAAGGCCATCAGCAGCAAGGGCTGCGTGAAGTCCACCCTGGGCTCGGTCAACATCCCGGTGGTGTGCGCCGGCATGCTGGTGCAGCCGGGCGATGCCATCGTGGCCGATGACGACGGCGTGGTCTGCGTGCCGCGTCAACTGGCCCCGGTCGCGCTGGAGAAGGCCGAGAAACGCGAATCGCTGGAAGCGGAAAAACGCGACCGGCTGGCCAGCGGCGTTTTAGGCCTCGACATGTACGAGATGCGCCCGGCCTTGCAGAAGGCCGGCTTGCACTACATCGACTGAGCCGGCGCTCAGAAGGTGTGCATCACACCGAGCGTGGCGCCGGTGCCGCTGGCCTTGTTGCCGCTGCCCTGGTAGCCGTTCTTCCAGTCGGTGTAGTCGGCCTGCGCATACAGCTTGCTGCGGCGCGAGAGCTTGTATTCGGCGAACAGGATGACACGCGAATAGCCGTCGTCGGCCGCGCCGGTGCGGCTGCGGTCGAGCTTGTAATAGGCCGCGGTCAGGTCCACCGCCGGGGTCGCCGCCCAGGTGGCGCCGGCCGAGGCCACCTTCTGCACCGTGCTGGCGGTGCCGGTGGTCTGGCCCTTGTTGCGGCCGTAGTTGGCGGCCAGCTTCACGCTCTTGAACTGGTAGGCGGCGCCCAGGGTGCCGGCGTCCAGGTCCAGGTAGTTGGCCGACTTGAACTTCTGCCAGGCGCCCGAGACCACGAACTGCTCGATCTGGTATTGCCCGCCCAGGCCGGTGGACGACTTGGCTGAGGCCGCATTGCTGGTCTCGCCGAAGCTGTACATGGCCTTGGCGGTGAAGCCGCCGAAACGGCCGGCGTACTTCAGCGAGTTGTCCAGCCGGTAGGAGCCGGTGGTGGCGCCACTGGTGCCGTACTCCACGCCCAGGCCGTGGGTGCTGACGGCGGTGGTGACGATGTTGGGGTTGAAGCTGGCGAAACGCATGCCCACCGCATCGACCGGCGAGATCGCATCGGCCAGCAGATTGGTCTGGCGGCCGGCCAGCAGCGTGCCCCAGCCGCCGCCCAGGCCGAGCACCGATGCGCGGTCGAAGAACTTGGCGGTGTTGACCGTGGTGCCGGCATCCACGTTCAGGCCGGTCTCCAGGTTGAACAGCGCCCTCAGCCCGCCGCCCAGGTCCTCGCTGCCGCGATAGCCCAGGCGGCTGGTGTTGTTCACGCCGCTGGTCACGGCATTGGTGTTGCCGGGGTCGGGCGCATGGCCGGCACTCAGGCCGGAGCTGTGGCGCACGCCCAGGTCGGCGATGCCGTAGATGGTGGCGCTGCTCTGCGCGCACACGGCGATGGGGCACAGCAGCGCTGTGGCGATCAGTCGTTTGGTCATGGTCTGTCTCCTCGGTGATGGTCCGGCCCCTTGCGGGGGCCCCTCTTGCCGCTGGGGTGACGCCTGTGTTTTGTGGTTTTTGGCGTCGGCGGCGAGGCAGTATCGAAGAGGGCCGGGAGCGCCGGCAAGACCGTTCCGGCTGGCGGAATTTCCAAGGGATAACCCCGCCGTCGGCGCGCGCCGCTCAGGGCGCCTTGGCCGCCGTGGCCGACTCCAGCCCGTTGCGCTTCAACACCGGCACGACCGCGGGCGATGCGAAATAACGGATCAGCGTCCGGGCCCCTTCCACGTCCCGCGCCGAGGTGGAGATGCCGGCCGAGAAGACCGTCATGCGCTGCAGCTCGGGTGGCAGCACGCCGACGAAATCGACGCCCGGGATGGGCAGCAGCTCGCTCACCTGCTGCAGCCCCAGCTCGGCATCGCCGCGCGCCACCACCGTGCCCACCCGCTCGCTGAGGATGCGTTTGCTCTTGGGCTTGACCTCGGCCTCGATGCCGAGCTTCTTCAGCATCTCGTTCTGGTAATAGGTGCCGCTGGCGCTGGCCGAATAGGCGATGGAGGGCGCCGCCAGCAGCGTGGCGCGCACCGCAGCCACGCTGCCGATGTCGGGCTTGGGTGCGCCCTTCCTCACCGCGAAGCCGATCAGCGAATGCACCAGGTCGACCTGGCTGCCGGGCACCACCTTGCCCTGGGCGACCAGTTCGTCGAGCGAACCGCGGGCGAGGATGACCACGTCCACCGGCTCGTTGCGGGCCAGGCGGGCGGGGATGGAATCCGACGCACCGCCCATCGAGGAGCCATAGACGATGTGCAGCCGGTCGCCGCTGCTGGCCTCGTAGCCCGGCTGCAGTTCGGCCGCGGTGGCGGCGAAGGCGCCGGAGGTCATCATGGTGACCTCGTGCGGCGTGCGCGGCGGCGGGGCCGCGCAACCGGCCAGGCCGGCCACGAACAGGCCCAGCAGCAGGCCCGCGCGGCGGGTGACGGGGGTGGAGGAATGGAGCAAGGGCCTTGTCTTCATGTTGCATCCGGCGCCGGGCGGCCGGGGCTGTTGTGGGAAAGCCGGATGCTAAGTCCTCAGAAGTTGTGCCGGATGCCCAGGGCCAGCCCGTTGCCGCGCGCCGTGGCGCTGACCTTGTCGGTCAGCAGCACGGCATACAGGTCGGTGCGTTTGGACAGCGCGTAGTCGTAGCCCAGCGACACGGTCTGGCGCTTCACGTCGGCCAGCGCGGTCTGCTCCTTGTTGGTGTGGGCATAGCTGGCCAGGGCCTTGCCCGCGCCGATGGGCACCGACACACCGACCTGGGCGGTGCCCAGCGTGATGTCCACCCCCGGCGCTTCGAGCTTGCTGCGCTGGTACTGGGCGAAGAGCTTGGCCACCTGGAAGTCGTAGGCGGCAGCGAGCTGCGCCGCACGGTCGGTGTTGACGTTGATGACGGCCGGCGGCTTGGAGTAGCTCAGCGCCATGCCCGAGAGGCTTTCCACCGACAGGGCCAGCGACAGGCCGCTGCTCAGGTAGCTGGCGCTGCCGCCGAAGCGCCGGCCCGAGGTGGTGCCTTCGGACATGGCGTATTGCAGCGCGCCTTCCCAGCCGTTCCAGCTCGGCGTGTTGTAGGCGATGCTGTTGCTCCAGGCCGAGTCGGTCACGCCGTGGCTGGTCATCAGCGGCTGGGCGGCGCTGGGCAGGTAGGTGGCCATGAAGACGGGGCCCAGCGAGGAATCCGCGAAGGGGTTGAAGCGGATGGTGGTGATGAAGTTGGGCGTGGAGATGCGGCCCAGGCGCAGCGTGCCGGCCTGGTTCTCCAGGCCCACCCAGGAGTAGCGCGCCCAGTAGGCATCGGTGGCGGAGCGGCCGTATTCGCCGGTGTCCACGCGGATGTAGCTGCTCATGTCGAAACGGGCCTTCAGGCCGCCGCCCAGGTCCTCGGTGCCGCGTATGCCCCAGCGCGAGGCGTTCATCAGGCCGCTGCTCAGCGTCTGGGTGCGCGACTCGCCGCTGAGCTGCTTGGAATAGAAGCCCAGGTCCAGGCTGCCGTAGATGTCGACGCTGCTCTGCGCCCAGCCGCTGCCGCTCAGTGCGCCGGTGGCGACCAGGGCTGCGCCGGCCCGCAGGGCCTTGCTCGTGACTTTCATGTTGTCTCCTCGGGGTGGTGAATCTTTTTTTCTGCTGGGCGGCCGGCGCTTCAGTCCAGCGAGGCGCGGGTCTGCTGGATGACCCGGCCCATGGTGGCCGACTCGTCGCGTATGTACTGGCCGAAGGCCGCCGGCGCGATCACGAAGGGCTCGTAGCCGAAGCTGGTGTACTTGGCCAGGATGGCCGGGTCGGTGAGCGCGGCGGCGACGTCGCGGCGCACCTTCTCGGTCACCGCGGCGGGCAGGCCGGGCGGCAGGGCCAGGGCCGTCCAGCCGCTGACCTCGAAGTCGGACGGGCCGCCGGCCTCGGCCATGGTCGGCACCTCGGGCAGGGCCGCCAGGCGATGCGGCGCGGCCACCGCCAGGTAGCGGATCTTGCCGGCCTGGTAGAGCGGCAGGGTGGAGCCGCTGGAGCCCATGGCGAAGGACAGATCGCCGTTGGCCACCGAGGTGTAGAGCTGGCTGGTCTCCTTGAAGACGAGGTGGACCATGTCGGTGCCGGTGGCCGCCGCGAAGCGCGCCGAGCCCAGGTGCACCGGATTGCCGACCGACCAGGAGCCGTAGTTGAGCTGACCCGGCCGCGCCTTGGCGTCGGCGATCAGGTCCTTGAGGTTGCGGTAGGGCGAATTGGCCGCGGTGGTGAAGAGGAAGTAGGCCTTGTTCAGCGGCAGCAGCACGTCGAAGTCGCGCGCCGGGTCGTAGGGCAGCTTCTTGAACAGGTGCGGATAGGCGGTGAGGTGCACGTTGTCCAGCTGGATCATGTCGTGCCCGTCGGTGGCGCCGCGCTTGAAGGCGTCGATGGCGACGAAGCCGTTGCCGCCCGGCCGGTTCTCCACGATGACCGACTTGCCCCAGGCGCGGCTCAGCCGGTCGGCCAGCAGGCGGGCCAGGCCGTCCGGGCCGCTGCCGACCGGGAAGGGGGTGATCAGCCGCACTGGCCGGCTGGGGAATTCCTGGGCATGGGCGGCCGGGCCGGTGGCCAGGCCCAGCGCGGCGAGGGCGAGTGCTCCGCAGAATTGGCGTTTGTCGTGTTTCATATGTCTCTCTTGTTTTGTGGAATCGGGTGGTCCGCGGCCGGACCGGCGTGGGTTCAGGTGTCGCGCTGCTCCTCGGCCGCGCCGGCCACCGAATAGCTCAGCGGCACCTGCCGCGTGCGCAGGAAGGCTTCCAGCGGCTCGTCGCGCATGGCCGCGTAGATCTCCAGGTTGGGCACGCCCACCACGGCGCCGAGTTTCTCCAGCAGGAAGAAGATCACGCCGTAGCGGATCAGCCCCTGCCAGTCGCGCTGGCGGATCAGCTCGCGCTCGCGCGGCGACAGATCGGCCGCCGCCAGCACGCCTTCCTCGTCGGCCAGGAAGGCCTTGCGCCGCGCCGGCTGGATCAGCCCGTGCAGGAACTTGCCGATGCGGTAGGAGCCCACGCTGCGCTCCAGGTCGAAGGGATAGGTGCCCGCCAGCTCCGGACCCTGTTGCTGCCGGGCGATCAGTTCCTGGTGCCGGCCCAGCTCGCCGGCGACCGGCGCGCTGGCCTGGTTCTCCAGCACCAGGGTGGCGATGCCGGTCATCGAAGGCAGGGTGTAGGAGCGGTGCACGCAGCGCACGCTGGCCGACAGCGCGCCGCGCATCACCAGCCACATCACCACTTCGGCGCTTTCGTAGCCGCCGAGGCCCGCGTATTCGCCCAGGGTCAGCTCGGCCAGGCGGTCGGGATCGTTCTGCACCATGTCCAGCAGGCGGGCATCCCAGTCCTGGTCGTTGTAGCCGGAGCGCTCGCCATGCACCTGGTGCGACAGCCCGCCGGTGGCGACGATGGCCACCCGCAGATCCGGCTCGGGAAAACTCTCGATGGCGCGGCGCAGCGCCCGGCCGAACTTCAGGCAGCGCCGGGCCGAGGGCGCGGGCGCCTGCAGCACGCCGACCTGCAGCGGCACGATGGGCGCCGGCCACTGCGGCTGGTGGCGGCACAGCATGGACAGGGGCGAGAAGCAGCCGTGGTCCAGCGCCTTGTCCTGGAAGAAGGACAGGTCGAACTCCTCGGCCACCATGCTGCGGCCGATATGCCGGGCCAGCGCGCCGTGGCCGGCGATCGGCGGCAGGGCTCGGGCGCCGCCGCCCTCGTCGGCCACCGCGTAGCGCTCGCCTATGCCCAGCGCGAAGGCCGAGTAGTGGTCGAAGAAGAAGGAGGTGACATGGTCGTTGTAGACCATCACGATGGCGTCCGGCTGCTGCGCCTCCAGCCATTCGCGCGCCGGCCGGAAGGCGGCGAAGACGGGGCCCCACTGGGGATCGTCCTCGCTCGCGCGGTCGAAGGCGAAGCCGATGGTGGGCGTGTGGGAGGCGCCTATGCCTCCGATGATTCTGGCCATGTGTTCCCCTGCGCCGCGGCGCCTGCTGGTGGTTGCGGCGCGATTGTCTGGACACCCGGCGCGGCCCGGTAGATAGCGCGTTCGAAGGGGCGAGAACCTGGCGTTATCGCCCTGGGACATCCAGGCCATCGCCGATAGCATCGCCCGCATGAAACTGACCAGCATCAAGGGCCTGATGGCCGCCATCGAGGAAGGCAGCCTGCGCTCGGCCGCCCGCCGGCTGGGCATCTCGCAGCCGGCGCTGTCCAAGCTGGTGCGCGAGCTGGAGCTGGAGATGGGCGCGCCGCTGCTGATGCGCACCACCAGCGGCGTCAGCGCCACCGCCCAGGGCCGGGTGGTCTACGAGCATTCCACCAAGGCGCTGCGCGAGTTCGAGGATGCCGCCCACGCGGTGCGCCGGCTTGGCGGCGACATGGTCGGCCAGCTGCACATCGGCGCGGTGCCGCTGGCGGTGATGCTGCTGGTGCCCGAGACCCTGCGCACCTTCAGCCAGAGTTTTCCGGAGGTGCAGATCCGCGTCAGCGAGGAACTCTACGTGGCCCAGCTGCAGCGCCTGCGCTCCGGCGAGGTGGACCTGATGGTGGGCGGCGTGCCGGCCGACCTGCCGCGCAACGAATTCATCGTCGAGCCGCTGATGAAGACCACCATGGTGCCGGTGGCCCGCATCGGCAGCGCCTGGCTGTCGGCGCGCGGGCTGGCCGAGCTGCAGCCGGCGCGCTGGGTCTACACCGGCGCCAACGCCGCCACCGGCTATGCGCGCCAGTGGTTCGAACGCGAGGGCCTGACAGCGCCGCGGGCCGGGGCCATCGTCAACTCCACGCTGTCATTGCTGTCGGTGGTCAGCAGCACCGACTGCGTGGCGCTGATGCCGGAGCAGATCGCGCTGCATCCGGTGTCGCGGCATTTCATCTCGGTGATCCGGACCGAGGAACGCGGGCTCGATCTCGACATCGGTGTCATCACCCGCGGCGACGTGGCGACCCGGGCGCTGGTGCGGCACCTGATCTCGCATCTGCACCGGGCGGCGCACCAGGCCCGGCCGACCGGCAGCCAGGATTGAGCGGCCCGGGCCGGTCGACCGGCCTCAGCCGCGAGCCGCGGATGCCGGGCTGTAGGCGATGACGTCGATCTCCACCTTGGCATCGATCATCAGCCGCGCCTCGGTGGTCGAGCGGGCCGGCTTGCCGTTGGGGAAGTAGGACAGGTAGATGCGGTTGAAGGCGCCGAAGTCGCGCGCGTCGTCCAGCCAGCAGTTGCTCTTGCAGACATCGTCCAGCGTGGCACCGGCCAGGGCCAGGGCGGCCTTGACGTTCTCCATCACCTGGCGGGTCTGGGCCTCGATGCCGCCGGTGACGATCTCGCCGCCGGCATCCACTGGCACCTGGCCGGAAACATAGACGAAATCACCCGCGCGCACGGCCGGCGAGAAGGGCCGCGCCTGGCGGTCGGAAGCGACGGGCGGAACGCCCAGGTATTCGAGAGGCATGGAAGGCTCCGTCTGGTCAGCGGTTTAAAAATGAAATTCTATTTCATCAAAACCACTGCGATTCCGGGATTTCCCTGGCACGAAGTCTGCAAGCCTCGGCGATATTCGTCGAAAGTGAAAATTAATTTCACAATTCTGGTGCAAGCCCCACGCTGGAGATTCCCCATGTCGCACGCTTTCCTGCTCGCCCGTCGCACCTTGGTGCATGGCGCCGTCGCCCTCGCCGCCGGCCTGGGCCTGGCCTCCACCGGCGCCCTGGCCCAGGGCCCGCGCAACTACGCCACCCTGGCCATGGTGGGCGAGCCGCAGACGCTGGATCCGATGGCCTCCACCGCCGACCTGGTGGCGACCATCATGCAGCACGTGTTCGAGACGCTCTACACCTTCGACGCCCGCTGGAACGTGGTGCCCATGCTGGCCGAGTCCCAGCCCAAGGTGTCGGCCGATGCGCGCACCTACGAGATCACGCTGCGCAAGGGCATCCACCTGCACAGCGGCCGCGAGCTAAACGCCGAGGACGTGGTGGCCAGCCTGCAGCGCTGGATCGAGCAGTCGCCGCGCGGCAAGTCGGTGGGCCAGGAGGTGGAGAAGATCAGCACCAAGGGCGCGCTCGGCGTGGTGATCCAGCTGAAGCAACCCTATGCGCCGCTGCTGGCCCAGCTGGCCCTGCCCAGCGGCATGGCGGCCATCATGGCCAAGGAATCCATCGCCACGCCGCTGGCGAGTTTCGTGGGCACGGGGCCGTACCGCTTCAAGGAGCGCAAGCCGGATGCCTACATCCTGCTGTCGCGCTTCGACAAGTACAGCCCGCGCGCCGATGCCGCCAACGGCTACGGCGGCAAACGCGAGGCGCTGATCGAGGAGCTGCGTTTCGTGCCGGTGCCCAATACCAGCACCCGGGTGGAAGGCGCGCTGGCCGGCCAGTACGACTTCGCCGACCTGCTGCCGGTGGAGGCCTATTCGCGCCTGGAGAAGAGCGGCGGCAAGACGGTGCCCTTCCTCACGCCCTCCTTCGGTTTCCCCTACCTGGTGCTCAACACCAAGGAAGGCGTGGCCGCCAACCAGGGCGTGCGCCAGGCCATCCAGGCCGCCATCGGCGAGGGCGAGATGCTGGCCGCCGGCTTCGGCGACACCCGTTTCTTCATCGCCGAAGGCAATCACTTCCCCAAGGGCTCGCCCTTCTATTCCACCGCCGGCACCGAGCACTACAACCAGCGCGATGCCAAGGCCGCCAAGGCCGTCGCCGAGAAGGCCGGCTACAAGGGCGAGCCGGTCCGGGTGATGGCCTCGCGCCAGTACGACTTCCACTACAACATGGCGCTGCTGCTGGCCGAGCAGCTGAAGCGCGCCGGCTTCAAGGTGGAGCTGAACGTGGTCGACTGGGCCACCCTGGTGCAGCGCCGCAACGACGCCCGCCTGTGGGACATCTACGTGACCCACAGCGGCCAGTTCCCCGAGCCCATGCTCTCGCCGCCGCAGCTGGGCGAAGGCGCGCCGGGCTGGTGGTCCTCGACCGCCAAGCAGCAGGCCCTGGCCGCCTTCAACCGCGAGCCCGATCCGGCCAAGCGCGGCGCGCTCTGGGGCAAGGTGCAGCAGGTGGTGTACGACGAGGTGCCCTATATCAACGTGGGCAAGTTCAACGGCCTGTCGGCCGCCAGCCCGGCCCTGGCCAACTACAAGCCCTCGGCCTGGCCCTTCTTCTGGAACACCCGCATCCAGTAAGCCGCGTCCATGCTGAAGTTCCTGCTTTCCAAGCTCGCCGGCATGGCGATGGTGCTGGCCCTGGTGGCGGTCATCGTCTTCGTGCTGACGCGGGCCGCATCGGGCGACCCGGTGTCGGTGCTGCTGGGCGACCAGGCCACCGCCGCCGACGTGGCCCGGGTCAAGGTGCAGTACGGCCTGGACAAGCCGCTGCCGGTGCAGTTCGGCTACTGGCTGCGCCAGCTGGCCCACGGCAACCTGGGCGATTCGATCTTCCTGCAGCGCCCGGTCACCCAGGCGCTGGCCGAACGCGCCGAGCCGACCACGCTGCTGGCGCTGATGGCGGTGGCCATCGCGGCGGCCATCGGCATTCCCTGCGGCATCCTGTCGGCCGTGTTCCGCGGGCGGCTGCTGGACCAGGTGGTGACCGGCGTGGCCATGCTGGGCGCCAGCATTCCCAGCTTCTGGCTGGGGCTGGTGCTGATCCAGTGCTTCGCGGTGTCGCTGGGCTGGTTCCCGGTGTCGGGCTACGGAGCGCCGGACGCGCCGCTGGCCGAACGCCTGCATGCGCTGGTGCTGCCGGCGGCCGTGCTGGGGCTGCTGAACTCGGCGCTGATCATCCGCTTCACCCGGGCCTCGATGCTCGACATCCTGGGCGAGGACTATGTGCGCACCGCCCGCTCCAAGGGCCTGGCAGAACGCAGCGTGGTGCTCAAGCATGCGCTGCGTAATGCGCTGGTGCCCATCGTCACCGTGCTGGGGCTGACGGTGGCGCTGATGATCGGCGGCGCGGTCGTCACCGAGACGGTCTTCGGCCTGCCCGGCGTCGGCAACCTGGTGGTGGGCGCGGTGCTGCGGCGCGACTATCCGGTGATCCAGGGCGCGCTGCTGGTGATCGCCGGCATCTATGTGCTCATCAACTTCGCGGTCGACCTGCTCTATGCGGTGGTCGATCCCCGCGTGAAGGCCTGATTCCCATGCGCTTCCTCAGGCAACTCATGCACCGGCGCATCGTGATGGTGGCCAGCATCCTGCTGGTGCTCATCACCCTGGCGGCCATCGCCGCGCCCTGGCTCACCGACTTCGACCCCAACGACACCGCCGTGCTGCAGCGCCTGAAGGGACCCGGCGGCGAACACCTGCTGGGCACCGACGAGCTGGGCCGCGACCTGCTGGCACGCATCATGTACGGCGCGCGTTATTCGCTGGCGATCGCCGCGCTGACCGCCACCGGCGCGGTGGTGCTGGGCACGGCGCTGGGCCTGTTCGCGGGTTTCTTCCGCCGGCTCGACACGCCCCTGATGCGCCTGGTGGACGCGATGATGTCCTTCCCCGACATCCTGCTGGCCATCGCCCTGGTGGCCATCCTCGGGCCGACGCTGTTCAACGTGGTGCTGGCCCTGGTGCTGGTCTACACACCGCGCGTGGCGCGGGTGGTGCGGGCGCAGACGCTGGTGGTGCGCGAGCTGCTCTTCGTGGAAGCGGTGCGGGCGCTGGGCGTGCGCACCTCGCGCATCCTGTGGCGCCACATCCTGCCCAACCTGCTCTCGCCCATCCTGGTGCAGCTGTCCTTCATCTTCGCCTACGCCATCCTGGCCGAGGCCTCGCTCTCCTTCCTGGGCGTGGGTGTGCCGCCCGAGGTGCCCACCTGGGGCACCATGGTGGCCGGCAGCCAGCGGTACGCGCACCAGGCCTTCTGGGTGGTGCTGTTCCCGGGCGTGGCCATCATCCTCACCGCCCTGTCGCTGCAGCTGCTGGGCGACGGCGTGCGCGACCTGCTCGACCCCAAACTGCAGAAGGCCGGCTGAGATGGACGCACGCCTGACCGTCGAGAATCTCTCGACCTCCTTTCCCACCCCCGGCGGCCTGGTCCGTTCGGTGGCCGATGTGAGTTTCTCCATCCAGCCGGGCAGGACCACCGCCCTGGTCGGCGAATCCGGCTCCGGCAAGTCGGTCACCAGCCTGACGCTGATGCGCCTGCTGCCCAAGACGGCCAACGCCCGGGTCACCGGCCGCGCGAACTTCGTCACCCGCGAAGGCCGCATGGTGGACCTGCTCTCGCTGTCGGAAGGCGAGATGCGCGCGCTGCGCGGCAACCAGCTGGCCATGATCTTCCAGGAGCCCATGACCAGCCTGAACCCGGTGTTCACCATCGGCGAGCAGATCGCCGAGAGCATCCGCCTGCACAAGGGCCTGGGCCGCGCCGCGGCGCTGGCCGACGCGCGCCGCATGCTGGACCTGGTGGAGATCCCCGCCGCCGCCCAGCGCCTGCACGAATACCCGCACCAGCTCTCCGGCGGCATGCGCCAGCGGGTGATGATCGCCCTGGCCATGGCCTGCGACCCCACCCTGCTGATCGCCGACGAACCCACCACCGCGCTGGACGTCACCATCCAGGCGCAGATCCTGATGCTGATGCGCCGCCTGCAGGCCGAGACCGGCATGAGCATCCTCTTCATCACCCACAACCTGGGCGTGGTGGCCCACCATGCGGACGATGTGGCGGTGATGTATGCCGGCCGGGTGGTCGAGTCCGCGCCGGTGCGGCCGCTGTTCGCCGAGCCGGCCCATCCCTATACCCGCGGGCTGCTGTCCTGCCTGCCGGCGCGCGCCCGGCTGCCGGGCCAGCCGCGGCCCAGGCGCCTCTTCGCCATCCGCGGCCAGGTATCGAGCCCGCTGGCGCCGCCGCCGGGCTGCGCCTTCGAGCCGCGCTGCGACCTGGCGATAGCCGCCTGCCGCGCCGCGGTGCCGCCGTTGGTCGCCACCGGCCCCGGCACCCAGGCGCGCTGCATCCGCGTGCCGTCGATGGAGGTGGCAGCATGAGCGCTCCTTTGATCGAGGTGCGCAACCTCAGGAAGTACTTCGGCAAGTCCGACCGCCCGGTGCGCGCGGTGGACGATGTCTCCTTCGCCATCCAGCCCGGCGAGATGCTGGGCCTGGTCGGCGAATCCGGCTCCGGCAAGAGCACCATCGGCCGCACCCTGCTGCGCCTGGTGGAGCGCAGCGGCGGCGAGGTGCTCTACCGCGGCGAGGACATCGCAGGCCTGTCGGGCGAAGGCATGCGCCGCCTGCGCAGCAAGCTGCAGATCATCTTCCAGGACCCCTACGCCAGCCTGAACCCGAAGATGCGCATCTCGGCCATCCTCGGCGAGGCCCTGTCCACCCACGGCCTGGCCAAGGGCAAGGGCGAACGCGCCCGCCGCATCGCCGAGCTGCTGGAGATGGTGGGCCTGCGCGCCGAGCATGCCGACCGCTTTCCGCACGAGTTCTCCGGCGGCCAGCGCCAGCGCATCGGCGTGGCCCGGGCGCTGGCGGTGGAGCCGGAATTCATCGTGGCGGACGAGCCGCTGTCGGCGCTGGACGTGTCCATCCAGTCGCAGGTGATCAACCTGCTGGCCGACCTGCGCGAACGGCTGCAGCTGACCATGCTCTTCATCTCGCACGACCTCGACGTGGTGGAGTACCTCTGCGACCGGGTGGTGGTGCTCTACCTCGGCCGGGTGATGGAAGTGGCCCGCACCGAGGAGCTGTTCGAGCGCCCCCTGCACCCCTACACCCGCGCCCTGCTGGCCGCCAGCCCGCGGCCCGACCCCACCGTGCCGCACGAGCATGTGGCGCTGAAGGGCGACATCCCCAGCCCGATCTCGCCGCCCTCGGGCTGCGTGTTCCGCACCCGCTGCCCGCATGCCATCGCCCTCTGCGCCGAGCAGGTGCCGCAACCGCGGGAAGTGCTGCCCGGCCGCTGGGCCGCCTGCCTGCGGCCCGAGGTGATGCTGCAAGCCTGACCAAGACACTGGACCCCAAGAGATGACGATCCACGACACCCTGCTCGCCCCCGGCCTCAAGGGCTTTCCCATTGCCCATGCGCCCATCGCCCGCGACGCCGTCGCCACGGCCGGCTGGAACGTGCTGGCCGGCGACCTGCCGCTGCCCCTGGCCCTGCTCAAGCGCGAGGCGCTGCAGCACAACCTGCACTGGATGCAGGAACGCGCCCGCGCCTGGCAGGTGGACCTGGCGCCGCACGGCAAGACGACCATGTCGCCCCAGCTGTTCCGCCAGCAGCTCGATGCCGGCGCCTGGGGCCTGAGCTTCGCCACCGTGCACCAGCTGGCCATCGGCGTGGCGGCCGGCGTGCGCCGCGCGCTGATCGCCAACCAGGTGGTGCACGGGCAGGACCTGGCCTCGCTGCAGTCGCTGCTGTCCACGCATGCCGATCTGCGGGTGGTGTTCCTGGTGGATTCGCTGGCGCAGGCGGCCATTGTCGATGCCTGGTCGGCCGCGCATCCCGGCGCCCTGCCCTTCGAGGTGCTGCTGGAGATCGGCGTGGAAGGCGGCCGCACCGGCTGCCGCACGCACCAGCAGGCCATGGCCCTGGCGCAGGCCCTGCACGACAGCCCGGCGATGCGCCTGGTCGGCATCGAATGCTACGAAGGCCTGGGCGCCACCGGCGATTCGGTGGCCGACGCGGCCTTCGCCAATGCCTTGATGGACCGTGTCGCCGCCGTCGCGCAAGAGGCCGACAAGCTCAGCCTGTTCGAGACCGACGAGGTGCTGGTCTCGGCCGGCGGCTCGGCCATCTTCGACCTGGTCGCCACCCGCCTGCGCCCCTCGCTCACCCGCCCCACCCGCGGCCTGATCCGCCCCGGCTGCTACCTGGCGCACGACCACGGCTTCTACACCCGCATGCTGGCCGAGGTGGAACGCCGCTGCGGCTGCACCGACACCCTGCGCCCCGCCATGGAAGTCTGGGCCATGGTGCAGTCGCGCCCCGAGCCCGGCGTGGCCATCCTGGCCGTGGGCAAACGCGACATCTCCTTCGACCTGTCCCTGCCCATGCCCATCGCCCGCGCCGCCGCCGACGAGCGCACGGCGAGCCCGGTGCCCGCCGGCTGGAAGATCACCGCTTTGAACGACCAGCATGCCTACCTGCGCTGGGACGCAGCCGAAGAAGCCGAGGCGCCCAAGGTGGGCGACCGGGTCGGCCTGGGCATCTCCCACCCCTGCACCACCTTCGACAAGTGGCACTGGATGCCGGTGGTGGAAAACGACTACACCGTCACCGACGCCGTGACCCTGCATTTCTGATCCGGGCTCCCGGCCAATCCAGCCCATGACGCAAACCCTGCTCACCCGCATCGCCGAGGCCCGCGAGGGCGCGCCGCGCACCCGCCGGGCGATCCTCGACGCCATCCTCGGCGACCCCGACCGCGCCCTGGCGGAAAGCTTCGAGCAGCTGGCCGAACGCTCCGGCAGCTCGGTGCCCACCATCATGCGCACCTGCCGCGACCTGGGCCTGGCCGGCCTGCGCGAATTCAAGCTGGCCCTGGCCCAGGAGCTGGCCGTGGGCGGCTCGCCGTTGCACCGCCGGGTGGACATCGCCGACACCGCCTCCGACGTCGTCGCCAAGATCGCCCGCAGCGCCGCCGCCTCGGTGGCCGGCGTGCGCGACCAGCTCGACCTGCAACAGCTCGCCGCCGTGGTGGACGCCATCGCCACGGCGCCGCACATCGACGTCTATGGCGCCGGCAACACCTCCTGGTTCATGGCCACCGACCTGCAGGCCCGGCTGTTCCGCCTGGGCCTGTCGACCACCGCCTGGGCCGACTACCACCTGCAGCAGGTCGCCGCCGGCGCGCAGAAACCCGGC
Source organism: Xylophilus rhododendri (assembly GCF_009906855.1). NCBI lineage: Bacteria > Pseudomonadati > Pseudomonadota > Betaproteobacteria > Burkholderiales > Xylophilus > Xylophilus rhododendri. The sequence goes on from NZ_CP047650.1 coordinate 2,392,432, forward strand.
GGCGTGGTGATCGCCATCACCCATGTCGGCGGCATGCCCTCGCTGCTGGACGCGGTGGAGATCGCCCGCGCCCAGGGCGCCAAGGTGGTCGCCATCACCCGCCCCGGCACGCCCCTGGCCGAACGCGCCGACTGGGTGCTGGGCCTGCGGGTGCCGGACGACGCGGTGATGCATGTGGGCATAGACGCCTACCTGGCCCACCTGACCCTGATCGAGATCCTCACCGTGCTGGTGGCCCAGCGGGTGGGCGAGCCCGCCGTGCAGCGCCTGCGCGGCGTGCGCAGCGCCCTGCAGCAGCACGGCATCGACGTGCGCACCCATCCGCTGCAGAGCTGGAATGGCGGAGGGGTGAGCAATGGCTGAGCGCCGCAAAACCGCGATCCTGTTCGAACGCGGCCTCGTCGTGGACGGCAGCGGCGGCCCCTCCTGGCCCGGCGACCTGCTGGTGTCCGGCGACCGCATCCTGGCCCTGGGCGAAGGCCTGCGCGGGCGGCTACCCGAGGGCCTGGACCTGGCCGATGTGGAAGTGATCGACTGCCAGGGCCAGGTGATCGCCCCCGGCTTCATCGACGCCCATACCCACGACGACGCCATCGTGCTGCGCGACCCGGGCTACCGGGCCAAGCTGTCCCAGGGCATCACCACGCTGGTGACGGGCAACTGCGGCATCTCGCTCGCCCCTTTCCGCGCGGAGACCGCCAGGCCGCCGCTGAGCCTGCTGGGCGCCGAGTCCTTCCGCTACGCCAGCATGGCCGCCTACCGCGAGGCGGTGGCCGAAGCGAAGCCGGCGCTGAACGTGGCTGCCCTGGTCGGCCACACCACCCTGCGTTTCGCCGCGATGCAGGATCTCAGCCAGCCCGCCACCGAAGCCGAGCGCCAGCAGATGGCCGAGCTGCTCGACGAGTGCATGGCGGCGGGCGCGCACGGCATGTCCTCCGGCCTGTTCTACGAGGAGGCATACGCCGCCCCGGCCGAGGAAGTGACGGCCCTGGCCCGCGTCGTGGCCCGCCACGGCGGCGTCTACGCCACCCATCTGCGCAGCGAGATGCAGACCATCCTGGAAGCCATGATGGAGGCCGCCGACAGCGCCTTCGCAGCCGGCCTGCCGCTCATCCTGTCCCACCACAAATGCGCCGGCCCCAGCCAGTGGGGCCGCACCCGCGAGACCCTGCCCCTGGTCGACACCCTGGCCGAACGCCAGCCGATCGCCCTCGACGTCTATCCCTACGTCGCCGGCTCCACCGTGCTGCGCGAGGACCTGGTGGACGGCGTGATCGACGTGCTGCTCACCTGGAGCGACCCGCATCCCGAATGCACCGGCCGCCTGCTGTCCGACATCGCCGCCGAATGGGGCGTGGACCAGCAGGCCGCCTGCCGCCGCCTGCTGCCCGGCGGTGCCTGCTATTTCCAGATGCACGAGGAGGATGTGGAGCGGGTGATCGCCCATCCCCGCACCATGATCGGCTCCGACGGCCTGCCGCACGACCGCCATCCGCATCCGCGCCTGTGGGGCGCCTTCCCGCGGGTGCTGGCGCGCTACTGGCGCGAGCGCAGGCTGCTGACGCTGGAGCAGGCGGTGCACAAGATGAGCGGCATGACGGCACGCAATTTCCGCATCGAAGGCCGCGGCCTGCTGCGCGTGGGCGCCTTCGCGGACGTGGTCGTCTTCGACCCGGCGCGCATCGCCGATACCGCCACCTACGACCAGCCGATCAGCACCAGCGTGGGCGTGCGCGGTGTGTGGGTGAACGGCGAGCAGGCCTATGCCGAGGGCGGCGAGCCGCTGGCGCGGGCGGGGAGGATGCTGGCGCGAGGGGTGGTTTAGGACATTTATCCATCACCTGAGCCCTGCGCTGGATAGGGCTTCCGATGTCTTCCCAAGTCTCCCGCAACCCGACTTTTTCGGGGGTACGGGTGCACTTGTGCGTATCGCCTCGCGCGTACCGTGGCTCCGTCCGACTCGGGTCCACCCCGATTCGCATCGCGCCCGGGTCGGGCAACGTCGGCGCACCGGATCTCTTCTCCCGCACACCATGAACATCCTCATCACCGGCGGCGCCGGCTTTCTCGGCACCCGGCTGGCCCTGGCCCTGCTCGAACGCGGCAGCCTGCGCGGACGCGCCATCCGCACCCTGGTGCTGGCCGACCTGTTCCCCGCCTCCCATCCCGCCCTGCTGGCCGATGCCCGCGTGCGCGCCGATACCGGCGACCTGCTGGAGCGCCTGCCCGCGCTGATGCAGGCCGACTACGACGCCGTGTTCCACCTCGCCTCGGCCGTCTCCGGCGAATGCGAGGCGGATTTCGAACTCGGCCTGCGCTCCAACCTCGAAGCCACCCGCCGCCTGCTCGAAGCCCAGCGCGCCCAGCAGGCCCGCACCGGCCAGGCGCCGCTGTTCTTCTTCGCCAGCTCCGTGGCCGTGTATGGGTCGGACGCGGCCATCCCGCTGCCGGCCGTGGTGCAGGACGACACCCTGCCCACCCCGCAATCGAGCTACGGCATCCACAAGTTCGTCTGCGAACAGCTGCTGGCCGACTACACCCGCAAGGGCTACATCGACGGCCGCGCGGCGCGGCTGATGACCGTCTCGGTGCGGCCCGGCCGGCCCAATGGCGCGGCCTCGGGTTTCCTGTCGGGCATCGTGCGCGAGCCGCTGGCGGGCCTGGAGGCCGTCTGCCCGGTCGATCCTTCCACCGCGGTCGCCCTGGCCTCGCCCGACACCACCATCGCCGGCATCCTCAAGGTGGTCGAGGCCAGCCGGGAAGACTTCGGCGGCCGCACCGCCGTCAACCTGCCCGCGCTCACCGTCACCGTGGCCCAGATGCTGGAAGCGCTGGGCCGCTCCGCCGGCCCCGAGGCCGTGGCCCGGGTGCGCATCGCGCCGGACGCCGCCGTGGCCCGCATCGTCGGCGGCTGGCCCGCGCGTTTCGAAAGCGCCCGCGCCGCCCGGCTCGGGCTGCGCGCGGATGCGTCCTTCGACGATGTCATCGCCCAGTTCCGGGCGCTCTCGTAAGCGCCCTCTGCACCGTCCGAACAAAGAACCACAACAGGAGACCCGTCTCATGAACCGTCGTCATCTCGCCATCGCCGCCGCAGCCGGCGCCGCCGTCCTCGCCCTGCCCAGCCTGGCCCTCGCCCAAGGCGAACGCGATTCCGTCGCCGCCCGCGTCGAAGCCTTCCGCAAGGCCCAGATCGCCGGCACTTCCGAAGCCCTGGGCGTGCTGGTAGCGCCGGAACTCAGCTACAGCCATTCGGACGGCCGGGTGGAGGACCGCGAGAAGTTCCTCGCCAACGCCAGCTCCGGCAAGTCGCCCTTCCAGGCGCTGACCTACGAGAACCCGACGATCGAGGTGGTCGGCCCCAACGCCATCGTGCGTTTCCACTGGCTGGGCGAGCAGAAGCAGGCCAGCGACGGCCGCATCGTGGCGACCAATCTGCACATCCTCATGGTCTGGCAGAAGCGCGGCAGCGAATGGCTGCTGCTGGCACGCAGCGCGACCAAGCTCTGAGCGCCAGGCCGCGCCTTCAGCCGCGCGGCGGCTCCGGCAGCTGCCGCGCGCAGTAGTCGCAGACGAAATCCACGAAGGCCCTCACCTTCGGGCTGACCAGCCGGCGCGAGGCATGCAGCGCCCAGACTTCCGCGGCCGGCGCGGTCGAGACACCCCAGCTCACCAGCAGGCCGGCCGCCAGGTCTTGCGCGGCGATGGGCTCGGGCACCAGCGCCGCGCCCGCGCCGGCCCGCACGGCATCGCGGATCGGCACGAAGGTCGAGCAACGCAGCACGGGCCGGGGAAAGAAGGTGCGCTTCACGCCTTGCGGGGCCATCACCTCCCAGGTGTCCTCGTCGCCGCTGCCCACACGCATCACGGCCGGGAAGACGGTCGACGCCGAGCGCTCATGGCCCGGCCCGGGCAGCGGCAAATCCGGTGGCGCCACCAGCACCATGCGGTCGCGCAGGAAGCAGCGGCCGACCAGCCGGTCGTCCGGCCGCGGATTGACGCGGATGACGATGTCCATGCCTTCGGCGACCAGATCGACCATGCGGTCCTCGGTGACCAGCTCCAGCATGACCTGCGGATAAGCGCGGGCGAAGGCCGCTGCCAGCGGGCCCAGCAGGGTCTGGCCGAACAGCATCGGCGTGCTCACCCGCAGCAGGCCGCTGGGCTGGCCCAGGCCCGCTTTCACATCCTTGAGCGCCTCGTGGATCTCGCCGTAGGGCGCGGCGGTGCGGGCATGCAGCACGGCGCCCTCCTGCGTCAAGCGCAGCTGGCGGCCGCCGCGCTCGATGAGGCGCACGCCCAGGCTGTCTTCCAGCTCCCGCACCCGCCGCGACATGGTCGCCTTGGACTGCCCGCTGGCCCGGCTGGCCTTGCCGAAGCCGCCGTGGGTGACGACGAGATTGAAGTCGGCGAGCGCGGGCAGATCCATCTTCGTTCCAGATTCGAGACGATATGTCCCGATCTTAGTGGCTATGAGCCGTGGGTGTGACGACCTAATCTTCAGTCACCGGAGCACACCGCTCCATCCACCCCGGCTGCCGACAGGCGCCAACTCCAGGAGATCCACCATGACCATTCTTGTCACCGGCAGCACCGGCCGCATCGGCTCGCAACTCGTCAGCCAGCTGGCACAGCAAGGCGCGGAGGTGCGCGCGCTGACCCGCGATCCGGCCAAGGCCCGCTTCCCGGCAGGCGTGAGCGCCGTGCAGGGCGACCTGCTGGATGTCGCCTCGGTCCGCCAGGCCCTGGTCGGCGTGAAGACCCTCTTCCTGCTGGTGGCCAACGCCGCCGACGAACTGACCCAGGCGATCAACACCCTGGGCCTGGCGCGCGAAGCCGGCGTGCAGGGCATCGTCTACCTGTCGGTGACGCGGGCCGACCAGTACACCGACGCGGCCCACTTCACTTCCAAGCATGCGGTCGAACGCATGATCGAGCAGCTGGACCTGCCCGCCACCGTGCTGCGCCCCTCCTACTTCATGCAGAACGACCTGGGCCAGCAGCAGGCGCTGCAGGGTGCCGGCCTCTACCTCTCGCCGCTCGGCGACATCGGTGTCTCGATGGTGGATGTGCGCGACATCGCCGACGCCGCCGCCCTCGAACTGCTGCGCCGCGAGAACACCGCAGGCCCGCTGCCACGGGTGACGTACGAAGTCTCCGGGCCGGATGCGATCACCGGCCCATCGGCCGCCGCGATCTGGTCGGATGCGCTGGGCCGCCCGGTCGGCCATGCCGGCAACGACCTCGACGCCTTCGAGAAGGCCGCGAGCGCCTGGGCGCCCTCCTGGCTGGCCTACGACATGCGGGCCATGATGAACCGCTACCAGCAGGACGGCGCCGTCACCACGGCCGCCGACATCGAGCGCCTGCAAGGCCTGCTCGGCCGGCCGCTGCGCAGCTACCGGGCCTTCGTGGCCGAGGCGGTCGGGCAGTGGCAGGCCTGATCCCGGCCCGGGCGATGGAAATAGTCGCCCCGCCCTACCCTGGTGCGAACGCCCCACGGGCGCGCAGCCAGGGCCGCCGGCCGCTTCAGGCGGACGCGTCTTCCTGCACCTGCCGGAAGGCCGCCACCACCTCCGCCACCTTGCGGTTGCCTTCATCGGCCCGCCGCCACACCAGGGCGATGCGCCGGAACGGCGCCTGCCGCCCCAGGCCGATCACCCGCAGGCCGTAGGCCTGCACCAGGCGTTCGCGCGGCTGCGGCACCACCGTCACGCCCAGGCCCAGCGAGACCATGGAGACGATGGCATCCATGGAGCGGAATTCGCGCTGGCACACCAGCCCCGGCACCAGGCTGCGCACATGGCGCGCCGCCACCCGGCCGCCGGGCAGGCTGGTGTCGTAGCCGATCCAGCCGTGGTTGGCCAGCAGGCTGCGCGGATCGGCCTCCGGCGCATCGGGCGGGGCCAGCATCACATAAGGCTGGCGGCGCAGCTCGTGCCAGGCCATGCGCGAGGAGCCGCCGTTCTCCGGCCGCACCAGCAGCGCGGCTTCTATGCGGCCGGCGCGCAGCTCGGTCAGCAGCTCGTCGGTGTCGTTGAGCGGCGGCACACGCACATCCAGCGCCGGGTAGCGCTGGCCCAGCAGGCGCAGGGCCGGCGGCAGCAGGTCGCTCTGCATGCTGGTGATCACGCCCAGCCGGAAACGCCCCTCCAGCAAGCGCGAGGGGCCGGCCCGCAGGGCCTCGATGCGCTCGCCGAAATCGGCCGCCGCGCTGGCGATCTCCACCGCGAAACCGGTGGGCCGGGGCACGCGGGTGCTGCGGTCGAACAGGGGCTGGCCGAAGAACTCCTCCAGCTGCTTGATCTGCAGGCTGACCGCACTCGGCGTGCAGCCCACGGCGGCGCCCGCGGCGGTGAAGCTGCCGTGCACCAGGATGGCGCGAAGGGTGTTGAGCGAGCCCAGATTCATTGAGTTTTTCTCAAAGTAGCTTCCCGAAGATATCAAAGCATCTCAAGGTCGGGAAGGCCAGAATCCGCTCCATCGGGGGCATCCACCCCGAAAGCCCAAAGCGCAGATCCGAATGAACGACTCTCCAGACAACACCACCATCGACCTCCGCAGCGACACGGTCACCCTCCCGACCGAGGCGATGTACGAGCGCATCCGCAGCGCGCCGCTGGGCGACGACGGCCTGGACGGCGACCCCACCGCCCAGGAGCTGGAGCGCTTCACCGCCTCCCTGCTCGGCAAGGCCGCCGGCCTCTACACACCCAGCGCCACCATGGCCAACCTGCTGGCCATCCTGGCCCAGGTGCCGCGCCAGGACACCATCCTGCTGGGCGCCGCCTCGCACATCTACACCGCCGAACGCGGCGCGGCCACCTTCACCGGCGCCTTCTACCAGCCGCTGCCCGATGCCGACGGCGCGCTCGACCTGCACGCCCTGGCCGCCGCGCTGGCCTCCACCAAGGGCAACCTGAAACCCGCCCTGGTCTGCGTGGAGACCTCGCACAACAACGAAGGCGGCGCGGTGGCGTCGCTGGCCCACATGCAGGCCGTGCACCGGGCCGCGCATGCGGCCGGCGTGAACGTGCACCTCGACGGCGCCCGGCTCTTCAACGCGGCGCTGGCGCTGGGCCGGCCGGCGGCCGATCTCTGCGCGCAGGCCGACACCGTCTCGGTGTGCCTGTCCAAGGGCCTGAGCGCGCCCATGGGCGCGGTGCTGGTCGGCCCCGAGGAAACCATCCGCCGCGCCCGCCTGCTGCGCAAGCTGATCGGCGCCTCGCAGCGCCAGGTCGGCATCGCCGCGGCGGCCGGCCTGGAGGCGCTGGATTCCATGATCGGCCGCCTGGCCGAGGACCACGACAACGCCCGGCTCCTGGGCCAGGACCTGGCCGCCATCCCCGGGCTGCGCATCCGCCAGCCGCAGACCAACATCGTCCAGGTCGATGTCTCCGGCACCGGCATGGATGCCAGCCAATGGGAGGCCGCGATGCGCCAGCGCCGGGTGCTGGTGCGCCCCTGGGGCCCGAGCCTGCTGCGCTGCGTGACCCATCGCCACATCACGGCCGAGGCGGTGCGCGGCGCCGTCGCGGCCTTCGCGGCGGTCGCCGCCTAATCTGCCCATCCCCTTTCCATCCAGGTCCCATAGAGCAACACCATGAAAAATTCCCTGCACAAGGCGGCCGCCCTGGCCGCCACCCTGGCCATCGCGCTCGTGTTCTGCAGCGCCGCCCGCGCGCAGTCCTATCCCGACAAGACGATCAAGATCATCTCGCCCAGCCCGCCGGGCGGCGGCACCGACACGGCCACCCGGCTGGTGACGGCCAAGGTCACCGAACTCGCGCAGTGGAACTTCGTGGTCGACACCCGCCCCGGCGCGGGCGGCAACATCGGCCTGGCCGCGGGCGCCACGGCGTCGGCCGACGGCTACACCCTGGTGATGGGCGAGACCAGCAACCTCACCGTCAACCAGTACCTCTACAAGTCGGTGCCGGTCGATCCCGAGAAGCAGCTGGCGCCGGTGGCGCTCGTCGGCACCGGGCCGCTGGTGCTGGTGGTGGGCGCGGCCAAGCCCTGGCGCAACCTCGCCGACGTGGTGGCCGCCTCGAAGCAGAACGGGCTGACCTACGCCTCCTCCGGCAGCGGCACCGTCGGCCACCTGGTCAGCGAGAGCTTCAAGAAGCAGAGCGGCGCGCAGCTGATCCACGTGCCTTACAAAGGCGCCGGCCCGGCCATGGCCGACATGCTGGGCGGCCAGGTCGATGTGTACTTCTCCTCGCTGACGGCCGCGCTGCCGCTGATCCAGTCGGGCAAGCTCAAGGCCCTGGCCGTGACATCGGCCGCCCGCGTCGAGGCCCTGCCCAACGTGCCGACGCTGATCGAGGCGGGCTACCCGGGCCTGGACTACTACGTGTTCTACGGCGTCGTCGCGCCGGCCCGCACGCCGGCGGCGGTGGTGAGCGCGCTCAACCGCGAGATCAACCGCGCCCTGGCCACGCCCGACCTGAAGAAGGGCCTGGCCGACCGCGGCGTGTTCACCCAGGCCGGCAGCCCGGAAGCCTTCGGCGAGTTCCTGAAGAAGGAACGCAGCAAGTGGCAGAAGATCGTGCACGAGTCCGGCGCCACCGTGGACTGAAAGCCCGAGCCGCGCCCTGTCACTCCAGCTGCAGGTGCGCGGCCGACTTGGCCAGCTCGATGGCCAGCAGCGCCTCGGCCGGCGAACTGGCGCGGCCCACCTTGCGCAGCAGGCCGATCTGGCGCCGGGGCCGCGGCTCCTTGATCTTGCGCACCGCCATGCCGGTCATCTTCAACGAGGCCAGCGAGAGCTGCGGCAGGATCGTCACCCCGAAGCCGGCCGCCGCCATGTTGATGGCGGTGACCATGCTGACCACCTCGGTCACCGGCTGGCGCGCCACGCCGGTCACCAGCAGCCCGGCCTCCACCAGCCTGCGCACGCTGGACTTGGGCTGCAGCAGGATCAGCGGCGTCTCCGCCAGCTGCTTCCAGGTGAGCGTGCGCTGGTTGCGCAACGGGTGGTCGACCGAGAATACAGCCACCAGCTCGTCCTCGAAGAGCGGCGTGAACTCGATGTCCTCCAGGGCCTGGGTGAACATGCCCAGGCCGATGTCCACCTCGCGGTTGCGCACCCGCTCGATCAGCACCTCGTTCATGTCCTCGATCATCTTCACGGTGATGTCGGGCCGCATCGTCTTGAGCTGCGCCAGCGCCCGCGTGCCCAGGCCGAAGGCCAGCGAATGCAGGATGGACAGGACCACGGTGCCGGTCTGCCCGCCGGCCAGGGCCTTCATCTCCGAGCTGACATGCGCCAGGTCGGCCAGCGGCCGGCGCACCCCTTCCAGCAGCTGCCGGCCGGACGCCGTCAGCTCCAGCCGGCGCGTGGTGCGTTCGAACAGCACCAGGCCCAGCGTGGACTCCAGCTCGCGCACCAGCTGCGAGAAAGCCGGCGCCGTCATGGCCATCGCCGAGGCCGCCGCGGTGAAGGAGCCGGAGTCGGCGGCCGCCACGAAACCTTCCAGTTGGCGCAGCTTCAGATTATTAGGCACAGCTTCATAGTCCTCAAGGATTCGCACATTGTAGTTAAGGAGCCGGCGGCCCAACATCCGGCCTGTTTCCTCTTGATGACAGACACATGGACAAGCACTACTGGATTGGAATCGACACCGGCGGGACCTTCACCGACCTGGTGCTGCGCGATGCCCTGGACGGCCGCTGGGTGTTCCACAAGGTCCCGACCTGGACCGCCGACCCGGCCAAGGGCATCCTCGACGGCATCGCCGAATTGCTGGCCCTGGCCGCGGTCGATGCGGCCGAAGTGGACTACGTGGTGCTCGGCACCACCAAGGCGACCAACGCGGTGCTGGAAGGCGCCTGGGCCAAGACCGGGCTGATCACCACCGCCGGCTTCGAGGACATCCTCGACATCGCCCGCCAGCGCCGCCCCCACTACTTCAACCTCGACATGCCCAAGCCGGTGCCGCCGGCGCGGCGGCAGGACCGCCATGGCGTCAAGGGCCGCATCGCCTTCGACGGCTCCGAGGTCGATGCGCTCGACGAGGCCGCCATCACCCAGGCCATCACGGCGCTGCGCGCCAGCGGCGTGGAGTCGGTGGCGGTGTGTTTCATGCACTCCTATGCCAACCCGGCGCACGAGCAGAGGGCGCTACGGATGGTGCGTGCGCAGTGGCCCGAGGCCTATGTCTGCGCCTCCAGCGAGGTCATGCCGGAGTTCCGCGAGTACGAACGTTTCATCACCGCCGCCGTCAACGCCAGCCTGATGCCGGTGATGGACCGCTACCTCGAGAAATTCGAGGGCGGCGTGAAGGCCCTGGGCGTGACCCGCCCGGCACGCGTGATGCAGTCCAACGGCGGCGCGGTGAGCGCGGCCACGGTGCGCAAGCTGCCAATCAACACCTTCTTCTCGGGACCGGCCGGCGGCATCATGTCCACCGTCGAGATCGGCCGCCAGACCGGGCTGAAGAACCTGATCGCCTTCGACATGGGCGGCACCAGCACCGACGTCTGCCTGGTCAAGAACGGCCGGCCGGCGATGAAGCACGAACGCCCCATGGGCGGCCTGCCGGTGCGCGCGCCCTCGCTCGACATCCACACCATCGGCGCGGGCGGCGGCAGCATCGCCTGGATCGACGACGGCGGCATGCTCAAGGTCGGCCCGCGCAGTGCCGGCGCCTATCCCGGCCCGGCGGCCTACGGCCGCGGCGGAACCCAGCCGACCGTGACCGATGCCAATGTGTTCCTGGGCCGGCTCAGCCCCGTCTCGCTGCTGGACGGCCGCATGCAGGTGTTCCCGCAGAACGCGCAGAAGGCGCTGGAGGAGGCGGTCTGCGGCCCCGTGGGCTACACGCCGGTGGACGCGGCCGTGGGCGTGATCGAGATCGCCAACGTGCACATGACCGGCGCGGTGCGGGTCATCTCGGTCGAGCAGGGCGAGGACCCGCGCGACTACGCGCTGATCGCCTTCGGCGGCGCCGGCCCGCTGCATGCGGTGGACGTGGCCCGCTCGGCCGGCATCGGCCATGTGGTGGTGCCGCCGCGACCGGGCCTGCTGTCGGCCCAGGGCCTGCTGCAGTCGGCCCAGCGTGCCGACATGGGCGTGACCTGCCTGCTGCGCGCCCATGCGTCCAACGTGGCGGCCGTCAACCAGGCCTTCGACGGCCTGCAGGCCCGCCTGGCCGACTGGCTGCGCGACGAAGGCGCCGAGGAAGGCGTGGAGATGCACTGCGACTGGACGCTGGAGATGCGCTACGCCGGCCAGAGCTCCGAGCTGGCCGTGGCCGTGGCCGCGCCGCGCCTGGACGCGGCATCCCTGGCCGCGCTGTGCCAGGGCTTCCACGAGAAGCACTTGTCGATGTTCGGCTACGACATGCCGGGCCGCGACCTGGAGATCGCCCAGGCCCGTGTCGCCGCCGTGCTCGACCACCACACCCGCGCACCGCTGGAGATCGCCGCCGGCGGCACGCTGGCCGATGCCACCACCGGCACTCGGCCGGTGTGGTTCGCCGCCACCGGCTATGTGGAGACGCCCATCGTCAAGCGCGAGCTGCTCGGCGCCGACCTGCGTTTCCAGGGCCCGGCCGTGATCGAGCAGATGGACACCACCACCGTGGTGCCGCCGGACGCGCAGGTCCGGGTCGATCCCCTGGGTTACCTGCACATCACCATCGTCATCGAGACCTTCGAAAGCCAGAGCGCATGAAAACCTCCATCGATCCCGTACGCGCCGAGGTGGTCGCCCGTTTCCTGCTGGGCGTCACCGAGGAGATGGGCGCGGCCCTGACGCGCACCGCCTTCTCCCCCAACATCAAGGAGCGCATGGACTGCTCCACCGCCGTCTTCGACCAGGACGGCAACGTGGTGGCACTGCCCCAGCGCGTGCCGATCCACCTGGGCTCCATGGTGGGTGTGGTGGGCGCCATCCTGGCCAAGTTCACCCGCGCGTCGATCCGGCCGGGCGACATGTTCATCGCCAACGATCCGTACCACGGCGGCGGCTCGCACCTGCCGGACATCAACATGATCGCGCCGGTGTTCTTCGGCGGCGAGATCGTGGCCTTCGTCGCCAACATCGCCCACCACGCCGACGTGGGCGGCATGGTGCCGGGCTCGGAGGCGGCGATCTGCTCCTCGATCTTCCAGGAGGGCCTGCGCATCCCGCCGGTACGCATCATGAAGGAGGGCGTGCTCAACCAGGACGTGCTCGACATGGTGCTGCTGAACTCGCGCACCCCCGACGAGCGCTCCGGCGACCTGCGCGCCCAGATCGCCGCCAACACCGTGGGCCACCGCGCGGTGGTGTCGCTCTTCGAGCGCTACGGCGCGCAGGAGCTCCAGCGCACCATGCAGGGCTACCTCGACTTCACCGAGCGCCGCTTCGCCGCCGCCATCGCCCGCCTGCCGGCCGGCCGCTACGAATCGCACGACTGGCTCGACGGCAACGAGCCCGGCCAGCGCGCCCGCATCCAGCTGGCGCTGACCATCGGCGACGGCCGGCTGCGCTTCGATTTCGCGGGCTCCGACCCGCAGCTGCAAACCGCCCGCAACATTCCCTACCGCGCGCTCATCGCCACCGTCTACACCGTGGTCAAGAGCATGCTGGACCCGGAGGTCGCGGCCAACGCCGGCTACTTCCGCACCATCGAGATCGCCACTACGCCGGGCACGGTGGTGGGCCCGGTATCGCCGGCGGCCATCGGCGCGCGGGCCCTCTCCTGCGCGGTGCTGGGCGATGTGATCGCCACCGCCATCTCGCAGGCCACGCCGGGCAAGGCGCTGGCGCGCAGCGGCCCGCACCAGTTGATCGTGCTGGCCGGCGACGACCCGCGCAACGGCCAGTACTTCGTGAACTACGAAACCATCGCCGGCGGCATGGGCGCACGCTCCTACCGCCACGGCATGGATGCCGTGCGGGTGCATGCCTCGGGCTCCTCGAACCTGCCGGTGGAGGCGCTGGAGCACACCTATCCCTTCCTCATCGAACGCTACGAGATGGCCCGAGACAGCGGCGGCGCGGGCCAGTACCGAGGCGGCGCCGGCGTGCTGCGCGACTACCGGGTGATGGGGACAACGTGGTGGTGAGCCTGTCGTCCGAGCGCCAGCACGTGGTGGCGGCCGGCAGCGAGGGCGGCGGCTCCGGAGCACCGGGCCGCTTCATCCTCGATCCGGGCACGCCGCAGGAGCAGCGCCTGCCCTCCTCGGCGGCCGACATCCGGCTCAGGAAGGGCCAGGTCTTTCGCGTCTGCACGCCTGGCGGCGGCGGCTACGGCAGCGCCGGTCTCTAGAACAAGAAAAAAGCAAGGGTGGGGAGACGGTCAGCTCGGCATCAACCACGGTAAAACATCATGAACCTACGTCGCTTCCTCGGCGCCATGGCGCTGGGCCTCGCGGCCGCATGCGCCAGCGCATGGGCCCAGGCCCCCTACCCCAACCACATCATCCGCATCGTCGTGCCCTTCACGCCCGGCGGCGGCGTGGACTTCGCCGCGCGCGAGATCGGCCGCCGCCTGGAAGCCGCGCTCGGCCGGCCGGTGATGATCGACAACCGGCCCGGCGCCGGCGGCGCGCTCGGCGTGCGGGCGGTCATCTCCTCGCCAGCCGACGGCTACACCCTGCTGATGGGCACGGCCGGCGAAGTGGCCATGGCGCCGCTGATCAACCCGGCCCTGGCCTATTCGCCGCAGCGCGACCTGGCGCCGGTGGCGCTGGTGGTGAAGGCGCCCAACATCCTGGTGGTCAACAGCGAGGTGCCGGTGAAGACACTGCCGGAGTTGATCGCCTACGCCAGGGCCAATCCCGGCAAGCTGTCGTACTCGACCAGCGGCGTGGGCACGGCCCAGCACCTGCAGGGCGAGTACTTCAACAAGCTGGCGGGGGTGAACATCCTGCATGTGCCCTACAAGGGCTCGTCGCAGCAGGTGGTGGACGTGGCGGCCAGGCTGGTCTCCATGACCTACGCCAGCCCGACCGCCGTGCGGCCCTACCTGCAGAAGGGCGCCGTCAAGGCCATCGCCGAGACCAACAACGAGCGCCTGCCGGTGTTCCCCGAACTGCCGGCGCTGCGCGAGGTGCTGCCGGGCTACGAGCTGCAGAGCTGGTTCGGCCTGTTCGCGCCGGCCGGCACGCCCGCGCCCATCGTCGAGCGCATCAACAAGGAAGTGACCGCCATCCTGAAGGACCCGGCGATCGCCGCGCGCCTCAACGAATCGGTGGGCAGTCCGGGTTTCGAAACACCGGCGGAATTCGCGGCCCTGCTCGCGGCCGATATCAAACGCTTCCAGACGATTATCACGTCCGCCAAGATCACCATGGAATGATTTCCGCCGGCCTCTTTTCCTGAGGGCCGCCGGTCGCTGCCGTCTTCCACGCAGCCTGTTTTCAATCCATCTCCAGTTTGATATTCGAAAGAATGTCGAAGCGGTGCTGCGCGCGGCATTTTCATGAATGCCGCCCAGCCATATTCATAAATCAATGAAACAGAGGGAATTCCACATGAAAGCTTTTGCCATCGGCGCCGTCGCGGCCGCCGCATCGTTCGCAGCCGCGGCCCAGTCCTCGGTGACTCTGTTCGGCGTGGTGGATGCGGGCGTGGCACGCGTCAGCGCCACCGGGAAGGGCCATGTCGACGGCCTGATGACGGGCGGCAACTACACCAGCCGCCTGGGTTTCCGGGGCGTCGAGGACCTGGGCGGCGGCATGGCCGCCAGCTTCTGGCTGGAGGGCGAAACCGCCACCGACGTCGGCACCTCGGCCGGCCTGAACTTCGTGCGCCGCTCCACCGTCAGCCTGTCCGGCCGCTGGGGCGAACTGCGCCTGGGCCGCGACTACACGGCCAACTACGTGCCCTTCCTGAGCTTCGACGTCTACGGCCAGCGCGGCATCGGCACCATCGAGCATTTCGCCACCGCCGCCGGCGCGCTCACCGTCAACGGCGCCGCCGCCAGCGATATCCGCAACAGCAATTCGGTGACGTATTTCCTGCCGGCCAATCTCGGCGGCGTCTACGGCAATCTGCAATATGCCTTCGGCGAGCGCAGCTCCAGTACCGTGGCCAGCGCCACCGCCAGCAAGAAGCAGGGCAATTACGCCGGCGCCAGCCTGGGTTATGCCAGCGGCCCCTTGAATATCGGCGGCGGCTACGGCAATTTCTCCGATGTTTCGCGCGCCGCGGCTTATCTGACCGATTATTCAATCGGCAGCCTGGGCGCCTCCTACGATTTCGGTTTCATCAAGCCGATCTTTCTCTACCAGACCGAGCGCGCCGACGGAAAACTCGGCCAGCCCGATTTCAAGTTCGACACCATCGCCATCGCCCTGAGCGCCCCCTTCGGCGCCAGCACAGTCCGCGCGACCTACCACTCCTACAACAACAAGACGGCCGGCACGGCGGGCAACAACGACGCCGCCAAGCTGTCGCTGGGTTATGTCTACAACCTGTCCAAACGCACGGCGCTCTATGCCGACGTGGCCCGGCTGCGCAACAAGGGCAGCGCCAGCTTCGTGATCGGCGGGCTCGGCGGCTCCGTCGTGGCAGGTGCTCCGACGGCCGGAGGGACATCGACCGCGTTCGGCGTCGGCATCCGGCACTCGTTCTAAGGCGCTCAGGCGGGCCGGGTGGTGGCCGAACGCCGCAGCAAAGCAGTCGGCGATTCCCCGGTGCCGCGGCGTGGCAGGAGAGGTCCGACGCAGAATACGGGTTAACCCGCAGCCGCGGCGTGTCCAGGCCCACAGGACCTCCAGCACCCATGAACCCGCCCCAGCGTTCGCCCGCCGCCCCCTCCACCGGCGGTGGGCACACGCCCGTCACCACCCTCGGCACCGTGCTGATCCTCAGCGCCCTGATGTCCTTCGGTTCGATCTCGACGGACATCTACCTGCCCGCCCTGCCCACCATCGCACGCGAGCTGCACGGCCAGCACGGCAGCGTGGAGCTGACGCTGTCGGCCTTCCTGGTCGGCTTCAGCCTGGGCCAGCTGGTCTGGGGCCCCATCAGCGACCGGGTGGGCCGGCGCCTGCCGATCGCGCTCGGGCTGCTGCTCTTCATGCTGGGCAGCGTGGGCTGCGCCCTGGCGGGCAGCATCACGCAGATGCTGGTCTGGCGCGCGGTGCAGGCTGCCGGCGCCTGCGTGGGGCCGGTGCTGGCACGGGCCATGGTGCGCGACCTCTACGGGCGGGAACGCTCGGCGCAGATGCTGTCGCAGCTCATCCTCATCATGGGCATCGCGCCGCTGATCGGGCCGATGCTGGGCGCGCAGATCCTGGAATACGCCTCCTGGCGCTGGATCTTCTGGTTCCTGCTGCTGATGGGCGCGCTGATGCTGGCCGCCCTGCGCACCCTGCCCGAAACCCTCTCGCCCGCCATGCGCTCGCAGGAGCCGATGCGCCGCGTGCTGGCCATCTACCTGGACCTGATCCGCGACCCGCGCCTCCTGGGCTACGCGCTGGTGGGCGGCTTCTTCTACGGCGGTGTCTATGCCTACATCGTCGCCACGCCCTTCATCTACATCGACTACTACCATGTCTCGCCGCAGGCCTACGGCTGGCTGTTCGGCGTGAACATCGTGGGCCTGATGGCCGCCAACTGGCTCAACGGCCGGCTGATGCCGCGCCTGGGCAGCCACGCTCTCTACCGCGCCGCCACCTGCGCCATGGCCGTGATCGGCCTGCTGGCCGGCTTCACCGGCGCCGCCGGGCTGGGCGGCCTGGCGGGCGTCGCCCTCTCCTGCTTTCTCTTCGTGTCGATGAACGGCTTCATCGTGGCCAATTCGGTGGCCGGCGCGCTGGCGGCGTTTCCGCACCGGGCCGGCGCGGCCTCCTCGCTGGTGGGCGCCATCCACTTCGGCAGCGGCGTGCTCAGCGCCGGCCTGGTGGGCCTGACGGCCGACGGCACGCCGCGGCCGCTGGCGGTCATCCTGTGCTGCGCCGGGCTGGGCTGCTTCCTGGTGTCGCAGCTGGTGGAGCATCGGCTGCGGCGGCTGGCTTCGGCGGCCTGAAGTCCGCCGCGCCCTGCGGGTGCGTGCGGCGGTGCGCCGGCACCAACTTGGCTCGACCCGCCGCTTTGCCTTAACCAAAAGTTAAAGCCGCCGGGCAAAAAGCCAAAAGACAGATGTCCGCTACCGGCGGACCATGCGGGGCTCCGTATCACCCAGCCCTTTCGTGTCCGCCAGGCCGCGCCCCGCATGACCCATCTGTTCAACCGGCTGCTCACTTCCCTGACGGTGCTGATGGGCGTGATCGTCATCGGCTTCGTGCTGATCCAGGTCGCGCCCGCCGATCCCGCCGCGGTGCGCGCCGGCGCCAGCGGCACCGCCGAGGAGATCGCCGAGATCCGCACCGAGATGGGCCTGGACCGGCCGGTGGCCGTGCAGCTCGGCCTCTATGTCTGGCGCCTCGCGCACCTGGACCTGGGCCGCTCCATGATCTCCAGCCAGCCCGTGTCCGGCGAGATCGCCTCCACCATCGGCCCCACGGTCGAACTGATGCTGGCCAGCGTGGTCTGGTCGATCCCGCTGGCCATCGCGCTCGGCGTGCTGGCCGCCTACCGGCGCGGCCGCTGGGTGGACCGGCTGGTGATGCTGGTCTCGGTCTGCGGTGTCTCGCTGCCGGTGTTCTGGATCGGCATGCTGCTGATCCAGACGGTGGGCGGCGCCGGCTGGCTGCCCTACCTGGGCCGTTCGGGGCCGCTGTGGACACTCGACGGCCTGCTCTCCATCGCGCTGCCGGCCATCACGCTGGGCTCGGTGCTGATCGGGCCGGTGGCCCGCATCACCCGCACCGCTGTCATCGAGACCCTGGGCGCCGACTACGTACGCACCGCCCGCGCCAAGGGTGCCGGCGAAGGCCGCATCCTGCTGCGCCATGCGCTGCGCAATGCCTGGCTGCCCATCGTCACCCTGGTCGGCCTGCAGGTGGGCAACCTGCTGGGCGGCGCGGTGGTCACCGAGCAGATCTTCTCCTGGCCGGGCGTCGGCCGCATGGCCGTCAGCGCCATCTTCTCCGGCGACTACCCGCTGGCCCAGGGCGCGATCCTGGTGACCGCCGTGGGTTTCCTCATCATCAACCTGGCGGTGGACATGCTCTATGCCGCGCTCGACCCGCGAGGCAGCAAGCAATGAGCGCCGTGCCTGAAACCCTCGTCGCCGCGCCGCCGGCCGAACAAGCCCCGGGCTTCTGGCGCCGCATCGCCGCCGACCGCCTGCTGATGCTGTGGCTGGTGCTGGCCATCGTCATACTGCTGCTGGGCCTGCTCGGCCCCTGGATCGCGCCGCACGACCCCTACGAGACGCAGATGCGCATCGCCCGCCACACGCCGGGCTGGACCTCGCCGGACGGCGTCACCTACTGGCTGGGCACCGACGTGCA
Source organism: Xylophilus rhododendri (assembly GCF_009906855.1). Lineage (NCBI taxonomy): Bacteria > Pseudomonadati > Pseudomonadota > Betaproteobacteria > Burkholderiales > Xylophilus > Xylophilus rhododendri. Next base: position 2,410,768 of record NZ_CP047650.1, read on the forward strand.
GGGCCGCGACATCCTCTCGCGCGTGCTGAGCGGCCTGGGCGCGACGCTGGGCATCAGCCTGGGCAGCGTGCTGCTGGGCTCGGGCCTGGGCGTGGTGCTGGGGGTGCTGGCGGCCTACTACCGGCGGCTGACGGCGCCCATCATGCGGCTGGCCGATGTGCTGCTGTCCTTTCCCGCCATCCTCTTCGGCCTGAGCCTGTCGGCGCTGATGGGGCCGGGGCTGGGCAGCCTGTTCATCGCGCTCTCGGCCTCGGCCGTGGCCGGCATGGTGCGGGTGGCGCGTTCGGCCGCGCTGGTGGTCACCAAGCAGGACTACCTGGAGGCCGGCCGCTCCATGGGCTTCGGCGACTTCTACCTCATCACCCGCTACCTGCTGCCCAACTGCTCGTCGATGCTGCTGATCTACGCCACGCTGCAGCTGGGCCACACCATCCTGCTGGCCTCGCTGCTGTCCTTCCTGGGACTGGGCCCGGCGCCGCCGTTCGCCGAGCTGGGCAGCATGGCCGCCGACGGCCGCAAGTACCTGGAGATCTTTCCCCACATCTCGACCGTGCCCACCCTCGTCATCTTCGTGGTGGTGCTGGTGATCAACCTGCTCGGCGATGCATTGCGCGATGCCTTCGATCCGCGCCTGCGCACCTGATACCTGTTTCCTGAAGGAGTATTCGATGACCCGTCGTTCCCACGCACTGCGTGCCCTGCCCCTGCTGGCCCTGGCCCTGGGCGCCACCGCCCTGCAGGCCCAGACAACGAAGTCGGTGACGCTGCTGCGCGACCTGGAAACCGACCGCTACGACCCGCACCGCACCACCGCGCGCGGCGCCGCCGAGGTGCTGTTCATGGCCGGCGACACCCTGGTCGGCCTCGACTACGACCTGAAGAAACCCGTGCCGGCCCTGGCCAAGAGCTGGACCGTCTCCGACGACGGCCTGACCTACACCTTCAAGCTGCGCGAGAACGTCACCTTCTGCAGCGGCAAGAAGATGACCTCGCAGGACGTGGCCGACAGCTACAAACGCTGGCTGGACCCCGCCACCAAGGGCCTGGAGAAGTGGCGCGCCGGCCCGGTGGACAGCATCACCACGCCCGACCCCTACACGGTGGTCTACAAACTCAAGCGCCCCTATGCCGACCTGCTGCGCCAGATGTCGCAGCACTCGCACACCGTCATCAACCTGGAGCAGGTGAAGGCACTCGGCGCCGACTTCGGCGTGAAGGGCTTCGACGGCACCGGCCCCTATTGCTTCCAGAGCTGGACCCCGCGCAACGAAGTGGTGTTGACCAGGCATGAAGGCTACGACTGGGGCCCGGCCATCTACGCCGACCCGCGTCCCAAGGTCGATCGTGTGGTGTGGAAGATCGTGCCCGAGGAAACCACCCGCCTCACCGCCCTGCAGACCAACCAGGCCGACGCCACCCGCTACCTGCCCTACTACGCGCTGAAGGACCTGAAGGCCAGCCGCAACCTGTCGGCCAGCAAGGCGCCGGTCTACAACTGGACCTTCTTCGTCGGTTTCAAGATCGACAAGCCCGGCGTCAGCGACGAGAAGGTGCGCCAGGCCATGAACCTGGCGGTGGACCGCAAGACCCTCACCGACATCATCACCTTCGGCAACAGCACGCCCGCCACCAGCATGCTGGCCACCGACACGCCCACGCCCGGCCAGACGCCTTTCCACTTCGACCCGGCGCGCGCCAACAAGCTGCTGGACGAAGCCGGCTGGGTGAAGAAGCCCGACGGCTTCCGCTACAAGGACGGCGTGAAGCTCTCGCCGCTGCTCTACGGCATCGCCGGCTACTGGAAGGACATCCTGGAAGCCGTGCAGGGCGACCTGCGCAAGGTGGGCGTGGACCTGCGGGTGCAGCTGTTCGACTCGACCGTCGCCTGGGGCAAGCTGGCCACGCAGGAGTTCGACATGTTCAGCATCGGCTTCGGCTACATGTCCACCGGCGAGGGTCTGAACAACTACTTCATCTCGACCAGCGTGCCCACGCCCAACCGGATGAACTGGAAGGATCCGGAGACCGACAAGCTGCTGAGCGAAGGCGACTCCGCCCGCGACCCGGCCGCCGCCGACAAGTTCTACAGCCAGGTGCTGGGCAAGACCTCCGCCGCCGCCGTCTGGATCCCCCTGTTCCACGATTCGCTGTGGCTGGTCAACGGCCCGCGCCTCAAGCCCCTGAAGGCCCACGGCATCGAAGGCACCGCCTTCTACAAGGGCCTGGACTTCGCATGGAAGTGAAGACCGTCGTCGTCCGCGGGCTGGATGTCCTGGTGGCCTGGGACGAGGCCGCGCAGGAACATGTCTACCACCACGGCGCCGACCTGGCCCTGCGCGGCCATCTGATCGTGCAGGCCGGCGGCCGCTACGAAGGCCCTTGCGACGAGACGGTCGACGGCCGGGGCCTGATGGCCATGCCCGGCCTGATCAATATGCACAGCCACCCCAGCTCGGAGCCGGGCAACCGGGGCCTGCTGGAAGAGCTGGGCAGCGCCAAGCTGGGCCAGAGTTCGCTCTACGAATACATGCCGGTGTTCCGCGCCGACATCTCCTCGGCCCCCTACGCCAACCAGGTGGCGGTGTCGGAGATGTTGAAGAGCGGCGTCACCACCTATGTGGACATGTCGCTGCCCCGCCCCGGCTGGGCCGACACCGTGGCCGCCACCGGCATCCGCGGCATCCTGGGGCCGATGTTCCGCTCGGCCAGCTGGGCCACCCGCAACGGGCATTCGGTGGAATACACCTGGGACGAGGCGGCGGGCGAACGTGCTTTCGAGGCCTCGCTCGATGTGGTGAAGAGTGCGCTGGCGCATGAGAGCGGCCGCCTCGGCGCCATGCTCTGCCCCTCGCAGGTGGATACCTGCACCCCCGCGCTGCTGCAGGCCGCGCAGGCGGAAGGCCGCAAGCTGGGCATTCCGCTGCAGGTGCATGCGGCGCAGAGCGTGGTCGAGTTCCAGGAGATGACCCGCCGCCACGGCCGCACGCCCATCGAATGGCTGGACGACATCGGCCTGCTCGACGAACACCTGGTGCTGGGCCATGGCATCTTCCTCAACGACCATCCCTCGCTCTTCTGGCCGCAGGCCGACGACTTCGCGCTGCTGGCCCGATCCGGCACCGGCGTGGCGCATTGCCCCACCGTGTTCGCGCGGCGCGGCATCTCGCTGAACTACCTGGGCCGCTACCAGCAGGCCGGCATTCCGGTGGGCATAGGCACCGACACCTTCCCGCACAACATGCTCGACGAAATGCGCCTGGCCAGCTACCTGGCGCGTGTCGTGGCGCGCAACTTCAAGGCCAGCAGCACCGAGGGCGTGCTGGACGCCGTCACCACCACCGCCGCCCGCATGCTGGGGCGGGACGACATCGGCCGGCTCGCCCCGGGCTTCAAGGCCGACTTCTCGCTGATCGACCTGCGCCACGCCTACATGCGCCCGGCGCGCGAGCCGCTGCGCAGCCTCTTGTATTCGGCCGGCGACCGTGCGGTGCGCGACGTGTACGTGGATGGCCGACAGGTGGTGCGCAACGGCGAGGTGCTGACCATCGACGTGGAGCGTGCCCTGCACGAGGTGGAGCAGGCCCAGCTCTCCACCCTGAGCCGGGTGCACCTGAACGACCATGCCGGCCGCAGCGCCGAGACACTCTCGCCCAAGGTGCTGCGCACCCTGGAGGCCGGCGCATGACCGCCCCCTTGCTCGATGTGCAGGGCCTGGTGGTGGAGTTCGCCCGCGGCCAGCAGCGCACCCAGGCGGTCAAGGGCCTGAGCTTCTCGATCGGCGCGGGCGAGACGGTCGCGCTGGTCGGCGAATCCGGCTCCGGCAAGTCGGTCACCGCCTTCTCGCTGCTGCGCCTGATCGAGAACGCGGGCGGTGTCATCGCCGGCGGCAGCGCGCGTTTCAGCCGCGCCGGCGCCGATCCGGTGGACCTGTTCCAGCTGCCGCAGGACCGTCTGCGCGCCCTGCGCGGCAAGGCCATCTCCATGATCTTCCAGGAGCCGATGACGGCCCTGAACCCGCTGATGACGGTGGGCGACCAGATCGCGGAGGCCTACCGCCTGCACGAGGACGTGAGTCCGGCCGAGGCCCTGGCCCGCGCGCAAAAGATGATCGAGGCCGTGCGCCTGCCCGAGCCGGCGCGGCGCCTGAAGCAATATCCCGGCGAACTCTCCGGCGGCATGCGCCAGCGGGTGGCCATCGCCATGGCCCTGGCCTGCCGGCCGGCGCTGCTGATCGCCGACGAACCCACCACCGCACTCGACGTGACGGTGCAGGCCGAGATCCTGGAGCTGATCCGCGAGATGCAGCGCGAGCTGGGCATGGCCGTGCTCTTCATCACCCACGACATGGGTGTGGTGGCCGAGATCGCCGACCGGGTGGTGGTCATGCAGGCCGGCCGCAAGGTGGAGGAGGCCCCCGTGCGCCAGCTCTTCGCCGCGCCCGTCGAAACCTATACCCGCGAGCTGCTGGCCGCCGTGCCGCGCCTGGGCGACGGCTCGCCCGCGCCGGTGGCGACCGACGATGCGCCGCTGCTGGAAGTCAGCGGCCTCAGCAAGCGTTTCCCCATCCGCAAGGGCTGGTTCGGCAAGGCCCGCAATGTGCATGCGGTGGAGCAGGTCTCCTTTTCGCTGCGCGCCGGCGAGACCCTGGGCCTGGTCGGCGAATCCGGCTCCGGCAAATCCACCACCGGCCGGCTGGTCAGCAAGCTGATCGACCCTTCGGAAGGCCGGGTGCGCCTATGCGGCCGCGACATCGAGGGCCTGAACAACCGCGAGATGCGCCCGCTGCGCGCCGACATCCAGACCATCTTCCAGGACCCCTACGCCTCCCTGCATCCGCGCCTGCAGGCGTGGGAACTGGTGAGCGAGCCGCTCAAGCTCCACGGAGGCCTGGACGCGGCCGAACGCCGCAACCGTGCCGCCGCCCTGATGGAGCGGGTGGGCCTGCCTTCGAGCATGCTGGAGCGTTATGCCCACCAGTTCTCCGGCGGCCAGCGCCAGCGGCTTTGCATCGCCCGGGCGCTGAGCGTGCGGCCCAAGATCATCGTGGCCGACGAGTCCGTCTCGGCGCTCGACGTGTCGGTACAGGCCAGGGTGCTCGACCTGCTGCAGGACCTGCAGAAGGAACACGGCCTTGCCTATCTCTTCATCTCGCACGACATGGCGGTGGTGGAGAAGGTCAGCCACCGGGTGGCGGTGATGTACCTGGGCCGCATCGTGGAGATCGGCCCCACCGCCTCGGTGCTGCACCAGCCGCGCCATCCCTACACCCGGCGCCTGCTGTCGGCCGTGCCCATGCCCGACCCCACCCGCGAGCGCGGCCGCCATGTGCGGCCGGCCAGCACCATTCCCAGCCCGGTCTTCGCCCAGGGCCACCGGGCCGCCGAGATGCCGATGACCGAGGTGGCGCCCGGCCATTTCGTGCAGGCGGACGGCCTTCATTGAACCCCAGCGAACAGGAAGACAAGCGTATGCAGGACACACCTTTCGAACTCACCATCCGCAACGGCCGCATCGTCACCGACGGCCGGGTCGTGCAGGGCGACGTCGGCATCAAGAACGGCCTGATCGTCGCCATCGGCGCCGACCTGCCGCCGGGCCAGCGCGACATCGACGCGGCCGGCCGCTGGGTGCTGCCCGGCGGCATCGACAGCCATTGCCACGTCGAGCAGAAATCCGGCATGGGCATGATGTGCGCCGACGATTTCCACTCGGCCACCGTGGCCGCCGCCTTCGGCGGCACCACCACCATCGTGCCCTTCGCCGCCCAGCACCGCGGCATGTCGGTGCCCGAGGTGCTGGCCGACTATGCCCAGCGCGCGGCCGAGAAGGCGGTGATCGACTACGGCTTCCACCTGATCCTGGCCAACCCCGACGAGCAGACGCTGAAGGTCGACCTGCCCAAGGCGATCCGAGACGGCATCACCTCGCTCAAGGTCTACATGACCTACGACAAGATGAAGCTCGAAGACCACGAGCTGCTCGACGTGCTGGCCCTGTCGCGCGAGGAGGGTGCGCTGGTGATGGTGCATGCCGAGAACCACGACATGATCAAGTGGATCGCCCAGCGCCTGCTGGACCGCGGCCACGGCGCGCCCAAGTTCCACGGTGTGGCGCACGACCCGCTGGCCGAGACCGAGGCCACCTTCCGCGCCATCTCGCTGGGCCGGCTGGTGGACGTGCCCCTGCTCATCGTGCATGTGGCCGGCGCCGAGACGGTGGAGCTGATCCGCCAGGCCCAGTCCCTGGGCGCCAATGTGCTGGCCGAGAGCTGCCCGCAGTACCTGTTCCTGACCGCCGACGACCTGGACCGCCCCGGCATGGAAGGCGCCAAGTTCTGCTGCTCGCCGCCGCCGCGCGATGCCGACTCGCAGGAGGCCGTGTGGCAGGGCCTGATCGACGGCACCCTGGCCACCTACTCCTCCGACCACGCGCCCTACCGCTACGACGAGACCGGCAAGCTGCCCAAGGGCGACTCCACCCTGTTCAAGGAAATGGCCAACGGCGTGCCCGGCATCGAGCTGCGCCTGCCGCTGCTGTTCTCGGAAGGTTTCCTCGCCGGCCGCATCGACATCCACCAGTTCGTGGCCCTGTCCTCCGGCAACCATGCGCGGCTCTACGGCATGGCGCCGAGGAAGGGCGCGATCGCGGTTGGCGCCGATGCCGACATCGCCATCTGGAACCCGGAGCGCGAGGTCGCCATCAGCGCCGACATGCTGCACGACAACACCGGCTACACCCCCTACGAAGGCCGCACGATTCGCGGCTGGCCAGAGGTGGTGCTGAGCCGCGGACGCATCGTCGTCGACGAGGACGGCCTGCATGCCGAACGCGGCTCCGGCCAGTTCATCCGCCGCGGCCCGCCCGATGTGCCACGCCGCGAGGCGCCGGCCAGCGGCCTGGGCTCGCGCCCTTACGGCCGTGTGCTCAAGGCCCTGATCGGACTGGAGAAGCAGGCATGAAAACACCCCGCATCCAGGTGCTGAACCCCAACAGCAGCGTCAACGTCACCGAAGGCATTGACCGCGCGGTGCAGGCCGCCGTCACCGCCACGCCCTGCCGTTTCGAGAGCGTGACCTCCCGGGTCGGCCCGCCGGGCATCGTGAGCCAGGCCGACTACGACATCGCCTCGGTGCAGGTCGCGGAACATGTGCAGGCGCACCAGGGCGAGGCCGATGCCTTCGTCATCGCCTGCTTCAGCGATCCGGGCGTGGCCCAGGCACGTGCGGTGAGCGGCGGCAAGCCGGTGATCGGCATCGGCGAGGCCGGCGTGCGCGCCGCCCTGGCACAGGGCCGCCGGGTGGGCGTGGTGGCGGTGGCCGATGCCTCCATCCCCCGCCACATGCGCTACTGGAAGGCCCTGGGCCTGGAGCAGAGCGTGGCCGGCGAACGCGCCCTCAACCTGCGGGTGGACCAGACGGGCGATCCGGACCTGGCCTTTGCGCCCATGCTGGAAGCCGCCCGCCAGCTGCGCGACGTGGACGGCGCCGACGTGATCCTGCTCGGCTGCGCCGGCATGGCCGACCTGCGCAAGCCCCTGGCCGATGCCCTGGGCCTGCCGGTGATAGACCCCTGCGAGGCGGCCGCCCAGGAGGCCAGCCGCCAGGCCGGCGCCTGACAGACCCCACACCGGAGACAAGAACATGAGCGATACCAGCTACGCCCCCAGCCTCGCCGCGATCCGCCCGGATGCGAAGGAGGAGATCCCTGTCCTCGACATCGGCCCCTACTTGGCTGGCGAGCCCGGCGCGCTGGAGCGCCTGGGCGCCGAGATGCGCTACGCGCTGGAGAACATCGGCTTCTATTTCGTGGTGAACCACGGCATCCCGCAGGCGCTGATCGACGGCGTGTTCGATGCCGCGCGTTTGTTCCACGCCCTGCCGCTGGAGCAGAAGTCCGCCATCGCCTTCACCGAGAACAACACCGGCTACGTGCCGCTGAAGGGCTCGACCACCCGCCATTCGGCGCTGACCAAGGACAACAAGCCCAACCTGGTCGAGTCCTTCTTCATCAAGCGCGACCTGCCGGCCGACCATCCCGACGTGCTGGCCGGCAAACGCTTCCGCGGCCAGAACCAGTGGCCCGAGGACCTGCCGGAATTCCGCCGCCTGGCCATGGCCTATGCCGATGCGGCAGAGCGCCTGGGCACCTCCCTGCTGCCGCTCTATGCGGTGGCCCTGGGCCTGCCGGCCGACTGGTTCGCGCCGGCCTTCCGCGAGCCGATGTACACCCTGCGCCTGTCGCACTATCCGCAGCAGCCGCCGGCCGTCGATGACCAGTTCGGCCTGGCCCCGCATACCGACACCAGCTTCATGACCCTGCTGCCGCAGAACAAGGTGCAGGGCCTGTCGGTGCGCCTGCCCAACGGCAAGTGGATCGATGCGCCGGCCCTGCCGGGCAGCTTCCTGGTCAATGGCGGCGACCTGATGCGGCGCTGGACCAACGACCGCTTCCTGGCCACGCCGCACCGCGTCACGAATAAATCCGGCCAGGAGCGCTACGCCGCGCCCTTCTTCATGGACTGCGACTACGGCTGGGTGATGCGCTGCATCCCCAGCTGCCTGCCGGCCGGCGCCGAGCCCTCCTATCCGCCCATCACCTATGCCGAGTACCTGGCCTGGTACCGGGCGCAGAACTACGCGGCGGCACCGGGCAAGGACGGCGTGAAGCTGTCCGCCTACTGACCCGATCACCAGAGCCACCCAGGGAAGCGAACAAGAACATGCAGCAGGATTTCAGACTCACCCGCCGCAAAGCAATGGCCGGCTTGGCAACTGCGCCCTGGCTGCTGTCCGGCACCGCGGCCCAGGCGCAGGACGGCTGGCCCGCCAAGCCGATCCGCTTCGTGGTGACCTTCGCGGCCGGCGGCTCCACCAGCGTCTTCGCCCGCCTGATGGCCGACCCCATCTCCAAACGCCTGGGCCAGAGCGTGTGGGTGGACAACCGCGCCGGCGCCGGCGGCCTGATCGGCGTGGACAACGTGGCCAAGTCACCGCCGGACGGCTATTCCATCGTGATGACCGCCGCCGGCCCCACCTCGATCTTCCCGGCCATGCAGGGCACCCACATGCCCTTCGACCCGGTGAAGGACCTGACGCCCATCGTCTACCTCAGCGACCAGCCCAATGTACTGGTGGCCCACCCCAGCGTGCCCACCGCCACCTTCGGCGAGTTCGTCGCCTGGTGCAAGGCCAACCCCGGCACCGGCTATGCCACCGTGGGCGTGGGCACCACCAACCATGTGACCGGCGCGCAGCTGGCCAACACCCTGGGCGTGGACCTGGTGCATGTGCCCTATCGCGGCGCCGGCCCGGCCATCCTCGACCTGCTCTCCGGCAACATCAAGTTGGGCATCCTGAACATCGTCGATGCCATGGCCAACATCAATGCCGGCAAGTTCAAGGCCGTGCTGGTGACCACCGACAAACGCTCCGCGCTGCTGCCGGCCGTGCCCACCATCCAGGAAGTGGGCGGCTCGCCCAATGCCTTGAAAAGCTGGCAGGGCATGTTCGGCCCGGCGGGCATGCCGCCCGCCGTGGTGCAGCAGCTCAATACCGCCTTCAACGAGGCCCTGAAGACCCCCGCCGTGCTGGAGTGGATGCAGGCCAACGGCTCCATCCCGGTGGGCGGCAGCAGCGAGCAGTTCGCCAGGTTCGTCGCCTCCGAGCAGCGGGTGTGGGGCGACCTGGTCCGCAAATACAAGATCACCGCCGAGTAAGGCAAAACACCTCAGCCAATCCAAGGACAACAGAGATGAACGACAACAAACGCAGCCTGGGCCTGGCCGTGGCCCAGATGGGCGCCGTGAACCTGGCCGACACCCGCGAGAGCGTGGTCGCCCGCCTGATGGCCATGATGCGCGAGGCCAAGTCGCGCGGCGCCGAGTTCGTGGTCTTCCCCGAACTGGCGCTCACCACCTTCTTCCCCCGCTACTGGATGAGCGAGGCCGAGGCGCAGCAGCGTTTCTTCGAGCCCGCCATGCCCGGCCCCGCCACCCAGCCGCTGTTCGACCTGGCGCGCGAGCTGCAGATGGGCTTCTACCTGGGTTATGCCGAACTCACGCCCGAAGGCCAGCCCTTCAACACCGCCATCCTGGTGGACCGCGCCGGCAAGATCACGGGCAAGTACCGCAAGATCCACCTGCCCGGCCACAGCGAACACAAGCCCGAGGCGCCTTTCCAGCACCTGGAGAAGAAGTTCTTCGAGGTGGGCGACCTGGGCTTCCGTGTCTTCGACACCGACGCGGTGCGCATGGGCATGTGCATCTGCAACGACCGCCGCTGGCCCGAGACCTACCGGGTGATGGCGCTGCAGAGCGCCGAGGTCGTGGTGCTGGGCTACAACACGCCCTCGGTCAACATCCACTGGAACGAGCCGGCCCACCTGCGCACCAGCACCCACCTGGTCTCGCTGCAGTCGGCCGCCTACCAGAACGGCATCTGGGTGGCTGCCGCCGCCAAGTGCGGCAGCGAGGACGGCCACCACATGATCGGCAGCTCGGTCATCGTCGCCCCCACCGGCGAGATCGTGGCCCGCGCGCTGAGCGAGGAGGACGAGGTCATCTGCGTGAAGGCCGACCTGACGCTGGGCGAATTCTTCCGCGAGCATGTCTTCAACTTCGCCAAGCACCGCCGGCCGGAGCACTACAAACTCATCACCGAGCGCACCGGCGCCGGCGAGCCCGTCGCCTGAAAGCGCAACGAAAGGCCGGCCTTCGCCGGCCCGTTAGCATCGGGCGATGAACCTGCGCCAGATCGAGGTATTTCGCTCCATCATGTCCGCCGGCTCGCTGAGCGCGGCCGCCCAGCTGCTGCACGTGTCGGTGGCCGCGGTGAGCAAGGCGCTGGCGCACACCGAGCAGCAGCTGGGCTTTCCGCTCTTCGAGCGCAGCAAGAGCCGGCTGCATCCCACCGCCGCCGCGCGCCGGCTCTACAGCGAGGTGGAGCTGGTGTACCGCGGCGTGCAGCGCATCGACCAGCTGACCTATGAGCTGGCCGAACGCCGACACGGCCTGATCTCGGTGGTCACCAGCCCCAGCATCGGCCAGATGGTGGTGCCCCTGGCCATCGCCCAGTTCCGCAGCGGCAACCCGGAGGTGCATGTGCATTTCCAGTGCCTGAGCAACGCCCTGCTGCAGGAGCGGCTGGTGAACCGGCAATGCGACATGGGGGTCTCCATCCTGCCGGTGGACCATCCGCACCTGGTCTGCGAACCCATCGCCCGCAGCCGCCTGGTGTGCATCAGCCCGCGGGCCCATCCGGTGGCGGTGCGGCAGTCGCTCACCGTCGACCAGCTGGTGGAGTTCCCGATCATCGGCTACCCGCCGGACTCGCCTTTCGGCGCCCGCATCGACGCCCTCTTCGCCCAGCACGCCGCCATCCCCCAGGCCCATATCGTGGTCGGCTCGCCGCAGAACGCCTGCGCCCTGGTGCATGCCGGCGCGGGCATCGCCATCGTGGACGAGTTCTCGCTGCAGGCCTGGCAGGACGCGCGTTTCCGGGTGATTCCGCTGGAGGGCGTGGCGCCCATCGTGGCGAGCCTGGTGCATCCGCGGGGGGAGCCCTTGTCGGATAGTGCGGAGGCCTTTGTGCGGGCCTTGAAGAGTGTGTTCCTGCAGCTCGAACTGACGACACCCTAGCCGCCCCGAAGCACCCGGCCCGAGCAGGTAAGCTCGCCTTTTCCCACCGCCATCCGCCCCCAAGTCCCATGCCCAAGGTCTCCCCCGACACCGCCTTCCCGCCCTCGGACGGCGTGGCCGCCGTGGACCGTGCGCTGCTGGTCGCCACCGCCATCGCGGGGCCCGAGGGGCCGGTCACGCTGACCGAGCTGGCGGGCCTCACCGGCATGTACAAAAGCACGCTGCTGCGCCTGCTCGCCTCGCTGGAACGCAGCGGGCTGGTGCTGCACCGGGCGGACAAGCGTTATGCCCTGGGTCCGCTGGCCTTCGTGTTCGGCCGCTCCTTCGACCGCAGCAACGGCCTGCGCGAGGCGGTGCTGCCGGTCATGGAATGGCTGGTGAGCCAGGGCACGGAAAGCCCGTCCTTCCATGTGCGCAACGGCGAGGACACCCGCCTGTGCCTGCTGCGCATCGACTCCAACCATTCCACGCTGGACCGCGTCCGGGTGGGCGATGTGCTGCCGCTGCACCGGGGCGCCGCCGGCAAGGTGCTGCTGCGTTTCGGCGAGAGCGGCATGCCGGCCGCCGCGAGCACCGCGGAGCTGCTGTTCACCTCCTTCGGCGAACGCGATCCGCTCTGCGGCGCGGTGGCCGTGCCGCTGTTCGGGCCCAATGCGATGCTGCTGGGAGCGCTGTCGGCCTCCGGGCCGCTGGAGCGGTTTTCCGAGCTGGCCGTGCAGCGCATGAATGCCGTCATGCTGACCGCCGCCGAACGCGGCTCGCGGGCGCTGGGCGGGGGATGGCCGGCGATCAAGGCCGCCGGCTAGGTTTTTATCTGGCGGCGATGCGGCGGTAGATGACGGGGTGGTAGCGGGCGCCGTCGCCCGCATCGATCGCCTCCTGGAACCAGCCATCCACCGTGCGGGCGCCGCGTGCATCCACGCCGGTGTCGCGCGCCAGGCGCAGGGCGTAGTCCAGGTCCTTGCGGGCGTATTCCACCGAGAAGGCACGCTCCGGGAACTCGCCGGGCAGCATGGCCTTCATGCCGTGGTTGCGCAGCGCGAAGCTGTCGGCGGATCCCTTGGAGAGCGTTTCGAACAGCAGCGCCGGATCCACCCCCGAACGCTCGGCGATGGCCTTGGCCTCGGCCATGGCCACCACCGTCTCGAACAGCACCATGTTGTTGAGGATCTTCACCACCTGGCCGGTGCCGACATCGCCGCAGTGGGTGATGTCGCTGGCGAAGGTGGCGATCAGCGGCCGCACCGCGTCGAAGCCCGCCACATCGGCACCCACCATCACCGACAGCGTGCCGGCCTCGGCCGCCGCCCGGGTGCGGGCCACCGGCGCATCCAGGAAGCGGGCGCCGCGCTGGGCGAAGGCGGCGGCCAGGGCGCGGGTGATGTCCACCGGCGAGGTGCTCAGGTCCACCACGATCTGGCCGGGGCGGATGCGGGCCAGCAGGCCGTCGGCGCCCTCGCACAGCTCGCGCACCACCTCGCCCGAGGGCAGCGAGAGGAAGACCACATCGGAGCCCTCCACCACCGCACCCGCATCGGCCGCCGCCACCACGCCGAAGGGCGCGACACGGGCCAGCGGCTGCGGATCGCGGTCGAGCGCGATCACCGGCAGGCCGGATTTCTGCGCCAGGTTGCGGCACATGGGCTCCCCCATCACCCCCAGGCCGATGAAGCCCAGGCGGCGGATGGCGGTGATGGCGATGGCCTCTGCGGCGGGCCGGGAAAGCGTTGCGGAAGTGTTCATGTGGGGATGGACAAAAGACATAGGTGTTGAAAGAGGAAGCCGGCCGTATCAGCCGCCCAGCCCGAAATAAATGCCCTTGGCCTGCTGGTAAAGCCGCATGCCGCCGGTGCCCTTCTCGCGGCCCAGGCCGCTGTCCTTGAAACCGCCGAATGGCGTGGCGATGGACAGCTGCTTGTAGGTGTTGATCCACACCGTGCCGGCTTCCAGCGCCCGCGCCACCCGCCAGGCACGGGGGAAATCGCGGGTCCAGATGCCGGAAGCCAGGCCGAAGACGGAATCGTTGGCCTGGGCGATCAGGTCGTCTTCATCGTCGAAGACCATGGCGCAGACCACCGGGCCGAAAATCTCGTTCTGCGCGATGTCGGAGCGGTTGGAGATGCCGGCGACCACCGTCGGCAGGTAGAAGGCGCCGGCCGACAGGGCCTCGTCCTCGGGCGCGCCGCCGCCGGTCAGCACCTCGGCACCCGCGGCCCGGGCCGCATCCACCATGCCGGCGATGTGCTGGCGGTGGGCGAAGGAGGCGATGGGCCCCATCTTCGATTCCGGCCGGTCGGGCAGACCCACCTTCAGGCCCCGGGCCTTGGCCAGCAGCTTCTCGATGAAAGCCTCGTACACCGAACGCTGCACGAAGAGCCGCGAGCCCGCCACGCAGGACTGGCCGCTGCCCTCGAAGATGCCGCCGGCCACCGCATCCGCCGCCGCATCCAGATCGGCATCGGCGAACACGATGTGCGGCGACTTGCCGCCCAGCTCCAGCGCCACCGGCATCAGCTTCTGCGCCGCCACCACCGCGATGCGCCGCCCGCTGGCCGTGCCGCCGGTGAAGGACACCATCTTCACGCCGGCATGCGCCACCAGCGCGCTGCCCACCGCCGCCCCGGTGCCCGGCAGCACATTGAGCAGGCCCGGCGGCAGCCCGGCCTCCAGCGCGATGCGGCCCAGCAGCAGGGCGGGCGAAGGCGTCAGCTCCGAGGGCTTCAAGATCACCGCATTGCCCGCCGCCAGCGCGGGCGCCACCTTCTGCGCCTCCATGGTCATCGGCGAATTCCAGGGCGTGATCGCCACCACCACCCCATAAGGCTCGTACACCGCCATCGACAGGTAGTTGCCGCGCGATGGCGTGAGGGCCGACTCCAGCGTCTCGCACACCGAGGCGTAGTAGCGGAAGGTGGCCGCCGCGCTGCGCACCTGCACCATGCATTCGGCATGCACCTTGCCGTTCTCGATGCGCTGCAGCTCGGCGAAGGTCTCGGCATCCCGCAGCATCAGCTCGCCGATGCGGTGCAGCACCGCCGCCCGCTGCGGCGGCTGCATGCCGCGCCACGAAGCCTGGGCGGCGGCTTGCGTGGCCGACAGCACCGCCTGCTCCACCTGCTCGGCCGTGGCGGTGTGCACCTCGTAATTGGTGGCGCCGGTGGCCGGGTTGACCGACACCAGCGGCGGCGCGGAGGAGCGTAGCCACTCGCCGCCGATCAGCAGGGGTTTGGATGTGTCTGCGTTCATGACGCGTTTCCGATCTTCTAGAATTCTGTTGAACAGAACTATCGTTCTTTTTTAAAGCGGTGCGAACAAGGGTTAACCATGCAGCCAGCGCCTTGACGCACCGCAGGATTCCGCAAAGACTATAAAAAGGAACAGAAGTTTTATCTGACAGAACAATCCAAAAAGATCAAAGGAGACACCCATGATCGACCGCCGCCAGACCCTTGCCCGCGCCGCCGCCCTGCTGGCCGCCGGCGCCACCGCCCTGCCCGGCCTCGCCCTGGCCGCGGACGACTTCCCCAGCAAGCCGGTGCGCCTGGTGATCCCCTACCCGGCCGGCGGCGCCACAGACCTGATCGCCCGCATCGTGGCCGACAAGCTCACCGCCAAATGGGGCCAGAGCGTGATCGCCGACAACCGTCCCGGCGCCGGCACCACCATCGGCGCCGAGGCCGTCGCCAAGTCGCCGCCGGACGGCTACACCCTGTTCATGACCACCTCGGCGCACACCATCAGCGCCAGCCTGTACAAGAAGCTGAGCTACGACCCGCTGAAGGATTTCACGCCCATCACCCTGGTGGCGACCATCCCGCTGGTGCTGGTGGTGGCGCCCGAACTGCCGGTGAAAAACGTGCAGGAGCTGGTGGCCCTGGCGCAGTCCTCGCCCAAGGGCCTGTCGATCGCATCGCCCGGCAACGGCACGGCCCAGCACCTGGCCGGCGAGCTGTTCAAGAACCGGGCGAAGATCGAATCCACCCACATCCCCTACCGCGGCGACGCGCCCATGATCAACGACCTGCTGGGTGGCCAGGTGCAGGCGGGTTTCGTCACGCTGTCGGTGGCCATCCCCTACATCCAGGGCGGCAAGCTGAAGGCGCTGGCCCTGGCGCACGGCAAACGCATCGACGCCATCAAGGCCGTGCCCACCTTCGCCGAGGCCGGCTACCCGGGCTTCGAGGCCGCCACCTGGTTCGGCCTGATGGGCCCGGCCGGCATGCCGCCCGCACTGGTGAAAAAGATCCGCACCGACGTGGCCGCCATCGTGGACACGCCGCAGACGCGGGACAAGCTGGTGGAGATGGGGGCCGAGGTGAACAACAGCACGCCGGAGGCATTCGAGGCGTTCATGACCAAGGAGAGTGCGCGGTGGAAGGAGGCGGTGAGGATTTCGGGGGCTCGGCTGGATTGAGCCGCCGGGGCCGCCATCCGCCGCGGCCGTTCTCCCCACGGGCGCGGACGGGGGCGCCTTGCCGTTTCAGCGCCGCGGGCTTGCGGAGAAGCCCGCCGTCGCTCAGCTAAACCCCACCACCGCATGCGGCACATACGCCGCCTCCAGCAAGCCAATCTCCTCCGCACTCAGCCGGATCTCCAGCGCCGCCACCGCATCCTCCAGATGCCCCGGCTTGGACGCCCCCACGATGGGCGCGCTGACCGCCGGCTGGGCCAGCACCCAGGCCAGGGCGATCTGCGCGCGCGGCACGCCACGGGCGGCGGCCACGGTGGCGACGGCCTCGACCACCTTGCGGTCGGCGTCGGCCGTGTGGCGGAACAGGGTCTTGCCGAACTGGTCGCTCTCGGTGCGCTCGGTGGACTCGTCCCAGTCGCGGGTGAGGCGGCCGCGCGCCAGCGGGCTCCAGGGGATCACGCCGATGCCTTCGGCCATGCACAGCGGCAGCATCTCGCGCTCCTCCTCGCGGTAGAGCAGGTTGACGAAGTTCTGCATGGTGGAGAAGCGCGTCCAGCCGTTGGCCTCGGAGGTGTGCAGCATGGTGGCGAACTGCCAGGCGTACATGGAGGAGGCGCCGATGTAGCGCGCCTTGCCGGCCTTGACCACGTCGTGCAGGGCCTCCAGGGTTTCCTCGATCGGCACCTCGGGGTCGAAGCGGTGGATCTGGTAGAGGTCGACATAGTCGGTGCCCAGGCGGCGCAGGGAGTGGTCGATCTCCGTCAGGATGGCCTTGCGGCTGAGGCCCGCGCCGTTGGGGCCGGGGCGCATGCGGCCGTGGACCTTGGTGGCGATGACGACTTCGTCGCGCCGGGCGAAGTCTTTCAGCGCCCGGCCGACGATCTCCTCGGAGGTGCCGTCGGAATACACGTTGGCCGTGTCGAAGAAGTTGATGCCGGCCTCGACGGCCTGGCGGATCAGAGGGCGGCTCTTGTCCTCGTCCAGCGTCCAGGGGTGGGGGCCGCGGGTGGGGACGCCGTAGGTCATGCAGCCCAGGCAGAGGGGAGAGATGTCCAGGCCGGTTTCAGCGAGCTTTTGGTACTTCATGGGCTTTGCTTCTCTGTTAACGGTCAGCCGGTGGCGGCGGGTTCAGGAATTTGTGCAGCACCTTTCCGGGTTGCAGCCCGCAGGCGTCGCACCAGCGGGCGAAGAGGAGGACATCGACGAAGTTCTCGCCCCGTTCCAGCTTGGAGATATAGGACTGGCCCAGGCCCAGGGCTTCGGCCATCTGGACCTGGGTAAGTTTGGCCTGCAGGCGGAGCGACTTCAGCAGGGCGCGGAGGGCGTTGTACTGTTCTTCGTAGAGGGAGACCGGCATTCCCGAATGCTCAAGTCCCAAACGGAATAGGCGTAAACAGGTTTTCTTGAGGTATGGTGACTCGGGCAAATCGATAGGCGCAAATCAACACGGAAGTGGAAGGTGATGGAGGAGCCGAATGAGCGACAACGCCATGGATGAGATATGCCTCACCTCGAATCGCTACCCTGCTGTCAGCGACTTGTGGCTGCGCTCGAACTCCCCTGCCAGCTCCTGCACGGTGCATCCCAGCGCGGCGGCGATCTTCACGACACCCACGAAATTCGGCACCGTCCGCCCGTTCTCGATCGCCGACATGTTCGACCGGCTCACCGCCGCCGCAAGCCCCAGCGCCTCCTGCGACATCCCGGCCGCCGTCCTCAGCGACACCACCGCCTGCCCGAACGCCTGGGCGATCACCGGATCGGTCGATTTCGACCCCACCGGCCGTCCCTTGCGGATCTTCTTCACAGCTGCACTCATCGAGGCAGCTTCACGATGCGTCTCTAGTTAAACCACACTTAATTAAATACATTCTGGCGTAGAGTTCAGCCTTCCTGGTGAACACGATCATGGAGAGGACGGTATGAGCAACAAGGTCGTCTATGAACTGGTTTGTTATGGCCTGGCGGTGTCGGCCGAGGGGGTGGATCAGCTCTCGCGCACCAAGGTCGATCCCGAGCGGCTGGCGCTGGCGCATCGCATGGCGGGTGTGCTGCTGGGGCAGCGGCCGCCGGTGGAGGGGCACTGCCGGTATGCGGGCTGCAATGGGGAGATGCTGCTTCTTCCGGGAAATGCGGACGAAGCGATCACTGTGAAATTGGCGCTGGACGACATCGACCCGCGGACAGTGGCCGCCATGGCGGAGATCGCTGCCGCCTTGCAATGCACTTTTGTGCCCTGGGGAGGCGGGGCCTGCATCGCGGCGGAAGCGGATGCCCTGATGGCGGATGTCGCGGGGCGCGCCGTGCGACATGTGGTCCCGCAAGGATCGACCTTGTACGAGAACACACGCATGGATGTGCGGATCGGCCTCGCCTGAGGGTGCAGGCCGCGGGCCGGTGACCCGATTAGGGCGTTTTAGCCAAAACCGCTAATTAGCCGATCTGGCTAAAACCCCCTAAACAGCCGGCGCGGACTTACCGTGGCCGCTGCATGAACTGCTCCAGCTCATCCCGGGTCAGCCCGCCGGCCGACAGTTCGAAGGCACCGAGCCCCACCGTCCACGCATCGACGACCGAGCCCCACAACGCCATCACCTGCTGCCGCAACATCGCAAGACGGAACGCCATAACCACCGCCCTTCAGCTTGGAGAAAACACTGCCCAAACCCAAGCAGGTTCCGTGCCCCAGTCTCCCCTCAATGCCCATCCTCGATATTGAGGATCTTCCCCAAGCCGGTCGTCAAAAGCAAAGGATCACCGCGGCCGGCCTAGTAGGAGCGGCAATTCACAGTAGAGCCCGTGGTGACGCAATTTGTGTATTGCCTTAGCTCGAAAAGCTATTGAAAACCTGCCGTGTCCAACGCTCAAAATTCCAGGTTCAGCGCACCCTCAAGTCTGAGTTCCACGTGACCCAACTAGTCTCATTGCGAACGCTTGCCCACAGCCGAACGCTTGGCTCAAGGACAATCGCAACGCCCATTCGTGCCCAGGTCGAAGCGCATCTGTCGGCAGGCGATGAGGTCGTGCTGGATTTCACCGGCATCAGCATCACTCAAGGCTTTGCCGATGAACTGGTGGGCGGGATCGTTCTGGCACAAGGGCTCCAGGTTCTGGAGAAGCTGGTGTTCAAAGGCTGCTCGCGGGCCGTGCAGCAGATCATTTCCTTCGTGATCGCCGACCGAGCCGAACAGCATCAAAGCCGAGGCCGGTCGACCGCTACAGGCCAGCCCGTCTGAACCCGCCGGGCCTTAGTGCCCATCCTCGATATTGAGGATCTTCCCCAAGCCCAGAAAGTAGTTGGCAAACCCCAGCACCGCCGCCGTCACCGCGATGTAGACCACCGACAGCGCCGCCAGCGTCGGGTCGGCGAACTCCCGCACATAGTTGTACATGGCCACCGGCAGGGTCTGCGTGTCCTGCGTGGTCACGAAGAGCGAGGCGGTGAACTCGCTGAAGGACATGATGGCCGCGAACAGCCAGCCGCCGAAAAGCCCGGGCGCCAGCAGCGGGATGGTCACGGTAAACAGCACCTTCACCGGCGATGCGCCCAGGCTGGCGGCGGCCTGCTCCAGGCGCTCGTCCAGGTTCTCCATCGACACGTACACGCTGCGCATCACAAAGGGCAGCACCAGCATCACATGGCACAGGATGACGATGCCGTAGCCGCGCTGGATCGAGGCCTGCGACACCAGGATCAGCAGCCCCAGCCCCAGCGTGAAATGCGGCACCACCAGCGGCGAATGCAGGATGGCCAGCAGGGTCTGCTTGCCCTTGAACTCCATGCGTTTGACGGCGATCGACAGGCAGGTGCCGATCACCAGCGCCAGCGACGAGGCCCAGCCGGTGATGACCACGCTGGCCTTGAAGCCCTCCTGGAAATCCGGGTAGCTGAACACCCGCTCGAACCACTTCAGCGAATACGACTCGGGCGGGAAAACGATGATGGCCTTCTCGTTGAAGGAGGCGATGGTCACCACCACCACCGGCAGCAGCACGAAGGCCAGCAGCAGGGCGATGAGCAGCGGGCCGGCGATGCGCAGCGGCAGGGGCAGTGCACTCTTGATCTTCATGCTCAGTGGCCTCCCACGGTCTTCAGGCGTTTGGTCAGCTGGCCCAGGGCGGCGAGCGCGGCGGCGGTCAGCAGCAGGCCGCACACGCTCAGGCTGGCGGCCAGCGGGAAGTTCATGGACGAGAAGCCCAGCTGGTAGACCAGGGTGGACACGGTGGGCACCCGGCCGCCGCCGATCATCTGCGGGGTGGCGAAGGCGCTGAAGGTCCAGGCGAAAGCGGTGGTGATGCTGGCCAGGATGCCGGGCATGGACAGCGGCAGCGTCACCGTGACGAAGGTGCGGATGGGGCCGGCGCCCAGGCTTTGCGCAGCCTTCTCGTAGTCGCGGTCGATGTGCGAGATGGCGGTGGCCAGCATCAGCACGACCACCGGGATGGTCACATGCACCAGGGCCACCAGCACGCCGAAGTGGGTGAACATCAGCTGCAGCGGCCATTCGATCAGGCCGAGTTTTCTCAGGGCGCCGTTGATGAAGCCGTTGTTGCCCAGCACGGCGATCCAGGAGTAGGTGCGGACGATCTCGCCCAGAAAGAGCGGGGTGATCGACACCACCAGGATGAAGGATTTCAGCGCCCGGTGCTTCACCCGCACCAGGGCATAGGCCAGCGGATAGGCCACCAGCAGCGAGAAGACCGTCGTCTCCACGCTCAGCAGCAGGGTGTTGGTGAATGCGCCCAGGTAGATCGACTTGCCCAGTCCGCTGAAGTTGTCCAGCGTGAGGCCGCCCACATCCAGCGAACCGGGCACGAAGGCCCGCAAGCTGTACTGGAAGACCGCGAGCAGGGAGACGGCGATGCCCGCCGCGACGAAAACGGCCGGGGATACCAGCCAGGGCCTGAGACCAGAACGCATTCCTTGGCTACCCGATCAGTTCATGATGTTTTCGGTGAACCACTTGCGCCACTCGGCGGTCTTCTCGGCGCGCAGCTTGTTGTCGATCACGATGGTTTGCGTGTCCCACTGTTCCTTGGTGGTGAACACGCCGGGCAGCTTCGCATCCTCGGCCGAGACGGTGGCGTTGTCGACGACCGGGCTGGCCTTCTTGGATGCGACGATCTTGGACTGCACATCGGCCGAGAGGGCGATGTTCAGGAACTTGTAGGCCAGCTCGGTCTTGCTGCTGCCCTTCATGATGGCCATGGTGTCCACGCCCAGCACCGCGCCTTCCTTGGGCATGGCGACCTTGATCGGCACGCCCTGGCCGGCCATGTGGTACGCGTTCATCGACAGGATGACCTCGACCGGGGTTTCGCCGGTGGCGATCAGCTGCTGGGCGTTGGCGTCGTTGGTGTAGAAGGCCTTGAAGTTGGGCTTGAGGGCCTTCAACTTTTCCTGGCCCTTTTCCCAGGTCCTGGCGTCGCCGCCGGAGAGCATGGCGGAGACGGCGATCAGGTGGCTGGGGTCGAAGTCGGGGGCGCTGATCTTGCCCTTGAGGGCGGGGTTCCACAGGTCGTTCCAGCTTTCGAACTTGACGCTGGGCGGCATCAGGTCCGGGCGGTAGCCGATGGAGTAGATGTAGGCCCAGCTGCCGATGTGGTACGGGCTGATCTTGGCACGGTCCACCAGGTGGCTGAAGTTGGGGATCTTGCTGGTGTCGAGCTGCTCGAAGAGGTTGCTGCTGACGTAGAGCCAGCCCACATGCGAGGTGGTGAAGGTGATGTCGCTCTCGGGCTTGGTGGTGAGCTTGGCCTTGTTCAGGCGGTCGATGGTGCCGCCGGTGACGTACTTCACCGGCACCCCGGTCTGCTTGGTGAATTCGCGGCCGATGTTCTCGTCGATCAGGTCACGGAAGCTGCCGCCCCAGGTGCTGACCACCAGGGCGTTGTCCTGGGCCCAGGCGGAGCTGCCGGCGGCCATGGCGGCGGTGAGCGCGCACAGTGTCAAAAGCTTGCGGATCATTGATAAACCTCAATCGAAAAAGTTGAACATCTGCCGATACTGAAAACGCGGCCTGGGTCCTGGCCGGGCTGACGCAAACATCACGCCAGCCCGGCCGCCACCCACCCCGCATCACGGACCGGATGATGGGAAAGCCGCGCCGCCGGGCCAAGTCGCCTTTTACGTAGAGGTGCCTCAAGTTTCCCGATGGGGCGGCGCTCGGAAATTCCTAAACGGTCGCACAGAAAAAACAAATGGCCTCGCCGCCCGGCGCGCACGACCATGGCCGCTTTCCGATGTCACCGAAGCGACCATGAAGCACACCCGCATCCGCCCCTTCAATACCAAGGCCACCTATCCGGAGCAGAAGCTCGACAACGACCTGTGCCAGGCGGTGGTCGCCCGGGGCAGCATGGTCTTCCTGCGCGGGCAGATCGGCCAGAACCTCGACACTTCCGAGAGCGTGTGCATCGGCGACGTGAGCGGGCAGGCGGAGCAGGCCATGGCCAACATCGCCATGCTGCTGAAGGAGGCCGGCGGCGAGCTGCAGGACATCTGCAAGATCACCATCTACATCATCGATCCGCGCTACCGTGAGGCGGTGTACCTGGTGGTGGGCCGCTGGCTGAAGGGTGTTTTCCCGGTCTCGACCGGCATCGTGGTGTCGGCGCTGGCGCGGCCGGAGTGGCTGGTGGAGATCGACGCGACCGCGGTCATCCCCGACTGAGCCGGGTTTCCATGACCTTCTCCATCATCGCGCGCTGCCCGAAGACGGGGCAGTTCGGTGCGGCGGTCTCTTCCTCGTCGCCGGCCGTGGCATCGCGCTGCGTGCGCGGCCGCCAGGGCGTGGGCGCGGCGGCCAGCCAGAACATCACCGATCCGGACCTGGGCCCGCTGGCGCTGGACCTGATGGCCGGCGGCCTCACGCCAGCGCAGGCCGTGGCCGAGCTGCAGAAGCGGCCCTTCATCGCCTACCGGCAGCTGATGGCCATCGATGCGACGAACCCGCCGGTGGTCTTCACCGGCGACCAGGCCCTGGGCACGCTGGCCAGCGCGGTTGGCCGCGATGCAGCCTGCGCCGGCAATATGCTGAAGAGCCGCGAGGTGCCGCAAGCCATGCTGTCGGCCTTCGAGGCGGCCGGGGGCTCGCTGGCCGAGCGGCTGATGCTGGCCATGCTGGCCGGCCAAGATGCCGGCGGCGAGGAAGGGCCGGTGCATTCGGCCGGGCTGCTGGTCTATGGCGAGCAGAACTGGCCGATCGTGGACCTGCGGATGGACTGGGTGGAGCACGACCCGGTGCAGGCCCTCTACGCCGCCTGGAAGGTGTACGAGCCGCAGCTGCAGGCCTACATCACCCGCGCGCTCGATCCGCGTGCCGCGCCCAGCTACGGGGTGCCCGGCAACCTCTGAAAGCCCTGGGGGGCGCCGCTACACTGGCCGGCCCTTCCCCCCCGGCGCTGAGCCACGGCGCGCATCCACACACCGACATGCTCAACCGCGTCTCCCTGCGCCAGATGGAGTATTTCGTCGCCACGGCCAAGCACGGCAGCATTGCCGCGGCCTCGGCGCAGATCCACATCTCCTCGCCCTCGATCTCCGCGGCCATCGCCCATATCGAGACCGAGCTGAACGTGCAGCTCTTCGTGCGCCACCCCTCCAAGGGCCTGGGGCTGACGGCCATCGGCACGCTGGTGCTGCGCCAGTGCGAGGATGTGCTGGACCGGTCTTCCCGCCTCTACGAGATCGCCTCCGACTCGGGCGACGTGATGCAGGGCGCGCTGCGGGTGGGCAGCTTCCAGTCGCTCACCGCCATGATCGCGCCGGAGGTCATCTTCGGTTTCTCGCGCGCCTTCGAGAAGGTGCAGGTGCAGATGGTGGAAGGCGACCAGGAGGTGCTGATGAACAAGCTGCACGCGCTGGAGATCGACCTGGCCATCACCTACGACCTGCACCTGGGCGACGACATCCAGTTCGAGGCCCTGGCCACCCTGCCGCCCTATGTGCTGGTGAGCGAGCTGCATCCGCTGGCGCAGCAGGCCGCCGTCACATTCGAGGAGCTGGCGCCCCAGCCCTATGTGCTGCTGGACCTGCCGATGAGCCGCGAGTACTTCACCTCGCTCTTCGCCATGGCGGGTGTCACGCCCAACATCGTGGCGCGATCGCGCTCCGAAGAGGTGGTGCGTTCCATGGTGGCCAACGGCATCGGTTATGCGCTGTTCAATGTGCGGCCCAAGTCCAACCAGTCGCTGGACGGCAAACGCATGGTGCGGGTGCGCCTGGCCGGCAAGAACCGGCCGATGCTGCTGGGGCTGGCTTCGTACAAGCCGATGAAGCAGTCCAAATTGGCGCGGGTGTTCATGGAGCGCTGCCGGGCCTATATCTCCGACCAGTACATCCCCGGCATGAGCGCGGCGAGTTTCTTCGACCCCCATATTTCCGCACCGTGATGAATACAGCCACTTCCGCCAGCGTCGAACTGCTGGAGACCCTGATCGCCTTTCCCTCGGTATCGCTTAAGCCCAATATCGGGCTGATCGAGAAGGTGCAGCAAGTGCTGGCCGATGCCGGCATCGCCTCCACCCTGGCGCCGGATCCGCAGGACGCGAGCCGCACCAATCTCTTCGCCTCGGTGGGGCCGGAGGGCGTTCCCGGTGTGCTGCTGTCGGGCCATACCGATGTGGTGCCGGTGGAGGGCCAGCCCTGGACCTCGCCGCCCTTCGAGGCCACGCACCGCGACGGGCGCATCTACGGGCGCGGCGCTTCGGACATGAAGGGTTTCGTGGCCTGCGCCGTCACCGCCATGGTGGCGGCTGCGAAAAGGCCGCTGGCCCGGCCGCTGCAGCTGGCCCTGTCCTTCGACGAGGAGATCGGCTGCGTGGGCGTGCGCCACCTGCTGCGCCGGCTCGAAGGCAGCCTGCCGGCGCCCTATCTCTGCATCGTCGGCGAGCCCACGCTGATGCGCATCGGCACCGGCCACAAGGGCAAGGCCGCCTACCGCGCGCTGTGCTGCGGGCAGGCGGGGCATTCGGGGCTGGCGCCGCGTTTCGTCAACGCCATCCACATGGCGGGCGACCTGGTGGCCTCGCTGCGGGATGTGCAGCAGGAGCTGGCCGAGACCGGCCCGCGCGAGGAGGGCTACGGCGTGCCCTACTCCACCGTGCATGTGGGCACCATTCACGGCGGGCGGGCGCTGAACATCGTGCCCAGCGAATGCGAGCTGAATTTCGAGATCCGCAATGTGTCCGAAGACCAGCCCGAGCTGATCCTCGAACGCATCCTGCAGCGGCTCACCGAGCGGGTGGCGCGCGATGCGGTGCACGCCGATGCGCCGCTGCCGGAGATCGCGCTGGTCAACAGCTATCCCAGCCTGAACACGCCCGAGGACTCGGCCGCCGTCGGCCTGCTGAGTTCGCTGCTGCCGCCCGGCACGCCCTGCACCAAGGTCGACTACGGCAGCGAGGGCGGCCTCTTCAAGCGCAGCTGGAACCAGACACCGGTGCTGGTCTGCGGCCCGGGCAGCATCGAGGTGGCGCACAAGGCCGATGAGTACGTGGAGCTGTCGCAGCTCGAAGCCTGCGACCGCATGCTGGCCGGGCTGCTCGATTTCCTCTGCCGGCCCGGCGCCTGAACCCGCGGCTCAGGACTTCTCGTAAGTGCGGTAGCCCTCCTGGGTCACGATGTGGTCGGCGATGTACTTCGCGTCGTGCCACACGCCGTAGATGAAGGACGAGGCCCGGTTCACCAGGTTGGGCAAGCCCAGGAAGTAGATGCCGCTCTCGGCCGAGATGCCGCGTTTGTGGAAGGGCTCGCCCTTCTCGTCGAAGGCATCGACCTGCAGCCAGCGGTAGTCGAAAGTGAAGCCGGTGGCCCAGAGGATGGAGCTGATGCCGGCCGCCTTCAGGTCCAGGCTCTCGATGGGATGGGTGAGGCAGTCCGGGTCGGGCAGCAGCTTCCAGGCTTCGGGCTCGGGAGGGAAGTCCAGGCCGTGTTCCTCGATGTAGGCATCGGCGTCGCGCAGCACGTCGAAGTAGGCGCGGTCGCCCTCACCCACGTTCTCGGCCAGGCCCGGCTCGAAGTGGATGACGCCGTTGTCGAAGGATTTGGTGAGGCCGACCAGGTGGATGCCCTGGTGCGCCAGGCGGCGGAAATCCACCGTCTTGCCGCCCTCGTAGCCGCTGACGGCAAATGCCACATGCTTCTTCTTGGGCTTGATCTTGACCTCGTCCCACAGGCCGAGCGCGCCCAGCCACCAGCAGTAGTCGCGGCCGCGGTAGGAGCGCGGCGGGCGGTAATGCTCGCCCACCGACAGGTAGACCGTCTTGCCGGACTTCTGCAGCTCCTCGGCGATCTGCGAGCCGGAGGCGCCGGCGCCCACCACCAGCACCGCGCCTTCGGGCAGCTGTCCCGGGTTCTTGTAGGCGACCGAATGCAGCTGCCGGATGCCGTCGCTGGCCGGCACGATCTTCGGATAGTTGGGTGTCTGGAAGGGGCCGGTGGCGGCCACCACGTTGGCGGCCTCGATCACGCCTTCGGAAGTAGTCACCTTGAAGCCGCTGCGGCCGCGGTGGCGCTCCACCTTCAGCACTTCCACACCGGTGCGCACCGGCGCCTTGAGCATGGCGGCGTAGTCCTCGAAGTACTGGGCCATGCGTTCCTTGGGCGGGAAGGTCTCGGGCGAGACGTCGCCGAACTTCAGGCCCGGGAAACGGTCGTGCCAGGCCGGGCCGTTGGCCACCAGCGAATCCCAGCGTTCGGAGCGCCAGCGTTCGGCGATGCGGCTGCGCTCCAGCACGATGTGCGGCACCCCCATCTGCGACAGGTGCTCGCTCATCGCGATGCCGGCCTGGCCGGCACCGACGACGAGGGTGTTGATGGTTTCCACTGACATGTAGGCTTCCTCTGGATATCGCCGCGATCGGTCTTCGATGGCGGCGAGTCTGAAGAAGCCCGCCCTGTTTTGGAACCACGTTTTTCGGACTCAGGGCTTAGGAAAAAGCAAAGCGGGGCATTTCGTTTTTTCCGAGGGGCCGCATCAATATCGGCAAAGGCCTGTGGCCGGCCGCTTGGCTTATCGTCGGCGCATGAATGCCGTACCCACCACGCCCGCAGTGCAGCCGCAGGGCGATATCGCCGTCAGCCTCGAAGGCGTGGTCAAGAAGTACCACGAGCAGACGGTGCTGCACGAGGTATCGCTGAAGATCCGGCGCGGCGAGTTCCTCACGCTGCTGGGCCCCTCGGGCTGCGGCAAGACCACGCTGCTCAACCTGATCGCCGGCTTCGCCGAGGCCGACAACGGCGAGATCTTCATCGAGGGTCAGCCGGTCACCAGCGAGCCGCCGCACAAGCGGCAGATCGGCATCGTGTTCCAGAACTACGCGCTGTTCCCGCACATGACGGTGGAGCGCAACATCGGCTATGGCCTGCGCATGCGCGGCATGCCGAAGGACGAGGTGGCGCAGCGGGTGAAGGAGGCCATGGCCATGGTCAAGCTCGACGGGCTGGGCCACCGCAAGCCGCGTGAACTCTCCGGCGGCCAGCAGCAGCGGGTGGCGCTGGCGCGGGCCCTCGTCATCCAGCCCAAGGTGCTGTTGCTGGACGAGCCTTTCTCGGCCCTGGACAAGAGCCTGCGCGGTGCCATGCAGGTGGAGATCCGCGAGATCCAGCGCCGCCTGGGCCTGACCACCGTCTTTGTCACCCACGACCAGGGCGAGGCCCTGGCCATGTCCGACCGCATCGCGGTGATGTCGGCCGGCGTGATCCGCCAGATCGCGCCGCCGGCCGAGCTGTATCAGAACCCGCAGGACCCCTTCGTGGCCTCCTTCCTGGGCGATGTGAACATCCTGCCGGCCCACTACCACGGCCAGACGGCCACCGACTTCCAGCTGCGCCTGGGCTCGGGGCTGATCAGCCTGCCGCATGCGCGGCTGGTGGATGCCTCGCATGAAGGCGAGCGGCTCGATGTGTATGTGCGGCCCGAACACATCCGGCTGGAGAGCCTGCATGCCGGCTCGGTGCTGAGCGGCACCGTGGTCAACCATGTGTTCCAGGGCGACCACATCAATACCTTCGTCGATGTGGATGTGCCGCGCACCGCACGCCAGATCGTCACCGTGCGCAGCGCAGGCCTGGGCGCCATGCAGCAATGGCCCGTCGGCTCGGTGGCCGGGCTGGCCCTGCCCGACGAAGGCATCAGCGTTTTCAGCCCCAGGAAATAAGAGACCCATGATCAACACGACCCGACTGCCCGACACCATGCAGGCCATCGTCGCCCGCGAACCCGGCGACGCCAGCGTGCTGGTGCTGGCCGAACGGCCCATGCCGGTGCCCGGTGCCGGTGAGGTGCTCTTGAAGGTGCTGGCCGCCGGCATCAACCGGCCGGACATCATGCAGCGGCAAGGGATCGCCAGGCCGGCGCCCGGCATCACCGATGTGCTGGGGCTGGAGGTGTGCGGCGAAGTCGTGGCCTGCGGGCCGGGCGCCGATCCGAAACTGCTCGGCCAGCGCTTGATGAGCCTGGTGCCGGGCGGCGGTTACGCGCCCTGGTGCACGGCCTCGGTGGAGCATTCCTTCGTGGTGCCGCAGAACCTGTCGGATGTGGAAGCCGCCGCGCTGCCCGAGGGCCTGTTCACCGTGTGGCACAACCTGTTCGAGCTGGGGCGGCTGTCCATGGGCGAGACGGTGCTGGTGCACGGCGCGGCCGGCGGCATCGGCACGCTGGCGGTGCAGATGGCGCATGCGGCGGGCTGCACCGTCATCGTCACCGACAACGACGAGGCCCGCTTCGCCGAGCTGAAAGCGCTGGGCGCCGACCTGGCGATCCACTGGCCCAGCACCGATTTCACCCAGGCCTGCCTGGACTTCACCGGCGGGCGCGGCGTGGACGTGGTGCTGGACATCGTCGGCGGCGAGTATGTGAGGCGCAACCTGCAGGCCATGGCCTTCGGCGGGCGGCATGTGAGCCTGTCCTTCATGCAGGGCTCGGCGGTGAATGTGGAGCTGCTCACGCTGATGCAGAAGCAGCTGAGCCTGCACTCCTCCACCATGCGGCCGCAGAGCCCGTACGAGAAGGCGCGCATGGCCAAGGCCATCGCCCACCATGTGCTGCCCCTGCTGAAGAGCGGTCGCATCCGGCCCCGCATCCACGCCAGCTTCCCCGTGGCCGAGGCCTCGGCCGCCCATGTCGCGCTGGAAAGCGGCAAGGTCTTCGGCAAACTCGTGCTGCTGCCCTGACGCCATGCAACTGCTCCACGCCACCACTTCCCCCTTCGTGCGCAAGGTGATGGTCTGCGCCCATCTCACCGGCCAGGCCGCACGCATCGAATGGCTGGCCAGCGCCGCCCATCCGGTGAACCGCGATCCGCGCATCGCCGCCCACAACCCGCTGGCCAAGGTGCCCACGCTGATCCTGGACGATGGCAGCTCGCTCTACGACAGCCGGGTGATCTGCGAGTACCTCGACAGCCTGGCCGGCGGCACGCTCTTCCCCTCCGCCGGCCCCGCGCGCTGGACCGCCCTCACCCGCCAGGCCCTGGGCGACGGCCTGCTCGATGCCGCCCTGCTGGCCCGCTACGAACACACGGCGCGGCCGGCCGAGCTGCAATGGCCGACCTGGCGCGAGGCGCTGCTGACCAAGGTCTCGGCCTGCCTGGTGGAGATCGAAGCGGTCGCCGAGGAACTCTCCCTCGACCGGCCCACCATCGGCGAGGTCACCATCGGCTGCGGCCTGGGCTACCTGGATTTCCGTTTCCCCGAGATCGACTGGCGTGCCGCCTGCCCCCGGGCGGCGCGCTGGAACGAGGCCTTCCAGTCCCTGCCCGCCCTGCAGGCCACCCGCCCCTACGACGCCTGAGATACCCAAGATGAGCGACACCCCCACCACGCCCCCCATCACCGTCTGGTTCCTCAACGGCCCCAATGCCAACCTCTATGGCCTGGATGCCAACAAGAGCTACGGCACCGACAGCTTCCCGGTGCTGCAGTCGCGCTGCGAGGCGCGGGCGGCTTCGCTGGGCGTGTCGTTGCGTTTCCTGCAGTCCAACCACGAAGGCCAGCTGATCGACTGGATCCAGGAGGCGCGCGGCGTGGCCGACGGCATCTGCATCAACGCGGCCGGGCTCACCTACACCTCGATCGCCATCCTGGATGCGCTGATGTCCTTCCCCGGCAAGATCATCGAGACCCACATGAGCATGATCTGGAAACGCGAGCCCTTCCGCCACCACTCCTACATCTCCAAGGTGGCCGACGGCATCGTCGCCGGGCTGGGCGGCGACGGCTACGAGCTGGCCATCCAGGCCGTGGCGCAGCTGGTGCGCAAGAGCCAACAGAGCGCCTGAAGCGATGAGCACGACACCCCTGGGCACCCTGGCCTTCTACAGCGAGTTCGACGATTTCCAGACCTGGAAACGCGCCCTGCAGGCGCAGCTCCCCCACCTGCAGGTGGTGCATTCCAGCGCCATCGAGCGGCCCGAAGACATCCACTACGCCATGGCCTGGAAGCCGCCGCAGGGCTTCTTCAGCAGGATGCCGAACCTGCGCCTGATCGTGAACCTGGGCGCCGGCGTCGATTCGCTGGTGGCGCGCGAGGACCTGCCCGCGGGCATCCCGATCACCCGCATCACCGATCCGCAGATGTCCCGCATGATGGCCGGCTACGTGCTCTTCGCCGTGCTGCGCCATGCACGCGACATCCCCTTCTTCGAACAGGCCCAGCGCCTGGGCGAATGGGCCTACCGCCATCCGCGTTCGCCCGACGAGATCACCGTGGCCGTGCTCGGCCTGGGCCAGCTCGGCGCCAAGGCCGCGCACGAGATCCAGCGCCAGGGCTACCGCACCCTGGGCTGGTCGCGCAGCCAGGCCGCCATCGAAGGCGTGGAATGCTTCGCCGGCCTGGAGACCCTGGACAGCGTGCTCGCCCAGGCCGACATCGTGGTGCTGATGCTGCCGCTGACGCCGCAGACCCGGCACCTCTTCGACCGCCAGCGCCTGGAGAAGCTGCGCCCCGGCGCCGCCTTCGTCAACGTGGCCCGCGGCGCCCTGGTGGACCAGACGGCACTGACCGATCTGCTGCGCAGCGGCCAGATCGGCGCCGCCACGCTCGACGTCTTCGAGCGCGAGCCCCTGCCCGCCGCCGACCCGCTGTGGAGCATGCCCAACGTACTGATCACGCCGCACCTGGCCTCGGTGGCCATCCCGTCTTCCTCGGCCCGGCAGATCGCCGAGAACATCGAACGGGTGGGGCGCGGCGAGGCGCCGAACCACGTGATCGATCCGGCGCGGGGTTATTGAGGCAGCCGCTCAGCAGCCCTGGTGGGGAATGCCGGGAATCGGGCATTCCTCGGTGCCCACGGTCGGCCGGGTGATGGCCTCCACCGCCTCGCGCGCGCCCTGGGGATCGGCGATCCATTTGCCGTAGAACTCGAACGGACAGTCCGCCACGCCCTGGTCGCCATCGCCGGAGTTGATGAGCCCGGTATAGCCCCGGTGCAGCAGCTTGAAGAGGTGGTTCTCCGACTGCCCGTTCTTGCGGAAGTCGCGGATCAGCGACTTGCTCAGCGCCGCGTATTGCACGCCCATCTCCTCTTCCCCGCATTCGCCGAGCGTGCGCCCGTCGAAGCCGATCAGCGCCGAGTGCCCGAAGTAGGAATACACCCCATCGAAGCCCGTCGCGTTGGCCACCGCCACATAGCTGTTGTTGGCGAAGGCCATGGCCTTGGACATGAGGATCTGCTGTTCCTTGGCCGGGTACATATACCCCTGGCAGCGCACGATGAGTTCCGCCCCCTTCATGGCGCAGTCGCGCCAGATCTCCGGATAGTTCCCGTCGTCGCAGATGATGAGGCTCACCTTGAGCCCCTTGGGCCCGTCGCACACATAGGTGCGGTCCCCCGGATACCAGCCCTCGATGGGTGTCCAGGGCATGATCTTGCGGTACTTCTGCACGATCTCCCCCTGGTCGTTCATGAGGATGAGCGTGTTGTAAGGCGCCTTGCGCGGATGCTCCTCATGGCGTTCGCCCGTGAGAGAAAACACCCCCCACACCTTGGCGGACCGACAGGCCTCCGCAAAGATCTCCGTCTCCTCACCAGGAACGGTGGCCGCCGTGTCGTACATCTCCTGGCTGTCATACATGATCCCGTGCGTGCTGTACTCCGGAAAGATCACCAGATCCATCCCCGGCAGTCCGACCTTCATGCCCTTGACCATGGAAGCGATGGCCCGCGCATTGGCCAGCACCTCAGCCTTGGAATGCAGCCGCGGCATCTTGTAGTTGACGACAGCGACACCGACGGTGTCCCTGCTGCTAGAAATATCCCCATGAATCATGACCACCTCCAAAAGAGAACATGAACATCAACCCAGGGCCGAGCGCAGCGAAGGCCCGTAGCGCTGCGAAGCAGCCGCTGTCCCCGCTCCCGCTCCCGGGTCCCGTGAGCCCGAGAGCGAGGAACGGAGCAAAGGCGGATCAGGGCCACGACCTGTTTGAGCGAAGCGAGTTGTCGTGGACCCCGCCTTTGCGAGTACCGCAGCGGTGCCCGAAGGGCCTCGGGTGTCGGGTCGCCTTTCTTTGCTTACTTTCTTTGGCGAAGCAAAGAAAGTGAGCGCGGTCTGGGGCGCGCAGCCCCAGCCCCGCCCTCCGCCAGGAGACCCAGCGCCAGCAAAGCAAAACAGTCAGTGACTGATCATCCAGGGCCGCTTGGAAGGAAACCCCTTGGCCCCATTAGCCGCAGTAACAGTAGCCCCCCGCTTCCCAGCAGAAGTACTGCAACACCCACAGCCGCTGGGATGCCGCATCCGCCCATAGCTCCCCTGATCCCCATCCCGCGAAGACCGAGGCGCATGCCGCGAACGCTCGTTGGTATCAAACGCCTTGCGCTGCTCCGCACTGACACAAGCCAGCCGAGGCGCACTCGCAAACACCCGCTGAGAAGCCCGCGCACAGGCAGGACAAGCCGCAGGCTCATTGCGCTCCGACAGTCGCCGAATCACATCGAACCCCCCGCAGTCCGAACAGTCGTACTCATAGGTAGGCATGGCTACTTGTCCTGCGAGATAGGCATGTCGATGCTCCCATCGAGCATCTTCACAGGCCCCGCCGCAGTGGGATTGATGTCGAAGTCGAAGATCTCCGTAGGCAGCCACAGCGTCGCACAGGCATTGGGCACATCCACCACCCCACTGATGTGCCCCTGCACCGGCGCAGTCCCCAGGATCGAATAGGCCTGCGCGCCGCTGTAGCCGAACTTCTTCAGGTACTCGATCGCGTTCAGGCAGGCCTGCCGATAGGCCACGGTCACATCGAGATAGTGCTGCTTGCCAGCCTCATCCACCGAGATCCCCTCGAAGATCAGATAGTCCTTGTAGTTAGGCACGATGGGACTGGGCTTGAAGATCGGATTCTTGATCCCGTACTTGGCCATGCCACCCTTGATCAGCGACACCTTCATGTGCACCCAACCGGCCATCTCGATGGCGCCGCAGAAGGTGATCTCCCCGTCGCCCTGGCTGAAGTGCAGATCGCCCACCGACAGGCCAGCGCCCTCGACGTACACAGGGAAGTACACCTTGGACCCGCGCGACAAATCCTTGATATCGCAGTTGCCCCCATGCTCACGCGGCGGCACAGTGCGGGCACCCTCGGCAGCAGCCTTGGCCGCAGCCTCGCCCGTCAGCATGCCCATATGCGCAGTCGGCGCATTGGGCGGATTCGCCAGGCCAGGTACGCGATCCGGATCGGTGGCAATCAGCTCAGCCTCCCGGGCGTTCCAGGCATCCAGCATCTTCTGATCCGGCAGACACCCGATCAGCCCCGGATGGATCAGCCCCGCGAAGTTCACCCCGGGGATATGCCGGCTATTGGTGAACATCCCGTGAAAGTCCCAGATCGACT
Organism: Xylophilus rhododendri; assembly: GCF_009906855.1. NCBI lineage: Bacteria > Pseudomonadati > Pseudomonadota > Betaproteobacteria > Burkholderiales > Xylophilus > Xylophilus rhododendri. The sequence goes on from NZ_CP047650.1 coordinate 2,444,651, forward strand.
TCTGCGCCAGCGGATAGTGCTCGGTGAGAAACCCCCCGCCGTTCTTCTTCGAGAAGAAGCCATTGAAACCCCAAAGGCTGTCATCCCGCGCCCCGATGTCGAGCAGATCGACCACCAGCAGGTCGCCAGGCTGCGCCCCCTTCACCCCGACGGGGCCAGACAGAAAGTGCACCGTCGAAAGATCCACATCCCGCACGTCATCCGCACTGTCGTCGTTCTTGATCGCACCACCAGTCCAGTCATAAGTCTCCAGCTTGAACTCATCCCCCGGATTCACCCAGACGGCCATGGGAATATCCGGATGCCACCGGTTGTGCACCTTCTTGTTCTCATAGGGAGACTGCTGGAGATCGACTTTGATCAGGGTATCGGCCACGGAAACACTCCTTTGGTTCAGACAGAGAGATAGGACTTGATGCGCTGCTGGTCGGTTTCGGCACGCGAGGTCTCGTGCACCAGCCGCCCGCCCTCGATCACGAAGAGCCGGTCGGCCACGTCCATGGCGAAGGACAGCACCTGCTCGCTGACCACGATGGTCAGCTTGCGCATGCGGCGGATCTCGTTGAGCGCCTTGGCGATGTCCTTGATGATCGAAGGCTGGATGCCTTCGGTGGGCTCGTCGAGCAGCAGCACCTTGGGATCGGTCACCAGCGCGCGGGCGATGGCCAGCTGCTGCTGCTGCCCGCCGGAGAGGTTGCCGCCCTTGCGCCGGCGCATGTCCCACAGCACCGGGAACAGCGCGAAGATCTCCTCGGGAATCTTCTTGACCTTGGCGTTCTCCAGCCCGGTCTGGATGTTCTCCTCCACCGTCAGCGTGGGGAAGATCATGCGGCCCTGCGGCACATAGGCGATGCCCTTGGCGACCCGGCGGAAGCTCTCGTCCTTGCTCACTTCCTGTCCGCCCACGGTGATGCTGCCGCTCTTGCAGGGCAGCACGCCCATCAGGCTCTTGAACAGCGTGGTCTTGCCCATGCCGTTGCGGCCCATGATGGCCACCGTCTCGTTCTCGCGGCCCTCGAAGGAGATGCCGTGCAGGGCTTCGCTCTGGCCGTAGGCCACGTGGAGGTCCCTGACCTGGAGGATGTCGGCGCTCATGTTCAGTGTCCCAGGTAGACGTCGATGACCTTGGGGTCGGCCTGCACCTGCTCCATCGGCCCTTCGGCCAGGATCTTTCCCTGGTGCATCACGGTGACCTTGTGGGCGATGCGTTTGACGAACTCCATGTCGTGTTCGATCACGATCACCGCGCGGTTCCTGCAGATGCGCTTGAGCAGCTCGGCGGTGAGTTCACGTTCGCGCGCGCTCATGCCGGCGATGGGTTCGTCCAGCATCAGCAGCTCGGGCTCCTGCATCAGCAGCATGCCGATCTCCAGCCACTGCTTCTGGCCGTGGGAGAGCAGGCCGGCCTCGGTGTCCAGCTTGGCCAGCAGGCCGATGTCCTCGGCCACCAGGCGCACCTTCTCGCGGACGGCCTCGGTGCACTGGAAGGCCAGCGCGCCGAAGACCGAGCGGCCGGCGGGATAGGACACCTCCAGGTTCTGGAACACCGACAGGTTCTCGTAGATCGACGGCGTCTGGAACTTGCGGCCTATGCCCAGGCGCACCCGCTTGTGCTCGGCCATGCGGGTCAGTTCGGTGTTCTTGAACTTGATGCTGCCGGCGCTGGCCTTGGTCTTGCCGCAGATCAGGTCGAGCAGCGTGGTCTTGCCGGCGCCGTTGGGGCCGATGATCACGCGCAGCTCGTTCTTGTCGATGTAGAGCGTGAGGGTGTCGATGGCCTTGAAGCCGTCGAAGGACACGGTCAGGTCCTCCACCGCCAGGGCGAAGTCGGTATTGCTCATGGCTGGGTTCCCTGCAGGTTGGACGGAAGGCTGGCGGGTTCGGGCGCGGGTGCCGGCGGCACGGCATGGGGCGCGGGGGCCTTGGGCGCGGCCTGCCGGAGTGCCGCGCGGCGGCCGCGCCACCAGGGCTTGACGTGTTCTTCCCAGACGCCGGCCAGGCCCATCGGGAAGGCCATGGTCACGCCGATGAAGAGCGCGGCCATCAGGAACAGCCACAGGTCCGGGAAGCTCTCCGAGAAGTAGGTCTTGCCGGCGTTCACCAGCAGCGTGCCGTACACCGCGCCGACCAGGCTCATGCGTCCGCCGACGGCCGCGTAGATCACCATCTCGATCGAAGGCACGATGCCCACGAAGCTCGGCGACATGAAGCCCACCTGCAGCGTGAACAGCGCGCCGCCGATGCCCGACAGGGCGGCGGCCAGGCAGAAGGTGAAGACCTTGAAGTTGGACACGTCGTAGCCGGAGAACCGCACCCGGTCCTCCTTGTCGCGCATGGCCAGCAGCAGGGTGCCGAGCTTGCTGGTCTGGATGAAGCGGCACAGCAGCATGGCGGCCACCAGCAGCGCCACGCAGGCGTAGTAGAGGATGTACTTGGCCGAGTCGGTGCGGGTGTCCCAGCCCAGCACGGTCTTCAGGTCGGTCATCCCGTTGACGCCGCCGGTATAGCCCTGCTGGCCGATGATGAGCACCGTCACGATCAGCGCCACCGCCTGCGTGATGATGGCGAAATACACCCCGCCCACCCGCCGCTTGAACATGGCGAAACTCACGATCCAGGCCAGCAGCGTGGGCAGCAGGATCACCGCCGCCAGCGAGAAGGGCAGGCTCTTGAAGGGCACCCAGAAGGCCGGCAGCGCGGTGATCTGGTTCCAGTCCATGAAGTCCGGAATGCCGGGGGTGGACTGGATCTTGGTGGTGATCGGGTCCGAGGCTTCGAGCTTCAGGAACATGGCCATGGCATAGCCGCCCAGGCCGAAGAACACACCCTGCCCCAGGCTCAGCACGCCGCCATAGCCCCAGACCATCACCAGGCCGATGGCCACGAAGGCATAACTCAGGTACTTGCCCACCAGGTTGAGCCGGAAGATGTCCAGCGACAGCGGCAGCACCACCGCCAGCAGCACGGTCAGCAGCACCATGCTGGCGAGCTGGTAGCGCACGATCCAGGATTTGATTCGGTTCATCGACGCACCTTGCTAGCGAAGAGGCCTTGCGGGCGGACCATGAGGATCAGCACGATCAGCGACAGCGTGATCACCTTGGCCATGGAGCCGGCCAGGAAGAACTCGGTGATCGACTGCGTCTGCGCGATGCCGAAGGCCGACACCACCGTGCCCAGCAGGCTGGCCGCGCCGCCGAAGGTGACGACCAGGAAGCTGTCCACGATGTAGAGCGATCCCGACGTCGGCCCGGTCGAGCCGATGGTGGTGAAGGCGGCGCCCGCGATGCCGGCGATGCCGCAGCCGATGGCGAATGTCAGCCGGTCGGTGCGCTGGGTGTCGATGCCGATGGCGTTGGCCATCACCCGGTTGCTCACCGTGGCGCGCACCCGCAGGCCCCAGCGGCTGCGGTGCAGGGCGAACAGCACGCCGCCGGTGACGACCGCGGTGAGGCCCAGCACGAACATGCCGTTGATCGGGATGTCCAGGCCCTCGGCCGGCGCCCAGGAGCCCAGCAGCCATTCGGGCAGCGTGGGGCTGACCTCCTTGGGGCCGATGAAGGAGCGGAAGCACTGCTGCAGCGCCAGGCTCACGCCCCAGGTGGCCAGCAGGGTGTCGAGCGGGCGTTTGTAGAGGTGGCGGATCAGGCCCCATTCCACCAGCCAGCCGCCGATGAAACCGAAGCCGAAGGCGGCCGCGATGGCCACCGGGAAGTAGTAGGGCAGCAGCGCCGGCGCATGGTTGCCGACCAGCGTGGAGCCGAGATAGATGGTGTAGGCGCCTATGGTCATGAACTCGCCATGCGCCATGTTGATCACGCCCATCTGGCCGAAGATGATGGCCAGGCCCAGGCCCATCAGCAGCAGCACCGCGAACAGGCTCAGGCCCGCGAAGCCCTGCATCAGGCCGATGTTCAGCATTTCCGAAAGGCTCATCGGATTCCCCGGCAAGTCGAATCAAGGAAGGCACGGCCCACGGGGTGGGCCGTGGGGAGACTTACTGGTAGCCCTTGGGGAACGGGTCCGGCTTGATCAGGTCGGGCGATTCCGATACGACCTTGAAGGTGGCGTCGGCCTGGCCCTGCGCGATGCGCGACTTGCTCCACAGGTGGTGGTTGGCGTCGAGCTTCACATAGCCCTCGGGCGCGGTCTTCAGTTCGATGCCGGGCGAGGCGGCGACCACCTTGTCCACGTCGAAGCTCTTGGCCTTTTCCACCGCGGCCTTCCACAGCCAGGGGCCGAGGTAGCCCGCCTGGGTCACGTCGCCGATCACCGAGTTGGGGCCGTACTTGGCCTTGAAGGCTTCGACGAACTTCTTGTTGTTGTCGTTGTCCAGGCTCTGGAAGTACTTCATGGACGAGTAGAAGCCCTTGAAGTTCTCGCCGCCCACGCCGGTCATCTCGTCCTCGGTGACGGCCAGCGTCACCAGCAGCTGCTTGTCGCCGGTGATGCCGGCGGCCTTGAGCGCCTTGTAGAAGGCCACGTTGGAGCCGCCGACCACGGCCACGAACAGGCAGTCGGGCTTCTGCACCTTGATCTTGTTCATCAGGGAGCCGAAGTTGGTGCTGCCCAGCGGGTAGTACTCCTCGCCGACGACCTTGCCCTTCTGGAAGTTCTCGATGTGCTTGCGGGCGATCTTCATCGAGGTGCGCGGCCAGATGTAGTCCGAGCCGATGAGGAAGAAGCTCTTGGCGTTCTTCTCCTTCTTGGCCCAGTCCAGGCTGTAGAGGATCTGCTGGGTGGCTTCCTGGCCGGTGTAGATCACGTTCTTGGACTGCTCCAGGCCTTCGTAGAAGGTGGGGTAGTACAAGAGGCCGTTTTCCTTCTCGAAGACCGGCAGCACCGCCTTGCGCGAGGCGCTGGTCCAGCAGCCGAAGACGGCGGCGCAGTGGTCGCTGATGAGCAGCTTCTTGGCCTTCTCGGCGAAGGTGGGCCAGTCGGAGGCGCCGTCTTCCTTGATGACCTTGATCTTGCGGCCGAGCACGCCGCCCATGGCGTTGATCTGGTCGATGGCGAGCTGCTCGGCCTGGATGGAGCCGGTCTCGGAGATGGCCATGGTGCCGGTGGCCGAGTGCAGCTGGCCCACGGTGACTTCGGTGTCGGTGACCGCCAGCTTGGTGGTGTTGACCGCCGAGGTGGCCTGGGCGTGCGAGAAGCTGGGCAGGCCGGCCACGGAGGCGGCGCCCAACGCCTGGAGCAGGCGGCGGCGGCTGGATTCGGGGGCGTCGGAGGCGTCGAAACGGGAAGTCATGGAGGGTTTTCCTGCTGCGGTCGGGGGGACGAATCGGCGTGTGGCGCCGGGCTGCCGCGAAGGTTAGGGAAAGCCCTGGAGATGACCCATACGTTGTTTGACGTAGGTGGCGTACGCACGGTTGCGTAGGACATTTGCCGGGTTCCCACGTTTCTTGCATGCGCTTTTGGACATGGCATCCACCGACCGCGCCAACGCCCATGCGCCCGCCGCCCGGGGCACGCAGACCATCTTCCGGTTCCGCCGCGACTACAACTCCTGGGTCGCCGACGAGACCATGGAGGACTACGCCCTGCGCTACACACCCAAGCGCTTCCGGCGCTGGAGCGAGTTCCGGGTGGCCAACACCGCCTTCGGCTCGCTGTCCTTCCTGGCGCTGGAGGCCATCGGCGGCACCATCGCGCTGAACTACGGATTCGCCAACGCGATGTGGGCGATCCTGTGCGTGGGCATCGTGATCTTTTTGACCGGCCTGCCGATCGCCTACTACGCGGCGCGCTACGGGCTGGACATGGACCTGCTGACCCGCGGCGCCGGCTTCGGCTACCTGGGCTCGACCATCACCTCGCTGATCTACGCGGTGTTCACCTTCATCTTCTTCGCGCTGGAGGCGGCCATCATGGCGCTGGCCCTGCGCATGGTGGTGGACTGGCCGCTGGTCTGGTGCTATGTGGCCTGCTCGGTGGTGGTGCTGCCGATCGCGATACGGGGCATCACCTTCATCTCGCGCATGCAGGCGTGGACGCAGCCGGTGTGGCTGTTCCTGCTGTTCCTGCCCTTCGTGTGGATCTTCCTGAACCAGCCGCAGCTCTACCGCGACGTGGCGGGGCTGTCGGGGCTGCGCAGCGGCAGCGCGGGTTTCGACGCGCTCATGTTCGGTGCGGCCACGGCGGTGATCTTCTCGCTGGTGGTGCAGATCGGCGAGCAGGTGGACTTCCTGCGCTTTTTGCCCGAGCGCACCCGGGACAACCACTGGCGCTGGTGGGCGGCGCTGATCGTGGCCGGGCCGGGCTGGGTCTTCATGGGCATGCTGAAGATGGCGGCCGGGGCCTTCCTGGCCTTCGCGGCGCTGCAGTTCCAGGTGGATCCGCACCGGGCGGCCGAGCCCACGCAGATGTTCCTGGCGGGCTTCACCCAGGCGGTGGGCCTGCCGGGGGTGGCGCTGGCGCTGACCGTGGTCTTCGTGCTGGTCTCGCAGGTGAAGATCAATGTGACCAATGCCTATGCGGGGTCGCTGGCCTGGTCGAACTTCTTCGCGCGCATCACCCGCAGCCATCCGGGGCGGGTGGTGTGGCTGGTGTTCAACGTGGGCATCGCCACGCTGCTGATGACACTCGATGTGTTCGGCGCGCTGGAGAAGGTGCTGGCCTTCTACAGCAATGTGGCCATCGCCTGGGTGGGGGCGCTGGTGGCGGACCTCGTCATCAACAAGCCGCTGGGGCTGTCGCCGCCGCATATCGAGTTCCGGCGGGCGCATCTGTACGACTTCAACCCGGTGGGGCTGGGCGCGATGGTGCTGGCGGCCATCGTGGCCTGCTGCGCCCATGTGGGCTGGCTGGGCGGGACGGCGGCTGCCTTCTCGCCCTTCATCGCACTCGGCCTGTCGATGGCGCTGGCGCCGCTGCTGGCCTGGGCCACGAAGGGGTGCTACTACCTGGCGCGCGATCCGGCCACCGGATGGCAGCCGGGCGAGCTGGTGCGCTGCGCCGTCTGCGAGAAGCAGTTCGAATCCGAGGACATGGCGCGCTGCCCGGCCTATGCCGCGGCCATCTGCTCCCTGTGCTGCTCGCTGGAATCGCGCTGCCACGACCGCTGCAAGACCAACGCCCGCGCCTCCGACCAGATCCGCCTGGCGATGGCCTGGCTGCTGCCCAAGCGCTGGGGGCTGCGGGTGAATTTCCGGCTGGGGCAGTACCTGGTGATCCTGCTGTCGCTGACGGCGGTGATGGCCTTCCTGGTGGGCGTGGTCTATGTGCAGGAGAGCCTGGAGACCCCCGCCCAGTTCCTGCGCTGGCCCTTCCTCAAGGTGTTCTCGCTGATGGCGCTGATGGCCGCCGTCTGCGCCTGGTGGGTGGTGCTGTCGAGCGACAGCCGGCGCATGGCGCAGGACGAGTCCGAGCGCCAGACCCAGCTGCTGCTGCAGGAGATCGACGCCCACCGCCGCACCGACGCCGCCCTGCAGTCGGCCAAGGACCTGGCCGAATCGGCCAACCAGGCCAAGACGCGCTACGTGGCCGGCATGACACACGAGCTGCGTTCGCCGCTCAACAGCATCCTGGGTTATTCGCAGATCCTGCTGAAGAACCCGCAGGTGGACGGCTGGCTGCGCGAGACGCTGGCCACCATGCAGCACAGCGGCCAGCACATGCATGCGCTGATCGACGGCTCGCTGGAACTGGCGCGCATCGAGGCCGGCCGGCTGCGGCTGGACCCGGTGCCGGTGCCGCTGGCCGAACTGCTGGACAACGTGGAGCGCATGATGCGGCCGCAGGCCGAAGCCAAGGCCCTGCGCTTCTCGGTGCTGGTGGAAGGGCCGGCGCCGGCCTGGATCAGAGCGGATGCCAAGCGGCTGCGGCAGATCCTGATCAACCTGCTGGCCAATGCGGTGCGTTTCACCGACCAGGGCGCGGTGACGCTGCGGCTGGACTTCCACCACCATGTGGCGCGCATCGAGGTGATAGACACCGGCATCGGCATCGCACCGCAAGACCAGGAGCGCATCTTCCTGCCCTTCGAGCGCGGCAGCGCCGGCCGCCGCGCCAGCGAGGCGGGCACCGGCCTCGGCCTGACCATCACCCACCTGCTGACCGAGCTGATGGGCGGCCAGCTCACGCTGCAGAGCGAGCCCGGCCAGGGCAGCACCTTCACCGTGCGGCTGTACCTGCCGGGCGTGGCCATCGACGGGCCGGGGCAGCGCCCGCCTTCGGCCGTGCTGCGGCCGGTGGTGGGCTACCTCGCGCCGCGCCGCACCCTGCTGGTGGTGGACGACCAGCCCCTGCAGCGCCAGCTGCTGGCCGGCCTGCTGGTGCCGCTGGGCTTCGTGGTGCGCGAGGCGGCCAGCGGCAGCGAATGCCTGGAGATCGTGCGCCACGAGCCGCCCGACCTGGTACTGCTCGACATCACCATGGACGACCTCGACGGCTGGCAGACCGCCGCCCGCCTGCGCCAGATCCTGCCGGCCGAACGGCTGCCCATCGTCTTCGTGTCGGCCAATCTCTTCGATGCGCAGTCGGACCAGCTGGCGCGGCTGCAGTGCCAGGGCTTCGTTGGCAAGCCGGTGATCGAATCGGAACTGCTGTCGGCGCTGGAGCGGGCACTGGCGCTGGAATGGGTGCGCGAGCCGATGCCGCAGGAACTGGCGCCGCAGCCGCCCGCGCCGTCCGGCGCCCTGCTGTCGGCCCTGCCCGAGGAGCTGCGCGAGAACCTCGCCCGCCTGGCCCGCCTGGGCCAGGCCGCCGAACTGCGCGAGAGCCTGCGCCAGGCGCAGGCCCGGTGGCCGCGGCATGCCCAGGCCCTGCGCCTGCTGCAGGACTGCGCCGACCGCTTCGATTTCGAGACCCTGGCCCGGCTGCTGCGCGAGGCCGAAGACACCGACAACGAGACGGAAACCGAGACCGACCCATGAACGCGATCGACCAGCCCCATGCAGCGCCCGCCCCCCTGCCCGCCGCCGATGCGCGCCGGGTGATCCTGGTGGTGGACGACGCCCTGGACACCCTGCGCATGGTGAGCGACGCCCTGGCCGGCGCCGGCTATGCCGTGCTGGTGGCGCGCGATGCCGAGGAGGCCCTGCAGCGTTTCGAGATCACCGTGCCCGACGGCGTGCTGCTGGATGCGGTGATGCCGGGCATCGACGGCTTCGCCCTGTGCCGCCGGCTCAAGGCCATGCCGGCCTGGTCGCATGTGCCGGTGCTGTTCATGACCGGGCTGTCGGAGACCGAGCAGATCCTGCAGGGCTTCGCCAGCGGCGGGGTGGACTATGTCGTCAAGCCCCTGCGCATACCCGAGGTGCTGGCGCGCCTGGCCACCCATGTGCGCAACGCCCAGGCCGCGCGGCTGGCGCGCGAGGCGGTGGACGTGGCGGGCATGGGCACGGTGGTGCTGGATGCGCTGGGGCGGGTGGCCTGGCAATCGCCGCAGGCCGCGCGCTGGCTGGACGAGGCTTTCGCCGGCCCGGCGGTCGAAGCGCGGGGCGGCTGGCTGCAATCGGTGCGGGTGGGCGAGGAGGCTTGCACCGCGCTGGGCGCCGGGCGGCGGCTGGCGGCGCGCCACATGGGCGAGAGCGGTTTCTCCGAGGCCATGCTGCTGCTGCGCAGCGAACGCATGGATGCGGTCTCGCCGCCGCGCCAGCCGGACGTGCCGCTGACGCCGCGCGAGACCGAGGTGCTGTCCTGGCTGGCCAAGGGCAAGACCAATCGCGACATCGCCGACATCCTGGGCATGAGCCCGCGCACGGTGAACAAGCACCTGGAGCACATCTTCGAGAAGCTGGGGGTGGAGACGCGGTCCGCGGCCACCGCCATGGCTGGGCGATGGCTGGCCTAGGCGCTGCGGCACCCGGCTTCAGGGCATGACCGGCGGAACCACGAAATTCCCCGGCAGCTTGCCGATGTCCGGCGGCATGGCGGCCTGCTGCCCGCGGATGTAGTCGTACCGGTCCATGGTCATCGAGGCCATGGCCGCGTCGTCGCGCAAGGCCACCGGCCGCAGGAAGACGATCAGGTTGGTCTTCTTGCGCGAGCGGGCGAAACTGCGGAACACGCCGCCCACCAGGGGCAGATCGGCCACCCAGGGCAGGCGGTAGGCCTCGTCGGTGTAGCGGTCCTCGATCAGGCCGCCCAGCACGATGATCTTGCCGTCCTGCACCGTCACCGTCGATTCGATGGAGCGCTGGTTGGTCGTCGGGCCCAAGGTGGTGCTGGTCGAGGCCACCGAGGACGACTCCTGGTAGATCGACATGCGGATATTGCCGTTCTCCCCGATCTGCGGCCGCAGCCTGAGCGTGATGCCCACGTCCTTGCGCTCCACCGTCTGGAAGGGGTTGGAGTTGGTGCTGGTCGTGTACGAGCCGGTGATGTAGGGCACGTTCTGGCCCACCACGATCTTGGCCTCCTCGTTGTCCAGCGTGACCACGTTGGCGGTGGAGAGGATGTTGGTGCCGCTCATCGACTCCAGCGCCTTGGCCACCGTGCCCAGGGTCAACGTGGTGCTGGAGCTGATGTCGAAGAGCTGCGACCACTGCACGCCCAGCTCCACCGTCTTGCTCGCGTCCACCTCCACCACCAGCGATTCCACATAGAGCTGGGCGCGCCGGCTGTCGAGCTGCTCGATGATGGGCCGCATCTCCCGGAACCGCGGCTCGGGCGCGGTGATGATCAGCGCGTTGCTGGCCGGATCGGCCTGGATGCCGCCGCCGGTGGTGGGCTGGCCGGCCGGGGTGACGGAGGAGGTGGTGGCGGCCGAGGCCTTGCTGCTGCCGGCGGTCGAAGCGGAAGCGGTGTCGGCGCTGGAAGCGGTCGTGCCGCCGCTCAGCCCTGCCGTGGCGCCGGAAGACCCGCTGCCGCGCTGCGCCGAAGCAGCGCCCTGCTCCGCCGACGCCTCGGCCGGGAACGCCGCCCGCAGCACCTGCGCCAGCCGCGTGGCCTGGGCGTTCTTCAGGTAGACCACCCGCACATTGCCGGCCTCGCGCGGCTGGTCGAGCTGCGCCACCAGGGCGCGGATGGCGGCCAGCTGGGCGCGGCTCTGGGCGCGCACCAGCAGGCTGTTGGTCTGGCTGTCCACCACGATGGAGGCATCGGCAGCGGACCTGGCGGCGCCCGCGCCGGCCGGCTGCGCGGCGGCGCCGGGCGTGGCCGCCGAGGGGGTGCCCGTGTCGGCCGCCGCACGCGACAGCGCCGAGAGCTTGCGCACCGTCGCCGCCGTGGCCGCGGCGGTGGTGTTGCGCAGCGGGATCACCTCCACATCGGTGGCGCTGGGCGTGTCCAGCGCCGCCACCAGGGTGCGCAGCCGCGCCAGGTTGCTGGTGTAGTCGGTCACCACCAGCGTGTTGTTGGCGGCATCGACGTTGATCACGTTGTTGGGGCTGATCAGCGGCCGCAGCACCGGCAGCAGGTTGCTGGCGCCCTGGTAGTCCAGGCGCATCACCTCGGTGGCGATCGCCTCGCCGCCCGGCCGCTGGCCGGGCACCAGCACCGAGGTGGACAGCAGCTTGGCATCGGCCTCCTGCACGATGCGGTAGAGGCCGTTCGACGCCACCACGCTGTAGCCCGACAGGCGCAGGGCGCCGACGAACATCTCCCAGGCCTGCGCCGGCGTGACCGGCGTGTCGGTATGCAGCGAGAGCGCGCCCTGGACCCGCGGATCGACCACGATGTTGCGCCGGGTGATGGCGTTGAGGGTGCGTGCCACGGCGGCGATGTCGGCATGGTCGAAGTCGAGCGAGACCGGCTCCTGGCCGGGCAGCCCGCCGGCCCCGGCGGGCAGGGACAGGCACAGCGCCAGGGCGATGGGCAATGGCAGGGGGAACTTCATGGAGGGCGGATTCTGCGGCGGGCCGGCTCCCCCCAGGTATGCAGCAGCGCTCGGTTTGCATCCGGCATGTTGCGCTGCGCTGGCCGATGGCTGCGCCGGCGCAAGCGATGTCACGAAGCGTTCGGTGCGTAGTGCTTGCGCGCCAGGGTGCGCAGCAGTTCGGCCACCAGCCGCGCCGGCCGGGTGGCCGGCCGGGCGGTGGGAATCACCAGCGCCAGCCGGTTGCGGATCGCAGGTCCCACGATGGCCGCATGGTGCAGCGGCTGGGCATAGTTCCACAGCGCCATGGCGCTGATCGGCAGCACGGTGTGGGCCACGCCGCGCGCCACCAGCGAAAGCACGGTCAGCACCGAATCGACCTCGGCCACGATGTCCAGCGCCAGGCCGCGCGGCCGCATGCTGGACTCCAGCAGCTGGCGCAGCGCGTTCGGCCCGCTGGGCATGACCAGGGGCAGCGCCGCCACGTCGGCCAGCTTCACCCGCGCCGGCAGCGGCTTGGGGCCGAAGAGCAGCAGGGCCTCGCGCGCCAGGGTCTCGTCCTGCAGCTGGGGCGAAGGGGGCGGGTCGAACAGGATGGCCATGTCCAGCGTGCCGGCCACCATCCATTCGCGCAGGCGGATGCTCAGCGCCTCCACCACGGTCAGCGTCACCTCCGGGTACTCGCGCCGAAAGCGCTCGATCAGGTCGGCCGCCAGCACCTGCGCCACCCGCGGCGGCAGGCCCACGGTGACCCGGCCGCGCGGGCTGGACTGGCGTTCGTGCATGTCGGCCTGGGCGCGGTCGGCCAGCTCGAAGATGCCGCGTGCATGGGCCAGCAGCGCCTGCCCGGCCTCGTTGGCCAGGGCGCCGCGGCCGTGGCGCACCAGCAGGCGCTGGCCGAGTTCCTCCTCCAGCAATCCCACCTGGCGGCTGAGTGCCGGCTGCGACAGGTGCAGCGCGGCGGCGGCCCGGCTGAAGCTGCCGCTCTCGACGACGGCGACGAAGTAGCGCAGGCGGGTCAGGTCCATGGTTTTCCCTGAGGCGGTTCGGTGACAGGCATAACTTCAGCCACTATCTCATATGCACTGAACGGATCGCACGATGGGCCGGCGCGCCGGACAATTTGCCCATGCCAGATGTGCTCACCTACGACCTCCAGCCCCGCGCCGCCAGCTTCACGCCGCCGCCGGGCAGCTGCGACAGCCATGTGCATGTGTTCGGGCCGCGCGAGCGTTTTCCGTATGCGCATAAGCGAGGCTTCACGCCGGTGGATGCGCCGAAGGAATCGCTGTTCGCCCTGCACCGGGTGCTGGGAATCGAGCGCTGCGTGATCGTGCAGACCGCCCTGCACGGCTTCGACAACCGTGTGGTGGAGGATGCGATCGAGGCCGGCGAAGGCCGCTACCTCGGCATCGCCCTGGTGCCGGCCGATGTGCCCGATGCCGAGCTGGCCCGGCTGGCCGGGGCGGGGTTTCGCGGCGTGCGTTTCAACTTCATGGCGCATCTGCCGGGCACGCCGGTGGAGGATGTGATCGCGCTCACCCGCCGCCTGGCGCCGCTGGGCCTGCACCTGCAGGTGCATTTCGAAAGCGCGATGGTGCATGGCCTCGGGCCCATCCTGGCGCGCAGCGCGGTGCCGGTGGTGATCGACCATATCGGCCGGGTCGATGCGGCGCAGGGGCCGCAGCATGCCGACTTCATCGCCCTGCGGGCCCTGCTGCGCAACCCGCTGTTCCGGGTGAAGGTGAGCGGCGTGGACCGCATCGCCACGCAGGACAGCTATCCCCAGGGCGTGGCCCTGGCCCGCATCCTGGTGGAGGAGTTCCCCGAGCGCTGCTTCTGGGGCAGCGACTGGCCGCATCCCAACCACACCCATGTGCCCGACGACGCGGCGCTGGTCGAGCTGCTGCCGGACATCGCGCCCGATGCGGGCCTGCGCGAACTGCTGCTGGTGCGCAACCCGGCGGCCTTCTACCGCTTCGAGCCCTTGCGGCCGGCCTGAGCGCGGCGCGACACGAGACAAGAACAGGAGACAAGACATGAGCCACCACCACATCTCGCGCCGTGGCCTCTGCGCCCTGGCGGCCGGCCTGGCGCTGGGCGGCAGCGCACGGGCCCAGAGCGGCAGGATCACCCGCCTGGTGGTGGCCTTCCCGCCCGGCGGGCCGGTGGACTTCGTGGCCCGCACCGTGGCCGAACAGCTGGGCAAGGAGCTGGGCCACCAGGTCATCATCGAGAACCGCGCCGGGGCCAACGGCGCCATCGCCGCCGAATACGTCTCGCATGCCCCGCCGGACGGCAACACCCTCTGGCTGACCAGCGTGGGGGCGGTCGCCATCAACCCCTCGCTCTACGACAAGCTGGCCTACGACATGCAGAAGGACCTGCAGCCGGTGGGCCTGGTGGTGCGCAACGTCGAGGTGCTGGTGGTGCCGGCCGACGCGCCCTGGAAGACGGGCGCCGATTTCGTGGCCGCCGCGCGCCAGTCGAAGCAGCCGCTGACCCTGGCCTCCTCCGGCACCGGCAGCGTGCCGCACCTGGCGATGGAGCTGCTGGCCGACGCGGGCAAGGCGCCCTTGCTGCATGTGCCCTACAAGGGCGCGGCGCCGGCCATCACCGATGTGATCGCCGGCCATGTCAACGGCTTCTTCGGCGACATCCCGGGCCTGCTGCCCTTCATCAAGACCGGCAAGCTCCGGCCCATCGGCCTGGCCGCCAGCCACCGCCATCCCCTGCTGCCCGAGGTGAAGACCTTCGCCGAGATGGGTGTGCCCGGCGTGGATTCGGACAACTGGTATGCCGTCTTCGCCGGCCGGGCGGTGCCGCCGGCCGAGATCGAACGGGTGAGCGCGGCGCTGCGCAAGACCCTGGGCGACGAGGGTGTGCGCGGCCGGCTGTCGGCCTCCGGCGCGGAGCCCGCGCCGTCCTCGCCCGCCGAACTCGCGGCCCTGCTCAAGCAGGACAGCGAGAAATGGGGCCGCGTGGTGCGGGCCAAGAACATCAAGGCCGACTAGGCCTCTTATCCATGCTCCAGAACACCGATCTCCTCCTGCTGCAGGCCCGCCTAGACGAGGCCGGCGCACAGGGCTTTCACGCCGCCTGCGAAGCCGCCAACAGCGCAGCCCGCCAGCGCTGGCCGGCCAGCCATGTGCAGCGCACGGCCTGGTCGCCAGACACCGGCGATGCGTACGGCTACCTGGTGCTGCCGGCGCGCCAGTCCATGCACGGCACGGCGCTGCAGCCGGTGCTCGATGCCTTTTCGCTGGCCCTGCCGGCCGATGCCCTGGCCCGCGTCTCCCGGCTGGAAAGGGCCTTCGAGCGCTCGGGCGCCAGCCTGGACGAACGGCCCAGCTTCCACTACGTGGTGGAGATGGATCCGGAAGACGGCTGGCGCGAGGAGCTGCTGCGCTGGTACGACAGCGAACACATGCCCGGCCTGGCCTCGGTGCCCGGCTGCGTGCGGGCGGCCCGGCTGCTCAACCACGACCACGGCCCGCTGTCCCTGGCCTGCTACGACCTGGTGAGCCAGGAAACCCTGGGCTCGCCGCCCTGGCTGGCGGTGCGCGCCTCGGCCTGGAGCAGCCGGGTGCGGCCGCATTTCACCAACACCCGGCGCACCATGTGCCGCACGCTGGGGCTCCAGGCCCCGGCAGTGCCGCCGGTGGTGCTGGTCTAGAAACCGTAGAGCGCCTGCGGGTTGTCGACCAGGATGCGTTCGAACACCGCCTGGCTGGGGCACCAGCGGCGCAGCAACTCCAGCAGGTCGGCGTCGTTGACGCTTTCCTTCGGCTGGGTGGTGTGCGGCCAGTCGCTGCCCCAGACCATGCGTTCGGGCGCGGCTTCGAGCAGCGCGCGGCCCACCGCGTCGCGGTCGGCATAGGTCGGCCCGCCGGCGGTCGATTCCATGTAGGCGCCCGAGAGCTTCATCCAGGTGTTGCCCGCATCGAGCAGGCCGCGCACCGCACGGAAGGCATCACTGTCCACACCGATGGCGGCATCGATGCGGCCCATGTGGTCGATCACCAAAGGCACCGGCAGGCCCTGCAGAACGGGCAGCAGCTCCATCAGCTGCGCCGCATGGGCGAACACCTGGATATGCCAGCCCAGCGGCGCGACCTTGGCCGCCAGCGTCTGCAGCATCCGGGGTGTGGTCGTGCCCCAGGACTGCGCGGTCACGAAGTTCACCCGCAGGCCGCGAACACGCTGTTCGGCCAGCGACTGCAGCTCGGCCTCGCCCACCTCCTGCGGCACCACCGCCACGCCGCGCGCCTGCTCGCCGAAGGCGGCCAGGGCATCGAGCGTGCAGCGGTTGTCGATGCCGTAGGTGGAGGGCGTGACCACCACCGTGCGGCGGGTGCCCAGGCGCTGCTGCAGCCGGCGGTAGATGGCCACGTCGGCCACCGGCGGGGTGCGGGTCCAGTGCGGCGATGGCGCGAACCGCGGATCGAAGATATGCATGTGGCTGTCGCATGCGTTCGGCGGCACCTGCACCGCCGGCCGGTTCAGGCCTACCGAGTGAGGGACCGGTGTGTCGATCTGGTTCGCGTTCATCTTTGCCGCTCCGCTCAGATCGACTCGCCGTCCTTCAGCACACCGGCGGCGCGCAGGGCGGCCGGCAGCCACTTGGACTCGATCTCGCCGCGGGCGATGGCCTCGATGCGGGCGGCCTCGTCGGCCACCTTCTTCACCGCCAGGGCCATCATGGCGGGCGCCTTCAGGCGCTCGATCACGACCACGCCGTCGGCATCGGCCACCACCAGGTCACCGGGGTTGACCACGGTGCCGCCGGCGGAGATCGGGTGGTTGATGCGGCCAGGCACGTACTTGGTCGGGCCGGCAGGATTGAAGCCTGCCGAGAAGACCGGAAAGCCCAGGTCCAGCAGCTCCAGCCGGTCGCGGATGGCGCCGTCGACGATCACGCCGCCGAGGTTCAGCTTCTTGCAAGCGCTGAGCATCAGCGTGCCCATCAGCGCGGCCGTCTGGTCGCCCTTGCCGTCGATCACCAGCACGTCGCCGGGCTTGGCGAGCGAGATGGCCATGTGAATCATCAGGTTGTCGCCAGGGCGCACTTCGACGGTGAAGGCCGGGCCGGCCGCGACCATGTTCATCTCCACCGGCGCCACCCGCGAATGCATGGTGCCGCGGCGGCCGGACACGTCCGACAGGATGGCCGCCTGGAAGGTGCGCGCCTGGGCCACGACTTCGGGCGAGACACGTTCGAATTCGCGGATGACTTCGGGGAGCTGGCTCATGGAAAGCTTTCTGGGATGGTGGTCTGGAAATCGATCAGGTCAGGCTGGCGCAGAAGCGCTGCACACGCTGGCAGGCGTCGGTCAGCTGTTCGGTGGCCGCAGCATAGGACAGGCGGAAGTGTCCACCCATGCCGAAGGCGCTGCCCTGCACGATGGCCAGGCCCTGGGCATTGAGCAGCTCGGTGGCGAAGGTGGTGTCGTCGTGCAGCACCACGCCGTTCGGGCTGCGCTTGCCCAGCACCTCGGCGCAGGAGGCGAAGACATAGAAGGCGCCCTCGGGCGTGCGGCAGCTGATGCCGTCGGCGGCGTTGAGCATGGAGACCACCATGTCGCGGCGTTCGCGGAAGACTTCGCGGCGTTCGGCCAGGAAGTCCTGCGGACCGTTCAGCGCTTCCACCGCCGCCCATTGCGAGATGCTGCAGCAGCCGGAGGTGAGCTGGCCCTGGATCGAATCCATGGCCTTCATCAGCTGCAGCGGGCCGGCCCCGTAGCCCAGGCGCCAGCCGGTCATGGCGTAGGCCTTGGAGACGCCGTTCATGGTCAGCGTGCGGTCCATCAGCGCGGGCTCGACCTGGGCGATGGTGGTGAACTCGAAGCCGTCGTAGACCAGGTGTTCGTAGATGTCGTCGGCCAGCACCCAGACGTGCGGATGGCGCAGCAGCACCTCGGCCAGGGCCTTCAGCTCTTCGCGGGTGTAGGCGGCGCCGCTGGGGTTGGAGGGCGAGTTCAGGATCAGCCACTTGGTCTTCGGCGTGATCGCCTTGTCCAGGACTTCCGGCGTCAGCTTGAAGTTGCTGGCCGCCGAGGTCTCGGCGAACACCGGCACGCCGTTGCACAGCGCCACCAGCTCGGGGTAGCTCACCCAGTAGGGCGTGGGGATGACGACCTCGTCGCCCGGGTCCAGCGTGGCCAGCAGGGCGTTGGAGATCACCTGCTTGCCGCCGGTGCTGACCATGGTCTGCTGGGGGGTGTAGCTCAGGCCGTTCTCGCGCTGGAACTTGCCCACGATGGCCTCGCGCAGCGCCGGGATGCCGCTGACCGGCGGGTACTTGGTCTTGCCCTCGGCGATGGCGCGGATGGCGGCCTGCTTGATGTTCTCGGGCGTGTCGAAGTCGGGCTCGCCGGCGCTGAGGGCGACGATGTCGCGGCCCTGGGCGGCGAGGTCACGGGCGCGCTGGGTGGCGGCGATGGTGCTCGAAGGTTTGATGCGGCTGAGCGTGGAGGCGATGAAGGACACGGTGAGACCTGAAGAAGAACGACTGGGAAAAAGAAGAAAGGTTCAGTGCCGGATGTCGGCCACGAACTTCTGCGCGCGCGGATGCTGCGGCTGGTGGAAGAACTCCTGCGGCGTGGCGCGTTCGAGCACCGCGCCCTGGTCCATGAAGACGATGCGGTCGGCCACCTCGCGGGCGAAGCCCATCTCGTGGGTCACGCACACCATGGTCATGCCCTCCTGGGCCAGCTGCTTCATCACCTGCAGCACCTCGCCGACCATCTCGGGGTCGAGCGCGCTGGTGGGTTCGTCGAACAGCATCACCGGCGGCTGCATGGCCAGCGCACGGGCGATGGCCACGCGCTGCTGCTGGCCGCCCGAAAGCTGCGCCGGATAGGCCTCGGCCTTGTGCGCCATGCCCACCTTCTCCAGCAGGGCCATGGCGCGGTCGCGCGCCTCGCCGCTGCCCACGCGGCGCACGTCCATCGGCGCCAGCATCAGGTTCTTCAGCACACTCATGTGCGGGAAGAGGTTGAAGCTCTGGAACACGAAGCCGATCTCGCTGCGCAGCTGGTTGACCTTGACCTTGCTGCCGTGGATGTCCACGCCGTTGACCGTGATGCGGCCCTTGTCGATCGGCTCCAGGCGGTTGATGGTGCGGATCAGGGTGGACTTGCCCGAGCCCGAGGGCCCGCACACCACCACCACCTCGCCCTTGGCGACGGTTTCGTCGATCTGCGTCAGCGCCTTGTAGTCGCCATACCATTTCTCGACGTTTTCGAACTGGATCATGTTCATGCGCTCCTAGAGGGCCGGGCTCGCCGCCAGGCCGCGCTGGTTGCGGCGGGCATGGATGCGCTTTTCCAGGCGCGACATGCACAGGCCCAGCGACCAGCAGATGAGGAAATAGGTCACCGCCAGGATGGCGTAGACCTGGAAGGGCTTGGTGAGCAACTGGGCGTTGATCTGGTAGGCCGAGTAGGTCAGTTCGTTGACGCTGATGATGTAGCCGAGCGAGGTGTTCTTGATCAGGTTGATGAACTGGTTGAGGATGCTCGGCAGCATCTGGTAGAGCGCCTGCGGCAGCACGATGCGGCGCATCACGCCGAAGCCGTTGAGGCCCAGCGAACGCGCGGCCTCGATCTGGCCCTTGGGGATGGCCTGGATGCCGGCGCGCACCACCTCGCCCATGAAGGCCAGTTCGTAGACCACCAGCGCGCAGACCACGGTGGTGACGGCCGACACGCTGGTGCCGGTGACGATGGGCACCACGAAGTAGGCCCAGAAGATGATCATCAGCACCGGCAGCCCGCGGATCGCATGGACCAGGGTGGAGACCGGCAGGTAGATCGCCTTGTTGCTGCTGGTGCGGGCCATGCCCACCAGCACCGCCAGCGGGAAGGACAGGCAAAGCCCGGCCACGGCCAGGCACAGCGTCAGCGCCAGGCCGCCCAGCGGGCCTTGCGGGTACTGGCCGACCAGCAGCAGCAGGCCGTAGTCGTGCAGGATCTGGAGAATGTCGGCCATGTCAGCGGGCTCCCCGTGCGCTCAGGCGGCGGGTCCAGACGTGGCCCAGGCCCATGATGAGGAAGGAGAAGGTCCAGTAGAAGAGGGAGGCGATGGCGAAGGCCTCGAAGGTGCGGAAACTCTCGTTCTCCACCTGGTGGCTGGCATAGGTCATCTCGGCCACGCCGATGGCCATGGCCAGGCTGGTGGACTTGAAGAGGCCGAGCGACTGGTTGATGAGCGGCGGCACCGCCACCTTCAGCGCCTGCGGCAGGATCACCTTGCGCATGGCTGAGGCGTAGCTCAGGCCCAGCGCCCGCGCCGCTTCCAGCTGCGAGGGCGGCAGCGAGCGGATGCCGCTGCGCAGGTCTTCCGACATGTAGGCGGCGGCGTTCAGCGACAGCGCCAGCGTGGCGAAGATGAACTCGCTGCCGGTGGCGTTGATCCACTGCTGCCAGGCTTCGGGCAGCAGCTGCGGCACGCCGAAGTACCAGATGAAGAGCTGCACCAGCCCCGGCACGTTGCGGTGGTAGCCGACGAAGGCGGCCGAGGCCGCCTGCAGCGCACGCAGGCCCGAGGACCGCGCCGCGGCGATCAGCAGCGACAGCAGGAAGCCGATGAGCCAGGAGGCCGCGAACAGCATCAGGGTCTTGGCCGCGCCGGCGATCAGCCAGTCGAGATAGCGTCCTTGCAGGATCGCGGAGAAGTCCAGGGATAGCATGCGTGCTTCGAAGGCTGGCGGCTTACAGCGCCGAGATGGGCGTGAGCTTCTTGTCGCGCGGGATGTTGTACTTGGTCTGCGGGCCGTACCACTTGGTCCACATCGCATCCAGCTCGCCGGAGGCTTCCATCTCGGCCAGGGCCTTGTTCACGGCGGCCAGCAGCTCGGGCTCGCCCTTCTTCACGCCAAGCGCGGTGGCTTCGTAGGCCAGGGTTTCGTCGAGGAACTTGAACTTGCCGCCCGATTCGTTGACGAAACGCACGCCCGAGGCCTGGGCGATGGCGAAGCCCTGGGCCTTGCCCTGCGACAGGGCGAGGAAGGCGGTGGGGCTGTCCTGGAAGGTCACGACCTCGGCGGCGGGGATGGCGCGGCGGGTGTAGAGCTCGGGGGTGGAACCCTTGTTGGCGCTGATCTTCTTGCCGGCCAGGTCGGCGAACTTGGTGATGCCGGAGTTGGTGGCGACCATGATCTTCAGCGGGATCTGGTAGTGCGAGGAGGTGAAGGCGATCTGCTCGGCGCGCTCCTTGGTGTAGCCCAGGGCGGCGGCGACCAGGTCCACGCGGCCCAGGCCCAGCTCGGGGATACGCGCTTCCACGGTCACCGGCTTGTGTTCCATCTTCACGCCCAGGTGCTTGGCGACGGCGGCGCAGGTGTCCACGTCGAAACCGACGTACTGGCGGGTGGCCGGGTCCTGGAAGGCCAGCGGCTCGGAGCCCGACAGGGTGGCGCAGACCAGGGTGCCGCGGGACTGGATGTCCTTCAGGCGGTCGGCATGGGCGGTGCCGGCGAAGGCCAGGGCGGCGACGGCGACGGTCAGGCCGGAGCGCAGGAAGCCGGAGAGGGAACGGGTCATGTGTCGGGTCCTTCAGTGGTTGTGAGCGAGAGCTTATCAATTTCATACGTAGCGTATGAAAAAACATGATGCGTGCAAACCCTGTGCCAGGGCGTGGCCGGCCGGGGCGCGGCAGCATGCGCCCCGTGCCGCGGAAATGCACGCGTGTTTGCACCACGCCAGGGCTTTCGGGCCCGGCCGTGGTGCATCGGAACGGTTGCGGAAAAGCTGCGCCGGCTCAGTCCAGGCGCGGTACCCGCGGGCAGCCGAGCAGCGAGGCCAGGCCCAGGGCCTGCTGCAGCAGCAGCTTGCGCACGGCAGGGTCCTGCACGTCGAAACGCAGCTTGGGGCCGGAGATGGTGAGGGCGCCGACCAGCTGGGCATCCTGCCCCAGCACCGGCGCGGAGATGGAGGCCGACCATTCGTCCAGGATGCCGGCGGACTGGCGCACGATGCTGCCCGGGTCCTCGGCCGGATAGCCCTGGCCCTCGGCGAAGTCGCGCAGCACCTGGTCGGTGGAGGTTTCGTTCAGCGGCACGACCCGGCCGGCGTTCACGCTGACACGCAGGGCGTGCGGCGAATCCTGGCGGTACAGGCACAGCCGGGTCTCGCCCTCGCGCACGTAGAAGGAGGCGCTCTCGCTGGTCAGCTCGACGATGCGGGTGAGCACCGGCAGCACGTAGGAGGAGAGTTCGAAGCCCTTCTCGTAGCTCTGCCCCAGCTGGTAGAGGCGCGAGCCGAGCTGGTAGCGGCCGTCGGCGCGGCGGTGCACATAGTGCATGGACTCCAGCGTGAGCATGTAGCGCAGGATGACGCTGCGGAACAGGCCGGTGCGGTCTTCCAGGTCCTTGAGCTTGAGCGGACCGTCCTTCTGCAGGAAGGCATCCAGGATGGACAGGGTGCGCTCGACGGCTGCAACGGAACGGTCGACTTCGGGCGTTTTCTGGGTGGCCATGTGTTTGGGGCGGGAAGCGGGCTGCATGTTAGTGGATATGCGCCTGCGCCGCGCCGGCCCAGCCGCTCAGCCCAGCGCCTGGTGCATGGCCTCGCGCAGCGCCTCCAGCGCCCGGCTGTCGCCGTCGAGCTTGCGGCTGACCAGCGAGACCTGCACGAAGGGCGCGTCCGCGCCCAGCGGCAGCACCCGCACCGGATGGGCCTTGAGCAGCGCCGGATCGGCCACCTGCAGCACCGACACCCCCAGCCCCGCGCTGACCATGGCGACGATGGCCGCCGGGCTGCCCGCCTCCAGCGTGCCGCGGATGTCGCCCACCTGGCCGGCCACGTAGCGCGCGGCCACGGCGCCAGTGGCCGTCTGGCGGTCGTAGCGGATCCATTCGTAGCGCTGGAACAGCGCGGCGGGCGTGGCCTCGGTGCTCTCGGGCGGGGCGATCAGCACCAGCTCCAGGCGCAGCAGGTCGTCCCAGCGCAGGTGCGAGGCGGCGCCCTCGTCGGCCTGGCGGCCGACCAGGCCGGCATCGATCTCGCCGGCCTTGACCGAGGCTGTCAGCTGGGTGGAGCTGCCGCGCGACAGCAGCAGCTGCAGGCGCGGATGGCGTTCGCGCAGGGTGCGCACCATGCCGGGCAGCAGCAGGGGCTGCATCTGCTCGATCACACCGATGCGCAGCGTGCCCTCCACCGCCAGCCCATTGCCCTTGCGCAGGGCCTTCAGGCCGCCCAGCATCGGCCGCGCCAGCGCCGCGATCTCTTCTGCCAGCGGCATCGGCCGGGGCTGCGCGCCGGAGCGGTCGAAGAGGGGCCGGCCCACGTACAGCTCCAGCTGCTTCATGCGCATGCTGATGGCGCTGGGCGTGAGCTGCAGCTCGCGCGCGGCCACGGCGAAACTGCCGCAGCGCAGGATGGCGTCCAGGGCCTCGAAGTTCTCCAGCTTCATTCAATAACTTTGATGTGGGGGGTCAAAACACCGAGCTAGGCCGGATGGGGCAGGCTGCCTAGACTTTTGGCACCAGCCCGCAAGCTCCATTCGAAAGCCAAGAGATATGACCCTCGCCACCCGCCCGCAAGCCTGGACCGCCGCCGAGGCACAGGCCGACCCGTCCTGGATTCTGCGCCTGGACGCCGCCCAGGCCGACGACGTGCGTGCCGCCCTGCGCCATGCCGCCGCCCTGGACAAACCCCTGCTCGACATGGTGCAGGCCGACTTCCCCCTGGCCCCGCCACCCAGGCCCTGCTGCGCCAGGCCATCGCCACCACCCAGCAGCGCTGGGGCATGTGCCTGTTGAAGGGCTTTCCCACGGACGACTGGACCGAAACCGAGACCCGCCTGGCCTACTGGGGCCTGGGCCTGTACATGGGCGTGGGCCGCACGCAGAACCGCGCCAGCGAGTTCATCAACGATGTGCGTGATGCCGGCGGCTCCTACAAGGTCAAGGGCGGCCGCGGCTACAACACCAATGCCAAGCTCGATTTCCATACCGATTCCTGCGACGTCGTCGCACTGATCTGCCGGCGCACCGCCAAGTCCGGCGGCAGCAGCAAGGTGGTCAGCACCATCGCCCTGCGCGACGAGGTACAGCGCCTGCGGCCCGACCTGCTGGCCGTGCTGGAACAGCCCTTCTTCCACACCTACCAGGGCACGCAGGACGCCAGCCAGCCGCCCTTCTATCCGCTGCCCATCTTCGGACAGCAGGGCGAATTCTTCTGCGGCCGCACCAACCGCAAGAACATCGACGGCGCCTTGCGCGACTTCCCCGAGATCCCGCGCCTGACGCCGCAGCAGCTCGAAGCCATCGACCTGCTCGAAGAACTGATGGCCAGCGACAAGCTCTGCTTCGGCATGGAGCTCGAACGCGGCGACCTGCAGCTGCTCAACAACTTCGTGATCCTGCATTCGCGCACCGCCTTCGAGGACTTCGAGGAGCCCGACCTCAAGCGCCACCTGCTGCGCCTGTGGCTGGCCGTGCCCGGCTCGCAGCCGCTGCCCGAGGACTGGGAGGTCTACTTCATCGACGGCCGGGCCGGCGCCCTGCGCGGCGGCGTGCGCGGCAGCTCGATCACACCCGAGTTCCTGGCCTACGAGAAACGCCAGGCCGATGCCCTGGGCATGCCCAACAAGCCCTGGGCGCCCAAGGTGCTCAAGGAGGCCGTGGCCGCCTGACCTTTTTCCGAAGCCCGTGCAAGGCGGGCTTCGTTCTTGCTTGATGCCTGCAGGCCGCCGGCATCGCCCGGCCCGCCCGGGCTCCCCCGCTCCTCCCATCGAAGGCTCCCGCCGCCCATCCTGCCCAGCGCCGCTGGCAGGGTGACGCCGGTGCTGGGCGGCCCTCGACTGTTCGCGATTCACGAAAAAACACGCCGTTTTATTCGTTGGATTTGCCGGGCGCCACTTCCCAGAATGAAGCCATGCAAAAGCATTCATCAGGAGCAAACGGCGTGTCGAACTGGGCCATCGGAATTGATATCGGAGGGACCTTCACGGATGTGGTGGCCCTGGACTACGAAGACGGTGCGCTGCGCACACTCAAGGTGCTCACCACCCACGGCGACCCCGCCCGCGGCGTGGCAGAAGGCGTGGAGCGGCTGATCGCCGAGCACGCCATCGAGGCCGCCAGGGTGGGCCGCGTGGTGCATGCCACCACCCTCTTCACCAACGCGCTGATCGAGCGCCGCGGCGCCCGCACCGGGCTGATCGCCACCGAGGGTTTTCGCGACGTGCTGGAGATCGGCAACGAGCGCAAGTACGACCTCTACGACCTCAACATCGAGGCGGCCCCGGCCCTGGTGCCGCGCCGGCTGCGCGCCGAGATCGGCGCCCGCATGAACCACCGCGGCGAGGAGATCCGCCCGGTCGATGCCGAAGAGGTGAAGGCGGTGGTACGGGACCTGCTGGCCCAGGACGTGGATTCCATCGCCATCTGCCTGCTGCACGCCTATGCCGACGGCCGCCACGAGCGGGCGGTGCGCGACATCGTGCTGGCCCACGCGCCGCAGATGGACATCACCCTGTCCAGCGAAGTCGCCCCGGTGATCCGCGAATTCGAGCGCGGCTCCACCACCGTGGCCAATGCCTACATCAAGCCCCTGGCCAACCGCTACCTGGCCAGCCTGCAGCGCCGCCTGGCCGCGCTGGGCCTGCCTGCGGACGTGCTGATGATGCTGTCCAACGGCGGCCTCTCGCACCTGGACGAAGCCCGGCGCACCCCCATCGAGCTGCTGGAATCCGGCCCGGCGGCCGGCGCCATCTCCGCCTCGCACCACAGCCTGCGCGACGGCCAGGCCAATCTGCTGGCCTTCGACATGGGCGGCACCACCGCCAAGCTCTGCCTGGTGGAGAACGGCAAGCCGGCCATCGCCTACAGCTTCGAGGCGGCGCGGCAGAAGCGTTTCGCCGAGGGCTCTGGCCTGCCGATCCGCATCACCACCATCGACCTGATCGAGATCGGCGCGGGCGGCGGCAGCATCGCCCACCGCGACGCGCTGGGTCTGATGAAGGTGGGGCCGCAGAGCGCCGGCTCCGAGCCCGGCCCGGCCTGCTACGGCCTGGGCGGCACGGCGCCCACGGTCACCGATGCCAACCTGGTGCTGGGCTATCTGAATGCCGAGTACTTCGCCGGCGGCACCATGAAGATCGACCTGGGCGAGGCGAAGAAGGCCATCGCCGCCCTGGGCGAACAGCTGGGCCGCCCGGCCGCCGAGGTGGCCTGGGGCATCCACGACATCGTGGCCGAGAACATGGCCGGCGCCGCCCGGGTGCATGTGGCCGAGCGCGGCCGCGATCCGCGCGATTTTGTGCTGCTCTGCACCGGCGGCGGCGGGCCGCTGCACTCCTACTACGTGGCGCAGAAGATCGGCGTGAAGACCATCATCTGCCCGCCCGCGGCCGGCGTGGCCTCGGCCTACGGCCTGCTGGTGGCCCCCGCCCGGGCCGATCGCTCGCGCACCGCCAGCGTGCGGCCGATGAGCGATCCGCTTGAGGTGCTGGAAGCCTCCTTCGCCGAACTCGAAGCCCAGGTCTGCGCCGTGCTGGCGCCGCTGGACGACACCTTCGGCCCGGTGCGCCTCGGCCGCAACGCCGACGGCCGTTTCGTCGGCCAGGGCTTCAACCTCACCGTGCGCCTGCCCGACGGCCCTTATGCCGGCCCCGGCGCGGCCGACACCGCCGCCATGCGCGCGGCGCTGACCCGCGCCTTCGAAAGCGGCTACCGCGACAAGTTCGGCCGCACCCCGCCGGACGTGCCGGTGGAGCTGGTCAACCTGCGTGTCACCGCCGAGGCGCCGCCGCGCCAGCAGCCCGGCAGCGCCTTCCTGGCCGAGGCCGCGCAGGCCGAGCCCAAGGCGCACCGGCCGGTGTACTTCCGCGAACTCGACCGCCATGTCGACACCCCCATCTACGACCGCGCCGCCCTGGCCGCGGGCTTCGACCGGCGCGGCCCGCTGCTGGTGGAAGACGAAGGCTCCACCCTGGTGGTGGGCCCCCTGGGCCGGGTGCGCCAGCTGGCCACCGGCAACCTGGTCATCGACATCGGAGCCTGAGCATCATGGAACGCAAGAACAAAAGCCTGAACGAGGCAGCCGCCGACCCGATCTTCCTGGAGGTCTTCTGGACCCGGCTGCGCTCGGTGGTCAACGAGGCCGCCAAGCTGATCATCCGCACCTCCTTCTCGACCCTGTCCTCGGAGGCCAACGACTTCGCGGTGGTGGTCACCGACTCGGCCGGCCGGGCGCTGTCGGAGAACAGCGGCAGCATCCCCTCCTTCATCGGCACCCTGCCGCGCACGGTGCAGGCGGCCATCGCGCATTTCGGCACGGCCAGCATGCAGCCGGGCGACGTCTACATCACCAACAACCCCTGGATCGGCACCGGCCACCTGAACGATGTGAGCCTGGTCAAGCCGGTCTTCCACGGCGGCCGGCTGGTGGCCTTCGCCGCCTCGACCGCGCATGTGCCCGACATCGGCGGCCGCATCCGTTCGGTGGACACCCGCGAGCTGTACGAGGAGGGCTTCCACATCCCGCTGATGCGCCTGCTGCGCGACGGCGTGGCCGACGAGAGCCTGCTGACCCTGCTGCGCACCAACGTGCGCACGCCGGAGCAGACGGTGGGCGACATCTGGTCGCAGGTGGCGGCGGTGGAGCTGATGGCCGGCCGCATCGACGACATCCTCGGCGAGTACGAGCTGCCCGGCCTGGACGAACTGGCGCAGGCCCTGTTCGACCGCAGCGAGGCGGCCATGCGCCAGGCGATCCGCGCCCTGCCCGACGGCGACTACGGCTACGAGATGTCGACCGACGGCTTCGACGACCGCCTGCTCTTCAAGGTGCAGGTGCGCATCCGCGGCGACGAGATCAGCTGCGACTTCGACGGCAGCTCGCCGCAGCAGCCGCGCGGCATCAACTGCGTCTGGGCCTATACGGCGGCGATGACGGTCTATGCGATCAAGGCGCTGCTGCTGCCGGACCTGTCCAACAACGAGGGGCTGTTCCGCCCGATCAAGGTGCTGGCGCCCGAGGGCTCGCTGCTCAACCCGCGCCAGCCGGCGCCGGTCGGCGGCCGCTCCTGCACCGGCCACTATGTGCCGACCGTGGTGCTGGGCGCCCTGCATGCGGTGCTGCCGGACAAGGTCATCGCCGGTGCCGGCTCGCCGCTGTGGGTGGCCAACTTCACCGGCACCCGGCCGGACGGCCGGCCGTTCGCCACCGTGCTCTTCTTCAACGGCGGCATGGGCGCCTCGGCGCTGAAGGACGGCGCCTCCGTCATGGCCTGGCCGAGCAACATCTCGCCCACGCCGGTGGAGATCGCCGAGCGCGAGTCGCCGCTGTTCTTCGAGGCCAAGCGCCTGCGCGACGGCTCCGGCGGCGCCGGCCGGCAACGCGGCGGCCTGGGCCAGGAGGTGCGTTTCATCAACCGCCACACCGGGCCGCTCACCACCATCTTCATGGCCGAACGCACCAAGGTGCCGGCGCCCGGCATCGGCGGCGGCGGCACCGGCGGGCTGGGCGCGGTGCTGATCAACGGCGTCGAGATCGACAACCGCAAGCCCTGCGTGCTCCAGCCCGGCGACGAGGTGGTGCTGCGCACGCCCGGCGGCGGCGGCTTCGGCCGGGCCGATGAACGCAGTGCCGGGCAGCTGCGGCACGACCAGGAACAGGGTTACGCCAGCCTCGCCTGAAGGCGGGCTGGCCGATCGGCAGGGCGGGCCTTCCGCACCATATGACTCCAGGGAAAAAACGATGAATCTTCTGCGTACTGTCTTGCTTCATGTCTTGCGTATGCCGGCCGTGGCGGCCGCCCTCGCGCTGTCCGGCTTCGCCGTGCCGGCGCTGGCCGCCTGGCCCGACCAGCCGATCCACTTCGTCGTGCCCTACCCGGCCGGCGGCTCCACCGACGTGATGGCGCGCACCCTGGGCCAGCGGATGAGCGAGGTGCTGGGCCAGCCGGTGATCGTGGAGAACCGGGCCGGCGCCAGCGCCAACATCGGCACCAACTACGTGGCCAAGTCCAAGCCCGACGGCTACACCATCCTGCTGGCCACCTCGACCGCGCTGTCGGTCAATCCCAGCCTGTTCAAGAACCTGCCCTTCGACCCGCAGAAGGACCTCTCGCCCATCCTGCTGGCCGCGACCATGCCCAACATCGTGGTGGTGGGCAAGAACGTGAAGGCGGATTCGCTGCCCGAACTCAATGCCCTGATCAAGCGCGATCCCACCCAGGCCTCCTATGCCAGCGCCGGCAACGGCACACCCTCGCACCTGGGCGCGGAACTCTACAAACGCACCGTCGGCCTGGACGTTTCGCAGATCCCCTACAAGGGCGGCGCGCCGGCCCTGCAGGACCTGGTGGGCGGCCAGACCACCTTCATGATCGCGGTGATGCCCGAGGCCATGCCGCTGGTGAAGGACGGCCAGCTGAAGGCCCTGGCGATCACCACCAAGAACCGCCTGCCCGAGCTGCCCAACCTGCCCACCGTGGCCGAGACGGTGCCGGGCTACGAACTCACCGCCTGGTACGGCATCCTGGCCGCGGCCGGCACGCCCGAGCCCATCGTGCGCAAGTTCAACACGGTGCTCAACGATGCGCTGAAGGACCCGGTCATCTCCGCCAAGTTCAAGACCATGGGCTTCGACCTGCTCGGCGGCCCGCCTTCGGCGCTGACGCAGCTGATGGTGAGCGAGACGCCGAAGTGGAAGCAGGTGATCGAGGCGGCCAACATCAAGGTCGACTAGAGGCCTTTGGCCAAGGTGACGCCGGCGGGCAGTTCGCTGTCCGCCAGCACCTGCAGCAGCAGGGAGACGAAAGCCTCGCCGGCCGGCGACAGCGAACGCAGGCGGCGGGTGATCAGGCAGACCTCGCGCGCCAGGGCGGGCGCCGCCAGCGGCCGAAAACGCAGATGGCGGGCGGCGTCCACCGAGACCGACAGCGCCGTCAATATCGAATATTGCCCGGGCATTTTCATCAGCGAAAAAAGGGATGTGGTGCTGGAGACTTCGTCATGCACGCCGGCGCGTTCGAAAAAATCCGGCGCATTCGCATGCAGAAAGGCGCCGATACCGGTATCGCCGGTGAATCCGACAAAACGCCGGGCATCCAGCGCCGACCATTCGATTTCACCCTCTTCATTATTCAGCGCATCGTCCGGCCGGAATACCACGCCATAGGAATCGCGCAGCAGCGGTTGATAAACCAGCTCGTCCCGGCCGCTGAAACTGCTGGTGATGGCGAAATCGATCTCGCCCTCGTCCACCAGTTTCTCGACCAGCCGGGCACCCGCATCGCGCACCGAAAAGGTGATGCCCGGATATTTGCCGCGCATCAGCTCGATGACCTGCACGATGAAGATGTCTAGCACCGAGGCCGCCACGGCGATACGCAAGTGCCCACGCTGCAGTTGTGAAAAGGAGCGCAGGTCGGCGATCGAGGCATCGAAACGCTTGATCAGCTGCTCCGCATCCGCCACATAACGCGCGCCCTCGTCGGTTAGCGTGACCCGCCGGGTGCTGCGGTCGAAAAGCTTCAGCCCCACGCCTTCCTCGAACTGCTGGATGATATTGGTCAGCGAGGACTGCGTCATATACAGCCGCGAGGCCGCGGTGGTGAATGAGCCGCAGCGCGCGATTTCCAGGAAACAACGCAGGTGGCGAAGGGATATATGGCGCGACATGGGTATTAATCGGTTTTCACGAATAATAACGCCGATTTCTCCATTGGTGTAAAACCAGGCGGCTGCGTAGACTTTTCCATTCCCTTATTCCGCCCCAACCCGCAGGCCCGCCCGTGTCGATATTCGCCCAACGCGTACACCGCATCCAACCCTCCCCCAGTTCCATGGCCGGCGTGCGCACCCGCAAGCTGATCGCCGAGGGCCGCGACATCGTCGCGTTGACCAATGGCGAGCCGGATTTCGCCACGCCGCCCAACATCCTGGAAGCCGCCTCGCGCGCCATGGCCGCCGGCCGCACCAAGTACACCGACGTGGGCGGCACGCCCGAGCTGCGCGAGGCGGTGCGCCACAAGTTCAGCCGCGAGAACGGGCTGAGCTACCGGCAAGACGAGGTGGTCGTCGGCACCGGCGGCAAGCAGGTGGTCTTCAACGCGCTGATGTGCACGGTGGAGGCGGGCTGCGAGGTCATCATCCCGGCGCCCTACTGGGTGTCCTATCCGGACATCGTGCTGCTGGCCGGCGGCAAGCCGGTCTTCGTCGATTGCCCGGAGGCGCGCGGCTTCAAGCTGCAGCCCGAGGACCTGGAGCGCGCCATCACGCCGTCCACCCGGTGGTTGATCCTGAACGCACCCAACAACCCCAGCGGCGCCATCTACCGCCGCGAGGAACTGCGCGCCCTGGCCGACGTGCTGCTGCGCCATCCCCATGTCTGGGTGCTGACCGACGACATGTACGAGCATGTGATCTATGACGGCCTCGCCTTCCACACCATCGCCCAGGTGGAGCCCGCGCTGCAGGAGCGCACGCTGACGGTCAACGGCGTCTCCAAGGCCTATGCCATGACCGGCTGGCGCATCGGCTACGGCGGCGGGCCGGCGCCGCTGATCGCGCAGATGGTGAAGATGCAGTCGCACAGCACCTCCAACCCCTCCTCGGTCGGCCAGGCGGCCGCGGTGGAGGCGCTGCTCGGCCCGCAGGACTTCATCGCCGAGCGCTGCGCCATCTTCCAGGCGCGGCGCGATTTCGTGGTGGCGCAGCTGCGCGCCTGCCCGGGCCTGGACAGCCATCTGCCCGAGGGCGCCTTCTATGCCTTCCCCTCCTGCGCCGAGCTGATCGGCAGGAAGACACCGCAGGGCAGGACCATCGCCTCGGACAGCGACCTGGTCATGTACCTGCTCGACGAGGTCAATCTCGCCGTGCTGCAGGGCGCCGCCTACGGCAGCTCGCCGTATTTCCGGCTCTCCTACGCCTCTTCCATGCCGGAGCTGGAGGAAGGCGCCCGCCGCCTGCGCCTGGCCTGCGAACGACTGCAGGACTGAGCCGGGGCTGATCCCTGCCGCTATAGCCGGTTGGAAATAACGTGGGTATGTCCTAGCTTCCCCCTCTGGATTGATCCGCCTGCATGATGGGTTGCCTGCCTAAAATTGCAGCAAGAATCCGTCCCAAGAGGCACCCACGATGCAACTCTCCCGCCGCCAGTTCATGAAAGTGACTGGCTCCAGCCTGGCGGGCTCCAGCCTGGCCCTGATGGGCTTCTCGCCAGCGACCGCGCTGGCCGAAGTCCGCCAGTACAAGCTCGCCGCCACCACCGTCACACGCCAGACCTGCACCTACTGCTCGGTCGGCTGCGGCATCCTGATGTATTCCCTGGGCGACGGCGCGAAGAACGCCAAGCCCTCGGTCATTCATGTCGAGGGCGATCCGGACCACCCGGTCAACCGCGGCACGCTCTGCCCCAAGGGCGCGAGCCTGCTGGACATCGTCAACAGCCCCAACCGGCTGCTGTATCCCGAGTACCGCGCGCCCGGCTCCACCGAGTGGAAACGCATGTCCTGGGACGATGCCCTGAACCGCATCGCCGCCCTGATGAAGGCCGACCGCGACGCCAACTTCATCGAGACCCTGCCCGACGGCAAGCGCGTCAACCGCTGGACCACCACCGGCATGCTGGCCGCCTCGGCCTCCAGCAGCGAAGCCGGCTACATCACCCACAAGATCGCCCGCTCCTGGGGCCTCGTCGCATTCGATAACCAAGCCCGTGTCTGACACGGCCCGACGGTGGCAGGTCTTGCCCGACGTTTGGCCGTGGAGCGATGACGAACCATTGGGTCGACATCAAGAATGCGGACGTGATTCTGGTGATGGGCGGCAATGCAGCCGAGGCCCATCCCTGCGGCTTCAAGTGGGTGACCGAAGCCAAGGCCCATAACAAGGCCTATTTCATGGTGGTCGATCCGCGCTTCAACCGCTCGGCATCGGTGGCCGATTTCTATGCGCCCATCCGTTCGGGCAGCGACATCGCCTTCCTGGGCGGCGTGATCCGCTGGCTGCTGGAGAACGACCGCATCCAGCACGACTACGTGAAGGCGTACACCGACTTCAGCTTCATCGTGCGCGAGGACTTCAGCTTCGCAGACGGCTACTTCTCCGGCTACAACGAGGAAAAGCGCCAGTACGACAAGGCCAGCTGGGACTACGAGCTGGGCGAGGACGGCTTCGTCAAGACCGACCCCACGCTGCAGCACCCGCGCTGCGTCTACCAGCTGATGAAGCAGCACTACAGCCGCTACACGCCCGAGAAGGTGGAGAGCGTCTGCGGCACCCCCAAGGCCAAGTTCCTGCACATCTGCGAGAAGATGGCCAGCACCGCCGTGGCCGGCCGTGCCATGACCATCATGTACGCGCTGGGCTGGACCCAGCATTCCATCGGCGCGCAGATCCTGCGCACCGGCGCCATGGTGCAGCTGCTGCTGGGCAATATCGGCGTGGCCGGCGGCGGCATGAACGCGCTGCGCGGGCACAGCAACATCCAGGGCCTGACCGACCTGGGCCTGCTCTCGGCCAGCCTGCCGGGCTATCTGA
Source organism: Xylophilus rhododendri (assembly GCF_009906855.1). NCBI lineage: Bacteria > Pseudomonadati > Pseudomonadota > Betaproteobacteria > Burkholderiales > Xylophilus > Xylophilus rhododendri. Next base: position 2,477,911 of record NZ_CP047650.1, read on the forward strand.
CGATGCCGCGCGATGCGGAACAGGACTACCAGGGCTACATCACGACCCGCACGCAGAAACCGCTGCGCGCCAAGCAGATGAGCTACTGGCAGAACTATCCCAAGTTCCACGTCAGCCTGATGAAGGCCTGGTACGGCCCGGCCGCCACCGCCGAGAACAACTGGGCCTACGACTACCTGCCCAAGCTCGACAAGGAGTACGACATGCTCCAGATCTTCGAGCTGATGAAGGAAGGCAAGGTCAACGGCTACCTGGCGCAGGGCTTCAATCCGCTGGCCGCCCTGTCCAACAAGGACCGGGTGCGCGAGGGGCTGGCCAAGCTCAAGTTCCTGGTCATCATGGATCCGCTGGCCACCGAGACATCGGAGTTCTGGAAGAACTACGGCGAGCACAACGACGTGGACTCCTCGAAGATCCAGACCGAGGTGTTCCGCCTGCCCACCACCTGCTTCGCCGAGGAAGAGGGTTCGGTCGTCAGCTCCTCGCGGGTGCTGCAGTGGCACTGGAAGGCCGCCGCGCCGCCGGGCCAGGCCGAGACCGACATCCGCATCATGTCGGAGCTGTACCTGCGCATCAAGGCGATGTACCAGAAGGACGGCGGCAAGTTCCCGGACCCCATCGTCAACCTGTGGTGGCCCTACGCCCAGTCCGACGAGCCCACGCCCATGGAGGTGGCCAAGGAATACAACGGCCGCGCCCTGGTCGACCTGATGGACCCGGCCGACCCGACCAAGGTGCTGCGCAAGGCCGGCGAGCAGATCTCCGGCTTCGGCGAACTGCGCGACGACGGCAGCACCATGAGCGGCTGCTGGATCTTCGCCGGCAGCTGGACCCAGGCCGGCAACCAGATGGGCCGGCGCGACAACTCCGACCCCACCGGCATCGGCAACACCCTGAACTGGGCCTGGGCCTGGCCGGCCAACCGGCGCATCCTCTACAACCGCGCCTCCTGCGATCCCGCGGGCAAGCCCTGGAACCCCAAGCGCGACCTGGTCCACTGGAACGGCAGCGCCTGGGTGGGTGCCGACGTGGCCGACTTCGGCGCCAACCTGGCGCCCGAGACCGGCGCCGGCCCCTTCATCATGAACCCCGAGGGCGTGGCGCGTTTCTTCGCCCGCAAGGGACTCAACGAAGGCCCGTTCCCGGAGCACTACGAGCCCTTCGACACGCCGCTCGGCTACAACCCGATGAACCCCAACAACCCCAAGGCGACCAGCTCGCCGGCGGCGCGGGTGTTCAAGTCGGTGTGGGAGACCTTCGGCAAGGCGGCGGACTTCCCGCACGTGGGCACGACCTACCGGCTGACCGAGCATTTCCACTACTGGACCAAACACGCGCTGCTCAACGCCATCGTGCAGCCGCAGCAGTTCGTGGAGATCGGCGAGGCGATGGCCAGGGAGTTGGGCATCGCCAACGGCCAGATGGTCAAGGTCAGTTCCAAGCGCGGCTACATCAAGGCCGCGGCGGTGGTGACCAAGCGCATCAAGCCGATGACGATCGAGGGCAAGACGGTGCACCACGTGGGCATCCCCATCCACTGGGGTTTCAAGGGCGTGACCAAGGCCGGTTTCCTGGCCAACACGCTGACTCCCTTCGTGGGCGACGGCAATACCAACACGCCGGAATTCAAGACCTTCCTGGTCAAAGTGGAAAAGGTCTGAGGAGCCCGACATGTCATTGCAATCGCTCGATATCAAACGGCGCTCCGCCACCACCCTGCCCGAGCCGCAGGCCCGCTCGCCCCATTCGGGCGAGGTGGCCAAGCTGATCGACGTCTCCAAGTGCATAGGCTGCAAGGCCTGCCAGACCGCCTGCATGGAGTGGAACGACCTGCGCGACGACGTGGGCAGCACGCTCGGTGTGTACGACAACCCGGCCGACCTCACCGAGAACTCCTGGACGGTGATGCGTTTCACCGAATACGAGAACGAGGAGAGCGGCAACCTCGAATGGCTGATCCGCAAGGACGGCTGCATGCACTGCGAGGACCCGGGCTGCCTCAAGGCCTGCCCTTCGCCGGGCGCCATCGTGCAGTACACCAACGGCATCGTGGACTTCCACGAGGAGGCCTGCATCGGCTGCGGCTACTGCATCGCCGGCTGCCCCTTCAACGTGCCGCGCATCTCCAAGAAGGACAGCAAGGCCTACAAGTGCACCCTGTGCTCGGACCGCGTGGCCGTGGGCCAGGAGCCGGCCTGCGTGAAGACCTGCCCCACCGGCGCCATCATGTTCGGCACCAAGCAGGCCATGAAGGACCAGGCCGAGGAACGCATCGAGGACCTGAAGGAACGCGGCTTCGACAAGGCCGGCCTGTACGACCCGGCGGGCGTGGGCGGCACGCATGTGATGTACGTGCTGCACCATGCGGACAAGCCCTCGCTGTACAGCGGCCTGCCCAACAAGCCCAAGATCAGCCCGATGGTCGGCTTCTGGAAGGGCGCGGCCAAGCCGCTGGCGCTGGCCGGCATCGCGCTGACCGCGCTGGCCGGCTTCTTCCACTACACCCGTGTCGGTCCCAACGAGACCAACCAACACGAGGAAGACGATGCCGAAGCCGAGGCGCTGGCCCGGCGCGAGGATGCGGGCGTGGACACCGACCCGCTGGCCGAAGTGAAGGAACAGGAGGCCCGCCATGAGCAGCATCCACAAGGCTGAAGCACCCACCGCGCGCGACTTCGCCACGGCCAACGAGGAGCCGGTGATCCAGCGCTACACGCCCAACGAGCGCAGCAACCACTGGATCACGGCGATCTGCTTCGTGATCCTGGCGCTGTCGGGACTGGCGCTGTTCCACCCCGCCATGTTCTGGCTGACGAACCTGTTCGGCGGCGGGCCGTGGACACGCATCCTGCATCCCTTCGTGGGCGTGGCGATGTTCATCTCCTTCACGCTGCTGGTGATCCGTTTCTGGCACCACAACTTCCTGGAACAGAAGGACGTGCAGTGGATGAGGCAGATCGGCGACGTGCTCACCAACCACGAGGAGAAGCTGCCCGCCATCGGCCGCTACAACGCCGGCCAGAAGCTGCTGTTCTGGGTGCTGCTGGCCTGCATGCTGGGCCTGCTGCTGACGGGGCTGGTGATCTGGCGGGCCTACTTCAGCCATTTCTTCCCCATCTCGGTGATCCGCGCGGCCTCGCTGCTGCATGCCTTCTTCGGCTTCGTGATCATCTGCTCCATCATCGTGCACATCTATGCGGCGCTGTGGATCAAGGGCTCGATCCGCGCGATGACCCGCGGCTGGGTGACCTACGCCTGGGCGCGCAAGCACCACAAGGGCTGGTATGACGAGGTGGTGGACCGGGAACGCGCGCTGGCGCGCGAGCGGCGCGATGTCTAGACTGGCCTGCCCGATCCTGTAGAAAGACGCCGGGTCCGCCCGGCGTCCCTGTTTTTGTCGATCCTTCTGCTTTGGGATATCTGTCCGTGCAACGCATCCTCCAGCCCGGCGAGATCGAGACCCTCGACCGCATCCACTTCCCCCGCATTCGCCTGCCGCAGCCGGCCACGCTGTTCCAGGAGCGGGCCGCGCGGCTGCGCCAGCTCGCGGCGGGCAATCCCATCGCCGACTACCTGCTGTTCGCCGCACGGCTGGTGGATGCGCAGCATCACCAGGTGAGCCAGGCGGCGCCTGCCGAGCCGCTGCCGGCCGGAGCGGCCGAACGCGCCAGCGCGCACGGCATGCCGCTGCTGCCGGTGGCCGATGCGCTGCCCGCGGCCTGGCGCGGCACGCTGCGCGGCCTGGTCGCCGAACTGAAGGGCGATGCCGCCGTGCCGGCCGCCCTGCAGCCGGTGTTCGACCACCTGGCCGCGCTGGACGACACCGCGCTGGATGCCCTGGCCCGCCAGGTGCTGGCCGACAACATCGGCCGGGAAGAGCTGGCCGCAGCCCCGCTGGTGATGGCCGCGCTGCAGGTGGTCTACGCCATACGCGCGGCGGCGCTGTCCGAGAAGGACGTGCCCTATGCCGAGCCCGCCACCGTCTGCCCCGTCTGCGGCAGCGCCCCGGTGGCCAGCGTGCTGCGCATCGGCGGCGAGGCGGGCGGCCACCGCTATCTGCACTGCAGCTGCTGCGCCACCGAATGGCACATGGTGCGGGTGAAATGCAGCCACTGCGAATCGACCAAGGGCGTGCGTTACCAGGGCGCGGCCGATGCCCAGGCCACGCCCGCGGGCAAGGCCGACACCCGCCAGCCGGTGCTAGCCGAGACCTGCGACACCTGCCACACCTACCGCAAGCTGGTGGACCAGGAGCAGGACCCGTATGTCGACCCGGTGGCCGACGACCTGGCCAGCATCACGCTGGACCTGCTGATGGGCGAGACCGAGTTCTCGCGCGCCAGCGGCAATCCGCTGCTGGCCATCGAGAAGCCTCTGGCGGTGTGAGCATGGACCAGCCCGCCCAGCGCCTGCCCTCGGTCGACCGTGTGCTGGGAGCAGCGCCGCTGCGGGCCCTGGCCGAGCGCTACGGCCATTCCGCCGTCGCCACCGCCCTGCGCGCCGAGTTCGACCGGCTGCGGCCCGCCGCCCTGGCCGGCCAGCTCGCGGCGGACGCCATCGCCGACGACACCCTGGCCGCCGCCTGCGAGCGCACCCTGGCCGAACGTTTCGCACCCAGGCTGCGTGCCGTCTTCAACCTCACCGGCACCGTGCTGCACACCAACCTGGGCCGGGCGCTGCTGCCGGACGCGGCGGTGCAGTCGGTGCTGCAGGCCCTGACCGCGCCGGCCAACCTGGAATTCGACCTGGCCACCGGCGGCCGCGGCGACCGCGACGACCTGGTCGCCGAGCTGCTCTGCGAGCTGACCGGCGCCGAGGCCGCCACCGTGGTCAACAACAATGCCGCCGCCGTGCTGCTCACGCTCAATGCGCTGGCGCCGCGCAAGGAGGTCATCGTCTCGCGCGGCGAGCTGGTGGAGATCGGCGGCGCCTTCCGCATCCCGGACATCATGGGCCGGGCTGGCGCGCGCCTGGTGGAGGTGGGCACCACCAACCGCACCCATGCCAAGGACTACCAGGAGGCCATCGGGCCGCGCACCGGCATGCTGATGAAGGTGCACTGCAGCAACTACGCCGTCACCGGTTTCACCAAGAGCGTGGGCGAGGCCGAGGTGGCCGCGATCGCCCATGCCCACGGCCTGCCGCTGGCGGTGGACCTGGGCTCGGGCACGCTGGTGGACATGGCGCAGTGGGGCCTGCCCCACGAACCCACCGTGCGCGACGTGGTGGGCGCGGGCGCCGACATCGTCACCTTCAGCGGAGACAAGCTGCTGGGCGGCCCGCAGGCCGGGCTGATCGTGGGCCGCCGGGACCTGATCGCGAAGATCAAGAAGAATCCGCTCAAGCGCGCCCTGCGGGTGGGCAAGCTGACCCTGGCCGCGCTGGAGCCGGTGCTGCGCCTCTACCTCTCGCCGGAACACCTGGCCGAGCGGCTGACCACGCTGCGCCTGTTCACCCGGCCGCAGGCGCAGATGCGGGCCGAGGCCCAGCGCCTGCTGCCGGTCGTGCAGGCGGCGGCGAAGGATTTCGAGGTGACGGTGGCGACCATGTCCAGCCAGATCGGCAGCGGCGCCCTGCCCGTCGATACCCTGCCCAGCGCCGGCCTGCGCCTGGCGCCGCGCGAAGCCAAACGCGCCGGCCGTCAGCTGGCCCGGCTGGAGGCCGCCCTGCGCGGGCTGCCGAGGCCGGTCATCGGCCGCATCGCCGACCAGTCCCTGTGGCTGGACCTGCGCTGTTTGGAAGCCGCCGACGAGGCCGCCTTCACCGACCAGCTCCCCATGCTGCAGGCACTGCTGGCCACGACATGATCCTGGGCACCGCCGGCCATGTCGACCATGGCAAGACCACCCTGGTGCGCGCCCTCACCGGCGTGGACACCGACCGGCTGAAGGAGGAGAAGGCGCGCGGCATCTCCATCGAGCTGGGTTACGCCTACGCACCGGTGCCGGAGGGCGGCGGCGTGCTGGGCATCATCGATGTGCCGGGGCACGAGAAGTTCGTCCACACCATGGCGGCCGGCGCCTCCGGCATCGCCCATGTGCTGCTGGTGGTGGCGGCCGACGACGGCGTGATGCCGCAGACCCGCGAGCACCTGGCCATCGTGGAACTCTTCGGCATCGCCCAGGGCACGGTCGTGCTGACCAAGACCGACCGGGTGGATGCCGAACGCATCGCCGCCGTGCGGACCGACATCGCGGCCCTGCTGCACGGCTCGCCGCTGCAGGACGCGCCGGTGTTCGAGACCGCCATCGCGCCCGACACCACCGGCCCGCAGCACGGCATCGAGGCCTTGCGCGAACACCTCTTCACCCTCGCCCGCCAGTGGCGCCAGCGCCGCGACGACGGCCTGTTCCGCCTGGCGGTGGACCGGGTCTTCACCCTGGCCGGCCAGGGCACGGTGGTCACCGGCACCGTCTTCGGCGGGCGGGTGGTGGTGGGCGACACGGTCACGCATTCGGCCACCGGCGAGCCGGTGCGGGTGCGCAGCCTGCATGCGCAGAACCGGGCGGCGACCGAAGGCCGGGCCGGCGAGCGGGTGGCGCTCAACCTGGCCGGGATCGACAAGCAGCGGATCGGACGGGGCGACTGGATCGCCGATGCCCGGGTGCTGCGACCCACCCAGCGCATCGACGTGCGCCTGCATCTGCTGGCCGACGCGCCCGCGCTGGGCGCCTGGACGGCCCTCCATGTGCACCTGGGTGCCGCCCACCGCCAGGCCCATGCGGTGCCGCTGCAGGCCGACACCGTCGCCCCCGGCGGCGAGGGCTGGGTGCAGCTGGTGTTCGACGCGCCGGTCTTCGTGCTGCCGGGCGACCGGCTGATCCTGCGCAACGCCCAGGGAAACCGCACGGTGGGCGGCGCCGTGGTGCTGGACCCGCAGGCCCCCGAGCGCCGCCGCCGCAGCGCCGAGCGTCTGGCCTGGCTGGCCGCGCTGGAAACCCTGGTGGCCGAGGGCGATGCCCGCCCGCTGCTACTGGCCGCGCCGGCCGGCCTCACCCGCAGCGGCCTGGCCCGCCTGCTGGGCCGCTGGCCGGATGCCGGCTGGGCCGGCAGCGACGCACCCGCCTTCCCTTTGGGCGGCGGCGCGGACGACGACCTGCTCTGGCTGGCGCCGCAGGCCTGGGCCGCCCTGCGCCAGCGCATCGTCGAAGCCCTGGACCGCCACCACGTCCGCGCCCCCGACGAGCCCGGCCTGAACAGCGCCCGGCTGCAGCGCATGGTCTTCCCCGCCCGGGGCAGCGCGCAGGCCCCGTACTGGAACGCCTGGATCGCCCGCCTGCTGGACAGCGACGACGGCGCCCTGCAGCGCAGCGGCCAATGGCTGCACCGCCCCGGCCACCGGCTGGAACTGGACGCAGCCGAAGAGGCGCTGGCCCGACAACTCCTGCCCCTGCAGCTGGCCGGCGGCAACGACCCGCCCTGGGTGCGCGACCTGGCCGCCGCCACCGGCCAGCGCGAGGACGCGGTGCGCGAGCTGCTGCGCAAGCAGGCCCGCAGCGGCGCCATGCACCAGGTGGTCAAGGACCTGTTCTATCCGTCCGAAAGCATCGCCAAGCTGGCCGGCATCGCCGCCGCGCTGGGCGACGGGCGGCCGGTGGAGGCCCGCGAGTTCCGCGATGCGGTGCAGCTGGGCCGCAAGCGCGCCATCCAGATCCTGGAATTCTTCGACCGCATCGGCTACATGCGCCGCGTCGGCGATGCGCACTGGATCCGCCCCGGCATGCGCTGGACCGAACACGGCCCGGCCAGCGAAGCCTGAACGCCTAGAATTTGCCTTTCGTTCATCGAGGAAAGCACACGCATCCGGTGGTGTGCCCGGGCTTCAAACCCGGTAGGGGGCGCCAGCCGCTTCCTGGTCGGTTCGACTCCGGCTGCTTTCCGCCCCTCCCCCCTTTTTCGCCGACGCATCCATGCGGTTGTCCGCCGACAGGGCCATGGGCTGCAGCCCTGCTTGCCGCGCGTTCCGCGGCCCCTAGAGTGGCCGCATTCCAACCCTTGACGGATCGCGCCATGTCCCAGCCCCACACCCTGATTTGCGCCGCCATCGCCGCCGTCGTGCTGACGGCCTGCGGCCAGCGCAGCAGCGATGCGCCCGCGGCACCGGCCGCCAGCGCGCCCGCCGCCGCTTCGTCCTCCTCCGACCATCCGAGCGCGCCGGCCGCGGGCGCCAATGCCGACCCCAAGACCCTGGCGCCCGCGCCCGGCTCAGGCGAAGGCGCCTCGGCGGCGACCGATCCGTCCCAGAAGAAGCCCTGAGCCCTTCTTCGAAAACAAGCGAACGCTTTCGTTTGTTCGACGTAAACAGTCGCCAGAAGGCGGAAGTGACCCAAAAGAACCCGCCGGAACCGGCAGGCCCTGGTCCTAGACTTGCCGGCCATGAATGCAGGACCCTCCTTGGACAGGGCCGCCGCCGAACGCGGCCGGCCCGCCGTCACCTTGCGTGAGGTGGCGCAGCTCGCGGGCGTTTCGGCGATGACGGTGTCGCGTGTGCTGCACACGCCGCAGCGGGTGACCGCGCCGTTGCGCGCCCGCGTCGAGCAAGCCGTGCGCGCCCTGGGTTATGTGCCCAACCTGATGGCCAACGGCCTGCGCTCCTCGCGCAGCCACCTGGTCACCGCCCTGGTGCCGACCATCCACGGCTCCCTGTTCTCGCAGATGGTGGGCGCGCTGACCGATGCCTTCGAGGCCCGCGGCTTCCAGCTGATGGTGGGCCAGATCGGTTATGCCCGCTCCCGCGAGGACGAGCTGCTGCGCGCCATCATCGGCCGCCGGCCCGACGGCATCGTGCTGACCGGCATCCTGCATTCGCCCGAGGGCCGCGCCATGCTGATCTCCTCCGGCATCCCGGTGGTCGAGACCTGGGACGACACACCCGAGCCGATCGACATGCTGCTGGCCCTGTCGCACGAACGCATAGGCCGCGATGTCTGCGGCTTCCTGCACGGCCGCGGGCGGCGCCGCCCGGCCTTGCTGAGTGGCCGGGACGACCGCGCCCTGCGGCGGGTGCAGGGCTTCTGCGACCAGGCGCGGGCGCTGGGCCTGCCGCCGCCACCGCTGCAGCTGGCCGATTCGCCCACCACCCACCGCCACGGCCGCGAAGGCCTGGCCGCGCTGCTGCAGGCCGACCCCGCCATCGACGCCGTGTTCTGCAGCTCCGACATGATGGCCGCCGGCGTGCTCACCGAGGCCCGGGTGCGCGGCATCCCGGTGCCCCAGCGGCTGGCGGTGGTCGGTTTCGGCAACCTGGACATCGCCGCCTCCATGCAGCCGGGCCTGAGCAGCGTGCACATCGACGGCGCCGCCATCGGCAGCATGGCGGCCGCGATGATCGCCGGCTGCGCCGAAGGCCGGCCGCCGGCCGAGCGGACCGTCGCGGTGGAGTTCCGCATCGTCGAGCGCGAAAGCACCTGAGGCCACCCGGCCGCGCCTGCCGCATGATGGCGACCGCATGACGACACCCCACACCTCCTTTGCCCCGCGCGAGCTGGCCGCCGCACTGCTCGTCGTCGTCATCTGGGGGCTGAACTTCGTGGTCACCAAGGTGACGCTGCGCGAGTTCACGCCCTTCCAGCTGGGCACCTTCCGTTATTTGTTCGCCGCGCTGCCCCTGGTGCTGGTCCTGCCGCGCCCGCCGCTGCGATGGCGCTGGCTGCTGGCCGCCGGGCTAGCCCAGCTGGCGCAGTTCGCCATGGTCTTCGTCGCCATCCGCATGGGCATGAGCGCGGCGCTGGCCTCGGTGCTGCTGCAGACGCAGGTCTTCTTCACCGCCCTGCTGGGCCTGCTGCTGCTGCGCGAGCCCCTGCGTGGCGCGGCCCGTGCGGCCCTGGCGCTGGCGGCGGCCGGCCTGGCCTGCTTCGGCATCGAGTTCGCGGGCGGTGCCGGCGGCGGCATCACGCTGGCCAGCCTGGTGCTGATCCTGGGGGCCGCCACCATGTGGGCGGTGTCCAACATCATCGTGCGGCGCATCCAGGCCAGCCAGCCGCGCTACGACGCGCTGCCCTTCATGGTGTGGATCTCGCTCGTGCCCATCCTGCCCTTCGCTGGCCTGGCCTGGCTGTTCGACCCCGAGGCCACGCGCTGGCAGTGGCTGCATGCCAGCGCCACCGGCTGGGCCGGCGTGGCCTATCTCGGCTGGTGCGCCACCCTGGCCGGCTACGCCCTGTGGACCTGGCTGCTGCAGCGCCACCCCGCCAACCGGGTGGCGCCCTTCAGCCTGGGCGTGCCGGTGATCGGCCTGGCCACCGGCATGCTGGTGCTGGGCGAGACCATCACGCCCTGGCAGTGGGCCGGCAGCGCCTGCATCGTGGCGGCGCTGCTGGTGGGCATGCTGGGGCCGCGTCTCTTCGTGCGCGCGGAGGACAGCGGGCCGGGCTGAGCCCCGGCTTCAGGGCGTTGGCGCCGCATGCGCCTCGACCAGGCAGTCGTGGAACAGCTTGGCGGCCCGCGAAGGCGCGGGCGAGCGCCGCAGCAGGCTGACGAAGCGGCATTCGTAGCGGAAACGCTCCGGCGCGATCGCCTGCATGCGGCCTGCCTGCTCGAAGGCCTGCGCATAGTGGTCGGGCAGAAAACCCAGGTAGCGGCCCGACAGCACCAGCAGCGCGATCGCCTCCTGGTCGAAACCCGTGGCCTTGCGGGTGAGCTGTGCGCGGTGGGTCAGCGCCATGTTGGGCGAGTGGTAGCCCAGGCCGGCGAAGGCGTATTCGCGCAGCCGCGCCCAGCTCAGCTTGCCGTGCGCGGCGCCGAAGAGCGGATGGCGCTCGCCGCAGTACAGCAGCATGGTCTCGCCGAACAGCTCGCCGTAGGCCAGGGTGCGCGAGCTGCGGTGCGCCGGGATGATGCCGACCTGGAAGGCGCCGTCGATCACGCCGCGCTCGATGGCGTTGATCGAGCCGATGTGCACGTTCAGCGCCACCTCCGGCGCCCGCTCGGCGAAACGCGCCATGGCGAGATCGACACGCGCCTCGGGATTGCTGGCCGTCTTGTCGAACACCGCCACGTCGAGCGCGCCGCCCATGCGGTGGTGGATGTCGTCCACGCTGCTGCGGAAGGCCTGCACCGAGGCCAGCAACCTCAGGGTCTCGTCGTACACCCGCTGGCCTTCCGCGGTCAGCGCGAAGCCGGCCCGGCCGCGCCGGCACAGCACCAGGGACAGGCGGGTCTCCAGGTCCTTCACGTGGCGGCTGACGGTGGAGGTGCCGATGTTGAGCTCCAGTTCGGCCGCCGACATGCCGCCGCATTCCACGACGGTCTTGAACACCCGCAGCAGGCGCAGGTCCATGTCGCTGAGCTGGCCGAGCAGGGCGCGCGATTTCTCGGGTGCGCCAGCGGGGGTCTTTACTTGCATGAACGCTCAAGTGAATAACGATATCGCGCCATTTTCAGGGGATAAGCGCCGCACCACAATCGCGGCTGTTGTCCACCTTCCGCTGGAGCCTTTCGCCATGACCCTCGCCACCATCGAACCGCAATCCCCCGAAGTCCGCACCGACGCCGCCTGGCTCGACGCCCACTGGATGCCTTTCACCGGCAACCGCAACTTCAAGGCCGATCCGCGCATGGTGGTGGAAGCCAAGGGCGCCTACTTCACCGACGACGCCGGCCGCAAGATCTTCGACGGCCTGTCGGGCCTGTGGTGCACCGGCCTGGGCCATGGCCGCCCGGAGATCACCGAAGCCGTCAGCCGCCAGATCGCCAAGCTCGACTACGCACCCGCCTTCCAGTTCGGCCACCCGTTGTCCTTCGAGCTGGCCAACAAGCTGAAGGAACTGACGCCCGCAGGCCTGGACCATGTGTTCTTCACCGGCTCCGGCTCGGAAGCCGCCGACACCTCGCTGAAGATGGCCCGCGCCTACTGGCGCGCCAAGGGCCAGGGCACCAAGACCCGGCTGATCGGCCGCGAGAAGGGCTACCACGGCGTGAACTTCGGCGGCATCTCGGTCGGCGGCATCGGCGGCAACCGCAAGCTCTTCGGCCAGGCCGTGGAAGCCGACCACCTGCCCCACACCCACAGCGCCGACCGCCTGTTCACCCGCGGCATGCCCACCGAAGGCGCCGCCCTGGCCGACCGCCTGCTCGATTTGATCGCACTGCACGACGCCTCCAACATCGCCGCGGTGATCGTGGAGCCGATGTCGGGCTCGGCCGGCGTGATCGTGCCGCCGCAGGGCTATCTGCAGCGCCTGCGCGAGATCTGCACCGCCAACAACATCCTGCTGATCTTCGACGAGGTCATCACCGGTTTCGGCCGCGTGGGCGCCTTCACCGGCGCGGAAGCCTTCGGCGTGACGCCGGACATCATGAACGTGGCCAAGCAGGTGACCAACGGCGCCCAGCCGCTGGGCGCGGTGATCGCCAGCCGCGAGGTGTACGACACCTTCATGGCTGCCGGCGGGCCGGAGTACATGGTGGAGTTTCCGCATGGCTACACCTACTCGGCCCATCCTGTGGCCTGCGCCGCCGGTGTTGCCGCGCTGGAGGTGCTGCAGAAGGAAGACATGGTCGGGCGGGTGCGGGCGCTGGCGCCGCATTTCGAGGCGGCCGTGCACAGCCTCAAGGGCGTGAAGCACGTGACGGACATCCGCAACATCGGGCTGGCTGCGGGCATCACGCTGGCCTCCGTTCCCGGTGAGCCGGCCAAGCGGCCCTATGAGGTGGCCATGGCATGCTGGAAGAAGGGGTTCTACGTGCGCTACGGCGGCGACACCATCCAGCTGGCGCCGCCCTTCATCTCGGAGAAGGCCGAGATTGACCGCATGGTCAGCGCTCTTTCGGATGCGTTGGCTGAGACTGCCTGAGGGGGGGGTCTTCTCCTTCGCGGAGGGCGGAGCTGGGGCTGCGCGCCCCAGACCGCGCTCACTTTCTTTGCTTCGCCAAAGAAAGTAAGCAAAGAAAGGCGACCCGGCTGCGGGAGTCCCCCCTCTTCGAGGGGGGCACGCTGCGGTGCTCGCAAAAGCGGGGTCCACGACAACTCGCTTCGCTCAAACAGGTCGTGGCCCTGATCCGCTTTTGCTGCGCTCCTCGCTCACCCGCAGACGGGACCCGGGGAGCGGGGACAGCCACTGCTTCGCAGGGCGACGGGCCGTCGCTGCGCTCGGCCTCTGATTGAACACCAGCCCACATTGGGCGCCGCCTTCCTACCCCAGGCCGAGCGCAGCGACGGCCCGTTGCGCTGCGAAGCAGCCGCTGTCCCCGTATCCGGGTCCCGTGAGCCCGAGAGCGAGGAACGGAGCAAAGGCGGATCAGGGCCACGACCTGTTTGAGTCGAAGGCGAGTTGTCGTGGACCCCGCCTTTGCGAGTACCGCAGCGGTGCCCGAAGGGCCTCGGGTGTCGGGTCGCCTTTCTTTGCTTACTTTCTTTGGCGAAGTGTTCAGACCGGGGACATGGGAAACGGGTGTGCGGGGACATGGGAAACACTTCTGTGCGGCAGACAAGCCGAGGAGAAGCCCATGCCCTGGCAACCGAGAGACCTCATGAGCACCAAGCAAGAGTTCGTGGAACTGGCCCAGCAGGAAGGGGCTAATCGGCGCGAGTTGTGCCGGCGCTTCAACATCACGCCCAAGGCGGGCTATGCGCTGCTCAAGCGTTTTGCAGTGGAAGGTCAGGCGGCCTTCGTGGAGCGCTCCAGGCGCCCCGTACACAGCCCGCTGCAGACGCCCGCGGACATGCAGTCGACCGTCCTGGCGATGCGGCGCGAGCATCCTGCCTGGGGCGCGCGCAAGATCTGCCGCAGGCTGCTGGACCTCGGCCACCGCGAGGTGCCCGCCACCAGCACCGTCACCGACATCCTGCGACGCAACGGCCTGATCCCTCAAGAGGCGAGCGCTGCCAGCCAGCCCTGGCAGCGCTTCGAGCACGAGCATCCCAACGCGCTGTGGCAGCTCGACTTCAAAGGCCACTTCGAGACCGCTGCCGGGCGCTGCAACCCGCTGACCTTGCTCGACGACCACTCGCGCTTCAACCTGGCCGCGGCCGCCTGCGCCAGGACCGACAGCGCCACGGTGCAGAGCCAGCTCCAGGCCGTCTTCGAGCGCTACGGGCTGCCCGCGCGCATCAACGCCGACAACGGCGCGCCCTGGGGCGTGCCGAGCGCACCGGGCCACCTCAGCGGGCTCGACATCTGGTTCATCCGGCTGGGCATGCGCGTCAGCCACAGCGCGCCGTACCACCCGCAGACCAACGGCAAGCTCGAGCGCTTCCACCGTTCGCTCAAGGCCGAGGTGCTCAACGGCAGGACCTTCGACAACCTCGCCCATGCACAGGACGCGCTCGACCGCTGGAGGGCTGTCTACAACCACGAGAGGCCGCACGAAGGCATCGCCATGCAGACACCCGCACAGCGCTACCGCATGAGCCCGCGGGCCATGCCGCAGGTGCTGCCGGAGATCGAATACGCCGAGCACGATCACGTCGTGACCGTGGGCTGGAACGGCTTCGTGAAGTTCCAGGGCCACAAGCTGCGCCTGTCGCACGCGCTGCACCGCCTGCCGGTGGCCTTCCGGCCCGATCCCGAGCACGACGGCTGCTATGACATCTACTTCAGCCACCACTGCTTCATGCGCCTGGACAGCCCTGCGGCGACCGCTTCCAATTGAGCCGAGGTGTTTCCTATGTCCCCGCACGGGTGTTTCCCATGTCCCCGGTCTAAACAGCGAAGCAAAGAAAGTGAGCGCGGTCTGGGGCGCGCAGCCCCAGCTCCGCCCTCCGCAGGAGAACCAGCCCTCGGCAAGAGAAAACCCCCAAAAACGCACCACATCCGCGCCCTCCGCGCACCACGCCCGGGCTCCTCCCTCACAGCCCAAAGCAAATCTGGACCATTTGGTCAAAAAAAACCACCCCCAGCATCACAAGCATTTGATTTAAAAAGAGATTCCCCCGTTGGCACGCCACGTGCATAAGCCCGCAAGCCCCGCCGCGCAGCGGCACCCCCAACGCCCAGAGGTCCCATGAAAGTCGGAGTCTTCATCCCCATCGGCAACAACGGCTGGCTGCTCTCGGAAACCGCCCCCCAGTACCAGCCGACCTTCGAACTCAACAAGCAGATCGCCCAGTCGGCAGAGCACTACGGCATGGACTTCGTGCTGTCCATGATCAAGCTCAGAGGCTTCGGCGGCAAAACCGAGTTCTGGGACCACAACCTCGAATCCTTCACCCTGATGGCCGGCCTGGCAGCCGTCACCACCAAGATCAAGCTCTTCGCCACGGCCGCCTCGCTGGTGATGCCGCCCGCCATCGTGGCCCGCATGGCCAGCACCATCGACTCGATCTCGAACGGCCGCTTCGGCGTGAACTTGGTCACCGGCTGGCAGCGCCCCGAGTACTCGCAGATGGGCATGTGGCCCGGCGACCAGTTCTTCTCCACCCGCTACGAATACCTCTCCGAATACGTGCAGATCCTGCGCGAGCTGTGGACCACCGGCAAGTCCGACTTCAAGGGCGAGCATTTCCAGATGGACGACTGCCGCCTCAGCCCCCGCCCGCAGGCCGACATGAAGGTGATCTGCGCCGGCGGCAGCGACGCCGGCATGGAGTTCTCGGCCAGGTACGCCGACTACAACTTCTGCTTCGGCAAGGGCATCAACACCCCCAAGGCCTTCGCGCCCTCCGCCGAGAAGCTCATCGAGGCGACCAAGAAGACCGGCCGCGACGTCTCCACCTACGTGCTGGCCATGGTCATCGCCGACGAGACCGACGAGGCCGCCCGCGCCAAGTGGGAGCACTACAAGGCCGGCGCCGACCAGGAGGCCATCTCCTGGCTCGGCGGCCAGGCGGCGGCCGACACCAAGTCCGGCAGCGACACCAATGTGCGCCAGATGGCCGACCCGACGTCGGCGGTCAACATCAACATGGGCACCTTCATCGGCTCCTACGCCACCGTGGCACGCCTGCTCGACGAGATGGCCGAGGTGCCCGGCACCGAGGGCGTGCTGCTGACCTTCGACGACTTCGTGCCCGGCGTGAAGAACTTCGGCGAACGCATCCAGCCGCTGATGAAGAGCCGCGTAGGCGCCGACACCCCCGTGCCCTCCCGGGTCGCCGCCGACCAGCCCGTCGCCGCATGAGGCCCGCATGACCGAGAAGAACCTCACCCTCACCTCCACCATCCCCGTCGGCCCGCCGCAGTTGCCGGGCGCGCCCGCGCCGCTGATCCTGCCGGCCCGGCCCGAGCCGGTGGCCCTGCAGCCGGCGCAGACCGCGCTGATCGTGGTCGACATGCAGAACGCCTATGCCACCGAAGGCGGCTATGTGGATTCGGCCGGCTTCGACATCTCCGGCGCCAAAGGCGTGATCGACAACATCGTGCAGGCGATCGCCGATGCACGTGCGGCCGGCATGCTGGTCGTCTTCCTGCAGAACGGCTGGGACGCCGCCTATGTGGAGGCCGGCGGCCCGGGCTCGCCCAACTGGTACAAGTCCAATGCGCTCAAGACCATGCGCAGGAAGCCCGAGCTGGCCGGCCGGTTCCTGGCCAAGGGCGGCTGGGACTACGAGCTGATCCCCGCCTGCCAGCCCCAGCCCGGCGACATCGTGGTGCCCAAGACCCGCTACAGCGGCTTCTTCAACAGCACGCTCGACAGCACCCTGCGTTCGCGCGGCATCCGCAGCCTGGTGTTCACCGGCATCGCCACCAATGTGTGCGTGGAGTCCACCCTGCGCGACGCCTTCCACCTCGAATACTTCTCGGTGATGCTGGAGGACGCCACCCACGAGCTGGGCGGCGGCGCCATCCAGAAGGCCGCCGTCTACAACGTGGAGACCTTCTTCGGCTGGGTCTCCACCGTCGCCGATTTCCGCAAGACCGTCTCCGCCTGAACCACCCCTGATCGCAGAAGGAAAGCACATGCCCAAAGAAGCCATCATCCCGCCCGGCACCGGTGTGCCCATCGCCCCCTTCGTGCCCGGCACGCTGGCCGACGGCATCGTCTATGTCTCGGGCACCCTGCCCTTCGACAAGGACAACAACGTGGTGCACGTGGGCGACGCCACCGCGCAGACCCGCCATGTGCTGGAGACGATCAAGGGCGTGATCACCGCCGCCGGCGGCACCATGGACGATGTCACCTTCAACTCCATCTTCCTCAAGGACTGGGCCGATTACGGCAAGATCAACGCGGTGTACGCCGAGTACTTCCCCGGCGTGAAGCCGGCGCGCTTCTGCATCCAGTGCGGCCTGGTCAAGCCCGATGCGCTGGTGGAGATCGCCTCCATCGCGCATGTGGGCAAGAAGGGCTGAGATGGCGGCGCCCTCCCCGCTGTATCACGAGGTCCATGGCCAGGGCCGGCCGGGCGCGCCCAGCGTGCTGCTGTCCTCCGGCCTGGGTGGATCGGCCCACTACTGGAAGCCGCAGGTCGCTGCGCTGGTCGATGCCGGCTGGCGTGTGGTGGCCTATGACCAGCGCGGCACCGGGCGCAGCCCGGCCACCCTGGGCACCGGCTACACGATCGCCGACATGGCGGCCGACGTGGCCGAGGTGATGGATGCCAGCGGCACCGAAAGCTGCCACCTGGTCGGCCACGCGCTGGGCGGCCTGGTCGGCCTGCAGCTGGCGCTGGATGCGCCGCAGCGCATCGCCAGCCTGGTGCTGATCAATGCCTGGTCCGCGCCCAATGCGCATTCGGCGCGCTGCTTCGATGCGCGGCTGGAGCTGCTGCGCGCAAGCGGCGTGGAGGCCTATGTGCAGGCGCAGCCGCTGTTCCTCTATCCGGCTGACTGGTCGCTGGAGAACGCCGCGCTGGTCGAGGCCGAGGTGGCGCATGCCATCGCGCATTTCCCCGGCGCCGACAACATGCGCGCCCGCATCGCGGCCCTGCGCGCCTTCGACGTGGATGCGCGCCTGGGCGAGATCCAGGCACCCGTGCTGGTCAGTGCGTCGCGCGACGACCTGCTGGTGCCCTGGACCCGCTCGCAGCGGCTGGCCGATGGCCTGCCGAATGCCACGCTGGATCTGTTGCGCCACGGCGCGCATGCCCACAACATCGTCGAGGCCGAGGCCTTCAACCAGACCCTGCTGGCCTTCCTGGCCAGGCAACCCGCCGGAGCCGCCCATGTCCTCAGCGCTTGATACCGCCGCGCTGGCCACCCTGTTCACCGAGGCGCGCAGCCAGAACGCCTGGACCTCGGAGCCGGTCTCCGACGACACGGTCCGCCGGCTCTACGAGCTGGTGAAGTTCGGCCCCACCTCGGCCAACTGCTCGCCCGCGCGATTCGTCTTCGTGCGCAGCCCGCAGGGCAAGCAGCTGCTGGCGTCGGCCCTGTCCAAGGGCAACCTCGAGAAGACGATGACCGCACCCGTCACCGTCATCGTCGCCTGGGACCGGGAGTTCTACGAGGAGCTGCCCAAGCTTTTCCCCCATGGCGACGCCCGCAGCTGGTTCACCGGCAGCCCGGCCGTGGCGCACGAAACGGCCTTCCGCAACGCCAGCCTGCAGGCCGGCTACCTGATCCTGGCGGCACGCGCGCTGGGGCTGGATGCCGGGCCGATGTCGGGCTTCGAGAAGGACAAGGTCGATGCCGCCTTCTTCGCCGGCACCACCTGGACCGCCAACCTGCTGATCAACCTTGGCCATGGCGACCAGGCCAAGGTCTTCGGCCGCCTGCCGCGCCTGGGCTTCGACGAAGCCTGCCGGCTGGCCTGAGCGGGGCGCCCGCCATGGCCGTCAGCAAGACCGAGTTCCGCCAGGCCATGTCGCGCCTGGGCGCGGCGGTGCACATCGTCAGCACCGACGGGCCCGCCGGCCGCGCCGGCTTCACCGCCTCGGCCGTCTGCAGCGTGACCGACGAGCCGCCCACGCTGCTGGTCTGCCTCAACCGCAATGCCTCGGCCTATGCGGCCGTCAAACGGAACGCGGTGCTGTGCGTGAACACGCTGGCGGCCGGGCACCAGGCCATCTCCGACCTGTTCGGCGGCAAGACGCCGCAGGACCAGCGTTTCGAAGCCGCCGAATGGACCCGCGGCGCCACCGGCGCGCCGCTGCTGGCCGATGCCGCCGTGTCCTTCGATTGCCGGGTGGTGGACTGCAGCGCCGTGGGCACGCACGACGTGCTGATCTGCGAAGTGGTGGGCACCGCGCTCGGCGGCGCCTCGCACGGGCTGGTGTATTTCGACCGCCGCTACCACGAGGTCGCGGCGGCCTGAGCTTCAACCGAAATGGCAGGAGACGCTGCCGAACTCGCCGTAGTCGGCCACGATGGTGTCGCCCTTGACCACATCGATAGGCCGGATGAAGGACCCCGCCAGCACCACCTCCCCCGCCTGCAGGCTCACGCCCTGGCGGTGCAGCCGGTTGGCGAGCCAGGCCACGCCGTGCGCCGGATGGTTGAGCACGCCGGCCGCCAGCCCCGTCTCCTCCACATCGCCGTTCTTGCTGACGATGGCGCCGATGCGCCGCATGTCGGCATCGAGCTGCGCCGGCTTGAAGGGCCGGCCGCCGAGCACGATGGCGGCATTGGCGGCGTTGTCGGAGATGGTGTCGAAGACGTTGCGGGTCTTGCCCGTCGCGGGGTCCACCCGCTGGATGCGGGCATCCAGGATCTCCAGCGCGGGCGTGACGTAGGCGGTGGCGTCCAGCACGTCGAACAGCGTGCAGTCCGGGCCCGACAGGGGTTTGGCCAGGATGAAGGCCAGCTCGGCCTCGATGCGCAGCTGCAGGAAACGCTCGGCCGGGATCACCCCGCCGTCGCGGTAGAACATGTCGTCGAGCAGCAGGCCGAAGTCGGGCTCGGCGATGTTCACCGCGCGCTGCATGGCCTTGGAGGTCAGGCCGATCTTGTGCCCCTTGGCCACGCGGCCGGACTGCAGCTTCAAGTCCATCCAGGCCGACTGGATCGCATAGGCGTCGTCGATGGTCATGCCCGGATGGCGGCTGGAGAACTGGCCGCAGGGGATGCGGCTCTTGTCGGCCTGCTCCAGGTCGGCGGCGGCGGCGCGGCATTGCTCGGGGCTGAGTGTCGTGCGGATCACGATTCGGCCTCCACCACGTTGCGCAGGATGCCCACGCCGCTGACTTCGATCTCCACCACGTCGCCCGGCTGCAGGAAACGCGGCGGATCGAAGCGGATGCCGGCGCCGGTCGGCGTGCCGGTGGCGATCACATCGCCGGCTTCGAGTTCGGTGAAGGTGGAGAGGTAGCTGATCAGGTAGGCGAAGTCGAACATCAGGCGTTCGGTGGTGTCGTCCTGCCGGGCCTCGCCGTTCACGCGGGTCAACACGCGCAGCGCGGCATAACCCTCGGGGTATTCGTCGGCGGTGGCGATCCAGGGGCCGATGGCGCCGGAGGACTGCCAGTTCTTGCCCTGGGTGACGTTGAACTTGGCATGGTGCACCCAGTCGCGCATGGTGCCCTCGTTGATGCAGGTGAGGCCGGCGATGTGTTCCAGCGCCGTCTCCTTCGAAATGCGCCGTCCGCCACGGCCGATGACGATGCCGATCTCGCCTTCGTAGTCGAGCTGCTGCGACTCCCGGGGCTGCACCAGCGGCGCGCCATGGGCGGCGAAGGAGCCGGGCACGCGCATGAAGATGCTGGGGTACTTCGGCAGGCTGCTGCCGTCCTTGTATTCGGCGTTGCGGTCGGCGTAGTTCACGCCGATGCAGAAGATCTTGCGCGGCGCGGGGATGGGCAATGCCAGCTGCACGTCGGACAGGGCGTGGTCGGCCTGGGCGCCTTGCAGCGCGGCTTGCGCCTCGGGCACGGCATCGGCCTCCAGCAGCGCCATCAGGCTGGCGTAGGAAGGCAGGCGGCGTCCCAGGTCGACGATGCCCTGGCCGCTGGCGTCCAGCGCGCCCCAGGCGGGGCGTCCGTGGTGAAAGTAGCTCAGCAGCTTCATGCGGCGGTCTCCATCTCGGCGGTGAATCCGAAGAAGCGGGCGGGGTTGTCCACCAGCACCTTCTGCAGGGTGGGCGTGTCGGGCGCGAATCGGGAGAGCAGATCGAGCAGGGCGCCCTCGTTGGGCGTGGCCTTGGTGGAGACCGGGTGCGGCCAGTCGCTGCCCCACACGCAGCGCTCGGGCGCGGCGGCGATCAGGCGTCGGGCCAGGGGCACGACGTCGTTCCAGGGCTCGCCGGTCTTCGAGAGCTTCTCGGACAACGACAGCATCACCCAGAAGTTGCCGCGCGACAGCAGGTCGAGCACGGCGGGCAGGCTCGGGTCCTGATCGCCGAGCGAGGGATCGACGCGGCCCATGTGGTCCATCAGCACCGGCAGGTCCAGGTGCTCGAAAGCCTTCATCTGCTCGGCGATGCCGCTGGGCTCGGGCTGCACCTTGATGTACCAGCCCAGTTCACGCACCTTGCCCAGGGCACGGTCCATCTCGGCGGGCGAGAAGCTGATGCCCAGGCCGCCGCGGGTGAAACGCGCGCCGCGCACGCCGGCATCGTGCAGCTGCTGCAGATAGGCGTCGTCGCGCTCCAGCAGCACCGCCGCGTTGGCGCAGCCCAGGTAGCGGCGCGGGCCGCGGCCGTTGAGGCCCTGCAGGGCATCGAGCACCACCTGGTGGTCGGCGCCATAGGTGGTGGCCTGCACGATCACGCCGCGCTGTATGCCCAGGGTGGCATGCAGGCGCTGCGCCACCTGCCAGGTGGCGGTGGGCATCTCGTAGGCCGCGCCGGGGCGCACGGGATAGAGGTCGCGTGGGCCGAAGACGTGGAACTGGCTGTCGCAGGACAGCGGCGGCGGCGCCTTGGCGGGCGCGCGCGGGTGGGGGTTGAAGGCTTGGTATTCGGGCATGGCGGGGTCAGGCGATGTAGGCTGTGAAGACGCACTCGATGAGTTTTCCCATGTCGAGTTCGGGCGCGTGGATCGCATGGCGTGCGGGCCGGGTGGTGGCGTCCGGGAACATCTCCAGCCAGGGCAGGTTGAGCGCCGGCCGCTGGCTGCGGTCCTTCATCCAGACGGTCACCTTGACCACGTCCTGCACGCCGCCGCCTGCCGCCTCGACGATGCGGCGCAGGTTGTCCAGCATGTGGCGGCACTGGGCCTCGATGCCCTCTGCCACCTGGCCGGTGGCCGGGTCGGTGCCCAGCACGCTGCCGCTCTCCACCAGCGGGCCGATGCGGCAGGCGGCGGGGATCGGGTTCTTGTGGCTGAAGCCCGCGATGTAGACGGCGGTACGGCCCGCCGGAGCGCTGCGGCCCAGGCTCATTCGGCCGAGATGTTGGCCTGCTGGATGATCGGTATCCATCGTTTGTCTTCCTTGTCGAGGAACTTGCCGAACTGGTCGGGGGACATGCCGCGGGCTTCGGAGCCGAGCACCTGGAAACGGTCCTGCACGGCCTTGTCGGCCAGGATCTTCTGCAGCGCGGACGAGAGCCGGTTCACGATCTCGGCCGGCGTGCCGTGCGGCGCCATCACGCCGGTGAAGGTCTCGGTGCTGAAGTCCTTGAAGCCGGATTCGGCGAGCGTGGGCACGTCGGGCAGCTGCGGCAGGCGCTGCGGCGAGGTCACTGCCAGCGCGCGGGTCTTGCCCTGGGCGATGAAGGGGCCGGCCACCGAGACCTGGTCGAAGTTGAACTGCACCTGGCCGCCCAGCAGGTCGGTGGTGGCGGGCGCGTTGCCCTTGTAGTGCACGGTGGTCCAGTGGGCGCCGCTCTCGCGCTGCAGGTATTCGCTGACCAGGTGGTTCTGGGTACCGGCGCCGGGCGAGGCCATGGTGAGTTTGTTGTCGGGCTTCTTGCCCTCGGCGATGAACTCGGCGATGGTCTTGTAGGGCGTGGACGGATGCACCTGCAGCACCAGCGGCGTGAAGGAGACCGAGCTCACCGGCGCGAAGTCCTTGCGCCAGTCGTAGGCCTTGCGCTTGAAGATGACGGGCGAGAAGAGGATGGGCCCGTTGGCGCCCATGAAGAAGGTGTAGCCGTCGGGCGCGGCCTTGGCCACGAACTCGCCGGCGATCATGCCGCCGGCGCCGGGCCGGTTGTCCACGATGAAGGGCTGCTTGAAGGCCTGCTGCAGCTGCTCGCTGACGATGCGGGCGGCGCCGTCCACATTGCCGCCGGGCGGATAGGGCAGCACCAGGCGGACGGGCTTGTCGGGCCATTCGGCCTGGGCTGCGAGCGGCGCGGCCACGCAGGCGGCCGCCAGGCTGAGCGCGATGAATTTGCGCATGTGTCTTGTCTCCTTGTTCATCCATCCGTGTCTTCGGATGTGGAGGCCCAATGTAGGCAGGGCGGGCCCGATGCTGCAACGCAATAAGCTCGAAAACGTCCACCATGTGGACGGCATCCGATATCGGATGCCGGCCGTCCGCACCACAATCGCGCCATGCAACTCGACCCCGCCAGCCTCACGCCCGAAGCCACTTACCGCCTGCTGAGCGGCCTGGTGGTGCCCCGGCCCATCGCCTGGATCAGCACACTCTCGCCCACCGGCGTGGTGAACCTGGCGCCGTTTTCCTGCTTCACCTTCGTGTCGAACAAGCCGCCGATGCTGGGCGTGAACATCGGCCGCAAGGCGGGGCGGCGCAAGGACACCGGCGCCCACATCCACCACCGCGGCGAGTTCGTGGTGCACATCGGCGATTCCTCCCAGCTCGAAGCCATCCACGAGAGCAGCGCCGAGCATCCCGAGGACGTGAGCGAGGCCGCGCTGCTGGGCCTGGCCACCGTGGCCAGCGACACCATCGCCGTGCCCCGCCTGGCCGCCGCGCCGGTGGCCATGGAATGCCGGCTGTCGCAGGTGATCCCCTTCGGCGAGACCGGCGCGGAGTTCGTGGTGGGCGAGATCACCCGCTTCCACCTGCGCGAGGGGCTGATGAAGGACGGCAAGGTCGAGACCCTGGCGCTGGACCCGGTCTGCCGCATCGGCGGGCCCAACTACGCCACGCTCGGCCGCATCGTCACCCTGCGCGGCATGGCGCAGACGGCCAAGAGCGTGCTGGGCAGCGGGCAGGCATGAAGGATGATGGCGCCGCCGCCCCCACCGCCGGTGCCCAGGTGGTGCGGCGGGCACTGGCGGTGCTGCGCATCGTGGCGGCGGCGCAGGAGCGCGGCGTGCGGGTGGTGGATGTGGTGGACGCCACCGGCCTGAACCGCCCCACGGTGCACCGCCTGCTGCAGGTGCTGGTGGAGGAAGGCGCGGCCGAGCGCGACGCGGCCACGCGGCGCTACCTGATCGGGCGGGATGTTTCGCTGATGGGGCTGGCGCGTTCGGCGCGTTTCCCGATCCGCTCGGTGGCCGCGCCCTTTCTGCGCGAGCTGAGCGAGCGCGAGGGCGACACCAGCTTTCTCACCATCCGCAACGGCGACGAGTCCGTCTGCCTGGCGCGGCACCCCGGCGGCTATCCGATCAAGGTGCTGAGCATCGAGGTGGGCGCGCGCCGGCCGCTGGGCGTGGGCGTGAGCGGCCTGGTGCTGCTGGCCGACCTGCCGCCCGAGGAGGTCGCCGCCGTGATGGCACGCAACAGCCGGCCGCTGCAGGCACTGCGGCTGGACATCGCGGCCGTCGCCGGGCGGCTGGAAGAGACACGCCGCCTGGGCTATGCCTATGCGCCCGTCGGTGTGGTGCCCGGCACCCGCGCGCTGGCGGTGCCGGTGCGCCACCCCGGCGGACAGGTGCTGGCGGGCCTGGCGGTCACCGCCATCGCCGACCGGCTGCCGGCCGAGCGGCTGCAGCCGCTGGTGCAGGCGATGCAGCAGCAGGCGCTGGGCATCGCCCAGCAGTGGGCGCAGCGGCTGCGGCCGCGCGGCCCGGCAGATAATCCGGCGAGCGCTTATTCAAGATGAAAATGAGACGGTGCGTGACAGCGAAACGCGCCTAAAATAGATTGGTGCAAAACTAATCATCTCGGCGGACCTTCGGGATTTCCCAGGGCCGTTCCGGTGGCCACGATCCAAGTCAGGTTCCCGGCAGCTTTCCTTGTGCATGCAAGCGCCTTTTCACTGGGAAATCCCGGGTCGGGGCAGCGCCGGGATGCCATATCCCCCTGATTATTCGCGGCGCCGCGGGCGGATAATCTGGCACGGCTTCTGAAACACACCGTTTCAACTCCGCTAATCGAGTAAAGCTGACCACAAGCTGAGTGGTCATTTCAGCCCTTTCACGCTGTCCGTTATTGCGCAAAAACCATGGCGCGCGGTTCACACTTGCATACAAGCCGGTCTCGAAGGGAGACCGCCTCACCCGAGTGCGTGCCATGAAGAACCATTCAGACGACCCCCTGCAGCCACCGAAGCAGCGGCGCGGCTTCGCATCCATGGACCCCGACCGCCTGCGCGACATCTCCAGCCGCGGCGGCAGTGCGCCCCACCGATCCGGCAAGCGCGGCTTCGCGCTGATGGACGAAGAGCGGCGGCGCGAGGTGTCGCAAAAAGGACTCGAAGCCCGGCGCGACCGCTCGGCCGCTCCCACGCTGGACCAGATGCCGACCCTGCCGCCATCGACGACGGCACAGCCCGGCAAGCTCGAAACCGAGGCGCCGTGAAAACCGGCCCGGCCGCCGCCTGCGCCCTGCTGCTGCTGCTCGCCGGCGCGGCATCGGCCGCCACCGAGGCGGCCGGCGAGATCCGCGACAAACCCGCACTGCAGGCCGCACGCGAGGCCTATTGGCTGTGCGCCTCGATGGAGGTGCCGAGCCGCCTTTCCAGCCCGGCCGAGATACGCCAGGCGGCCAACGAGGCCGCGACCCGTTGCGAGCGTGAACAACTCGCCCTGGCCGGCCATTTCGCGCTGCAGCATCCCGGCTCGCGGGAGGTGAGCCGCTACATGGAGCAGGCCCGCAGGCAGCTGGTGGAAGAGCTGACGCGCCGCATGGGCGAGCTGGAATCGCTCTACCAGCAGCGCGGCGAATAGGCCCGCTTCAGATCGCCACGGCCGCCAGTGCGCACAGCAGCGCCACCGGCATCGCCACCGCGCCCACCTTCAGGAACTGCCAGGCGCTGACGTCCTCGCCCTCGCGCCGGATCGCCGCCAGCCAGAGCAGCGTGGCCAGCGATCCGGTCACCGACAGATTGGGCCCCAGGTCGATGCCGATGGCGATGGCGCCCCGCACCGCCGCCGGTGCATCGGCCAGTTGCGCGACGGTGCCGGCCGCCAGCCCCGCCGGCAGGTTGTTGACCAGGTTGCAGCCGAAGGCCGCCAGCAGCCCGCCCGCCCAGGCGGCGAGCGTGGGCGAGTGTTGCGACAGCTCCCGCAGCGCCTCTGCCACCGGCTGCAGCAGGCCCGAACGCTGCACGCCCTCGACCAGCACGAAGAGCCCCGCCACCAGCGGCAGCACCCCCCAGGAGACGCCGCCCAGCAGCGGCCAGGGCGCCTCGTGTTTGGCCAGCAGGACCGAAGCCGTGGCGATCGCACCCACCACCAGCGCCGGCAGGCCCAGTTCCATGCCGCGCGCCGAGGCGGCCAGCAGCACCAGCGCCATCGCCACCACCGCGCCGGCGGCCAGCTTGCCGGTGGCGCCGAGGCGGCCGGTTTCGTCGGGCGCCTGCACCGATCCCGCCAGTTCGGCCCGGAACATCCAGCGCAGCACCAGGAAAGTGGCGACGATGGCCGCCACCGAGGGCAGCAGGAAGCGCCGCAGCCAGGGCAGCAGGGCCGGCAGCTGCTCGCCGAACACCACCAGGTTGGCCGGGTTGGAGATGGGCAGCACGAAGCTGGCCGCATTGGCGATCAGCGCGCAGGCGAAGAGATAGGGCAGCGGCTTCACCCCCGCCTGCCGGGTGGCGGCATAGACGGCCGGGGTCAGCACCACCGCCGTCGCATCGTTGGACATGAAGACGGTGACCACCGTGCCCGCGCCGTAGATCCACAGGAAGAGCCGGCTGGCCGAGCCCTTCGCATGGCGCGCCGCGATGCCGGCCAGCCAGTCGAACAGGCCCTCGCGCCGGCCCAGTTCCGAGAGCAGCATCATGCCGACCAGGAAGCAGTAGACATCCAGGCCCTTGGCCACCGCCTGCAGGCCCTCGCTCCAGGGCTGCAGCCCGCAGGCCAGCAGCAGCAGGGCGCCGGCCACGGCCCAGACGAATTCGGGGATGCGGGCCGGCCGCAGGATCACGCAGGCGGTGGCGGCGGCGGCGATCGCCACCGTGGCGCTTCGGGCATCAAGCAGCATCGTGGCGGCTCTTGTTCTTGGGGTGACGCTGCATCTTGTCCTGCTGTGCGGAAAAAGCGGCAATGGTAGAACCGGCACCGGCATGCCCGCCCTGCAATCCGTAACCGCCATGCGAAACCTGCGTCCCGCCCTGCTGCTCTGCCTCCTGCTGTCCGCCCTCGGCGCGCGGGCCGACACCGTCAAGGTGCTGACC
Organism: Xylophilus rhododendri; assembly: GCF_009906855.1. Taxonomy (NCBI): domain Bacteria; kingdom Pseudomonadati; phylum Pseudomonadota; class Betaproteobacteria; order Burkholderiales; genus Xylophilus; species Xylophilus rhododendri. The sequence goes on from NZ_CP047650.1 coordinate 2,505,142, forward strand.
AGCGGCGCCTTCAAGCCCATCGTGCTGGCCCTGGCGCCCGCCTTCGAGGCCCGCACCGGAAACACGGTGGTGGTCTCCAACGACACCGCCGGCGCCCTGGCCAAACGGGTCTCCGAAGGCGAGCCTTTCGACCTGCTGGTGCTGACGCCGGCCGCGCTCAAGGTCTTCGGCGACGACGGCAAGGTGGCCGCGGACAGCATCAAGCCGCTGGCGCGTGTGGCCATCGGCGTGGCGGTCAAACAAGGCGCGCCGCGTCCGGAAGTGGGCACGGTCGAGCAGTTCCGCCAGGCCCTGCTGCAGGCGCGCAAGGTGGCCTATATCGATCCGGCGGCGGGCGGCTCCAGCGGCATCTATCTCGACGGCCTGTTCCGCCGCCTGGGCATCGCCGAGCAGATGCGCGAGAAGGCGGTGCTGGTGCAGGGCGGCCTGGTGGCGCAGAAGCTGGTGACCGGCGAGGCCGACCTGGCGGTGCACCAGATCAGCGAGATCCTGGCGGTGACCGGCGCCGACCTGGTCGGCCCGATACCGGAATCCGTGCAGAACTACACCACCTATGCCGGCGCGGTCGGCGGCAAGGCCCTGCATCCCGAGGCCGCACGCGAATTCCTGCTGCTGCTCTCGGGCGAGACCGCCCTGCCCGTCATCCAGGAAAAGGGCATGTACCCCGCCGACTGAGCGCGCTCAGCCGTAGGTCTGCTCCACATGGCCGACCAGCAGCTCGTGCAGCTGCTTCTGGGCCCAAAGCGGCGTGAAGGTGTGGTCGGCGCCCTCCACCACGTGGAAGCGGAAATGGTCCATGCGGCGCAGCCGGGCGGCGCTCTCGCCCAGGTGGGTCTCCACCTCGTCGAGGCCGCCGTCGTTGGCGCTGAACACCATGAAGACCTTCACGCCGCGCTGCAGCAGGCCGCGGAACAGGGCGAAGACATCGGTGGAGTCCTGCATCTCGGCCAGTGACACCGGACGTCCGCCGCGCACCACCGAGCCCAGGCGCTTGGCCACGCGTTTGCGGATCAGGCTGGCCACGCCGTAGACGATGACCTTGGTGTCCACCTGGCCGCGCATCACCCGGCTCCAGGTGCCGCGGTCGAGCAGTCGGCTGCGGTAGAAGCGCAGGGAGCGGATGCCCTTGCGTCGCCGCATCTCCAGCGAATCGCCCTCGCGCCAGTTGAAGTTCTGCGGATTGATCATGACGATGGAGTCCACCGCCGGCTCGGCGATGGCGCCGCGGAAGGCCATGTAGGCGCCCGAGCACATGCCCACCATCACCACATGCGACACGCCCTGGGTCTTCAGGTAGGCGATGGCCTCGTGCACCTCGCCGACGGTGTGGCGAGCGAACAGGTGGTTGTCGCGCTGGCCCGGCGCGGCCGGGCTTTCGCCGACGCCGCCGATGTCCATGCGCAGCGCCAGGAAGCCCTTGGCGGCCAGCGCCCGGCCCTGGGTCACGTACATGCGGTTGGGGCCGATGTGGTGGTTGGAGCCGGTGGTCACGAACAGCACCGCCGCGCGGCCGCGCAGGCCCTGCGGCTCGACGGCGCGCGACAGGATGCCGAAGAGATTGCCGTGGGCGCCGAAGCGCACCGGCGTGTCGCGCACCGCCACGCCGTCCTGCTTCAGGGTGAAGGCGCCGTCGGTTTCCAGCGCCTGCGGGTGGCCGGCGCCCTGCATCGGATAACGCGCCTCCAGCCATTCGCGGATCACGCCCAGGGCTTCGTCGGGCACCACCGCATCGAAGGTGTCGCGCATCATGGCCGCGTAGCCGCCGACCGGCGACTGGGTGACATCGCAGCCGACCGCGCGCAGGTGGCGGGCCAGTTTCTCGTTGGGCGGAATGTCGTCGCGCTCCAGCAGCAGCACGGCACGGCCGGCGGCGTTCTGGGGGGTGACGATGGATGTCAGGTCCAGCTCGCTCATGGCGGCGATGGCCGCATGGGTGAGCAGGTAGCCGCCGGCTTCCTCGCCGGCATCGGGCGCATCGGCCTGGCCGGCCAGGCTTTCGCTGCTGCCATCGACGGCGCGCAGGGAACGCATGGCCCGTGTCTCGCGCAGCATCAGCCGGCCGGAGCTGAAGGGCGCCCAGGCGACGATGCTGTCGGCCCGGCCGGCCGAAGCCTGGGTGGCCGCGGCCAGCGCCAGCGTGGCGCCCATGCGCACGCCGAACAGGCTGAGCTTGCTGGCGCCGCTGATGTGCAGGCCGAATTCCACGGCGCGCGAGACGCCCCGGGTCCAGGCGGGAATGCGTTCGGGCGCCTCGTCGGTGCCGTCCGAATCGCCGGTGCCGTGGTGGTCATAGCGCAGCACCGCGAAGCCGGCGAAGGCCAGGCGCAGGGCCAGCTGGCGGTAGTGGCGGTGGGTGCAGATGGCGTCGTAGCCGATCGGATTGCACAGCACCACCAGGCAGTCGCGGCTGCCGCCGTCGGGGCCGGCGGGCGGGTGGTACCAGCCGAAGAGGGTGCGGCCCTCGCGGTCGAAACTGACCGGACGGGCGTCCAGCGATACGGAGGCGTGGCTGCTCATGCTTGTGTCTCTGTGGCGGCCATCGTGGGCACGCATCGTTCCGCGCCGTTGGCGGCCTTCAGGCTGGCGCGCAGCCGGCTGCCCGGCTTGCGGGCGCTCAGCTCGACCGTCTTTTCCTCGCCCGGCGCGAGATGGAAATAGTTGTGGCTGATACGGAAGCCCGGCGCGTCGATGGCCACCGCCTGGGCGAAGCGCGGGCAGCGCACGCTCAGGCGGTAGTGGTCGAGGCCGGCGGGGGCCATGGTGGCGCTCAGGCCCAGCGCGGGTTGCACCGCGAAGCCGTGGCCCTGGGGGAAATAGAAGTCCGAGGCGATGGCCTGGCCGGTGGCGGTGTCGCGCAGCAGCGCATGGGCCAGGTCGTGGCCGGGCGGGCCGAAGCGGTAGGTCCAGGTGCTGTCGGTGAAATGGCCGAAGAGCGCATCGCCACGCACCTGCACGCTGCCGTGGGCCGGCACGGTGAGGGCCTTGCTGCCTTGCGCGACCTGCTTCTCGCCGTTGCGCCAGAGGGTGAGTTCGACCTCGGCCTCGATCGCCCGCGGCCCGTCGTTGACCGCATGCAGCGACAGCCCGTTCACGCCTTCGTCGATGGCGAACAGCGCCACCGGCGCCATCGCCCGCTGCAGGTAGAACCAGGCGGCCTTGGGAATGCCGTGGGCGTCGATCACGCCCCAGCCGGCACCCGGCCACAGGTCGCGCAGGAACCAGACGATGGCGCCGGCGCAGCTCGATCCCTGGCGCCGCCATTCGGCCAGGGCCGCCCGCATGGCCTCGCCGCTGGCCAGGCGGCTGAGCGCCAGGTAGCGGTCCATGTCGGCATAGCGCAGGCGCATGGGATCGACGCCGAAGAGCTGGGCCAGGTAATGGTCGCGCACATCGTCGAAGTCCCAGCCGGCGCTGCTGTCGCGCGGCACGCGGGCCTTCCAGCGGGCATGGTGGATGGGCGACTGGCCCTCGGCCAGGAAGCCTTCCACCGTCTCGGGTTCGGGCACGTTGGCAAATGCCAGGCATTCGCTGGTGAAACGCACGCCGCTGCGGCGCGCATCGGTCAGCGGCTGCAGGTAGGCGCCGACGCCGAAGTAATGCGCCGCGCCGGCATCGACCTGAAAGGGCATGGCGCCGCCGGCCGGGCTCGAAGGCCAGTAGGGCAGGTCGGGCCGCAGTTCGGCGCCGATGGCGGGCAGCACTTCACCGAAGAGCCGGTTGCGCCACAGCGGCTGCTCCAGCCCCAGCATGGCCGCCTGCTGCTCCACCTCGCTGTTGCCGCAGAGCAGGCCCAGGCTGGGCGAAAGGCGGGTGCGGGTGAGGAACTGGCGAGCCTCGGCCTCCACGCTGGCGACGAAGCCCGCGTCCTCGGCCGGATAGTCCATGTTGGCGAACATCCAGTCGTGCCAGAGCAGGATGCCCAGCTCGTCGCACAGGGCGTAGAAATGCTCGGCCTCGTAGAACATGGTGCCGCCCACACGCAGCATGTTCATGCCGGCATCGCGCGCCAGGGTGAGGGTGGCGCGGACGGCCTGGGGGTCGCCGTGCAGGCGCAGGATGTCGGTGGTGGTCCAGCAGGCGCCGCGGCAGAAGACACGCACGCCGTTGATGTCGAGCGCGAAGTCGTCGCCCTGGCTGTGCAGCTCGATGCTTCTGAAGCCGGTGCGGCCGAGGTCACGCTGCTGCACCGCGCCATCGACCGTCAGCACCAGCGAGACGGCGTACAGCTCGGGCGTTCCATGGGTGTGCGGCCACCAGCGCTGCACCTGCTCGATGGTGACGGAGCCGCTGGCCGACCAGTGCGTCGCGTCGATGCGGGCCAGGGCCAGCACGGCCTCGGTATCGCCCACCCGCAGGCGGGCTTCGATCTGCCCGGTGGGCTGTTCACCGGCGATACGCAGCACGCCATCGAAACGCACGCTGCCCGTGTCGCCCTGCAGTTCGGCGAAGCAGTCGGTGCGCAGCCATTCCATGCCCGGACGCCGCTCCAGCCGCACCGGCTTCCAGGGGCCGATGGCGGGCACGGCGGGTGTCCAGCCGGGGATGCGGCCGAGCAGGCTGGCGCGTATCCAGCGCAGCTGCTGCTGTTCCACCAGCCGGGTGCGCCAGCGCGGGCGCGGACGGCGTGCCGTCAGCGCCTGCTGCACCGAGGCGAAGCGGATCAGCAGCTCGTGGCTGCCGGCCTGCAGGCGGCCGGCGAGGTCCACCTCGTGCGCCAGGAACATATTGTCCGAACGCAGGATGGACTCGCCATCCAGCCAGCATTCGGCCAGCGTGGCCAGGCCTTCGAAGACCAGTACGTCACGCTCGCCCGGCGCGGCGACGGCGGGCGTTTCGAAGCGGCAGCGGTACCAGCAGTCCTGGGCGTCGAGCGGCGGCAGGCGGTCGAAATCGGCCTGGCCGGCGTCGAACAGCGCGGCCATCGCCGTGCCGGGCACGGCGGCCGGACACCAGGCGAGGGCATGTTCCGCGAAGGCCTGCGGATCGGTGGCACTGCCGGCCGGCAGCATCGCCATCTGCCAATCGGCCAATACGAGCGCAGCCGCCATGCCCTAGCCGTAGCGGCGTGTCAGGCAGTCCATGCCGGCGGACCAGGCACGCGCCATGTCCTGCAGCAGCTCCTGGAACTGCACCTGCCGCCCGGTGTTGACCGCACGCGCGGTCTTCAGCAGCAGGGCCTTGGTGCCGGAGGAGATCTCCAGGAAGGCGGTCTGCGCGGTCGCCAGGCCCGGCTCGCCGTGCGCGCTCAGCCAGGCCAGGTAGCTGGCGGCCAGCTCGAAATTGGCGCCCAGCTGGCGCAGGGTGGCGAAGGCATAGCGGTGGTAGAAGCTCAGGCCCTCGCGCTGCAGCCAGGCCACGTCGGCGGGGTAACGCGCGGCGAAACGCTCGATCGGGTTCTCGCGCGGCAGCCGTGCCAGGTGCGAACGCAGCAGCTTGATCGAGGTGGCGACGAGCGCGGCGGGCGTGCTCTCGCGCAGCCGGTCGATGCGGGCGAACTCGGCGAAGAAGGGCATGTAGCCGGGGTCGTGCGGATAGTCGAGCCGGAACAGATGGGCGAAATCCTCGCCGCCCAGCTCGAAGTAGCCGGCATTGTGGAAATAGCCCAGCCGGCGCTGCTCCAGGTCCACCGCATTGATGACGATGGTGCTCTTGGTGTGCTGCTCGCGGTAGTCGGTGCCGGCGGTGTCGGGCATCCAGAAGGCATCGGCCTCGGTGAACACCAGCTTGCCTTCGCCCACATGGTGCAGCGCATGCTCCAGGATGTTGCCGCGCCAGACATTGAGCTCTTCCACCTCGATGCCGTAGAGCTCCTCCAGGTCGCGGTGCGGCGGCTTGAAGAAGGTCCACTGGTCGCCCTCGAAGGACAGGGCCACGGTGAAGGCCAGCATGGCCTCGGGCTGCAGGCCGAGCGCGTGCAGCGCCTCGATCCACACGTCCGCATAGCAGTTCTTCTGCACCCAGGCCTGGTCCTCGCGGTGCAGCGCATGGACCTGGTAGCCCTCGGCGGCGATCGGGAGCACGCGGGCGCTGGCAGCCTGTGCCAGCTCGGCCGTTTCCCGCTGCTCCATCGCGCTCATGCCTGTTCGGGCCAGAGCCGCGCGCGCACGCCTTCTGGCCACCGGGCCGGATCGAAGCCGTGGTGCTTGAACAGCGCCATGCAGACCCGCTCCAGGCCGAAGCCCAGGCAGGCGGTCTGCGCCTGCTCGCCGTTGGCCTGCAGGATGTCGAAGGTCTTGGAGAAATAGTCCTGGTGGTAGTTGAAGGAGCAGACCGCGGTCGGCTTTTCTTCGGAGATCACCGGCACCACCACTTCGAACTTGAGCTTCTGCTCCTTCTGCGCATTGGCCAGGATCTTGCCGACGCGGCCGAAGAAGGGATCGCTGGCGACTTCCTCCTGGGCCGGCAGGCCGAGCGAGCGCAGCAGGTCCAGGCCGCGCTGCAGCCACATGTCGCGCCACTCCAGCACCTCGTCGGGCGAGCCCACGCGCACGAACTCGCGCACGCGGAAGGCCTGCATGCGGGTGGGTTCGTCCGAGGGTTCGTGGCGGAACACCCAGTGCGTCATGTCCACCAGCCGGCCGCCCGCGGGCAGGGTGCCGGTGAAGCTGGGATAGACCGGATAGCAGGCCGCCGGGATCAGCATCACGCCGGTGCGCTCCATCATGTCGTCGTAGGACTGGCCTTCGGCGATGCGCTGCACCAGCTTGGGATGGTCGCCGGCGCTGCCGCAGAAGCAGACCACGCCCATGGCCAGCTGCGGGAACGACTTCATGTAGCCGCTCTTCTCGAAGATGCCGCGCGCCAGGGTGGGCGGGAAGGTGAACTTCTCGGCCTTGTCGTCCTGCGCGATGCGGCCGACCAGCGCGTTGAAGCGCTCCAGCACATCCTCGAACACCGCGTTGCGGCCGAACACGCCGGGTTCGCCAGAAGGCACGATGAGTCCGCTGGCAACCAGTCCGTCGTAGAGGGATTTGGAGTCGTATTGCATGGCTCGGTGGCGGTGACGCTCAGGCGTCCTTGTAGACAAGCAGCATGGAGGCGCTGCGGCCGTAGATGCGGTCGTTGCCGATCATCAGCTGGGCCGAATGCGCATCGCGCAGATGGCGGCCCAGGCTGAACTTGCTGTCGTTCTTGTAGCCCTGGATGCCGCAGATCAGGAGCGCCTGGTGCACGATCTGCACCACCAGGGTGGAGCAGGAGATCTTCAGGTTGTTCATCTTCAGCGCGAAGCCGAGCGTGAGCAGCGATTCGTTGCCCTCTGCGCTTTCCTGCAGCTCCTGGCAGTCGCGCGCCACGTCGTGCACGTTGGAGCGCATCGACTGCAGGGTGTTCGACAGCTCGGCCAGGCGCAGCGCGGTCGGCGGCACGGTGCCGGGATTGCGCCGGGCCTCGGCGCGCACGGAAGAGGCGGCGCGGCTCATGGCGTCCGAGGCGATGCCCAGCCACAGGCCGGACCACAGGATGTGCGAGTACGGCACCATGGTCTGGCCGGAGGAGTCGGCATAGTCGCCGGGCAGGATCTGCGCCGCGTCGCCCCTGGAGCGGAACTTGAAGCCGGGGCTGCAGGTGCCGCGCATGCCCAGGGTGTCCCACTGGCTGGTCTGCTCCAGCGTGTACTGGCCGCGCCGCACCAGCACCATCACCTGGTCGCTGCGGGCGGCCGCCAGATCGCGCCGGCAGGTCACCAGCAGCTCGTCGGCATGGGCGCCGTAGGAGACGGTGGTGGCATCCTTGTTGAGCACGAAGCGGTCGCCATCGACCTCCACGGCGCAGATGCTGGAGCGGGTGTCGCCGCCCACGCCCACCTCGGAGGTGATGGAACCGATCAGCAATTGCTTGTCGACCAGCTCGCGGCAGTACTGCCGGAAGAATTCCGAGCCCAGGCCGTGCCGCACGATGCAGGCCACCTGGATCTGGTGCATGGCGAACACCATGGCGGTGGCCGCGCAGTACTGGCCGAGCGCGGTGCAGACCGCGGTCAGCTCCACCATCTTCATGCCCATGCCGCCGAGTTCCTGCGGCACCAGGGCCGACAGCAGCCTGGCGTCCTTCAGCGCGGCGATGGCCTCGGCGGGAAAACGCGCGTTGCGGTCCACCTCCGCGGCATGGACGGCGGCGATCTCGCTGCCGATGCGGTGGGCCAGCTCCACGTTGGCGCCCTGGCTTGCGTCGTTGCTCATGCTGATGGGACCTCTAGGCGGCTGACGATGGCGCTTTTTTCAGGAAGCGGTGAGTTCTTCGATGGCGTCGCGGATGCTGGCGATGCTGCCGAACACGCCGCGCTTGAGCATGCGGTCCGGGAATTCGATGTCGAACTGGCCTTCCAGGCCCAGCATCACATTGACGCTGGCATGCGAGGTGAGGCCGGCCTGGTAGAGGTCGGCGTCCTCGGCCAGGGTGTCGGCATCGGCGGAGAGCCGGCCATGGGCCTTGAGGATCTGGCGGATGTCGTCGGTGGTGCTCAATTTCTGCGCCCTGTAATGCCTGTCGGCAGTTCTAACTTTTGCTTACCCTTCGCAGTCTAGTGCAGCGCACCGGGGTTTGCACCCACAAGCAAACAGGTTCAGCTGTCTATCGTCGCAGCCACCACGGCGATCGCCATGCTGCGTTCGTGGCTCAGGCTGAGGGAAAGGTCGACGATGCCGGCGGCGTCGGCGAGGCGACGGGCGCTGTCGTGCAGCTTGAGTTCGACCCAGCCTTCGGGCGTCTTCACCACCTCGATCGAGCGCCAGGGAATGCCGCCGCCCACCGGCCGCAGCACCTTCATGCAGGCCTCCTTGGCGGCGAAACGGGCGGCCAGGCGCTGGGCCATTTCCTCGCCGCCGGCCTCGCAGTAGGCGATCTCGTCCGGGGTGAAGATGCGTTCGAGGTAGCGGCGGCCGAAGCGCTCGCAGGATTCGGCGATGCTGGCGACTTCGATCAGGTCGGTGCCGATGCGGACCTGAACCATGGCATCGCTCTCAGGCGGCCGAGGCGCCCAGCGCGGCGGCATGGGCCGCCTCGTAGGCCGTGGCGGCATTGTTCACATGGCGCGCGGCCAGCAGCGCGGCCAGTTCGGCGTCGCCGGCGGCGATGGCTTCGAGGATCTGGGCATGGTCGTACCAGTTCTGCAAAGCCCGGCCGCGGTTGATGGGTGCGAACAACAGGGCGGTGCGGTCGCGCAGGGAACGGGTCATGTCGGCCAGCACTTCGTTGGAGGCGCCTTCGGCCACCAGGTCGTGCACCTGGGCGTTGACGGCCACCAGGGCATCGACATCGTTGCGGGCGGCGGCCTGGCGGCCGGTGTCGAGCAGGCAACGCAGGCGCTCGACCATCGAGGTGTCGCGCCGCTGGGCGGAGAGCCGGGCATTGAGGCTTTCCAGGGTGGCGCGCACCTCCACCAGTTCCTGCGCCAGCCGGTCGGACACGCTGGCCACCGTGGCGCCCCGGCGCGGCTCGATGCGCACCAGGCCCTCGGACTGCAGGGCGCGCAGCGCCTCGCGCACGGGGATGCGGGACACGCCGAGCTGCTCCGAGATGCGGCCCTCGACCAGGCGGTCGCCCTGCTGGTATTCGCCGTCGAGGATCTTGCGCCGCAGCGCATCGGTGACGATGGCGAACAGCGAGGCATGCTGGTCACCCAGGCTGGGCGGCAGGGCCGGTGCGGCGGGGGCGGCGGCCGTTTCGGCACCGCTGGACTCGACATTGGGGGACATGGGCGCCAGGAGTTCGCGGCTGGTATACAAAACCGGAATTGTAGTGGCGCCCTCGTCGCGCACCGGCTTTTCAGCCGGCGTGGATGCGGCTGTAGGCCAGGCCCGCCAGGGCCACGTCCTGCAGGCCGATGCCGACCGACTTGTAGAGGGTGATGTCGCTGTCGCGCTGGCGGCCGGGGACCTTGCCGCAGACCAGGTCGGCCAGTTCCACGATCTTGCCCTCGGGCAGCAGCGCGTCCGGCGCGGCGCGCACCAGGTCGCCGGCCTCGCGCAAAGTCTGCTGCTTCCATTCGATGGCGATCAGGCTGGCGCGGCGCAGGGCCGTGTCGTCCAGCTCGCGGGTGTGCGGCAGGCTCGATCCGATGGCGGCGACGAAGCAGCCTTCGGGCAGGGCCGAGCCGGCGAACAGCGGCTCGGTGGCGCGCGAGGCGGTGACGACGATGTCGGCCTCTTCGATGGCTGCGTCCGCGGTGGCGGCGTGTTCGATGGCCACCCCGCAGCGCTGCTGCAATGCGGCCAGGGTGGCGGGCGCGACATGCGGATCGAAGACGCGGATGCGCTCCAGCGGATAGGCCGCCGCCATCTGCACTGCATGCGCCTGCCCCTGCACGCCGCAGCCCAGCAGGCCGAGCCGGCGCGACGCCGGCCGCGCCAGGTGCCTGGCCGCGATCACCGAACAGGCGGCGGTGCGCAGCCGGGTGATGGCGCCGGCATCGAAGGAGGCCAGCGGCGCGCCGGTTTCGGTGGAGAACAGCAGGATCACGAAATTGAACTGCCCGGCGATGGTCGTGTAGACCTTGGCGCCGGCCACGTGCTGGCCCGGGATCACCGCGCCCAGGGTGGACAGCTTCACGCCGCCGGCCTCGGTGCGGATGCGTTCCTGCATCGCCGCCTCGCCGCGGCCCAGGCGCTCCAGCGCGTCCTGCAGGACATGCTGGGCATCGGCCGGGGAAACGGCCGCGTCGATCATGGTGTCGGTGATGTGCTGCATGGCTGTCAGGCCTTCTTCTGCCAGGACACGGCCACGCTGCCGCCGAGCACGAAGGCCTGGCAGGCCATGCGGTAGCCGGCCTCGAAGTCGGCATCGCCCAGGTGCTTGCGCTCCTTGGGCTTGATCTTGTCCATGTTCTCGATGCCCTGCTCGATCAGGCACTTGCAGGTGCCGCACAGGCCGCCGCCGCACTTGAACGGGATGCCGGCCTTCTCGCGCAGGGAGACCCGCAGCAGGTTGCTGTTGTCGGGCGCTTCGACGACCTGGGAATCGTTGGTGATGAATGTGATCTGGGCCATCGGGGATGCGGCAGTGGGAGGTAGCAGGAAACTCAGACCCGGATCAAGGCCGTGTCGATGGAGCCGAAGGAGGTGAGGTGGTGCAGCTCGCGCAGCGCCGCCTCCACCGTGTCGAAGCGTTCGAGGAACTTGGCCGGCACGCTGTTGACGGAAGGCTCGCCGGATTCGTCGATCACCTTCACGCGGGTGGTCGCCAGCGCGCCGGTCAGCTCGGCGATGACGAAACGCGCCTTGACGCGGCCGCAGAAGACATAGTCGTAGCTCTGCACCGCGGCCAGCCCCTCGCCCATCTCGGTGCGGAACTGACCGGGCTTGCTGGTGAGCACCAGGTACATGGCGGAACTCCGGTTTCAGGCGGCGGTGGTGGCCGCCGCGTCGTCCTGGCGCAGCTCGATGTCCTGCTCGATCCAGAGCTGGCAGGCCAGGCGCCAGCCGGCATCGAGCCGCTCGCCGAGCTGCTTCTTCTCTTTCCAGTTCGGCGGCGGCAGAAACTCGGCACCGGCCAGCACCTCGCAGGCGCAGGTCGCGCACTTGCCCATGCCGCACTGGTACTTCAGGTGCGGAAAGGGAAACTGCTTGATGCCGGCACGCACGACGAGGTTGGATTTCTCCTTCACCTCGCCCTCGTAGGCCTGGCCGTTCTTGCGAAAGACGACGTGGGGCATCGGTCCTCAGGCCGCGACGGCTTCTTCTTCCTGCACGGCGACGTAGTCGTTGTACAGGGCCGTCGTGTAGAGCAGGCGCATCTGGGCGCCCACTTCGCAGATCTTCAGGCAGCGGGCCTGCAGCTCGGGCGTGTTGGCCAGCTCCAGCACGATCTGGTAGCCGCGCTCGCCATGGATCTCGTCGGAGACGATGTGCAGGTCGAAGAACTCGACTTCCTCGTCGCTGAAGCCGTACTTCTCGCGCAGGGTCGGGGTCTGCTTGCGGTAGATGGAAGGCACTTGCGATTCCAGGCCCACGACCAGGCCGGCCACGGCCACCACCGGGTCTTCGCGCATCGCCACGGCGTAGCACCAGGCCTGCAGGGCACGGGTGGTGGGGGACATGTTGTCCTCGTCCTGCACCCGCTCGCGCGTGGTGCCGCAGGCCTCGGCGAAACGGATCAGCAGATCGGTGTGGCGGTCGCCGCCGATCTCTTCCTCGTACATATTGGCCAGCAGGAAGTCCTTGGCCTCGACATGCTGCGCGGGCATGCGAGCATAGACATAACCCAGGTAGTCGGCGAAGGGGCCGACGTAGTGGTAGTGGTTCTCGGCCCAGCGGGCGAGCTGGGCGCGGCTCAGCGTGCCGCCGGCCCAGGCCAGGCTGAACGGGGACTTGTTGGCGCTCTTGCCCTTGATGGCGTTCTCAAGGGCGGTGCGGAATTCGTCGCGGGACATCAAAGCGGACATGGCGGCTCCTGCTGGGGTGGAAGATGAAGAAGTACGAATACTGTATACCGAATTAAAAAGACGCTCAAGCGCATTTCGGAGTTTTACTAGCAGGAATCGCGCCGCACCCATTTGCGTCAGATCAAGTTTGGTATACAGTATTCGCACAAAGCCACTCGTCTTCCGACATGACCCTGCCTGCCACCACCACCTTCGACAACTACATCTCGGGCGCCTGGAAGCCCTGCCGCAGCGGCGCCACCTTCGCCGACACCAATCCGGCGGATACCGGAGAGACGGTCGGCCTGTTCCAGGCCTCGGGCGCGGAAGACGCACAGGAAGCGGTCGATGCCGCCCAGGCCGCCTTCGCCGGCTGGAAGAAAACCTCCATCACGAAACGTGCCAAGGTGCTGCTGGCCGCGGCCGACTACCTGGAAGCGAATGCCGACCGCTTCGCCGAGGAGCTGACCCGCGAGGAAGGCAAGGGCCTGGGCCTGGCCAAGGACGAGTTCCTGCGTTCGGCGCAGACCCTGCGTTTCTACGCGGTCGAAGCCCAGGGCTACACCGGCGAGACCTTCCCCCAGGACGATGCCGACATGGTGGTCTACACCCAGCGCGAGCCGCTGGGCGTGGTGACCGTGATCGCGCCCTGGAACTTCCCCGTCTCCATCCCGGCCCGCAAGATCGCCCCGGCGCTGGTGACCGGCAATACCGTCGTCTTCAAGCCTTCGTCCGAGGCACCGCTGTCGGGCCTGCGCCTGGTCGAGGCCCTGGTGCACGGCGGCCTGCCGGCCGGCGTGCTGAACTTCGTCACCGGCCGCGCCGGCGAAGTGGGCCCGGTGCTGACCACCGCGCCCGCCGTGCGCGCCATCACCTTCACCGGCTCCACCGCGGCCGGCCAGCAGATCCACCGCGCCGCCAGCCTCACCACCCGCACCCAGATGGAGCTGGGCGGCAAGAACCCGCTGATCGTGATGGAAGACGCCGACCTGGACCTGGCGGTGGACCTGGCCGTCAAGGGCGGCCTCTCGCTCTCCGGCCAGGCCTGCACCGGCACCAGCCGCATCATGGTCGTGAAGTCCGTCCTGGCCGCCTTCACCGAGAAGCTGGTCGCCAAGGTCAAGACCCTGAAGATCGGCAGCGGTTTGACCAAGGGCATGGACCTGGGCCCGCTCGCCAGCGCCAACCAGCTGAAGAACGTGCTGCGCTACATCGAGATCGGCAAGCAGGAAGCCCAGCTGCTGTGCGGCGGCGAACAGCTCACCGAGGGTGAATTCGCCAAGGGCTATTACGTGGCGCCCACCGTCTTCGGTGGCGTGACCCAGCAGATGCGCATCGCCCGTGAGGAGATCTTCGGCCCGGTGCTCGCCATCATCGAAGTGGCCGACTATGCCGACGCGCTGGCCCAGGCCAACGACACCGAATACGGCCTGTCCGCCGCCATCTGCACCCGCAACCCGCGTTATGCCCATGCCTTCGCGCTGGACATCGAATCGGGCACGGTGAAGATCAACCGCACGACCACCGGCAACCTGATCAACGCGCCCTTCGGCGGGCTGAAGAACTCCAGCACCTCCACCTTCCGCGAGTCGGGCCGCGGCGGCCTGGAATTCTTCCTGCAGACCAAGACCGTGTACCGCGGCGCCTGATTCCCTTTTTTCCCTCCTCACACCCTCCCGAACATGAAAAACGTCATCCGCCTCGAACTGCCCGAAGCCCGCACCATGATCGCCGCCGCGATCGCCAAGTCCAAGGAGATCGGCGTGCTCGAATCGATCTGCGTCTGCGACGACGGCGGCTACCCCATCGCCCTGGAACGCATGGACGGCGCCCGCATCACCGGCCCGCAGATCGCCTGGAACAAGGCCTTCACGGCGGCCGGCCACAAGCGCTCCACCCATCTGTTCAACACGGCGCCCAACGGCCCGGCCCTGCCGGGCAACGAGGCCTTCGGCATCCAGTGGAGCTTCGAAGGCAAGTTCGCCGTCTTCGTCGGCGGCTTCCCCATCGTGATCGACGACCAGGTGGTCGGCGGCATCGGCCTGTCGGGCGGCAATGGCGAGCAGGACACCGCCGCCGGCGTGGCCGCGCTGGCCGCCCTGGCCGAGATGCTGGCGCCCCTGGGCCACAAGGTCCTGGTGCAGGCCGACATCAAGAAGTAAGCCCCCTGCAAGAAGAAGGACCCGCCATGGCCTACCGCGTGCACCTGATGGAACCCGCCGCCTCCTTCGAGGTGGACGAGGGCGAGACCCTGCTCGAAGGCGCGGACCGTGCCGGCCAACACCTGCCGCACGACTGCCGCTTCGGCACCTGCGGCACCTGCCGGGTGCGGGTGGCCTCGGGTTCGGTCGGCTACCAGGAATTCCCGCCCGGCATCAGCGAAGAGGAGGCCGCCGCCGGCTTCGCCCTCGCCTGCCAGGCCCATGCGCTGAGCGACGTCACGCTGCTGCCGGAACGCCGTCTGGCGCCCTGCTCGGCGCCGGCCCGCCACATGGCGACGGTGTCCGCCGTGCGGGCGCTGGGCGATGGCGTGAGCCACCTCACCATCACGCTGCCCGAGGCGGCGGCCGCCGACCTGGTCTACCGCCCCGGCCAGTACGTCAACCTGTTCCTGGAGGACGGCAGCCCGCGCAGCTTCTCCATGGCCTCGCGGCCGGAGGGCGGCCAACTCGACTTCCACCTGCGTCGCATCCCCGAAGGCCGCTTCACCCACCACCGGGTGAACGCGCTGCAGGCCGGCGACCTGCTGGAGATCGAACTGCCCCTGGGGAACTTCTGCCACCACCCCGAGGACTACCGCCCGCTGCTGCTGGTGGCCACCGGCACCGGCCTGGCGCCGATCAAGGCCATCCTGGAGTCGCTGATGGACAGCGAGGACGGCCCGCCCGTCGCCTTGTACTGGGGCGTGCGCACCGAAGCGGATCTCTATCTGCACGAGGAGATCCAGACCTGGGCGGAACGTTTCGACGACTTCAGCTATGTGCCGGTGCTCTCGCGCGCGGACGAGGACTGGCAAGGCCGTCGCGGCCATGTGCAGCAGGCGGTGGCCGAGGACTTCCCGGACCTGTCCGAGCACGCCATCTACCTCTGCGGCTCGCCCGCCATGATCGAAGAGGCCCGGCGCGATTTCCTGGCCCTGGGCGCCAGCATCGACCACCTCTACGCGGACAGCTTCACCTTCCAGGCACAGGCGGCCGAGACCGTCTGACGCCGCGAAGCCCGGCTCCGGCAACCAGCCTCCACGACTTTGCGGTCATGGAGGTTTTTTGCTGGACGGTATACCGAATAGAGATCACATGCGATACGCACCGCAAGCGTGCACACCCTCGGAAATCACGCCGTTATAGAGCGTAAATTCCTCTGTATGCACCAGCAAAACCGGGCAGGGTAATTGCTACTCCTTTGAGGCAGATCAACGAATACAGTATACAAACTGACGTTGAGCCCTCAACCCACGGTCGTACAGGAGTTGCCTTTTCCATGGATCAGCATGTCGTCATCGGTGCCGCGCACTGGACTTATCTGGCGGGGGTCGCGGTCATCGTGCTGACGATGATCCTGCGGGCCAATGTGGTGGTGCCTTCCATCCTCGCCACCTTCTGCGTGGTCTTCGCCTGGTCGCACAGCCCGGTCACGGCGCTGGGCAGCATCTTCACGGCCAGCTTCGTGGCGGCCAAGGAACTGTTCAACATCTTCCTGGTCATCGCGCTGATGACGGCGCTGCTCAATGCCCTCAAGGAGCTGCGTTCGGACATCCGCATGGTCGAGCCCTTCCGCGCGGTGATGAAGAACGGCCACACCGCCTTCTTCATCCTGGCGGGCATCACCTACTTCATCTCGCTGTTCTTCTGGCCCACGCCGGCCGTGCCGCTGGTGTCTGCGGTGCTGCTGCCCGCTGCCATCGCAGCCGGCCTGCCGCCGCTGGCGGGCGCTATGGCCATCGCCATCGCCGGCCAGGGCATGGCCCTGTCTTCGGACTACGTGATCGGCGTGGCCCCGGGCATCAGCGCCAAGGCCGCCGGTGCCGCCGTCAGCGCCGCCGTGGTGGCGGACCGGGCGCTGGTGCTGTCGCTGATCGTCGGCGGCATCGCACTGGTGCTGGGTTACCTGTCGATCCGCAAACGCATCCAGCCGGCGAGCAACTCGCTGCTGGTGGCCTGGCAGGCGCAGTCCAGCGGCCTGGAGACCGAGCGCCTGGAAGAGGCCGGCACCTTCGACAAGGCCGAGCTGGCGCGCGGAACGAACGGCCGCGACACGCTGCTCTCCGACAAGGCGGTCGACCGCGCCCTGGCCTCGGCGCCGGCCAAACGCGTGTTCTGGTCCAAGGTGTTCGCGGTGCTGACGCCGCTGGCCTTCCTGGCGGTGATCGTCACCATGATCGCGCCCAAGCTCATGCCCTCGCTGCCGCCGCTGCGCGGCGGTGAAGCGGCCACGCTGGTGGGCGGCATGGCGGCGCTGCTGATGATCCTGGCATCGCTGGCCGCCGACGGCCCGCGCAAGATGCTGGACGTGAGTGCCGACCACATCACCAGCGGCTTCGTCTTCGCCTTCAAGGCCATGGGCTCGGTGCTGCCGATCGCCGGCTTCTTCTTCGTGGGCGCGGGCGAGACGGCCGGCCCCATTCTCAACATCGCCCAGGGCACCACGCCGCCGCACCTGCTGTTCGAGCTGATCCAGTCGGCCGAACACCTGATCCCGCACAGCCATCTCTTCGTGGCCTTCGGCATCCTGATCGTGGGCATGATCACCGGCATCGACGGCTCCGGCTTCGCCGGCCTGCCGCTGACCGGCTCGCTCTCCGGCGCGCTGGCGCCGGCCGCCGGCATGGACGCCGCCACGCTGGCCGCCATCGGCCAGATGGGCGCGGTGTGGACCGGCGGCGGCACGCTGGTGGCCTGGTCCTCGCTGATCGCGGTGGCCGGCTTCGCCCGGGTGCCGGTGCTGGAGGCGGTGCGTGCGCTGCTGCTGCCGGTGGTGACGGGGCTGATCGTGGCGACGATCTGCGCGGTGACGATCTGGAGCTGAGCGGCATGACGGGTTCTTCGGTTTCGCCGCAGGGCGTGGTGGCGGCCAACTGCATGGTGGCCACCGGCCATCCCCTGGCCTCGGCCGCCGCACGGCAGATGCTGCTGGCCGGCGGCAGCGCGGTGGACGCGGCGATCGCCGCCGACGCGGTGCTGGGTGTGGTCGAGCCCATGGCCACCGGCATCGGCGGCGACATGCTGGCCATGGTGGTGCAGGCCGACGGCACGCCCGTCAGCTACAACGGCACCGGGCGCGCGCCGGCCGGGCTGGAGACGTCATTGGTCGAGGCCCTGCCGGACCAGCGCATCCCCGAGCGCCATCCCTATGCGGTGACGGTGCCCGGCGCGGTGCGCGGCTGGGCCGACATGCACGGGCGCTTCGGCCGCCTGCCCTGGCCCGAGCTGTTCGCGCCCGCCATCGCCGCGGCGATGAACGGCTTCGAGGTGGCGCCGGTCTGCGCCCGCGAATGGGCGCTGTTCGCCAAGGTGCTGCTGCGCGACCCGGCCAGTGCCGAGCCGTACCGGGCGACGCAGCCGCCCAAGGCCGGCGAGCGGTTCGCCAATCCCGCCCTGGGACGGGTGCTGTCGGACATCGCCGAGCAGGGCCCGGACGCCTTCTATTTCGGCGCCGCCGCGCGTGCCGCCGCGCGCAACGTGCAGGCCCTGGGCGGCGTGCTGACGGCCGAGGATTTCGCGAACCACAGCGGGCATTTCTGCGCGCCGGCCTCGACCTCCTTTCGCGGGCTGACGGTGCTGGAATGCCCGCCCAACACCCATGGCGTGGCGGTGTTGCGGGCGCTGGATGCGCTGGAGCCGCTGCAGCTCGATCCGTCCGACCCCGCCACCGTGGTGAAGACGGTGCAGGCCATGGGCGAGGCCATGCAGTGGGCGCAGCGCACGGTGGCCGATCCGGCCGGCAACACGGTGTGCACCGTGGTGGTGGACCGAGACGGGCTGGCCGTCACGCTGATGACCAGCGTGTTCAAGCGCTTCGGCTCGGGCATCGCTGCGCCGGGTTGCGGCTTCGTGCTGCAGAACCGGGGGTTCGGATTCTCGAAGCCTGGGCACATCAACGGGCCTGCGCCTGGGAAGCGGCCTTATCACACGGTGGTGCCGGGGGCTGCGCTCCAGGATGGGCGGTTCTTCGGCGCCTTCGGTGTCGTGGGCGGGGCGATGCAGCCTCAGGGGCAGCTGCAATTGCTGCTGCGCGTGGCCGCGTTCGGGGAGCCGCTGCAGGCGGCGCTGGATGCGCCTCGGTGGCGGCTGGAATCGCAGTCGGCGCTGGCCATCGAGGCCGGGATGCCCGATGCGGTGACGCGGGCCTTGCGGGAGGCTGGCTATACCGATCCGGTGGGTGCTGGCGAGCTGGGCGGGCGCAGCGACTTCGGGGGGGCGCAGTTCGTGATGCGTCGGGCCGATGGGATGCTGGTTGGTGCTTCTGACCTTCGCAAGGATGGGGTGGCCTGGGGGGCTTGATTCTCTGGTTTGTCTCCTTGGCGGAGGGCTGGGTCTCCTGCGGGGGCTTGGTTCTCCTGCGGAGGGCGGAGCTGGGGCTGCGCGCCCCAGACCGCGCTCACTTTCTTTGCTTCGCCAAAGAAAGTAAGCAAAGAAAGGCGACCCGACACCCGAGGCCCTTCGGGCACCGCTGCGGTACTCGCAAAGGCGGGGTCCACGACAACTCGCTACGCTGCGCTTCGCTCAAACAGGTCGTGGCCCTGATCCGCCTTTGCTCCGTTCCTCGCTCTCGGGCTCACGGGACCCGGGAGCGGGAGCGGGGACAGCGGCTGCTTCGCAGCGCAACGGGCCTTCGCTGCGCTCGGCCTCCACTGAAATGCGGCCGATGCCAAGGGCGGGTTATTCAATCAGAGGCCGAGCGCAGCGACGGCCCGTCGCCCTGCGAAGCAGCGGCTGTCCCCGCTCCCCGGGTCCCGTCTGCGGGTGAGTGAGGAGCGCAGCAAAAGCGGATCAGGGCCACGACCTGTTTGAGCGAAGCGAGTTGTCGTGGACCCCGCTTTTGCGAGCACCGCAGCGTGCCCCCTCCGCAGGAGGGGGACTCCCGCAGCCGGGTCGCCTTTCTTTGCTTACTTTCTTTGGCGAAGCAAAGAAAGTGAGCGCGGTCTGGGGCGCGCAGCCCCAGCTCCGCCCTCCGCAGGAGAACCACCCCCGCCAAGGGGAAAAAAAACCTCAAACAGCCGAAGCCACCCCCAAAGAAGCCCCAGCATCCAACACAGCCGGCGCAGTCACGATAGACCTCAACCCAGGCTCATGAAAAGCCAGCCGTGACACATCAGGCAAGGGCCTGCGCAGCAGGGCAGAAGCAGCGAACGCCTGCTCCATCGCATGCCCCACCCCCAGCGTGAACCGGTCCTGCCGGAAGCCGCCCACCACCTGCAGCCCGAACGGCATCCCCGCCGCATCCACCCCGCAAGGCAAGGCCAGCGAAGGATGCGTGGTCAAAGTGGTCACATAGGTCAGCGACAACCACCGGTAGTAGTTCTCCTGCCGCTCCCCGTTGATGAAGGCCGCATGCGGCTGCGTCCAGGGGAAAGGCGACACCGGCGTGGTAGGCGCCAGGATCACATCGAACTCGCGGTAAGCCGCCTGGAAGCGACCCAGGATGCGTGTCTGCTCCGCCTGCGCCCACGCGCAATCGACCAGCTTCATCGCAGCACCCATCTCGTAGTTGGCGCGGGGATTCGGCCCCAGGCTCGAAGGATCGCGCTCATAGGCCTCGCGCATGCCGGCGACGAAGGCCTCGGCCCGCAGCACGTCGAAGCAGCGATGCACCTCGCCGAGATCCAGCGCCACCGGCTCGCAGCTGCGGAACAGATGCCGCATCGCCTCGATCTTGGCGCGGAACACCGCGCGGATGCCCTCGTCCACCGCGCAGGCGCCGAAGTCCTCGGTGTAGCCCACCCGCAGCGTGCCCAGGTCCACGTTCTGCGGCAGCAGGAAATCCAGGGGATCGAGCGGATAACTCAGCGGATCGCCGGCCGACATGCCGGCCGTCGCCGCCAGCTGCAGGCAGGCATCGGCCACCGTGCGGCCCATGGGGCCGACCACCGAGATCGGTGTCCAGCCCAGCGGCTTGCGCACGCTGGGCACCACGCCGGGCGACGGCCGGAAACCCACCACGCCGCACTTGGCCGCCGGGATGCGCAGCGAGCCACCGGTGTCGGAGCCGGTGCACACCGGCAGCATGTCCAGCGCCAGCGCGGCGGCCGAGCCACCGGAGGAGCCGCCCGCGTTCAGGCGCGGATCGAAGGGATTGCCGGTGGCGCCCCAGACCGGGTTGAAGCTGTTGGCGCCGGCGCCCATCTCGGGCACGTTGGTCTTGCCGGCGACGATGGCGCCGGCCGCGCGCAGGCGGGCCACCAGCTCGTTGTCGGCCGTGGGCACGTTGGCGCGGTAGATCGGCGAGCCGAAGGTGGTCAGCAGGCCCTCGGTGTTCTCCAGATCCTTCACGCCCAGTGGCAGGCCGTGCAGCAGGCCCAGGGGCTTGCCGGCCATGACGGCGGCCTCGGCCGCGCGGGCTTCGCCGCGGGCGCGCTCGAAGCTGGTCGCGGTGACGGCGTTGACGTAGGGGTTGGTCGCCTCGATGCGGGCGATGCAGGCATCCAGCAACTCGACCGGCGAGAGCTGGCGCGCGCCGATCCGGCGGCGCATTTCGGTGGCGGGAAGGGCGACGATTTCTTCGTGTGACATGGTTTCGGTGGCAGTCAGCGGCTGAGGCCGCGCGAGGATACCGGCCACAGCGCTTCGACCACGCCGGCGCGCAGGCAGACGATCTGGTCGTGCAGGTTGATGGTGGGGTCGCAGTGGCCGGGCACCAGCAGCAGTTGCTGGCCCAGCGCGGGCAGCGGGCCGTCGATGGCATGCACCACGCCGTGTTCGTCGCTGGCCTGGTGGTAGCGCAGCCGGCCGGGCGGCCAGATGCCGGGCAGGCCGGAGTCGGTGGTCAGGGACTTGAGGCCGGCATCGACCACCGCATGGCCCTTCGCGGCGGTGCTCATCACCGTGCAGGCCAGGAACATCGCATGCTCGAAACGCAGCGTGTCGGTGTATTCGTTGTCGCCGTAGTCGCGGTCCATGAAGGCATAGGAGCCGGCCTGGATCTCGGTGAAGACACCGCTGGCGAAGTCGAATTCGGCGCTGCCGCTGCCGCCGCCGGTGACGGTCCCGCAGCGCACGCCGCGGGCTTCCAGCGCCAGCACCACTTCTCCCGCGCGGGCGGCGGCGCGGGCCGAGCGCTCGCGCCGCTCCGCGTGGGAACGCAGGTGCTGCAGCGTGCCGTGATAGGCCTGCAGGCCGCGGAATTCCAGTTGCGGATGGCGGGCGATGCGGTCGAGCAGCGGCAACACGCCCTCGATGCCGGTCACGCCGCAGCGGCCATGGCCGATGTCGATCTCCACGAACACGCCGAGGCGGCTGCCGGCCTGTGCCGCGGCCTGGCCGAGCATGTCGACCTGGACGATGTCGTCCACGCACACGCTCATGCGCGCCACCAGCGCCGCCTGCGCCAGCAAGGCGGCCTTGGGCAGCGAGGCGATCTCGTTGCTGATGTGGATGTCGGCGACACCCGCTTCGATGAAGGGCAGCGCCTCGCTGACCTTCTGGCAGCAGATGCCGACCGCGCCGCGGGCGATCTGCGCCAGGGCCACGGCAGGGGTCTTGTGGGCCTTGCCGTGGGGGCGCAGCTTGACGCCGGCGGCGTCGGCGGCGGCCTGGAGGCGGTCGAGGTTGCGTTCGAAGGCGTCCAGGTCCAGGACCAGCGCGGGGGTGTCGATGGCCGCCAGCGGCTGGCCGGCGGAGGCGATGGGGGGCAGCGTCAGGTGTTTCATTCGGCCCGGATGTTGGCACGCAGGGCGATGGCGCGCATCAGCGGCAGTTCCTTCTCGATCAGGCTGGCGGTGGCCGCGCCGTTCTGCCAGCCGGGTTCCAGGCCGGCGCCTATGAGCTTCTCGCGCACTTCGGGGTCGGCCACCGTGTCCTGCAGGGCCTTTTCCAGGCGGGCCTTGACGGCCGGCGGCAGGCCGTGGGGCGCGACCACGGCGATCCAGGTGTCGGCATCCAGGTCGAAGCCGCTCTCGGCGAAGGTGGGCACGTTGGGCAGCAGGGCCGAGCGCTTGGCCGTGGTCACGGCGATGGCCTTGATCTTGCCGCTCTTCAGCTGCGGGATGGCGGCGGAGACGGTGTCCACCGAGAAGGGGATCTGGCCGCCCATCAGGTCGGTCATGGCCGGCGCGCTGCCCTTGTAGGGCACATGGACCATCTTCGTTCCGGTGGCGCGCAGCATCAACTCGCCGGTGAACTGGGCGGTGGTGCCGGTGCCGAAGGAGCCGTAGGAGTACTTGTCGGGGTTGGCCTTGACCAGCTCGACGTACTGCTTGGGCGTGCTGGCCGGCACGTCCTTGTTGGCCAGCAGGATCAGGCCGGTGCGGGCCACCAGGCCGATCGGCTCGAAGCTCTTGAGCGGGTCGTAGGAAAGCTTGGGCTGCAGCGCCGGGTTGACGGTGAAGGTGGTGCCCGAGCTGATCAGCAGGGTGTAGCCGTCCGGCGCGGCCTTGGCGGTGTAGGTGGCGCCGATGATGGTGCCGGCGCCGGCGCGGTTGTCGACGATCACCGGCTGGCCGAGCTTGTCGCCCAGGGTCTTGCCGATCAGGCGGCCGACCACGTCGGTGGCGCCACCGGGCGGGAAGGGAATCACCAGGGTGACCGGGCGCGAGGGGAAAGGCGCCTCGGCCCAGGCGGTGGAGGCCAGGGCGGCGGTGGCGGCGAAAGCGCAGGCGAGCAGGGTGCGGGTTTTCATGATGGGCAATCGAGGAGGACGGACGGGATTCGGATCAGGCGGTCTGCGCCATGGCGGCGCCACGGGCGTGGAAACGGGCGTATTCCTCCTCGGGCACGAAGAGGCCGCCGGTGGTCCAGGCGATGTGGGTGGCGGCTGCCATGTGGGTGTCCAGGCCATGGCGGCGCAGGTAGGCGCGGCCGGCCTCGCTGCCCAGCAGCATGGCGGGGCCGGCCAGGCCGGCGGCAGCCGAGGGCTCGATGCGCAGGCCTTCGGTGGCGGCGGCGGTGTGCAGGTCGCGGAACAGGGTGTCGTCTTCCACCGTGTAGACACCGCCGATGAAGGGCTTCACCACTTCGGCCGCCAGTTCGGAGGCACGCGGCACGGCCAGGCCGTCGGCCTCGGTGCGGTTGTCCTGGCCCACGTCGTAGACCGAGGGATGGGCGCCCAGGTGCGCCAGCAGCGGCGTGCCGGCCAGCATCTCCACCAGGAAGCAGGGCGAGCGGGTGGGCTCGGCGAAGAAGCAATGCACATGCGGGCCGTAGATCTGCGCCAGGCCGAAGGCGATGCCGCCCGGGGCGCCGCCCACGCCGCAGGGCAGGTAGACGAAGAGCGGGTGTTCGGCATCGACCGGGCGGCCGAGCGCGGCGAGCTGGCGCGCCAGGTGCGGCGCGGCGGCGGCGTAGCCCAGCAGCAGGGAGAGGGACTGCTCGTCGTCCACGAAATGGCATTGCGGATCGGCATCGGCCGCGCGGCGGCCGGCGGCCACGGCCTGGGCGTAGTCGCCGGCATGTTCCACCACTTCCACGCCGCGGCGGCGCAGGCGGTCCTTCTTCCACTGCTTGGCGTCGGACGACATGTGCACCACCGCCTGGAAACCCAGCGCCGAGGCCATCACGCCGATGGCCAGGCCCAGGTTGCCGGTGGAGCCCACCGCCACCTTGTAGCGGCCGAAGGCCAGGCGCGCCGAGGGGGTGGCGAGCAGGCGGTAGTCGCTGGCCTGGCCCTCTGGAAGCAGGCCGTTTTGCAGGGCGACGGACTCGGCGTACTCCAGCACCTCGTGGATGCCGCCACGCGCCTTGATCGATCCGGCCACCGGCAGGGCATGGTCGGCCTTCACCAGCAGCAGGCCCTGCGCGGTGGGCAGTTCCAGTGCCTGTTGCAGCCGGGGTACCGGCAGCAGGCTGGATTCGATGGTGCCTGCGCTGTCTTCCAGTTCCGGGAAGAGCCGCGCCAGCAGGGGCGCAAAACGGGCGAGCCGGGCCACGCTGCCGTCCACATCAGCATTGCTAATGCCGTTGAAGGCCGGGCCGGCAGCGCCGGAGCGATCGGCCCCGGAGGCCCACAGCACCGGCTGGCCGGCCTGCAGAGCGGAGAGAGTCAGGGGAGATGGGGACGGGGTCATGGTGGACAGACGGATCGGATGGACCGATTGTTCGCCCGCCGGGGCCCCGGCACAAAGCATTTATAGTTCGCCGGGTATTAGTCTTACTGATCCGCCTCATGCAAATCCGCCTCACACCGTCGCTGCTTGCATGGTTACGGTGCTTCGAAGCCACCACACGGTGCCGAAGCTTCACCAAGGCCGCATCGGAACTGTGCATCACCCAGGGCGCGGTGAGCCAGCAGGTCAAGCAGCTGGAGGAATTCCTGCAGCGCCCGCTGCTGCTGCGCACGCCGCGTGCCCTCATGCCCACGCCGGAGGGCCAGTGGCTGGCGGTGGTGCTGGGCGAATCCTTCCAGGCGATCGAGGGCACGCTCGGCCAGCTGCGGGTGGTGCAGGACGACCGGCCCACCACGCTCAGCTGCGCGCCCTCCTTCGCCATGGGCTGGCTCACGCCGCGGCTGGGCGATCTGTTCCGCGCCCATCCCCAGGTCGGCCTGCGGGTGGTGGGCGAGTTCCATGCGCTGGACCGGGAACGCATGGAGAGCGAGCACATGGCCGCCGCCATCCGCTTCGACCTGGGCGATTACCACGACCTGCTGGCCACCGAGTTCCTCGACGAATGGCTGCTGCCGGTGGCCAGCCCCGGCTTTTTGGCGGCGCATCCCGCCCTGCGCGGCCCGCAGGACCTGCGCGCCGAGGACCTGCTGCACGACACCAGCGCCTGGCATGGCGCCAGCACCTTCGAGGAATGGCAGTGGTGGCTCCAGCAGAGCGGCGCCGACACGCCGCAACTGGGCGAGATGGCGGCGGGCCACCATTTCAACCTGTCGCAGATGGCGCTGGGCGCGGCGCTGGCCGGCCAGGGCATCGCCATGGGCCGGGCGGCGCTGGTGCTGGACGAGCTGGCCGCCGGCCGGCTGGTGATGCCCTTCGGCCGGCCGGTGCGTTCGCGGGCCTCCTATTACTTCGTCACCCGCATGGCGCCCTCGCCGCGGACCACGCTGGTGCAGACCTGGATCGCGGCCGAAGCGGCGCGTTTCCGGCAGCAGCGCGATGCCCTGCTCGGCCTGGATACCGCCTGAGCGTCCGAGCAGGGTGCGCGGGTATTCCCGGATCTTTCGAAGGAGGAAAAATAGATGACATACCATCTATTGACTTGTCACCCAGTCTGCCTCCCGACCCGATGGACCATCCCCAGGAACACGACATGCGGCGCTTCTCCGCGCTGCTTTCGCAGAACGCGCGCCAGTGGCGCAAATCGATCAACGAGGAACTGCGCCCGCTCGGCCTGACCGAGGCCACCTGGCTGCCGCTGCTGCACCTGGCGCGTGCCGAGGGGCCGATGCTGCAGAAGGAACTGGCCCAGGCGATGACACTGGACAGCTCCTCCGTCGTGCGCCTGCTCGACGGCCTGGAAGCCGCCGGCCTGGCCGAACGCACCGTCGCCGACGACCGCCGCGCCAAGGCGATCCGCCCGACCGCCGCCGGCCGCGCGGTGGTGGCACAAGTCGAGCAGGTGGTGGACGACGCGCGGCGGCGCTGCCTGTCGGAGGTCAGCGCCGGGGAACTGGCCGTGGCCCTGCAGGTGCTGGAGAAGGTCGCCGCCGCTTTGTCGCCGGTGCCGCTGCAGGAGCTGGCGGCATGAGCGCGGTCCCTTCCGTGGCGGCGAGCCGCCCGCTGGTCCCCGTCTGGCTGCTGGTGCTGATCACCCTCAGCGGCACGCTGGGCATGCATATGTTCGTGCCGGCCCTGCCGCAGGCGGCGCTCGACCTGGGCACCGGCACGGCGGCGATGCAGATGACGATCAGCCTCTACATCGCCGGCCTGGCGGTGGGGCAGCTGATCTACGGGCCGCTGTCCGATGCCTTTGGCCGCCGGCCGATGCTGCTGGGCGCGCTGGCGCTCTACACCGCGGCGGGGGTGATCGCTGCGCTGTCCACCGGCATCCATGCGCTGATCGCCGCCCGGCTGCTGCAGGCCCTCGGCGGCAGCGCCGGCCTGGTGCTGGGCCGGGCCATCGTGCGCGACACGGTTCGCAGCGACGACGCGGTCAGGAAACTTGCGCTGCTCAACCTGATGATGGTGATCGGCCCGGGGCTGGCGCCCATCGTCGGCGGCCTGGTCGCCACCCATACCGGCTGGCGCAGCATCTTCCTGCTGCTGGCGCTCACCGGCGCGGTGGCCTGGGGCTGCGCCGCCAAGCTGCTGCCCGAGACCGGCCACCCCACCGGCCGGCTCAGCCCGCGCAGCCTGGCGCGCGACTACCGCGAGCTGCTGGCCTCGCCGCGGTTCCTGGGTTTCGCCATCGGCGGCGGCTGCTCGACCACGGCCTTCTATGCCTTCCTGGCGGCGGCGCCCTTCATCTTCGCCGGCCAGTTGCACCGGCCGCCGGCCGAGCTGGGCTTTTGCCTGGCGCTGCTGATGATCGGTTTTTCGGTCGGCAATGCCAGCACCAGCCGGCTGGTGCGTTTCATGGCGCCGGAGCGGGTGCTGATGGCGGGCAATCTGCTCAGCGTGGCCTGCGCGGCCCTGCTGCTGGCGCTGGCGGGCAGCGCCTGGCTGTCGGTCGGGCCGGTGATGCTGCTGATGTTCCTGTTCACCGTGGGCGCCGGCTCCTGCAGCCCGGTGGCGCTGGCCCGCGCGATCAGCGTGGACCCGCGCCTGACCGGCTCGGCCGCCGGGCTCTATGGCTGCGCGCAGATGGTGGTGGGCGCGATCAGCACCGCGCTGGTCAGCCTGGGCAGCGATCCGGCGATCTCGGCCGCCGCGGTGCTCACGCTGATGGCGGTGGTGGCGCGGGTCGGCTTCGTGGTGGGTGTGCGGCATCACAAGCCGCTGGCAGCGGCCTGATCCGGCCGTACCAAAAGCAAACGGCCGCTGAGGCGGCCGTGGCTGGGAGTGGGTGAAGGCTCAGTGGGCCGCGCTGGTGCGCTGCGTCGAACGCTGCAGCTTGCCATGGGGCACGGTGGCCAGGCGCTTGAACATGCGGCGGCAGTAGCCGGAGATGGCCAGGCAGTTGTTGATCTCGTCGACCGGCAGCGGGCCCGACACCACCACCAGGTCGTTGGCCGCGGCCTGGTTGCCGGCCGCGCGCAGGCGGCGCCGGTGGCCCAGCGCCCAGTTCAGGATGCGCTGCGGCGTGCCGTGCTGGTGCAGCGCGCCGGTGCTCACGTCGAAGGCCAGCGCCACGTCCTCGGTCTTGAGCCGGAAGCGCCGTTCGCCCGTGACGGCACTGAGCGGGTCGCTCAGGTCGTACAGGTAATAGCTGCCGGATTTGAGCTCGTACTGAAGGCTCATGTGGAAAACTCCTAGGGCCGGATTGTCGTCCGCGAATCGCCTGGGGCGGCTGCGAAGTAGCATGCCAACAGCGCCTTGTTTGCAGACTATCCTGGCGCTTGTGCCGCGAAAACGTGCATTTGCCGCGTCAAATTGTAGGCATGCGTCCCTGACCGGAGGCACCACCATAATCCAGGCAGGGCAAATCGCATGGGTCCGATCGGCCTGCCCGGCCGGCTCCGGGCCCTGCATATTTCGTGTACTCCCCCTCCATAGAGACGGCTTTTCCATTCCAGTGACCGACACCCCGGCAGGCAACCGTGGCGCGCGACGCGGCAGCGGCGGCATCACCCTCGACGATGTGGCCCGGCTGGCGGGCGTGTCGGCGATCACCGTGTCGCGCGCGCTCAACACGCCCGAGCGGGTGTCGCCCGACACCCGCGAGAAGGTGCGGCTGGCGGTGGAACACACCGGCTACGTGCCCAACCTGCTGGCCGGCGGCCTGGCCTCCAACCGCAGCCGGCTGGTGGCGGCGCTGGTGCCGACCATCGCAGGCCCGGTCTTCCTGGAAACCATCGAAGCCCTGACCGACGCCCTGGCGCGGCGCGGCTACCAGCTGATGCTGGGCCAGAGCGGCTACGGCGAATCGCGCGAGGACGCGCTGATCGACGCCATCGTCGGCCGCCGGCCGGACGGCATCGTGCTGACCGGCATCATGCGTTCGGAAGGCGGCCGGCGCCGGCTGCTGGCCTCGGGCATCCCGGTGGTCGAGACCTGGGACCTGACGCCCACGCCGGTCGACATGCTGGTGGGTTTCTCGCACGAGCAGGTGGGCGAGGTGGCGGCGCGTTTCCTGATGGACAAGGGCTACCGCCGGCCGGCGGTGGTCACCGGCGACGACCACCGCGCCATCCAGCGGCGCACGGGTTTCGAGCGTGCCTTCGCCGAGCGTGGCATCCACGGCGTGCCGGTCTTCACCGTGCCGGCGCCGACGACGCTGGGCAGCGGACGCGAGGCCCTGCGCGCCCTGCGGCTGGCGCATCCGGAGCTGGACGTGCTGGCCTGCAGCTCGGATGTACTGGCCCATGGCGCCATCGTGGAGGCCCATGCAGAAGGCCTGTCGGTGCCGCGCGATATCGCGGTGATGGGTTTCGGCGACCTGGCCTTCGCGCGCGACGCGCATCCGGCGATCACCACCGTGCGCATCGACGGCACCGGCATCGGCCGGCAGGCCGCGGCCTTCATCGCCGACCGGGCCGAGGGCCGGGCTTTCGGCCAGAAGGTGGTGGATATCGGCTTCTCGCTGGTCGAGCGCGCCAGCGCCTGAACCGGCGCCCGGCCTCAGGCCACCAGGTCGGCGTATTGCGGATGCCGGGCGATATAGGCCGCGATGAAGCGGCAGGCCGGCACCACCTTCAGGCCGCGCGAGCGGGCGTCGTCGAGCACCCGCAGCGCCAGGGCCGAGCCCACGCCCTGCCCTTCGAATTCGGGCTGCACCACGGTGTGGGTGAAGGTCACCACGCCATCGCCCGGCTCGTATTCGCAGAAGCCCGCCAGCGCGCCATCGAGCCGGGCCTCGTAGCGATGCAGCGGGCGGTTGTCGGAAATGGAGACGGCGGGGGCTTCGGACATGGGCGTTGGGAAGAAGGCATGCAGAAGCCATAGAGCCTAAGCCAGTTCGGATTCGCAAATTTGTATTGCACACAATTCAATTGCGAATTACATTTCAACCCATGGTCACGAAGACACCCGCCCCCAGCAACCCGGCCCAGCCCACGGCCGAGGACTTCCTGCGCCTCGACGGCCAGGTATGCTTCGCCCTGTACTCGGCCTCGCTGGCCATGACCAAGGTCTACCAGCCGCTGCTGGTCGAGCTGGGCCTGACCTATCCGCAATACCTGGTGATGCTCATCCTGTGGGAGGACGAAGGCATCACCGTGTCATCCATCGGCGAGCGCCTGTTCCTCGATTCCGGCACCCTCACCCCGCTGCTCAAGCGCATGCAGGCCGCCGGCCTGGTCACCCGCACCCGCGACAGCACCGACGAGCGCCGGGTGCTGATCGGCCTGACCGACGCCGGCCGCGCCCTGCGCCAGCAGGCCCTGGCGATTCCGCCCTGCATCCTGGAGAGCACCGGCTGCAGCATCCCCGAACTGGGCGAGCTGGTGGCCCGGCTCAATGCCCTGCGCGGCCAGCTCGCGGCGGCCGTGCCCGGCGCGTCGCCCTGACCGCCCTTTTTTTTTCGTCCCCCGCCTCACCCGAGGTTCTCTTTCAAAGGAAGCACCATGACCATCATCAAGCTCGACAAGGTTCTCTACACCGCCCACGCCACCTCCACCGGCGGCCGCGACGGCGCCTCGCGCTCGGACGACGGCCTGCTGGACGTCAAGCTGGCACCGCCCAAGGAACTCGGCGGCGCCGGCGGCGCGACCAACCCCGAGCAGCTCTTCGCCGCCGGCTACTCGGCCTGCTTCCTGGGTGCGCTCAAGCACGTGGCCGGCGTCGAGAAGGTGAAGATCCCGGCGGATGCCTCCATCGACGCCAGCGTCGGCATCGGCCCGATCCCGCAAGGCTTCGGCATCCAGGCCGCGCTGACCATCCACCTGCCCGGCCTGGAAAAGAGCGTGGCCGAGTCGCTGGTGGAGAAGGCCCACCAGGTCTGCCCGTACTCCAACGCCACCCGCGGCAACATCGAAGTGACGCTGACGGTCGCCTGAGCGTCCGGCTGCCAATGAAGCGGGGCCTGCGGGTCCCGTTTTTCATGGCGCGGGCGGGGCCACAATGCCGGATGCCCCAGCCTTTCGCCTCCCCCTCCTCCGCCGCCCCGGGCGACACCCTCCACCCCTACGCCACCCTGGGGCCGGACACGGTGCTCGACGCCCTGGCCTCGCTCGGCCTGCAGGGCGAGGGCCAGATCATGGCCCTGTCCTCCTACGAGAACCGGGTCTACCAGGTGCGCCTGGAGGACGGCAGCCAGGTCATCGCCAAGTTCTACCGGCCCGGGCGCTGGAGCGATGCGCAGATCGCCGAGGAACACGCCTTCTCCGCCGAGCTGAGCGCCGCCGAGGTGCCCGCCGTGGCGCCGCTGCTGCTGGGCGGCAGCACCCTGCACCACTTCGCCGGTTTCTCCTTCAGCGTGAGCCCGCGCCGCGGCGGCCGCTCGCCGGAGCTGGACGACGACGAGGTGCTGGAATGGACCGGCCGCTTCCTGGCCCGCCTGCACACCGTGGGCGCCGCGCGGCCCTTCGCCACCCGGCCGGCGCTGGACATCCAGAGCTTCGGCTTCGAGCCGCGCGACTGGCTGCTGCAGCACCAGGGCTTGCCGCTGGACGTGCAGAGCGAATGGCAGGACGCCTGCCGCGAGGCGCTGGATGCGGTGGCGGCCAGCGGGCTGTCTTCCGTGACGCCGCGCTCCACCGCCATCGACGAGGACGAAGACGAGTACAGCGACGGCCCGCCCGACCAGCCCCTGCCGATGGCCGCGATCCGCCTGCATGGCGACTGCCACCCGGGCAACATCCTCTGGACGCCCGCCGAATCCCCCGGCGGCGGCCCCCATTTCGTGGACCTGGACGACGCCCGCACCGGCCCCGCCATCCAGGACCTGTGGATGCTGGCCTCGGGCGACCGCCGCCAGCGCACCGGGCAGATGGCGGTGCTGATCGACGGCTACGAGCAGGTGCGCCGCTTCGACCGCCGCGAGTTGGCCCTGATCGAGCCGCTGCGCACCCTGCGCCTGCTGCACTACAGCGCCTGGCTGGCGCGGCGCTGGGACGACCCGGCCTTTCCCGCCGCCTTTCCCTGGTTCGGCAGCAGCGACTACTGGCGCGGCCAGGCGCGCACCCTGCGCGACCAGGTCGAGGCCATGGCGGAGCCGCCGCTGGTGATCTGACGCCGCCTCAATGCGTGTTGCGCACCGCCGCCTCGACCAGGTCGAGTTCGTGGGTGAGCAGGCGCAGGGTCTCGTCGTTGATGCGGTGACGCAGGCGCAGCCGGGCCAGTTCGTGGCGCTCGGCCTGCAGGATCTCCAGCCGCAGGCGCAGTTCCAGGGCGATCAGCTGGCGCGATTGGCTGCGGCCGTCGGCATCGGCGGCCGGGCCGTCCTGGCGCAGGCGGTGGCGGTAGCCGTGGTCGATGCGCTCGCAGATGTCGCGGTGCATGTCCGCTGGGCCCTGCGGCGGCGCCTGCGCGGCCAATGCCGCCAGGGCGCGCAGGGCGGCGCGGGCGCTGCAGCGCCGGGCCCAGCGGATCTCGCGCCCGGCATGCGGATCGTGCAGGGCGCCGGCCGCCGGCAGCCGGCGCAGCAGCGGCGGCAGCGCCAGCGCCGCCAGGCCCATGGACAGCACGATCACCAGCCCGGACAGGAACACCATCAAGCCGCGCATCGGGAACGGACTGCCGTCGGCCATGGTGAGCGGCACGCCCAGCACCGCCACCAGCGTGATCGCGCCGCGCACCCCGCCGATGGCACCGATGGCCGCGGTGGCCAGCGACATCGGCGTGCCCGAGCTGCGCCGCCGCAGCCAGGGCACATGGCGGCGCAGCAGGCCGGCGCCCAGAAAACCGGCGAAGCGGATCGCCAGCAGCAGCAGCAGGATCGCCAGGCCGGTGCCCCAGAGCCGCAGCGCGGAAGGGCTGAGTGGTGAATCCAGCAGGTTGAGCTGGTCCGGCAGCGCATGCAGGATGCCGGTGAGCTGCAGCCCCAGCAGCAGGAAGACCAGGCCGTCGAAGACATAACGCACCACCTCCGCCGTGGCGCGGGTGCGCACCTGGCTGGCATTGAAGCCGCTGCGCCGCACCGCCAGCAGGCTGGCGCCCATGCCGGCGGCCACCGCCGCCAGCACGCCCGACAGGCCCCAGTGCTCGGCCAGCAGATAAGGGGCGAAGGGCATGAGCAGCATCAGCAGCACCGCCGGCAATTCGGTGCGGTGCTCGCGGCCGCGCAGCAGGGCCTGCAGCAGCAGGTCGGCCGCCAGGCTGAACAGCAGCCCGACGGCGATGCCGCCCGCGGCCACCCGCACGAAATCCGCCGCCGCGCCCAGCGCCGAGAAATGCTGCGCCAGGGCCGCCGCCAGCGCGAACTTCACCGCCACCAGCGCGGTGGCGTCGTTCATCAGCGACTCGCCTTCGAGGATGTTCTGCAGCCGCGCCGTCATGCGCTGGCCTTGCACCATGGCCGACACCGCCACCGCATCGGTCGGCGACAGCACGGCGGCCAGCAGGTAGGCCATGGGCGTGGGCAGCGAGGGCACCAGCCAGGCGATGCCCCATCCGCCGACCAGCACCGTGGCCAGCACCAGGCCCACCGACAGCATCAGCACCGGCAGCGACTGCGCGCCGAGTTCGCGCTTGGAGATCAGCCAGCCGTCGGCGAACAGCATCGGCGGGATGAACAGCAGCATGAACACCTGCGGGTCCAGCGCCAGGTGCACGCTCTGCTGCGGCCAGCCGCAGACGGCGCCGAGCGCCACCTGCAGGATGGGCAAGGGCACACGCGGCAGCCAGCGGGCGATGCAGCCGGCCACGGCGACCAGCGTGAGCAGGGCCAGGATGGTGATGAGCAGGGTCATGGGCTGGCACTCTAGGGGCGGCCGATGAGGCCAGCATGAAGCGCAGGTCAAGCGCAGGCCAAGCGCGGGTGAAGCGTGAGAGCTGCGCTCCGAGTTCTGACGCCGGTTTCACCGAAGCCGCGGCGGCCGCGGCCTAAAAACCCGCCTTCGCCCACCCTCCGCAGCCGTCCCATGCCCTCGATCAAGCCCCCTTGGCCAGGCCTCGCGCTGGCATTCCTGGCCCATGCCGCCTGCGCCGCGCCCAGCGGCAGCATCTCCACCATCTACGAGGGCGCCCTGCCCGCCGATGCCAAATGGCTGTGCACCGAGGACAGCCCGTGCGCCGTCACCGGCGTGAAGGAGGTCTGGTACGGCAGATACACCAACTGGCGCTACCGCCAGCTCACCGGCGGCTTTCGCTGCGGCAACGAACTCTTCACCGATCCGATCGGCGGCGTGAAGAAGGACTGCTTCGTGCGCGACACCACGGAAAGCACCCTGCTGCCGCCACGCCTGGCGGTGCTGCCGGTGACGATAGAGCTGAATGACCTGGCGACGGTCGAGGCCGGCCGCTACTCGGTGGATCTGGTGGTCGGCATGCAGCGCATCGCGCTGAAGGCGCCGCACTTCGAGGGCACGCTCGGCTCGCTCGGGCTGGCCACCGATCCGAGCATGACCCAGGACTATTTCCAGTTCAACATCGTCGACAGCAAGCCGCCCACGCGGCAATACAGCCTCTTCATCGCCGCCACGCAGGAGCGCTGCACCAGTTTCCGCAGGATGGGCGACGGCTCGATGGCGATGTCCATGGGCCGTTTCATGGACATCTATTCCATCATCACCGAGCCCGCCACCGGCTTCATCCCGCAGCGCTCGGAGATGCAGCGCCTGTGCACCAACGACCGCGGGCAGCTGGCTTTCTATCTGCACTCGCCCAGCATCGACGCCTTCCGGATCAAGGTGGTGAGCCATGGCATCGCGGGCAAGGCCAACGATGTGTTCGACCTCTACATCCCGACCGCGCTGAACGCGGTCTACACCCAGTGAACGCGCCGGCATCGCGCCGGCTGGCGCTGGCCGCCGCCCTGGCCGGACTGGGGAGCTTGGGCGCGGCGAGCGCCCAGGCGGCGGCACCGCTGCTCGACCCGACCGAACTGTCGATGGCGGTCATGCCGACCACCCTGATCGACAGCGGCGGCGGCGACAAATACACGCTCTACGCCGACACCGGCGAGCCCGATCTGACACCCGTCGTGAAGGCCGGCGAGATCCGCCTGAAGGTCGCGCCCGCGCCCATCCCCACACCGGGCCGCAGCCGTTTCGTGATGCGCATCTATGCGCAGGACCAGGCGGAGTCGGCGCTCAACATCTCCTTCGTGGTCACCCGGCAGCGCTGCATGCTGACCACCATCGACCTGGCCCTCAACCAGGGCAGCGAGATGGGGCGGGTGGTGGAGATCACGCCGCTGCTGCTGGTCGAGCCGCCGCTGAAGCTGCCGCGCATGGGCGACACCAGCCGCGTCTGCACCGGCGACGGGGCCTCGCTGGCCATCTACTTCTCCAGCCCGAGTTTCGACATGGTGCAGATGACCGCCATCACCCGCAACCATGCCAACCACAGCGCCGCCGCGCATTTCCTGATGCTGCCGCTGCCGACCAGCAAGTTCTAGGAGCCCTCCCATGAAGACCTTCCCCTGGCGCCGGCTGCTGCTGGCGATGCTGTGCTGGGCCGGCATGCCGGCCAGCGCCGACCCGATGTTCTACCGGGTGCTGATCGCCCATCCGGACACCATCTTCACCACCGGCTTCGAGCCCTGGGGCAGCAACACCAACCTGCTGCAGCATGTGCAGGGCACCTCCTGCAACCGGGCCCGCCCCAGCGCGGACGAGCGCGAACGCTCCACCTACACCTCGCTGGCGGCCACCCACGAGGCGGCGATGCGGGTGGCGCGCGCCAAGCTGCGCCTGCTGGCGGCCAACGGCGTGGAGCAGGGCACGGTGTGGGTCTACCAGGTACGGCCCACCGACGCCTTCTACAACGTGGCCCGGACTTTCGAGAACGCCGGCCAGAACCTGCTCGAAGGCCGGCTGCGCTACCCCTACCAGAACGCCCTGCTGCTCGACGAGTGGGTGGCGCCCGGCCTGGTGCCGCCGACGCTGATCCGTGAAGCGCGGCAGTACCGCATGGCCGGCGGCGAGCCGGTGGAGGTGGAGAACACGGCCATGGCCAACCTGCGTTACCTGCCGGCCGACACCGTCGGCAACCCGCGCCCGCTGCCGGCCGAGGTCATCACCGGCCAGCGGGCCGGATCGGGCCGCACCATGGCGGTGATCGCCAACGCGGCCGGCGTGTTCTCCGCCTGCTACTGCGATGTGCCGCAGCGCGGCAACCACACCCGCTCCACGGCCGGGCCGGCCGCCGCCGACGCGGCGACGATCTGCGCCGCGCAGATCCAGTACCTCAACGATGCGATTCCCAGCGTGCGTTATTTCCCGAGCGATGGGTGGAAGGTGGAGTTCTGAGCGTCCGCCGCCTGCAGCCGCAGCCGGATGCGGGTGCCGCCGCCCGGCGGCGCCTCGGGCATCAGCAGGCTGCCGCGCATCTGGCGCAAGGCCTTGTCGACGATGGCCAGGCCCAGGCCCGAACCCTCGGTCTGCGCGTCGGGTGCGCGCCAGAAGGGCGCGGCCATCTGGCGCCGGGTGGCCTCGTCCAGCGCGGGGCCGTCGTCCAGCACGGTGATGTCCCAGGCCGCGGGCGGGCCGGCGACGGCCATCAGATCGACCTCGATGCGGGGACCGCCGTAGCGCAGCGCGTTGTCCACCACATTGCTCACCGCCTCTTCGAGCAGCAGCGGCACGGCCAGCACGGATGCCGGCCCGTCGAGCCGCAGGCCCGGGCCGGCGAGCAGGGTCTTGCCGGCGGCCCGGGCGGCGGCTTGCATGCGTTCGATGGTTTCGCGCAGCAGCGGCCGCAGATCGGTGCTTTCGCCCATCGTCCCGCCCGCCGCGCCGGCACGCGCCAGCACCAGCAGCTGGCGCACCAGGCGGGTGGCGCGGGTGGCGGTGTCGTGCAGGATGTCCAGCACTTCGGCGTCCGGCGGCTGGCGCGGATCGGCCTGGCGGGTGCGCCGCAGGTCTTCCACCAGCAGCTTGATGCCGGCCACCGGCGTGCGCAGCTGGTGGGCCGCGTCGGAGATGAAGCTGCGCTCGTGCGCCACCGCCGTGGCCAGGCGGGCCAGCAGGTCGTTGGTGTGCTGCACCATGCCGCGCAGCTCGTCGGGCACGCCGGCCAGCGGCAGGGGCGAGAGGTCGTCGATGCCGCGCCGCTCGATCGCCGCGCTGATCGCCTGGGCCGGCGCCAGCGCGGCCCGCACACCCAGCCAGATCAGCGGCAGGATGATGAAGCCCAGCGCCGCCGCCGGCAGGAAGATCGCCTCGGCCAGCTCGCTGCTGAGTTGGCTGCGTTTGGCCAGCGATTCGCCCACCACCACCCAGACGTTCTCGGCCTGGCCGGCCCGCTCGATATGGATCGCCACCAGGCGCAGCCGGCCCCAGAGCGTCTGTTCCTCGAAGAACAGGGCCTGCTCCGGCTCGGGCGGTCGGGCATCGGCCGGCAGCGCCAGCTCGGCATTGCCCGCCAGCAGCCGGCCGCCGTCGGTACGTACCGTGAAATGCGAGGGGGCGAAGGAGTCGTAGACCAGCGAGGACGCGGTGCGCGAATCGGCCGAGAAACGCGGGCCGGCCTCGTCCCAGCGGATCTGCGCGGCCAGGGCCACGGCGTCGTCCTGCAGGATGCGGTCGAAGGCGATGCCGGCGGAGCGGCCGGTGAGCCAGAAGGCGGTGAGCGCCGCCGTCAGCGCCGAGGCCACCCACAGCCACAGGAGCGGCGTGAGCAGCTTGCTGCGCAGGCTGAAACGCCCGCCGCGCGTGGCGTTCACACGGCTTCCATGGCGTAGCCCACGCCGCGCACGGTGAGGATGTTCACGCCGCAGCCGGCGAGCTTCCTGCGCAGCTTGAGCACGTAGATCTCGACCGCGTTGGCGGTGAAGCTGGTCTCCCAGTTCGACATGGTGGAGACGATGCGCGCCTTGGGCACCGCCTGGCCGGGCGAGGCCATGAGCAGCTCGACCAGGGCCGTCTCGCGCGGGCTGAGCGCCACGCGCTCGCTGCCGTGGCGCAGCTCGCGGCTGTCGGTGTTGAAGCTCAGGCCGCCCAGGCTCAGCACATTGGTCACGCCCTGGCGGCGGCGCCGGTGGATGGCGCGCAGGCGGGCCACCAGTTCCTCGGATTCGAAGGGCTTGGCCAGGAAGTCGTCGGCGCCCTCGTTGAGGGCCCGCACCCGGTTGCCCAGTTCGTCGCGCGCGCTGAGGATCATCACCGCGAAATCGAGCTTGAGTTCGCGCCACTGGCGCAGCACCTCGAAGCCGTCGTGGCGGGGCAGGCCCAGGTCGAGCACCGCCGCGTCGTAGGGCGCCACGGCGGTGGCGGTGAGCGCCAGGCCGCCGTCGGCCACCGCATCGACCTGCCAGCCCTCGGCCTGCAGCACGCGGCTGATGCCCAGGCGCAGGGCCGGATCGTCCTCTACGAGCAGGACCCGCATCGTGCCTTGGAGAAAGTGATGATGGACATGCCCGGATTGTCGGGCATGCCCTGGCGCCGCCTCAGGCCGGCAGGATGCGCGGCTGCGCCGCCAGGCCGGCGGGCTTGCCGCAGAAGGCGAAATCCACCTCCGGCTGGCGGCCGGACATCAGCTCGGCCAGTGCCCGGCCGGAGCCGCAGCCATGCGTCCAGCCCAGCGTGCCGTGGCCGGTGTTGAGGAACAGGCCTTTGACCGGGCTCTGCCCGATATAGGGCACATTGCCCGGCGTGGCCGGCCGCAGCCCGGCCCAGAAGCTGGCCAGTTCCGGCCGGCTGATGCCGGGGAAGACCTCCAGCGTGCGCTTGACGATGGCCGCGCAGCGCACCGGGTTGAGCGCCAGGCCGTAGCCGTTGAGTTCGGCCGTGCCGGCGATGCGCAGGCGGTCGCCGAAGCGGGAGAAGACGAGTTTGTATTCGTCGTCGGTCAGGCTGACCTGCGGCGCCTTCGAGGCATCGAGCACCGGCAGCGTGGCCGAATAGCCCTTGGCCGGATAGATGTCCAGCTTCAGGCCCACGCCCTGCGCCAGCAGCGGGCTGAAGCTGCCGGCGGCCAGCACATAGGCATCGGCCTGCAGGGTTTCGTACATGCCCTGTTCGTTGGCCAGCTCCACGCCGGTCATGCGGCCGCCCTCGGCGCGCAGCGCCTGGATGCGCACGCCGTAGCGGAACTGCACGCCCCGCTCGGCCGCGCGCTGCGCCAGGCCGGTGGTGAACTTGTGCACGTCGCCGGATTCGTCGGCGCTGGTGTAGGTGGCGCCGGCCAGGCGCGGGCGGATGTGGGACATGGCGGGCTCGATGCGCACCGCCTCGTCGGCATCGACCACCTGGCGTTCGCAGCCGAGTTCACGCATCACACGCGCCGGCTCCAGCGAGAGGTCGAACTCCTTCTGGCTGGTGTAGTAGTGCAGGATGCCTTTTTCCAGGTGGTCGTATTCGATGCCGGTGTCGCGCCGCAGGGCCTGCAGGCTGCTGCGGCTGTAGGTGCCCAGGTTGAGCAGCTGGATCATGTTGTGGGTGGAGCGCTTGGCCGGGCACTCCATCAGGAACTTCAGGCCCCAGCGCCACTGGGCCGGGTCGGCGCGCAGGCGGAACAGCAGCGGCGCGTCCTCGCGGCCCAGCCATTTCAGGAGCTTGAGCGGCGCGGAGGGGTTGGCCCAGGGCTCGGCATGGCTGACCGAGATCTGCCCGCCGTTGCCGAAGCTGGTTTCACGCGCCGCGCCGGCATTGCGCTCGAGCACGGTGACTTCATGGCCGGCCTGCTGCAGGTACCAGGCGGTGGCGGTGCCGATCACGCCGGCGCCCATCACGATGACTTTCATGGATGCGTCTCTCAAAAGGAAAGGGCAGCCGGCAAAGCTTTTGAAAATGCTTCACCGCCGCCCCACTGTCCTTTTGCCTGAGAGATTCGCCCCGCTCGGCGAGCGCGGCTTGCACCTTCGGCGGCCGCGTCGGTGGGTCGGTTCAGGACCCGCCAGCGGCACTCTCCAGTTTTTCGAAGAAATCCAGTCCTTGGACCTGAGCGTTTCGGGGATACGCCTTCGGTAGCCGCACGCAGCGGGCTTCTCCTGGATGGCTGGATTATGCAGGCCGGTGCCGGACCTGCACAGGCCGGCCGCCACGAAAAAAATGCATGGCCCCGGGCGCCTGGCGCCAGCACGGCAACCGCCGCGTAAAAAAAATCCATTAGCATCAAACGACCGCGGCAGGCACGCCAAATGCTTCCCCGCATAGTGCGGGACGCAATCTGACTGGAATTAAAACGATGACGAAGTTTTCACGCGAACGAAGTCGCCTGCGCGCCTTGCTCGAGGCCATGGGCTGGGCCTGGGGAATGCTGGGGCTGGTCATTCGCCGCGCCATCGGCCCACGCAAGGCATTGGTGGCATTTTCCGCGGCAGGCAGCGGCACCGGATGGGGCGGCGACCTGCGGTCCACAGCCATGTCGGCCGCACTGGGGCGCATGGGCTGGGAAACCTGCGTGTTCCATCCCAAGATCGGAGCGCGCACACGCAAGCTACTGGCGCGGCTTCTCGGCGTGGACATCGTCTTCCTGCAGCAGACACGCTCGCGCCACAACGATCCCGCGCTGTATTCACCCGTGCCCTGCGTGCTGGACGTGGACGATGCCGACATCATCAATCCCACGCAGACCCAGCGCATCGGCGCGGTCGCCAAGGGCTGTGTGGGCGTGGTGGCCGGCTCGCGCTACAACGCCAAGCTGTTCGCGCCCTGGAATTCCACCATCCGGGTGATCTGGACCGGCACCTATCTGCGCCAGGTCGAGGGCGCCAAACCCAACGGCCAGCGCGCGCGTGTGGTGGCCTGGGCGCCCAGCGATCCCTTCGGCTACCCCGCCGAGCGACAGTTCATCCAGAAAGTCGTGGCGGCCTTTCCGGCCAACGCCAACATCGAGTTCCGCATCTACGGCGTGCCTGAAGCCAGAAGCCGGGAATTGCTCGATGCATTCGCGCCCTTCGATCCGCACGGCTTCGTGCGCACCATGCCTTTCATGCCCTATTCGAAGTTCGTCGATACCCTTGGCGAAGTGGCCGTCGGCCTGCAGCCGATCTGCGCGGAACACGAATACAGCCTGGGCAAATCCTTCGGCAAGGTGCTGGCCTATCTGGCTGCGGACGTCGCGATCGTGGCGGCCGATGCCATCGACCATCCGCTGTTCTTCAAGGACGGCGTCAACGGCCGCCTGCTCCCGCTGGACGCGCAAGCCTGGTGCGACGCCGCCATGGCCCTGCTGGACGAGCCCGCCAGGCGCCAGGAGATCGTCAATGCCGCACGCGCGTCCTTCCTGGCCCGCCTCACCACCGAAGCCGCCGCCGCGCAGCTCGCTCCGCTGCTGAGCGCCACGCTGGCCAAGAAGCCCTGGCCGCCAATGCCGCGCGCCACCTGAGCCTCGGCTCAGCCGGCATGCGCGGGGAATGCGACTTCGACCTGTGCGGCCCTGCGGGATTCATGCAATCGCTGTATGACGATGGCTTGTACGCCTTGAATATCTCCGACGAGCATATCCACGCCGAGGCGTTCGGGTCTACGGACCTGATCGCGGCGTCTGCACGTATCTCAGGATTTTGCTGATCTTCCTGGACAACAAAAAAGCCCTGGCGTGTTGAAACGTCAGGGCTTTTTTGAGTTCTACCGGAAGTCTGGACTTCCGTAGAAATTGAAGTGGTGGCCTAGGACGGAATCGAACCATCGACACGCGGATTTTCAAGACAGCGAACGCCTACTTGCTCGATCGGCCCAGGGCCAAGATTCACAACATTTTTCCCTCGGTCGCGCGATAACGGGCGTGAGCTTCCGAACCTGTACAACCGAACCTAACCGAACTGTTTGGCGAGTTTGTGGCAAAGGTCTATGCATATCAAATGGTGCGCAGTTCACGTCTCAATCTCGCCGAACCTACTGCCGAATTTTGTCAACTGGGGCGTCTGTTTGGGTGGACAGCATAGCGTTAAGGCTCAGTGGCAAGTCCAGCAGCTTCGAAGTGGGCTCCGTGGAATGTTGCAACGCAATCATCGACAGCAGGCCCCGCACTACCGACCATCATTGCAAAGTTGGGCGGCCAGCGATCGCCGTTTAACCCTTCCCACTCACCGGAGTCCGGCGCCCCTCGCTGCCACAGCCCTGTCCTAGATGAGGTTAGCAGCGTATGCGCGGCCTGATGCCATGCGATCAATGCAAACACCCGAACGGCCTTTGCTGCCATCTTGAATTTTCGGGCGCTTTGCTCCTCACCCCGATTTGAGTGGTGCCGCACCATTTCAATCCGCACGGAGTGACTGGTCGCCCGCCGGCGACGAAGCAACGACAGGCTGTTCAGATCCTTGGCGATGGTGGCCCCGGTAGGCACACCTCTTGGGCTGAATTTGCATTCCACGGCAGAAACGATCTCACGCCCATGAACCACTACAAGGTCTATGCGAATCTTGCCCTCGGCAGCAGCAACGCCTTCGAGCGGAGCACGGACGATGCACTCGGCAAAGACAGCCCATCCTGCGTTTCTAGGCAGTTCGTTTCTAAGGTTGAAATAGAGCGCTGCGACAAGGCTGCCTTCTCCGTTTACCAGTTCGTTTAGGTAGTCAATGTTTGTTTTCTTCCATGCCTCTGCTAGTGCGTTCATCAAAACCGCGTGGACTTCGTCCTTCATGAGACCTTACCTTTCATTGAATGACAAGTTATGTTTGCAGCTAATTTTTGCCAGCGAGGACAAGCGCCAACTCTATAAAACGCTTATTGAAGCTGTCTGCGTCAGGCGACCAGTGCGCTGCGCGATGGCAATTTGGACAAAGTGCAATGCACGTCCATTCACGGTCGCTTTGCTCCACCCCGAACACGTAATGAACATCAAGAAATCCAGCATAGACGTGAGGCACCATGCCTCTCTCAAACATCCTCCTCAAATGCTGCGTACTTATTAACGCCCTGAAGAACCACATGACACGAGGTCTTATATTCCCTAAAGGCATCAGTAGAGGGCCGCTTACCCGAAATGGTCTCACACATACCCTGACCAGCCAACTCGTGAATGAAATGACCCAATGCACTTACGGCAAGAACAGAATGCGCCCTTAAAATATCCGTCGAATCTACGGCACTGGTGAGAATACTCTGAAAGATTTGTATAGCGCCCAAGATGCCGCACACGAGACACACTAGTCCTAAAGGTATCAATCGCCGACTGCAACACACGGCACCGATGTAAGAGTACAAAAATTCGAATCGACACCAAAAGCAAAAAGCCCCTGACCTGTGAAGATCAAGGGCTTTGCTTGTTTGGTGGCCTGGGACGGAATCGAACCATCGACACGCGGATTTTCAATCCGCTGCTCTACCAACTGAGCTACCGGGCCGTGAGCCTCGCAGTATAGCATGGCATCTAGCGCCGTACCGGACTTCAGGAAAGGTTTCTTTTCGCGCGGCCCAGGTCCACGCCCAGCTGACGCAGCTTGCGGTAGAGATGGGTGCGTTCCAGCCCGGTCTTCTCGGCCACCCGGGTCATCGAGCCGCCCTCCTGCACCAGATGGAATTCGAAGTAGGCCTTCTCGAAGCCGTCGCGTGCCTCGCGCAGGGGGCGGTCGAGGTCGAAGGACTGGTGCTGGCGCGGTCCGGTCTCGACCGGCGCGGCCACGGGCGCGTGGGACACATGGGCGGCCACGCTGGGCGGCACATAGCCTTCGGCCGAAGTGCGGGTCATGGTCATCGCGGGCGATGCGGCGGAGCTCAGCACTCTTGCCGGCGGCGCGGGCGGTGGGGGCAGGCTGCGTTGCAGGGCGTTCTCCACGCTCTTGAGCAGCTTCTGCAGGGTGATCGGTTTTTCCAGGAAGGCATGGGCGCCGATGCGCGTGGCCTCGACGGCGGTGTCGATGGTGGCGTGGCCGCTCATCATGATGACCGGCATGCTCAGGCTGCCGGCGGCGGCCCATTCCTTGAGCAGCGAGACACCGTCGGTGTCCGGCATCCAGATGTCGAGCAGCACCAGATCGAAAGTGCCGGCGACGCGCGCCTGGCGCGCCTGCGCGGCGTTCTCGGCGAGTTCGACACTATGGCCTTCGTCGTTGAGGATTTCCGAAAGCAGGTCTCGGATGCCCAATTCGTCGTCGACCACCAGGATATTTGCCATTGCTTGGACTGCTTTGAGCCGTCAGGAGACTTCGGGGAGGTGGTGCCCCGCGGGAGGCCGAAGGCCGTGCTCAGGCTTCGGCGCCCTGGGGCGCTAGCGGCAATGATAGCGAGACTTGCGCGCCTGGGGCGCCGCCGTCCCCGGTCCGGTTGCCTATGTCGATGCGGGCGCCGTGTTCATCGGCGATTTTGCGCACCACGGCCAGGCCCAGTCCGGTGCCTTTGGACTTGGTGGTGACGTAGGGTTCGAAGGCACGCTGCAGGATGTTTTCCGGAAATCCGATGCCGGAGTCGATGACCGACAGACGCACCCGTTTGGTCGATTCGCTGTAGCGGGTGCGGATCAGCACCGGCGGCGGCTCGGCATGGCCGACCGCCTCGGTGGCGTCCTGCGCGTTCTGCACCAGGTTGTGCAGCACCTGGCGCAGCTGCTGCGCATCGCCCAGGATCGGCGGACAGGCGGGGTCGTACTCAGCGCGCACGCCGACCGCGCCGTGTTCGGCCTCGTACAGCAGCAGCACATCGGCGACCAGGGCATTGAGGTCCAGCGGCGCGAGTTCGGCGGTGGGCAGGCGCGCGTAGTCGCGGAATTCGTTGACCAGGCGCTTCATCGCATCGACCTGC
Organism: Xylophilus rhododendri; assembly: GCF_009906855.1. NCBI lineage: Bacteria > Pseudomonadati > Pseudomonadota > Betaproteobacteria > Burkholderiales > Xylophilus > Xylophilus rhododendri. The sequence continues at coordinate 2,549,420 of NZ_CP047650.1, forward strand.
TCGACGATGGTGCGGACCGACTTGGTCAGCACCGCCTGGCTGGCCGCGTCGACCTTGCCGTCGAGCTTGAAGGCCAGGCGTTCGGCCGAGAGCTGGATCGGCGTGAGCGGGTTCTTGATCTCGTGGGCCAGGCGGCGCGCCACCTCGCCCCAGGCGCGGGCGCGCTGGGCGGAGACGATCTCGGAGATGTCGTCGAACACCAGCAGCCGGGTGGAGGCTGGCAGTTCGGCGCCGCGCGCGACCACGCTGGTGGCGTCCTGCTGCGGCCCGGAGGGTGCGGCGTGCAGTTCGTAGGACTGTTGCCAGTGGCCGATGCCGTGCTGCTCGCGTTCGTTGAAGAGCGAGTCGAACTGCGCCTGCACGTCGCGGCCGAACTCTTCCAGGCCGGGCACCTGCTGAAACAGCTGGCCGGTCATCGCGGCCAGGGGTGCACGCAGGATGCGGGTGGCGCCGAGGTTGGACGAGACGATGTGCCCCTGCGCATCGAGCACGATCACGCCGGTGGTGAGGTTGTCCAGGATGGTCTGCAGGTTGGCGCGTGCGGTGTCGACCTGGTTCATGCTCTTGTCGATGGCCGCGCGGGCATCGGAGAGCTGCTGGGTCATGTCGGCGAAGGAGCGGGTGAGGCCGCCGAGTTCGTCCTTGCCCTGCAGCACGGACTTGGGGCTCAGGTCGCCGGCGGCCACTTCCCGCACGCCTTCGGCCAGCACCAGCAGCGGCCGCGCCAGCTGGTTGCCCAGCAGCACGGCCAGCAGCACGGCGGCGAACACCGCCAGGAACAGGGTCAGCGTCAGGGTGCCGATGTACATGCGGCGCAGGCCGCCGCGGGCCAGGGCGCGTTCCTGGTATTCGCGGTAGGCCTCCTGCACCGCGATCGCGTTGGTAACCAGCGTGGACGGCAGCGCCTGCGTGACCTGCAGGTAGCGGGCCTCGGCGTTGAGGTCGACACCGGTGCCCGTCACCAGCGCCAGGGCCTTGATGCGGGCCTGCGGCGCGGTGGGGCCCTGGCCGGGCAGGCCGGGGTCGTCCAGTCCTTCGATCAGCGCGATGGAACGCTGGTTGCGCACATTGCGCAGCACCTGGGGCGTGGGCCGTTCCGGGCTGAGGTCGAAACGCGACTGGCCGGCGCTGGCCACCAGGTGGCCGCTGGCGTTCCACAGCACCACGTCGCTGGCGGCGAGCTGGTCGCGGATGCGTTCCAGCGCCAGGCCGGCAGCGGCGTCCGACTGGTTGGCCACCTGGGCGCCGGCGGCGCGGGTCTTGGCGGAGAGGTCGCTGGCCAGGGCGTCGAGCGTGGAGCGGCCCAGGCTGAGGCCGGCGTCGAGCGCCCCTTCGACCTTGACGTCGAACCAGCTCTCGATCGAACGCGCCACGAACTGGTAGGAGACCGTGTAGATCAGCATGCCCGGCAAAAAGCCGAGCACGGCGAAGATGACCGCCAGCTTCATCAGCAGCCGGCTGCCGAAGCGCCCGCGCCGCAGCCGCACGAAGAGCCGCAGGCCGATCCAGCCGATGACGGCCAGCAGCAGGCCGGCCACGACCACGTTGACGCCGAAGAGGCGCACGTAGTTCTGCTCGTACATCGCCCGGTTGTCGGTGGCCTGGGCCAGCAGGAAGAGCAGCACCAGGGCGATGGAAGCGACGGTGGCCGCGCCCACGCCGATGGCCCAGCGCATGGCGCGCGAGCCCAGCAGCGAGAAGCGTTCCTGGGATGGAGCCTGGTTCGGCGTCATGTTGTGTGGGCGAAGGCGGCCCGCGGGCTCAGCGCACGAGCACGGCGGGATCGATCGCCAGCGAGCGTTCGGCCGACAGGCTCCAGTCGGCGCGCCCGGCCACGCCCATCTGCAGTGGCCGCGGCAGCTGGCTGGTGTCGAGGCGGAAATCGAAGTCGGCCGTGTAGCGGCCGATCGGATCGAGCTGGGCCACATCGACGATGCGCCAGCGCGCGATGCGCTTGACCGACTCCAGCGCCTCGCCGAGCTCCTCGAAGTTCTGGCTGAGCGAGACCCCGAGCCCGGTGCTGAAGGCCGAGGGCGAGACGTTGAGACGGAAACGCCGGATCAGCGGCTGATACACCAGGCGCATGTGGCGCTGGGCGAAGGCCACGCGCTCGTCGGCCCAGTACCAGCGCTCGCGCATGATCTCGACCTGGGCCACGAAGAACAGGGCCACGCCCTTGAGCAGCGCGTCCTCGACCAGCGGAGGGAGGTCGAAACCGATGGTGGCCCACAGATAGAGCGCGTCTTCCACCCGCTCCAGCCGCAGGGTGGGCACATCGACGGCGTGCACGTCCGCATGCGCGGCGGCGGCCGTCGCCCCGATCAGCACGGCCGGCGCCCATCGCAGGAGCGCGCGTCTGCGCAGGTCAGGCACCGCGCTTGTGGAGCAGGGCGTAGAAGAAGCCGTCATGGTCACCGGCGAGATTGTCGGCGACACCCATTGCCATGGCCGCGTCGCGCGGCAGCAAATGACCGGGCGACGGACGTAAAACCGCATCGGTGTTGTGCGCAAGAAACGCTTCGATCTGGTGCTCGCCCTCCTCCCGGAACACCGAACAGGTGCAGTAGAGCAGGCGGCCGCCGGGCTTGAGCAAGGGCCACAGCCGCGTCAGCAGGCCGGCCTGGATGATGGCCAGCTGGGCGATGTCGCTCTCGCGCCGCAGCCAGCGCACGTCCGGCTGGCGGCGCACGATGCCGGAGGCGGTGCAGGGTGCGTCGAGCAGGATGGCGTCGTATTGCTCGCGGCCCTGCTGGGGCCACCAGCGCGCGGGCTCCTGGGCGTCCGCCGCCAGCACCTGGGCGCGGTCGGCGATGCCCAGGCGGTCCAGGGTCTGGTGGATGCGTTCGCAGCGCTGGGGGTCGATGTCCAGCGCGGTGACCATGATGGGCGAGCGCTCGCCTGCGAATTCGATCAGGTGGGCCGTCTTGCCGCCGGGGGCGGCGCAGGCGTCGAGCACCCGCAGGGGCTGGCGCAGGTCCAGGCCGTGCAGCAGCAGCGGCGCGGCCATCTGGGCGGCGGCGTCCTGCACCGAGAGTTCGCCTTCCGTGAAGCCCGGGATCTGCTCGACCGGCAGCGGATGGCCCATGACGATGCCCCAGTCGCCGACCGGATGGGCGACCAGGTTGGCGGCCTCCATGCGGCGCAGCGCGGCCTCGCGGCTGGTCTTCAGGCGGTTGACCCGCAGGGTCATCGGCGCATGGGAGTTGTCGGCGCGCAGGATCTCCTGCCAGTGGCGGGGATGGTCGCGCTTCAGCCGCTCGATCCACCAGCGCGGATGGTTCCACATGGCCAGCGGCTCGGGATCGGTGGCGGCCACCAGGGCATCCTGCTCGCGCAGGAAACGCCGCAGGCAGGCGTTGATGAAACCGGACTGCGGGCGGATGGCCGGCGTGCGTTTGGCCGCCTCCACCGCCTGGTCGACCAGGGTGAAGGGCTCGTAAGGCGCATCGGCGCTGCGCCAGGCCAGGGCCAGCGCGGTGCACAGCAGCGCATCGGCCAGCGGCGGCGGCGTGCGGGTGGCCAGCTTGCGGCGCAGGGCCTCGGCCCGGCCCAGCACCCGCAGCACCTGAAACACCAGGGCGCGCACGCCCGGGCGCAGGCCCTGCGGCACGGTTTCGAGGGCGGTCGGTGCGGAGCGGCCGCTGCGGATCGCGGCCAGGACTTCGGCGGCATGCTGCAGCTGCAGCCACAGTTCAGGCGAGTTGGAATGCGACGGAGACGAAGGAGAAGATGACACGGAGGAAGACAGGTTCATAGGACTTGCGCACGCCGCAGCCGCAGCAGCCAGGCCAGGATCGCGGCCGGGAACTGGCCCAGCGCCGCGTTGTAGAGGCGAACCGCCTGGTTGTATTGGTCGATCGCCAGTTGCACCTGGGTATCGCGCTGCTCCCACACCAGGTGGATGCTGCCCGGCTGGGCCTGGCCGCCGAAACGCGGCGTTTCGAGCAGCAGGCGCTGCCAGGCATCCCGAAGCACGTCGCGTGCCGCCGACAGCGCGGCGATGTCGGCGCGCCGCTGCCGCCGCTGCCGCCGCTGCCGCGCCACGGCCAGGCAGGCGCCCAGCTGCAGCGCGGCGGCACGCAGACCGGCCCAGCCGGCTTCGTCGGCCGCGGCGGCTTCGTCGAGCGGCGTGGCCGGATCCGGCGCGGGCGGCACGAGTTCGATCCACAGGGCCATGGCGGCATCGAGCTGGCCGAAGGCCTGCAGAACGGCCGCGCGCAGCCGCGTCAGCCGGTTGTGTGCACCGACTGCCCAGAACGCCAGCACGGCCGGCACGACCCACCACCACAAGCTCCAACGCATCGCGCGAGTATCTCCAAAAAAATCGAAGGCAAAAAAAAAGCCCCGACCTGCCGCAACAGGCCGGGGCTCGGCGAGAAGCCCTGGGACTTCGCCTTATTCGGCGGAAGCGCCCTGGCTGGTCTCGGCGGTATCGCTCAGGTCCTCGCCACCCATTTCGGCGGCTTCGGCTTCGGCGATGGCGGAGCGCTCGGCTTCGTCCATCTGGTCCTTGACCTTGCGGGCGTTGTGGTACGCCATGCCGGTGCCCGCGGGGATCAGGCGGCCGACGATGACGTTTTCCTTCAGGCCGCGCAGCTCGTCGCGCTTGCCCATGATGGCCGCTTCGGTCAGCACCCGGGTGGTTTCCTGGAAGGACGCCGCGGAGATGAACGAGTCGGTCGACAGCGAGGCCTTGGTGATACCCAGCAACAGGTTGGTATAGGTTGCCGGCACCTTGTTCTCGCCGCGCAGGCGGTCGTTGGTGTTGAGCATTTCCGAACGCTCGACCTGCTCGCCGGCGATGTAGCCGGACTCGCCCGAGGCCTCGACGACCACACGACGCAGCATCTGGCGAACGATCACCTCGATGTGCTTGTCGTTGATCTTCACGCCCTGCAGACGGTAGACGTCCTGCACTTCATCGACGATGTAGCGCGACAGCTCTTCGATACCCAGCAGGCGCAGGATGTCCTGCGGATCGGCCGGGCCGTCCACCACGGACTCGCCCTTGTTCACGACCTGGCCTTCGTGCACCAGGATGTTCTTTTCCTTGGGGATCAGTTCATCCCAGATCTTGCCTTCCGGATCGGTGATCTGCAGGCGGACCTTGCCCTTGGTTTCCTTGCCGAAGGAGACCGTGCCGGTCATCTCGGCCAGCATGCCCTTGTCCTTGGGCGAGCGGGCTTCGAAGAGCTCGGCCACACGCGGCAGACCGCCGGTGATGTCGCGCGTCTTCTGGCCTTCGACCGGGATACGGGCCAGCACTTCGCCGGGACCCACGTCCTGGCCGTCGCGGATCTGCACCAGCGAGCCGACCTGGAAGCCGATCGTCACCGAGTGATCGGTTCCGGGGATCTTCACTTCGACGCCCTGGGCATCGATCAGCTTGACCTGCGGACGCACCACCTTGGTGGAGCCGCGGCGCTTCGGATCGATCACGACCAGGGTGGACAGGCCGGTCACATCGTCGACCTGCTTGGCGACCGTCAGGCCTTCCTCGACGTTCTCGAACTGCACCTTGCCGGCGAATTCGGTGATCACCGGGCGGGTCAGCGGATCCCAGTTGGCCAGGATGGTGCCGGCCTTGACCGACTGGTCGGCCTTGACCGCCAGGATCGCGCCGTAAGGCACCTTGTGGCGCTCGCGCTCGCGGCCGTGTTCGTCATGGATGACGATCTCGCCGGAACGTGCGATCACCACCAGGTCGCCTTTGGTGTTGCTGACGTAGCGCATGGTGGCGTTGAAGCCGATCACGCCGTTGGACTTGGCTTCCACGCTGGAGGCGACTGCCGCACGCGAAGCCGCACCACCGATGTGGAAGGTCCGCATGGTCAGCTGCGTGCCGGGTTCGCCGATGGACTGGGCGGCGATCACACCGACGGCTTCGCCGAGGTTGATCAGGCCGCCGCGGCCCAGGTCGCGTCCGTAGCACTTGGCGCAGATGCCGAAGCGGGTTTCGCAGGTCAGCGCGGTGCGGACCTTAACCTCGTCGACGCCGGCGGCTTCCAGCTCCTCGATCAGGTCTTCTTCCAGCAGCGTGCCGGCCGGTGCCAGCACCGAGCGGTTTTCCGGGTGCAGCACTTCTTCGGCAGCGGTACGGCCCAGGATACGGTCGCGCAGCGACTCGATCACTTCACCGCCTTCGACGATGGCGCGCATCAGCGAGCCGTTGAAGGTGCCGCAGTCGATCTCGGTGACGACCAGATCCTGGGTCACGTCGACCAGGCGACGCGTCAGGTAGCCCGAGTTCGCGGTCTTCAGCGCCGTATCCGCCAGGCCCTTACGGGCACCGTGGGTGGAGATGAAGTACTGCAGAACGTTCAGGCCTTCACGGAAGTTCGCCGTGATGGGGGTCTCGATGATCGAGCCGTCGGGCTTGGCCATCAGGCCCCGCATGCCGGCCAGCTGGCGGATCTGCGCGGCGGAGCCGCGGGCGCCGGAGTCGGCCATCATGTAGATGGAGTTGAAGGACTCCTGGTCCACGGTCTTGCCGTTGCGGTCGGTGGTCTTTTCCTTGGCCAGCTGGGCCATCATGACCTTGGACACTTCGTCGCCGGCCTTGCCCCAGATGTCCACCACCTTGTTGTAGCGCTCGCCAGCGGTCACCAGACCGGAGGCGTATTGCTGGGCGATTTCCTTCACCTCGCCTTCGGCACGCTCGATGATGCCGACCTTCTCCGGCGGCACCAGCATGTCGTCCACCGCGATCGAGATGCCGGCCCGGGTCGCCAGGCGGAAACCGTTCTGCAGCAACTTGTCGGCGAAGACCACCGTTTCCTTCAATCCGCACTTGCGGAAGGACACGTTGATCAGCTTGGAGATCTCCTTCTTCTTCAGCGCCTTGTTCAGGTTGGAGAAGGGAAGGCCCTTGGGCAGGATTTCCGACAGCAGCGCGCGGCCGACGGTGGTGGCGGTCAGGGTGGTCGCGGCGCTGAATTCGCCGGTGGCCTTGTCCTTGGTCCATTCCGTCAGGCGCACGTTGATGCGCGCGGCCAGTTCGGCCTCGCCCGCATCGAATGCGCGCTGGACTTCACCGATGTCCGAGAACACCAGGCCTTCGCCCTTGCCGTTGACCTTGTCGCGGGTGGCGTAGTACAGACCCAGCACCACGTCCTGCGAGGGCACGATGGACGGCTCGCCGGAAGCGGGGAACAGGATGTTGTTGGAGGCCAGCATCAGCGTGCGGGCTTCCATCTGCGCTTCCACCGACAGCGGCACGTGGACGGCCATCTGGTCGCCGTCGAAGTCGGCGTTGAAGGCCGCGCAGACCAGCGGGTGCAGCTGGATCGCCTTGCCTTCGATCAGGATGGGCTCGAAGGCCTGGATGCCCAGACGGTGCAGCGTGGGCGCACGGTTGAGCATGATCGGGTGCTCTTTGATCACCTCTTCCAGGATGTCCCAGACCACCGGCGTGCCGGATTCGACTTCCTTCTTGGCAGCCTTGATCGTCGTCGCGATGCCCATGGCTTCGAGGCGCGAGAAGATGAAGGGCTTGAAGAGCTCCAGGGCCATGAGCTTGGGCAGGCCGCACTGGTGCAGCTTGAGCGTCGGGCCCACGGTGATCACGGAACGGCCGGAATAGTCGACGCGCTTGCCCAGCAAGTTCTGGCGGAAACGGCCGGACTTGCCCTTGATCATGTCGGCCAGCGACTTCAGCGCGCGCTTGTTGGCGCCCGTCATGGCCTTGCCGCGGCGGCCGTTGTCCAGCAGCGAGTCGACGGCTTCCTGCAGCATGCGCTTCTCGTTGCGCGCGATGATTTCCGGAGCCTTCAGCTCCAGCAGGCGGCGCAGGCGCGAGTTGCGGTTGATGACCCGGCGGTACAGGTCGTTCAGGTCGGAGGTGGCGAAGCGGCCGCCGTCCAGCGGCACCAGCGGACGCAGGTCCGGCGGCAGCACGGGCAGCACGTCGAGCACCATCCAGCCCGGCTTGATGCCGGACTTCTTGAAGGCTTCGAGCAGCTTCAGGCGCTTGGCGTTCTTCTTGACCTTGACTTCGGAGCCGGTCAGGTCGCCGCGCAGGCGCTCGATCTCGGTGTCGATGTCGATGGCTTCGAGCAGGTCCTTGATGCCTTCGGCGCCCATCTTGGCGATGAACTCGTCGCCGTATTCCTTGCGCTTGGCGTCGTAGTCGTCCTCGGACATGATGCCGAACTTCTTCAGCGGGGTCATGCCGGGGTCGGTGACCACGTAGGCTTCGAAGTACAGCACGCGTTCGATGTCGCGCAGCGTCATGTCGAGCACCAGGCCCAGGCGCGACGGCAGCGACTTCAGGAACCAGATGTGCGCGCAGGGCGCGGCCAGGTCGATGTGGCCCATGCGCTCGCGGCGCACCTTGGTCTGGGTGACTTCAACGCCGCACTTCTCGCAGATCACGCCGCGGTGCTTCAGGCGCTTGTACTTGCCGCACAGGCACTCGTAGTCCTTGATGGGGCCGAAGATCTTGGCGCAGAACAGGCCGTCGCGTTCGGGCTTGAAGGTGCGGTAGTTGATGGTCTCGGGCTTCTTCACTTCGCCGAAGGACCACGAACGGATCTTCTCGGGCGAAGCCAGGCCGATGCGGATGGCATCGAAATGCTCGTCCGGCGTGAACTGCTTGAACAGGTCGAGTAGTGACTTCATAGGTCTCTTTCCCTTTCCGATTAGGAACGTTCGAGTTCGATGTCCAGGCCCAGGGAACGGATTTCCTTGACCAGCACATTGAACGATTCCGGCATGCCGGCTTCGATGGCGTGTTCGCCCTTGACGATGGACTCGTACACCTTTGTACGGCCCTGCACGTCATCGGACTTCACGGTCAGCATTTCCTGCAGCACGTAGGAGGCGCCATAGGCTTCCAGCGCCCACACTTCCATTTCGCCGAAGCGCTGGCCGCCGAACTGGGCCTTGCCGCCCAGCGGTTGCTGGGTGACCAGTGAGTACGGGCCGGTGGAGCGGGCGTGCATCTTGTCGTCCACCAGATGGTGGAGCTTCAAGAAGTGCATGTAGCCGATGGTGGTCGGGCGCTCGAACTGCTCGCCGGTGCGGCCGTCGATCAGCCAGGCCTGGGTCCGGGTGTCGGTCAGGTTCTTGGCCTTGGCGAGTTCGTCCGGATAGGCGAGCTTGAGCATCGCGCGGATGTCTTCTTCGGCGGCGCCGTCGAACACCGGCGTCGCGAAGGTCGCGCCGTTGGACAGGTTGGCCGCCATCGACAGCAGCTGGCCGTCGTCGAGCTTGGCCAGGTCCACGCCGCGGCCGGTCGAGTTGTAGAGCTCGTCCATGAACTTGCGCAGCTCGGCCACCTTGGCTTCGCGCTGCAGCATGTCGCCGATGCGCTGGCCGATGCCTTTGCCGGCCCAGCCCAGGTGGACTTCCAGCACCTGGCCCACGTTCATGCGCGAAGGCACGCCCAGCGGGTTCAGGCAGATGTCGCACGGCGTGCCGTCGGCCATATAGGGCATGTCCTCGACCGGAACGATCTTGGAGACCACACCCTTGTTGCCGTGGCGGCCGGCCATCTTGTCGCCCGGCTGCAGGCGGCGCTTGACGGCCAGGTAGACCTTGACCATCTTCAGCACGCCGGCCGGCAGCTCGTCGCCCTGCGTGAGCTTCTTGCGCTTCTCTTCGAAGGCCAGGTCGAAGCTGTGGCGGGTCTGCTCGAGCGAGTTCTTGATCGATTCGAGCTGGGTCGCGACTTCGTCTTCCGCCGGGCGGATGTCGAACCAGTGGAACTTCTCGACGGACGACAGGTAGGCCTTGTCGAGCTTGCTGCCCTTGGCCAGCTTGTTCGGGCCGCCGTTGGCGGTCTTGCCGGTCAGCAGCTTCTCGATACGGTCGAAGGCGTCGGCCTCGACGATGCGCAGCTGGTCGTTCAGGTCCAGGCGGAAGCGCTTGAGCTCATCGTCGATGATCTGCTGGGCGCGCTTGTCGCGCTGGATGCCTTCGCGGGTGAAGACCTGCACGTCGATCACGGTGCCTTGCGAGCCCTGGTCCACGCGCAGCGAGGTGTCCTTCACGTCCGAAGCCTTCTCGCCGAAGATGGCGCGCAGCAGCTTCTCTTCCGGCGTGAGCGTGGTCTCGCCCTTGGGCGTGACCTTGCCGACCAGCGTGTCGCCGGGCTGCACTTCGGCGCCGACGTAGATGATGCCGGACTCGTCCAGGCGGTTGAGCTGCTGCTCGGCCAGGTTCGGGATGTCGCGGGTGATTTCCTCGGCGCCCAGCTTGGTGTCGCGTGCCATGACCACCAGTTCCTCGATGTGGATCGAGGTGTAGCGGTCTTCTGCGACGACGCGTTCGGAGATCAGGATCGAGTCTTCGAAGTTGTAGCCGTTCCAGGGCATGAAGGCGATGAGCATGTTCTGGCCCAGGGCGAGTTCGCCCAGGTCGGTCGATGCGCCGTCGGCGATCACGTCACCCTTGGCCAGCTTGTCGCCCTTCTGGACGATGGGACGCTGGTGGATGTTGGTGTTCTGGTTGGAACGCTGATACTTGATCAGGTTGTAGATGTCCACGCCGACTTCGCCGGCCTGGGCTTCTTCGTCGTTCACCCGGATCACGATGCGGGTGGCATCGACGTAGTCGACGATGCCGCCGCGCGTGGCGGTCACCACGGTGCCGGAGTCGACCGCGGAGACGCGCTCGATGCCGGTGCCGACCATCGGCTTCTCGGGACGCAGCACCGGCACGGCCTGGCGCTGCATGTTGGCGCCCATCAGCGCGCGGTTCGCATCGTCGTGCTCCAGGAAGGGCACGAGCGAGGCGGCCACCGACACGATCTGCGCGGGCGACACGTCCATGTACTGGATGCGGTCGGCGCTGACCAGGATGGATTCGCCGGCTTCACGGGCGGACACCAGGTCGCCGGTCAGCTTGCCGTCCTTGTCCAGGACCGCGTTGGCCTGGGCGATGACGTACTTGCCTTCCTCGATGGCCGACAGGTAGTCGATCTCCATCGTGACCTTGGCATCGACCACCCGGCGGTACGGTGTCTCGATGAAGCCGTATTCGTTCAGGCGGGCGTACAGGGCCAGCGAGTTGATCAGGCCGATGTTCGGGCCTTCAGGGGTTTCGATCGGGCAGACGCGGCCGTAATGGGTCACGTGCACGTCGCGCACTTCGAAGCCTGCGCGTTCGCGGGTCAGGCCGCCCGGGCCGAGGGCCGAGACACGACGCTTGTGCGTGATCTCGGACAGCGGGTTGGTCTGGTCCATGAACTGCGACAGCTGGGACGCGCCGAAGAACTCCTTCAGGGCCGCGGAAATCGGCTTGGAGTTGATCAGGTCGTGCGGCATCAGCGGCTCTTGCTCGGCCTGGCCCAGACGTTCCTTGACGGCCTTCTCGATACGCGCCAGGCCGGTGCGGTACTGGTTCTCGGCGAGTTCGCCGACGCAGCGCACGCGGCGGTTGCCCAGGTGGTCGATGTCGTCGACTTCGCCGTTGCCGTTGCGCAGGTCCACCAGGATCTTGACGACCTGCAGGATGTCGTCGTTGGTCAGCACCATCGGGCCGGTGGCTTCGTCGCGGCCGACCTTGGCGTTGAACTTCATCCGGCCGACGCGCGACAGGTCGTAGGTATCCGGATTGTAGAACAGGCGCTGGAACAGGGCCTGGACTGCGTCTTCGGTCGGCGGCTCGCCGGGGCGCATCATGCGGTAGATGGCCACGCGGGCGGCGAACTCGTCGGCGGTTTCGTCGCTGCGCAGGGTCTGCGAGATGTAGGCGCCCTTGTCGAGCTCGTTCGTGTAGATCACCTGCAGCTCGGAGATGCCCGAGGTGCGCAGCTTCTTCAGCAGCACTTCGGTCAGCTCGTCGTTGGCCTTGGCGATGATCTCGCCGGTGTCGGTATCGACGATGTTCTTGGTGACCACGCGGCCGATCAGGAAGTCTTCCGGCACGCTGATGTGCGTGGTGCCGGACTGTTCCAGTTCACGGGTGTGGCGGGCGGTGATGCGCTTGTCCTTGGCGACCACGACCTTGCCGGCCTTGTCGGTGATGTCGAAGCGCGCCACTTCGCCGCGCAGGCGTTCGGGCACGAACTCCATCTGCGCGCCGCTGTCCATCAGGCGGAAGTTGTCGTTGACGAAGAAGTTCGCCAGGATGGTTTCCGGCGTCAGGCCGATGGCCTTGAGCAGGATGGTGACCGGCATCTTGCGGCGGCGGTCGACGCGGAAGTAGAGGATGTCCTTCGGATCGAACTCGAAGTCCAGCCAGGAGCCGCGGTAGGGGATGATGCGTGCCGAGAACAGCAGCTTGCCCGAGCTGTGGGTCTTGCCCTTGTCGTGCTCGAAGAACACGCCGGGCGAACGGTGCAGCTGCGACACGATGACGCGCTCGGTACCGTTGATGATGAAGGAACCCTTCTCGGTCATCAGGGGCACTTCGCCCATGTAGACCTCTTGTTCCTTCACTTCCTTGACCACCTTGGACTGCGAAGTCGAGGACTCGCGGTCATAGATGATCAGCTGCACCTTGGCGCGCACGGCCGAGGCGAAGGTGAGGCCACGGGTCTGGCACTCGCGAACGTCGAACGCCGGCTTGGCCAGGTTGTATTCGACGAACTTCATCTCCACGAAGCCGTTGTGCGAGACGATGGGGAACGCAGCGTCGAAGGCGGCCTGCAGGCCCTCGATGGTTCGCTTGCGTGGGGCGGTATCGGCCTGCAGGAAGGCGGTATAGGCGTCCTTCTGCATTTGCAGCAGGTAGGGGACTTCCAGCACGCTGTCGCGGCTGCCGAAGCTTTTGCGGATGCGCTTGCGTTCGGTATAGGAATAGGCCATGAGTTCTCCGGGCAAAGACATGAGTCCTGATTCGACTTGACCTGCCGCGCGGCAGGCTATGCATGCGCGCGGCAAGCTTGGCGGTTGGCCACTACCAACCATGGCGGACGGCGATGCATTGCACATCGCCCGGACCAAGGCGCCTTCTGTCGTCGGGGCTCAGAAGACACTACAAAGACGCGAACTTCGCGTCTTTGTGCTGTGTTCTTAACACACTGCCTGAAACAGCAAAAGGCTGGGGGCCTTTCAGCACCCCAGCCCCCTGCTGCAGAAGAGCTTACTTCAGCTCGGCCTTGGCGCCGGCTTCGATCAGCTTCTTGACTGCTGCTTCGGCGTCTGCCTTCGGCAGGGCTTCCTTGACGTTCTTCGGAGCGCCGTCGACCAGGTCCTTGGCTTCCTTCAGACCCAGGCCCGTGATTTCGCGCACGGCCTTGATGACGCCGACCTTCTGGGCGCCGGCTTCGAGCAGCACGACGTTGAATTCGGTCTTTTCTTCAGCGGCCGGAGCAGCGGCGCCGCCACCGGCTGCCGGTGCGGACATGGCCGCGGCGGACACGCCAAACTTCTCTTCGATGGCCTTGACCAGGTCGTTGAGTTCGATGACCGTCATGCTGTCGAGCGCGGTCAGGAAAGCGTCTTTATCGAATGCCATTTTGAATTCCTAGAAAACTTGTGTTGGTTGGTTTGCCGAGCGCTCAGGCTGCGGCAGCTTCCGTCGCCTCGGCGGCCGGTGCTTCTGCGACTGCGCCTTCGCCACGCTTCTCCGCCAGCGCCGCGAGAACGCGAGCGGTACGAGAGATGGGGGACTGCATCAGGCCCAGCAGTTGTGCCAGCAGCACTTCCTTGGACGGGATGTTGGCCAGTTGCTTCACGCCAGCGACGTCCAGCGACTTGCCCGAAAGCGCGCCCGCGCGAATGACCAGCTTGTCGTTGGTCTTCGCGAAGTCGGCCACCACCTTGGCGGCGGCCACTGCGTCTTCGGAGAAGCCGTAGATCAGCGGGCCGGTCATCTGGTCGGCGACGATCTCGAAGCCGCTGCCGGCGACTGCGCGGCGTGCCAGGGTGTTCTTCAGAACACTCAGGGTCACACCGACGCTGCGCGCCTGGTTGCGAAGCTTCGTCATGTCGGCGACCGTGATGCCGCGGTATTCCGCAATCACCAGCGATTGAGCTTTGGCGGCGAGGCTGGTCACTTCTGCAATGACCGCTTCTTTCTCACTGCGATTCAGACTCAAGGTCTACTCCTTCAATGTGCCTGGGACCCGAAGGCCCTTCGGCACGCTCTTGTTGCAGCGACCAACCGTTTCCAGGATCAGGCACGAGGCTTGTTCCTTTGGCGGTGGGATCGCCATCTGCGCTGGCCGTCTTGCGGCGATTAAGCAGGACCTGCGCCCTGCACCAGCGGTCTTGGATGGCCTGGACGCCTCGCCTTCGGCACTTCTGCCGAGGGCGGGCGCCCAGCCCACCACCGGGCGGCCTGGCGGCCACCCGAATTTTTCAGCCCTTAGGCTGCAGCGATGGATTGGGTGTCCACGCGGACGCCCAGACCCATCGTGGAAGACACGGCCACCTTGCGCAGGTAGACACCCTTGCTCGAAGCCGGCTTGGCCTTGGTCAGCGCATCGATCAGCGCGACCAGGTTGCCTTGCAGCTTGTCGCTGTCGAAGGAACGACGGCCGATGGTGCCGTGGATGATGCCGGCCTTGTCGACGCGGAACTGGATCTGGCCAGCCTTGGCGTTCTTGACGGCGGTGGCGACGTCGGCGGTGACGGTACCGACCTTCGGGTTGGGCATCAGGCCGCGCGGGCCCAGGATCTGGCCCAGGGTACCGACGACACGCATGGCGTCCGGAGCGGCGATCACGATGTCGAAGGGCATGTCGCCCGCCTTCACCATGGCGGCCAGGTCGTCCATGCCGACGATGTCGGCGCCGGCGGCCTTGGCTTCTTCAGCCTTGGCGCCCTGGGCGAACACGGCCACGCGCTTGGTCTTGCCGGTGCCGTTGGGCAGCACGACGGCGCCACGCACGACCTGGTCGGACTTCTTCGCGTCGATGCCCAGCTGCACGGCCACGTCGATGGATTCATCGAACTTGGCGGTGGCGGCTTCCTTGACCATCGCCAGCGCTTCGGTCAGCGCGTACAGCTTGGTGGACTCGACCTTGCCTTCGAGGCTCTTTTGTTTCTTGGTCAGCTTAGCCATGATTACAGGCCCTCCACGGTCACGCCCATCGAACGGGCAGAACCCGCCAGCGTACGCACGGCGGCGTCGAGGCTGGCAGCGTTCATGTCCTTCATCTTGGTGTTGGCGATCTCTTCCAGCTGAGCGCGGGTGATCTTGCCAACCTTCTGCTTGTTCGCCACCGGCGAACCCTTGTCGAGCTTGATCGCCTTCTTGATCAGGACGGTCGCGGGCGGCGTCTTGATGATGAAGGTGAAGCTCTTGTCCGCGAAAGCGGTGATGACCACCGGCAGCGGCAGGCCCGGCTCGACACCTTGGGTCTGGGCGTTGAACGCCTTGCAGAACTCCATGATGTTGAGGCCGCGCTGGCCCAGTGCGGGACCGATCGGCGGCGAAGGATTGGCCTTGCCGGCCGGTACTTGCAGCTTGATGAAACCGACGATTTTTTTCGCCATGTTTTGCTCCTTGCGGGTGATAACGCCTGGCGGGTCACGAAGACCGCCGGGCTCCCCGGGGTTTGCCGACTCTATCGACTACGTCGCGGGCACCGAGTCGAAAAATGCGCCCGCGACAAATTGGGATGAAGACCGAAAAGCCTCAGGTCTTCTCGACCTGGCCGAATTCGAGTTCGACCGGCGTGGCGCGGCCGAAGATGGTGACGGACACCCGCACCTTGTTCTTCTCGTAATTGACTTCCTCGACCGAACCGTTGAAGTCGGTGAAGGGGCCTTCCTTGACGCGCACCAGTTCGCCCACGATGAACTCCACCTTGTGGCGGGGCTTCTCGGTGCCTTCCTGCATCTGGCTGACGATCTTCTGGACTTCTTCTTCCGAGATCGGCGCCGGACGGTTCTTGGCGCCGCCGACGAAGCCGGTCACCTTGTTGGTGTGCTTGACCAGGTGCCAGGTGTCGTCGTCCATCACCATCTCGACGAAGACGTAGCCCGGGAACAGGCGGCGCTCGGTGGTGCGGCGCTGGCCGTTCTTGACCTCGACCACCTCTTCGGTGGGCACCAGGATGCGGCCGAAGCGCTGCTCCATGCCGCCGCGCACGATGCGCTCGCTGATGTTGCGCTCGACCGCCTTTTCCATGCCCGAATAGGCATGGACGATGTACCAGCGCAGGTCCGGATTGGCAGCAGGCGCTGCGGGCGCAGAAGCGCCCTCGGGAACCAGCGCGTCGTCGGAAGTGTTGTCCACGGTGTCCGCCATTATTTTCTCCAGCCCAGCAACAGGTCGTAGAAGACCCATTCCAGCGTCTTGTCGGTCACCCACAGGAACAAGGCCATCACGATCACGAAGCCGAATACGTAGGCGGTGATCTGGATGGCCTCCTTGCGCGCCGGCCATACGACCTTGCGCACCTCGCGCCAGGAATCCTGGCCGAAGGCAATCAGCTGCTTGCCGTTTTCCGAGGTGAAGAACAGCACGGCGGCGACCACCAGGCCGACCAGCAACGCGGCCCACTGCGCCAATGCGCCCTGGCGCGACAGCAGATAGAACGCGACCAGCGCGGCCAGCACCATGGCGATGGACAGGCCGATCTTGGCCTTGTCCGCGCCGGTGCTGACGGTTTCAACTTGGGAAGTCGCCATGAGGCTGGGGTTTCCTGCAATGCAATCGAGAAAGGCGTCCCTGGAGACGCCGAAGCCCGTCAGGTCATGACGGGCTTGCTTGCCACCTTCAGGTGGCAGGGGCAGTAGGAATCGAACCTACAACCTTCGGTTTTGGAGACCGACGCTCTGCCAATTGAGCTATACCCCTTCGTAAAACAAAGCCTTAGGCGATGATCTTGGCAACCACGCCGGCGCCGACGGTCTTGCCGCCTTCACGGATGGCGAAGCGCAGACCTTCTTCCATGGCGATGGGGTTGATCAGCTTGACGGTGATCGACACGTTGTCGCCAGGCATGACCATTTCCTTGTCGGTCGGCAGCTCGATGGCGCCGGTGACGTCGGTCGTGCGGAAGTAGAACTGCGGACGGTAGTTGTTGAAGAAGGGCGTGTGACGGCCGCCTTCGTCCTTCGACAGAACGTACACCTCGGCGGTGAAGTGCGTGTGCGGCTTGATGGAGCCGGGCTTGCACAGCACTTGGCCGCGCTCGACTTCTTCACGCTTGGTGCCGCGCAGCAGGATACCGACGTTGTCGCCGGCCTGACCCTGGTCCAGCAGCTTGCGGAACATTTCCACGCCGGTGCAGGTGGTCTTGACGGTGTCGCGGATGCCGACGATCTCGATTTCCTCGCCGACCTTGACGATGCCGCGTTCGACACGACCGGTCACCACGGTGCCGCGGCCGGAGATGGAGAACACGTCTTCGACGGGCATCAGGAAGGCACCGTCCACGGCGCGCTCGGGCGTCGGGATGTAAGTGTCCAGCGCTTCAGCCAGCTTCATGATGGCTTCTTCGCCCAGCTTGCCGGAGTCGCCTTCCAGGGCGAGCTTGGCCGAGCCGTGGATGATGGGGGTGTCGTCGCCGGGGAAGTCGTACTTGTCCAGCAGCTCGCGCACTTCCATTTCGACCAGCTCGAGCAGCTCGGCGTCGTCGACCATGTCGCACTTGTTCAGGAACACGATGATGTAAGGCACACCCACCTGGCGGGCCAGCAGGATGTGCTCGCGGGTCTGGGGCATCGGGCCGTCGGCGGCCGAGCACACCAGGATCGCGCCGTCCATCTGGGCGGCGCCGGTGATCATGTTCTTGACGTAGTCGGCGTGGCCGGGGCAGTCGACGTGTGCGTAGTGGCGGTTGGCCGTTTCGTACTCGACGTGGGCCGTGTTGATCGTGATGCCGCGGGCCTTTTCTTCAGGCGCTGCGTCGATCTGGTCGTAGGCCTTGGCTTCGCCGCCGAACTTCTTCGACAGAACGGTTGCGATCGCAGCCGTCAGCGTGGTCTTGCCATGGTCCACGTGGCCGATGGTGCCCACGTTGACGTGGGGCTTGGTCCGCTCGAATTTTCCTTTTGCCATTGTCCGACTCCGAAAAAAACTTTAAATCTGAATTTCAAAACAACAGAAATGGGCGCCACCCCGAAGGATGGCGCCACAATTGGTGCCCTTGGCGGGAATCGGACCCACGACCTCTCCCTTACCAAGGGAGTGCTCTGCCACTGAGCCACAAGGGCAGCGAAGCCCGCTTTCGCGGACCCCACCGAAAATCAACACATCGCCAGATCTGTCACGACACCTGCAAAACGAACGATGGAGCGGGAGACGGGAATCGAACCCGCGTCATCAGCTTGGAAGGCTGGGGTTCTACCATTGAACTACTCCCGCATCGACCAGGCCTTGAGAGCCTGACTGAGCAACAAAAGTTCGCTACCACTTCAATTCGTTTCGCTGGTGGAGGAGGCTGGATTCGAACCAGCGTAGGCGTAAGCCAACAGATTTACAGTCTGCCCCCTTTAGCCACTCGGGCACCCCTCCGGCGAGCCTCAGAGTATAGCGAGGTTTTGTGGCAGTTTTCAATAGGTGTGCCGGTTTTTTGCAAGATCAGGCTCATTGGCCCACAATGCTGCACTGCAACATACCCTGCGCCTCCCCTGGCGGTGCAGCAGAAAAGCCATGAACCACAAGGACTTGCCGACGTCGGCAGTCGCCGTCCTGGAGGCGCCGAGGCCGATCAGCCTGGCGCTGCAAGGCGGCGGATCGCACGGCGCCTTCACCTGGGGCGTGCTCGATGCGCTGCTGGAAGACGGCCGGCTCGATATTTCCGGCCTGAGCGGCGCCAGCGCCGGCGCGGTCAATGCGGTGGCGCTGGCCCACGGCTTCGCCAACGGCGGACCGACCCGCGAGGGCCGCAGCCAGCTGGCACGCGACACCCTCGCGCGCGTCTGGCGCGGCGTCGCGGGCCTTGCCGGGCTGGGCTCGATGGCCCAGGGCATCGCCCGCCTGATGACCGGTGGCTGGAGCAGCGATGCCGGCAGCGCCTTCGGCGATGCGATGAGCCGCTGGATGTCGCCCTACCAGTCCAATCCCCTGGGCTTCAATCCGCTGCGCAAGCTCCTGCAGGAGGAGATCGATTTCGAATCCGTGGGCCGGCTGCAGCAGCCGAAGGTCTTCGTGTCCGCCACCCAGGTGCGCACCGGGCAGGCGACCATCTTCAAGGGCCGCAAACTCACCCTCGATGCGCTCATGGCATCCGCCTGCCTGCCCCAGATGTTCAAGGCGGTGGAGATCGACGGCGAGGCCTACTGGGACGGCGGCTTTTCCTCGAACCCGCCGCTGGCGCCGCTGGTGGACGGCTGCGACAGCCGCGACATCGTGCTGGTGCAGCTCAACCCGCTGTCGCGGGAGCGTATTCCGCAGGGCGTGCAGGACATCCAGGAGCGTGTCACCGAACTCAATTTCAACGCCAGCCTGCTGGCGCAGATGCGCACCATCGACTTCATCAACCGGCTGATCGCCCGCGGCGAACTGGTGGAGGGTGCCGAGTACAAGAGCGTGCGCCTGCACCGCATCGACGGCGGCAAGGCCATGCAGGATCTGTCGGCATCTAGCAAGCTGTCGGCCGACCCGGCGATGGTGGAGCGCCTCTTCGGCGAGGGCCGCGCGGCGGCGGCGAAGTGGCTGGCCCGGCATTTCGACGCGCTGGGCAGCGAAAGCACCATCGACATCCGCCGCGACTACGTCGGCAGCACCGCCTGATCAGGCGCCCGGCTTGCCGTGCCGGTCGCGCCATTCGCGCGCCTGCGAGAAATGCCCGTTGCCGATGAAAGGCACGGGCGGGCGCAGGGCCGACAGCGGCGAGGGATGGTTGGAGGCGAGGATCAGGTGCCGCTTCGTGTCGATCAAGGCACGTTTGCTCTGCGCATGCGCGCCCCACAGCATGAAGACGACCGGATGATCGCCCTCGGCCACCTGGCGGATGACCGCGTCGGTCAGCACCTCCCAGCCCTTGCCGGCGTGGCTGGCGGGCTGCGCCTCTTCCACGGTCAGGCAGGTGTTGAGCAGCAGCACGCCCTTGCGCGCCCACTTCACCAGGCTGCCGCCGGGCGAGGGAAACGTCGGCCAGGGGGTGCCCAGGTCGCGTTCCAGTTCCTTGAAGATGTTGCGCAGCGAGGGCGGCAGGGCCACGCCCGGCGCCACGCTGAAGGCCAGCCCCTCGGCCTGGCCGCGGCCGTGGTATGGGTCCTGGCCGAGGATGACGACACGCACCTCCTCGGGCGGCGTCAGCTCCAGCGCCCGCAGGGGCTGGGGCGGAAAGATGGTCGCTTCGGCGTCCAGCCGGGCCGCCAGGAAACCCAGCAGCTTCTGCCCGGCCGGACCGGTGAAGAAGGCATCCACCAGGGCTGCCCATCCGGGCGCGACCGGCCAGTCGGCGGGGTCGGCGCTGCTCAGCTGATCTGCCGCCATGGCCGCCGCCTCAGTCGAAGAACAGCTCGGCCAGGGCCTGGCCCGGTTCCTCGTGGCGCATGAAGGCCTCGCCGACCAGGAAGGCGTTCACGCCGGCGCCACGCATGCGCTCCACGTCGGGCTGGGCGGTGATGCCGGATTCGGTCACCAGCAGGCGGTCGGCGGGCACATCGGCCATCAGCGAGAGTGTGGTGTCCAGGCTGACCTCGAAGCTGCGCAGGTCGCGGTTGTTGATGCCGATCAACGGCGTGCGCAGCTTCAGCGCGCGCTGCAGCTCCTCGCGGTTGTGCACCTCGACCAGCACGGCCATGTCCAGGCCCAGCGCGATGGCTTCCAGCTCGGCCATTAGTCCGTCTTCCAGGGCGGCAGCGATCAGCAGGATGCAGTCGGCGCCCATGGCCCGCGATTCGTAGATCTGGTAGGGGTCGACCATGAAGTCCTTCCGCAGCACCGGCAGGCCCACCGAGGCACGTGCCTGCTTGAGGAAGTCCGGGCTGCCCTGGAAGAACTGCCGGTCCGTCAGCACCGAGAGGCAGGCGGCGCCGCCTTCGGCATAGCTCTGCGCGATGTCGGCGGGGATGAAGTCGGCGCGGATCACGCCCTTGGAAGGGCTGGCCTTCTTGATCTCGGCGATGACCGCCGGATCGCCCGCCGCGATCTTGGCGCGCAGGGCACCGACGAAGTCGCGGGTGAGCACCCGGCTCTCGGCATCGGCGCGCACCTGGTCCAGGGGCACCCGGTCCTTCGCCGCGGCGATTTCCTGGTGCTTGACTTCGATGATCTGTTGGAGGATGTCGCTCATGCGCTGGCTTTCTGCATGCCCAGCACCTGCGTCCGTTCGACGAAGTGCTGCAGCTTGGCGCGCGCGGCGCCGGAATCGATGGCCGAGCGCGCTTGCGCCAGGCCTTCGGGAATGGAGGATGCGACGCCGGCCGCATAAAGCGCCGCCGCCGCGTTGAGCGAGACGATGTCACGCGCCGGCCCGGGCGCGCCGTCGAGCACGCCGCGCAGCAGGGCCATGGACTCCTGCGGTGTCTCCACCTTCAGGGCGCGGCTGCTGGCCATGGCCAGGCCGAAGTCCTCGGGATGGATCTCGTATTCGTGGATCTCGCCGTCCTTCAGCTCGCCCACCAGCGTGCCGGCGCCCAGGCTGATCTCGTCCAGCCCGTCCTTGCCGAACACCACCAGGGCATGCTGCGCGCCCAGGCGCTGCAGGGCCCGCACCTGGATGCCGACCAGATCGGCATGGAACACGCCCATCAGGATGTTGGGCGCGCCCGCCGGGTTGGTCAGCGGCCCCAGGATGTTGAAGATGGTGCGCACGCCCAGTTCCTTGCGCACGGGCGCCACGTTCTTCATCGCCGGATGGTGGTTGGGCGCGAACATGAAGCCGATGCCGACCTCGGCGATGCAGCGGGCGATGGCCTCGGGCGGCAGGTTGATGTCGGCGCCCAGGGCCTCCAGCACGTCCGCGCTGCCGCTCTTGCTGCTGACGCTGCGGCCGCCGTGCTTGCTCACGCGCGCGCCGGCCGCGGCCGCCACGAACATGGTGCAGGTGGAGATATTGAAGGTGTGCGAGCCGTCGCCGCCGGTGCCGACGATGTCGACCAGGTGGGTGCTGTCGGCCACCTCCACCTTGGTGGCGAATTCGCGCATCACCTGCGCGGCCGCCGTGATCTCGCCGATGCTTTCCTTCTTCACCCGCAGGCCGGTGATGATGGCCGCCGTCATCGCGGGCGACATCTCGCCGCTCATGATGGTGCGCATCAGGTGCAGCATCTCGTCGTGGAAGATCTCGCGGTGTTCGATGGTGCGCTGCAGCGCCTGCTGGGGGGTGATGGGCATGGGTTCCTGCTCCTGTTTCACTTGCCGTCCAGGTAGTTCTTCAGCATCGCGTGGCCATGCTCGGTGAGGATGGACTCGGGATGGAACTGCACGCCCTCGATCGGCAACGTCTTGTGGCGCACGCCCATGATCTCGCCGTCGTCTGTCCAGGCCGTGACTTCCAGCACCTCGGGCGGCGCGGATTTCTCGATGGCCAGGGAGTGGTAGCGGTTCACGGTGAACTGCTCCGGCAGGTCGGAGAAGACGCCGGTGCGCTTGGTGGTGATCACGCTGGTCTTGCCGTGCATCAGTTGCTGCGCCCGCACGATCTTTCCGCCGAAGGCCGCGCCGATGGCCTGGTGGCCCAGGCACACCCCCAGAATGGGCAGCTGGCCGGCGAACGCCTGGATCGCCGCGACCGAGATGCCCGCCTCGGCCGGCGAGCAAGGGCCGGGCGATACCACCAGCCGCTCGACGCCGGCGGCGATGCGCTCACCCACGCCCTGGACCGTGATCTCGTCGTTGCGGAACACCTCCACCTCGGCGCCGAGTTCGCTGAAGTACTGCACCAGATTGAAGGTGAAGCTGTCGTAGTTGTCGATCATCAAAAGCTTCATGGCGTTCACTCCAGTCCTTCTTCCACCAGCTCCGCCGCCCGCAGCAGCGCACGCGCCTTGGCCTCGGTTTCCTTCCACTCCATCTCGGGCACCGAGTCGGCCACCACGCCGGCCGCGGCCTGCACATAGAGCACCTGGTCCTTGATCAGGCCGGTGCGGATGGCGATGGCCACGTCCATGTCGCCGCCGTAGCTGATATAGCCCACCGCGCCGCCGTAGAGGCCGCGCTTGACCGGCTCCAGCTGGTCGATCAGCTCCATCGCATGCACCTTGGGCGCGCCGCTCAGCGTGCCGGCCGGGAAGGTGGCCTTGAGCACGTCGGTGGCGCTCATGCCGTCCTTCAGCACACCCTCGACGTTGCTCACGATGTGCATCACATGGCTGTAGCGCTCCACCGCGAAGGCCTCGGTCACCTTCACGCTGCCGGCCTTGGCGATGCGGCCGATGTCGTTGCGCGCCAGGTCGATCAGCATGACGTGTTCGGCGCGTTCCTTCGGGTCGTTGACCAGTTCCACCTCGGCGGCCTGGTCGGCCTCGGGCGTGGCGCCGCGCGGCCGGGTGCCGGCGAGTGGGCGGATGGTGATCTTCTGGCCCTCGGATGTCTGCTCCTGGCGCACCAGGATCTCGGGCGAGGCGCCCACCACATGGAAGTCGCCGCCCTCTCCCGGGCGGCCGGTGCCCAGGTGGTAGAAGTACATATAGGGCGAGGGGTTGAGCATGCGCAGCGCCCGGTAGAGCGACAGCGGCGATTCGGTGAAGCGCTTCTGGATGCGCTGGCCCACCTGCACCTGCATGAAGTCGCCGGCGGCGATCAGCTCCTTGGCGCGCTCCACCGCCGCGATGTAGTCGGCCTTGGCGAAGCTGCGCTCCGAAGGATGGCTCTGCGAAGGCCGGATCTCCGGCGCCAGCACCGGCTGGCGCAGGCGCTCGCGCAGCACGTCCAGGCGCGCGCGGGCGGCGTCGTAGGCCCTGGGCTGGCCCGGGTCGGCATAGACGATCAGGTGCAGCTTGCCCGAGAGGTTGTCGATCACCGCCAGTTCCTCGCATTGCAGCAGCAGGATGTCGGGGCAGCCCAGGGTGTCGGGCGGGCAGCTGTTTTCGAGCTTCTTCTCGATGTAGCGCACCGCGTCGTAGCCGAAATAACCAGCCAGCCCGCCGCAGAAGCGCGGCAGGCCCGGACGCACCGCCGCCTTGAAGCGGCGCTGGTAGGCGGCGATGAAGTCCAGCGGATTGCCCTCGGCCTTCTCGACCACCTCGTCGTCGGTCAGCACCTCGCTGCGGGCCTGCGCGCCGAAGCCGCTGGCGCGCACCAGGGTGCGGGCGGGCAGGCCGATGATGCTGTAGCGGCCGAAACGCTCGCCGCCCACCACCGACTCCAGCAGGAAGCTGTTGCGGCCGCCGTCCTGCACATGGGCGAGCTTGAGGTAGAGCGAAAGCGGCGTTTCGAGGTCGGCGAAGGCCTCGGCCACCAGGGGGATGCGGTTGTAGCCCTGCTGTGCGAGGGCGTTGAATTCGGATTCGGTGAACACCAAAAGATCTCCGGCTGGGGTCCCGGCAGCTTCGGGGCGCGCAGCATTGGCGCGGCCCGGGCGACCGGGGTTCGTCTTGGAAAAGGGGGCGGTGGAGGAACCGCGGTGCGCGTCGGGGCGATGCCGCCGCGCCGGCTTCAGCCGGTGATTACACGCACGGCGTGGCAGCCGGCCGTCGCCAGGGCCAGGCTCCCCGGTCGGCCAGACCTGTGCGTAAGGTGCGGTGAACGAACATCTGGTGAAGTGTAGCAGCGGGGTCAGTTCGCCCGCGCCAGCAGCGCCGCCAGATCTTCCAGCGAATCCAGATGGA
Organism: Xylophilus rhododendri; assembly: GCF_009906855.1. NCBI lineage: Bacteria > Pseudomonadati > Pseudomonadota > Betaproteobacteria > Burkholderiales > Xylophilus > Xylophilus rhododendri. Next base: position 2,573,989 of record NZ_CP047650.1, read on the forward strand.
AGTCGGCCGGCACTTGCTCGATCGGCTCGCCGTGGTTGTAGCCGTAGCCGACCAGCGCGACCGCGCATCCGGCGCCGGAGGCCGCCAGGGCATCGTTGCGCGAATCGCCGATCGCCAGCGTGCGCTCAGGAACGCTGCCGAGCGCGCGGCAGGTCTCGCGCACCGGCAGCGGATCTGGCTTCTTGGCCGCGAAGCTGTCGCCGCCGAAGATGTGCTCGAAGTGATGCGCCAGGCCATTGGCCTCCAGCAGCGCGCGGGCGAAGGCCAGCGGCTTGTTGGTCAGGCAGGCCAGGCGCAGGCCGGCATCGCGCAGCGCCTGCAGGCCCTCGGGCACACCGGGGAACACGGCCGAATGCAGGCCGTTGACCAGGGCGTAGTGGCGGAAGTAGCGCGCCAGGGCATCGGCCGGGTCGTGCCCCGCAAGGCCCGCCAGCGGCAGCGCCGAATGCACCAGGTGCTCGGAGCCCTTGCCGACCAGCAGCATCACCTGCGCACGCGGCAGGGGCTGGGCGCCCAGCTCGACCAGCATGGCGCCCAGCGCCTGCTCGAAGTCGCCGAGGGTGTCGACCATGGTTCCGTCGAGGTCGACGATGGCGGCGTCGTAACGCAGCGCGGAAGGAGGCTGTGGCGTGGGATTCATGTGCCGCCTATCGTAGTGCGGACGACGCGGCGGCTCCTACAGCCTGCGGCAGCAGCGTCCTACCGGCAACGCCCTGCCAGGCGCCCAGCATGGTGTTCCAAGGGGTCGGAAAGCGCTTGCGAACCGCCCCGTGACTCTCATCCCGAAAGGACACACACCATGGCTGCACGTGAAGAATCCCTGAACCGCGACCCGATCAGCGACGAGCCGGGCGCACATCCCATCGGCACCGGCATCGGCGCCGGCGGCGGCGCCATCACCGGCGCGGCCCTGGGCTTGGCCGGCGGCCCTGTCGGCGTCGCCGTGGGCACCGTGATCGGTGCCGTGGTCGGTGGCCTGGCCGGCAAGGGCGCGGCCGAAGCCGTCAACCCCACCGCCGAAGACGCCTACTGGCGCGACGCCTACGTGGGCGAGCCCTACTACAGCGACGGCCTGGGCTACGACGACTACGCCCCCGCCTACCGCGCCGGCTACGAAGCCTGGGGCGGCGAAGGCCGGCGCGACTACGACGCCTACGAGGCCGAACTGGCTTCTAGCTGGGACAGCCGCCGAGGCGCATCGCGCCTCTCGTGGGACGAAGCCCGGCCGGCCACGCGTGCCGCCTGGGAACGCGCGCAGCGCCAATACCCGATGGACATCTGAAGGAGACGCCGCCCCATGAAGGAAGCCATCAGCAGCCGCTCGCTCCAGGGCCACACGCGGCCCGAGCAGCAGGAAACCGGCAAGGGTGCGACACCACGCACGCCCAACGAGCGCGACACCTCGTCCGATAGCCAATCGGCCCGCCAGTCCGGCGGACAGGCGGCCAACAAGGCCGCCCACAAGGATGCCGCCAGCGGCCGGCCCGATACCGACAAAGGACCCGAGATGGACCGCGTCTACGACAAGGTCAAGGGCTCGCCCAACTAGGCTTGCCGCCACCCACGAACAAAAGCCCCGCATGCGGGGCTTTTGTTCGGGGCGGATAAAAGGCTCAGGCCGGAATGGAGTCGATGTCCGGCCGGTCCCAGTGGCGGTGCAGCTGCATCGCCGCGATGAAGTCCTGCGCCGTCTGCACGCCCGCTTCGGCGCTGGCCTCGCCCAGCACCACGCCGGGATGGTTGCCCAGCGCATCGCGGTTCGCGCCCGCCTGGATGCCCAGCAGCGCCAGCAGCGCCACGCCGTCGCCGATGGCGCACACCGGCTTGCAGTGCTTGTAGGCCTCGAGCACGAAATGCACCGCATCGCCGCTCTTGGCCAGCGCCTCGGCGCTTTCGCGGCCACCGGCCACCAGCACCGCGTCGAACATCACCGAGGGCATGGCCTGCAGCGTGGCGGCCACTTCCAGGCGCCTGCCGCCAGAGGTGGCGACGGCACCCAGGCGCGGCGCCAGCACCCAGCATTCGGCGCCGGCATCGGTCAGCGCCTGCTGCACCGGCCGCAGGGACACCACATCCACCCCGTCGTTGGCCAGGATGGCCACCTTGCGGGTCTGGATGCCTGCCTTGTCCGGCCGCGGCGCCATGCTCAGCGCCGCCGACTCCTCGATCGGCAGCTCGAAGCGCACATTGCGGAACCCGGCCTGCCCCATCGCCGCCTTCGGGTCCGGCGGCTCGATGCCCAGCGTGGCCGCCACACGCTTGGCCAGGCGGGCATCTACATGGGCCAGGTTGTTGACCATGCGCTGGCGCACCGCCACGGTGGCGACCTTGCTCAGCTCGAAGCGGAAGGCAGCCACGATGTGGTCCTTCTCGGCCGGCGTCATGCTGTTCCAGAACAGCGTGGCCTGGCTGAAATGGTCGTCGAAGCTGGGGCTGCGGCGCCGCACCTTGGGCGGCTCCACCGTGTTGTCCGGCTGGCTGTGGAAACCCTGCAGGCCGCCGTCCACGCGGAACTCGGCGCCAGCGGCCAGCGAATTCGGCTCGTAGGAGACCTGGCCGCGGCCTATGGTCTGCCGGTGCATGCCGTCGCGCTGGAAGTTGTGCACCGGGCAGATGCCGCGGTTGATCGGGATCTCGTGGAAGTTGGGCCCGCCCAGGCGCGAGAGCTGGGTGTCGGTGTACGAGAAGAGCCGGCCCTGCAGCAGCGGATCGCTGGTGAAGTCGATGCCCGGCACCAGGTGGCCGGGGTGGAAGGCCACCTGCTCGGTCTCGGCGAAATAGTTGTCGGGGTTGCGGTCCAGCACCAGCTTGCCCACCGGCACCACCGGCACCATTTCCTCGGGGATGAGTTTGGTCGCGTCCAGCACATCGAAGCCCAGGGACGCGGCCTTGTCCTCGGACATGATCTGCAGGCCCAGCTCCCATTCGGGGAAGTTGCCCTTCTCGATCGCGTCCCACAGGTCGCGGCGGTGGAAGTCGGCGTCCTTGCCGGCGATCTTCTGCGCCTCGTCCCAGGCCAGGCCGTGCATGCCCAGCTTGGGTTTCCAGTGGAACTTCACGAAATGCGACTCGCCCCGGCCGTTGATCATGCGGAAGGTGTGCACGCCGAAGCCCTCCATCATGCGGAAGCTGCGCGGCAGGGCCCGGTCGCTCATCGCCCACATCAGCATGTGGGTGGTCTCGGGCATCAGCGAGGCGAAATCCCAGAAGGTGTCGTGGGCGCTGGCGGCCTGGGGGATCTCGTTGTGCGGCTCGGGCTTGACGGCGTGGATCAGGTCCGGGAACTTGATCGCGTCCTGGATGAAAAACACCGGCATGTTGTTGCCGACCAGGTCGTAGTTGCCTTCCTGGGTATAGAACTTGACCGCGAAGCCGCGCACGTCGCGTGCGGTGTCGGCCGAACCGCGCGAGCCGGCCACGGTGGAGAAACGCACGAAGACGGGCGTGCGCGCCTCGGTGTCATTGAGGAACTGGGCCGTGGTGTATTCCGACAGCGCCTTGTAGACCTGGAAATGCCCGTGCGCCGCAGCGCCGCGGGCGTGCACCACCCGCTCGGGGATGCGTTCGTGGTCGAAATGGGTGATCTTCTCGCGGAGGATGAAATCCTCCAGCAGGGTCGGGCCGCGCAGGCCGGCCTTGAGCGAGTTGTGGTTGTCCGGGATCTGCAGACCCTGGTTGGTGGTGAGCAGCTGGGCCGGCTCGTCCGCATAGGACTGCAGCTGCTGGATCTTGTCGGCGGCGGTGGGGCTGGCCTTGGCCTTGCCGCGGCCGCCGTTCCTGGATTGCACCATGGTGTCTCTGGCTTTCTTGCAAACGGCGCCCTGGGGCGCCGTCATCATGCGGGTGGAAGCCTACGGCCGCGCCACCCTCGGGTACGCGGCGCCGGCCCTGCTGTCGTTTTAATAGTCGTAGCAGCGCTCGAGAGCATTGACGAGCGCGGTCAAGGCCACTAGGCCCATCACACCTGCGACGCTCCACAAAACCCATTCCATGGTGATACCCCTCGATGCAAACGCTGCCGCCAAAACTTTTTTCGGCTGACGCAGCCCTGCTTTTGCAGTGCTTCTCAGCCTTGAAGAAAGGTTAATGGCAGGTAAACACGGCAACCGTAGCCGTAAGCGCGCGGGGTTTGTGGGCAATCGCGGGGTCGCGATGTCAGCGCGGTCCCACAGTCGCCGCGCCTATGGGGCCAGCCCTTTTTGCGATAGCTCAGCCGCGCAGCTGGGCGCGCATCGAATCGATCACGGCGCGGTAGTCGGGCTTGCCGAAGATGGCGCTGCCGGCCACGAAGGTGTCGGCTCCCGCGGCGGCCACGCGGGCGATGTTGTCGGGCTTGATGCCGCCGTCGACTTCCAGGCGGATGTCCTTGCCGCTGGCATCGATGCGCTTTCTCACCAGCTCGATCTTGCGCAGGGCCGAGTCGATGAAGCTCTGGCCGCCGAAGCCGGGGTTCACACTCATGATGAGGATCAGGTCCAGGTCCTCGATGGTCCAGTCCAGCACGTCGAGCGGCGTGCCGGGGTTGAACACCAGGCCGGCCTTGACGCCCTTGGAGCGGATCGCCTGCACGCTGCGGTGCACATGCTCGCTGGCCTCGGGATGGAAGCTGATGAAGTCGGCGCCTGCATCGGCGAAGGCCGCCGCCAGGGCATCGACCGGCTTGACCATCAGGTGCACATCGATCGGCACCGCCACGCCGTCGGGCGTCTTCGCATGCGGCTTGAGCGCCTGGCAGACCATGGGGCCGAAGGTCAGGTTGGGCACGTAATGGTTGTCCATCACATCGAAATGGATCCAGTCGGCGCCGGCGGCGACCACGCCGGACACCTCCTGGCCCAGGCGGGCGAAGTCGGCGGAGAGGATGGAGGGGGCGATGCGGTAGGTTCGGTCGGCGCTCATGGCCGCGATTCTCGCAGGAGTGGGGATGCTGACATGGCGCGCGGCGCCACGCACTAATATCGCCGGATGCCGAACTACCAGTTCACCGTGGCCGTCGCGCCGCAGTACCTCCCCGATCGCTCGGCCCCGGAAGACCAGCTCTTCGGGTTCGCCTACACCATCACCATCACCAATACCGGCGACATCGCCGCGCAGCTGATCGCGCGGCACTGGATCATCCGCGACTTCCAGGGCCGCAGCGAAGAGGTCAAGGGCCTGGGCGTGGTCGGCCAGCAGCCGCTGCTGCAGCCGGGCGAATCCTTCCGCTACACCAGCGGCTGCCAGCTGCGCGCCTCCAGCGGCACCATGCACGGCAGCTATTTCTGCGTGGCCGAGGACGCCCATCGCTTCGAGGTGCCGGTGCCCCTGTTCGTGCTGGAGGCCGATGCGCCGCCGGGCGCCGACGGCGGCGCCGCCCGCGTGCTGCACTGATGTCCAAGCGCGATCTGCAAAGCCTGCTCGACACCCTCGACCCGCAGGCCCCCCTGGCCGACCGCCACCTGTGGCTGATCGGCCTGTTCGAATGGATACGCGGCAAGAGCAGCAATCCGCAGGCCGCCGTCAGCCGGGTGCAGCTGCTGCTCGATGCGCTGGCCACCCAGCCGGCGGCGCGCCAGCGCCTGGTGCAGTGGTGGCGGGTGCTGCTGGAAAACGTGGACGTCACCTCGCTGCTGGCCGATTTCGGCTTCGCCCCGCGCACCGCCTTCTTCAGCGAATTCGCCGACCGCATGCGCAGGAAGCTGCTGCCGGCCAGCCCCGAGACCCGCGACGCCGCCGAGCTGTTCCCGCTGGTGCTGCCCGAGGCCTTCGATGCGCAGTGGATCGCCGCGCTCGACGAGCACCAGCTCGCCCGCATCGCCGCGCTGCTGGCGCCCGACGAGCTCGAAGGCGCCGACAGCGCGGCCTCCGCCCGGCCGGCCGCCAGCGCCTGGCAGCATCTGCTGCTCGACGCGATCACCTACTGCGCCGGCCAGGTGGTGGCCACCGGTTTCTCGCCCGAGCTGCGGCTGCGCATGGCGGATTCGGCCCAGCAGGCCCGGCCCTTCCAGGGCGTGATGATGGATGTGGAATGGCTGCGCCTGGAGGTGCTGCGCCGCCCGCGCGACGGCGAGGCGCTGGCCGCCGCCGTGCAGCAGCTGCGCGAGCGGCTCGATGCCTGCCGCCAGGCGGCCAACGGCGTCTATGCGCACCTGGAGGACAACGGCATCTCGGTCGGCCTGGTGTTCCGCCTGCGCCAGCTGCGCGCCCGCCTGCTGCGCATCCGCGAGCTGCTCGACTGCGTGCTCTCCGACAGCCCGCCGCAGGCCGGCGCCCGGCTGCTGGCGCGGCTGGTGCTGGTCGGCCAGGAGCGGCGCAGCGTGCGGGCGCTGGTCGCCGCCAACTCCTCGCTGCTGGCCGCCAAGGTGGCCGAACGCAGCGCCGAGACCGGCGAGCACTACATCACCCGCGACGCCGCCTCCTACCGCCGCATGCTGCGCCAAGCCGCCGGCGGCGGCGTGCTGACCGCCGGCACGGTGATCGGCAAATTCGGCATCGGCCTGCTGGGCTTGTCGGCCTTCTGGGGCGGCGTGTGGTCCAGCGCGCTCTATGGCGGCAGCTTCGTGCTGATCCAGTTGCTGCACTGCACCCTGGCCACCAAGCAGCCGGCCATGACCGCGCCGGCCATGGCGGCGCGGCTGCGGCAGATCGAGAACCAGGCCGGGGTGGAACGCTTCGTCGACGAGGTCACCCACCTGGTGCGCTCGCAGGTCGCCGCGGTGCTGGGCAATGTGCTGACCGTGTTCCCGGTGATGCTGCTGCTGGCCTGGGCCATCCAGGCAGTGGCGGGCGCGCCGCTGGTGCGGCCCGGCGAGGCGGCGCACACGCTGGCCTCGCTCAACGTGCTGGGCCCGACCGCCCTGTTCGCCGCCTTCACCGGCGTGCTGCTGTTCTGCGCCAGCATCGTCGCCGGCTGGGCCGAGAACTGGTTCGTGCTGCACCACCTGGAGTCGGCCATGCGTTTCAACCCGGCCATCATCCGGCTGCTGGGCCAGGCGCGGGCAGCGCGCTGGGCGCATTTCATGCGCGAGAACATCTCCGGCTTCGCCTCCAACATCTCGCTCGGCCTGATGCTGGGCATGGTGCCGCCCCTGCTGGGTTTCGTCGGCATCGGGCTGGAGGCGCGGCATGTCACGCTGTCCACCGGCCAGATCGCCGGCGCGGCCGTCACCTACGGCCTGGGCGTGGTGCACCTGAAGGCCTTCTGGCTGTGCATCGCGGCGATTCCGCTGATCGGCGCGCTGAACCTGACGGTGAGTTTCGCCCTGGCCTTCCAGGTGGCGCTGCGGGCGCAGAACGTGGGCAGCCCGGCACGGGCGCGCATCCGCGGCGCGATCTGGCGGCGGCTGCTGAAGCGGCCGCTGTCCTTCTTCCTGCCGGCGCGCGCAGACAAGGCGCCGCCGCCCTCCACCCTGCCGCCGGCCGACGACCGCATCGACCCGCGCTGAAACGCGCTCAGGCGCGTTTGGCGGCGTACATGGCGGCGTCGGCCTGGCGCATCAGGTCGGCGGCGTCGCGCGCATCCTCGGGATAGAAGGCCGTGCCTATGCTCACCGACACCCGCACGCTGGCGCCGCCGTGGAGCGCCAGGGGCTCGGCCATGCTGGCGAAGATGGCCTCGGCCACCCGGCGGGCGTCGTCGCGGCCGTGCAGGCCGTCGAGCAGCACGGCGAACTCGTCACCGCCCATGCGGGCCACCACGTCCTGCTCGCGCAGCGGGCGGCGGATGCGGCTGGCGATGGCCACCAGCACCAGATCGCCGGCTTCGTGGCCGTGGCGGTCGTTGATCTGCTTGAAGCCGTCGCCGTCCAGGAACATCACCGCCAGATGGCCGCCGCTGGCCTCGGCGCGGGCGATGGCGCCGGCCAGGCGCGATTCGAAGAAGCCGCGGTTGTGCAGCCCGGTCAGGCTGTCGGTGCTGGCCTGCAGGCTCAGGTGCGCGTTCTCCTGCTGCAGGCCTTGCTGGCGTGCCTGCAGCTCGGCCAGCAGGGCGTTGACGTCCTCGCCCAGTTCGTGGAATTCGGCGATGCGCGCGGCCGGCACCCGGCGGTCCAGGCTGCGCTCGATGCGGCCGGAACGCGCCACCGCCGTCAGCTCGCGCAGCGGCGCCAGGATCTTGCCCAGCACCCGCTGCATCGCCGAGGCCGCGGCCAGCGCGCTCAGCAACAGGCAGGCCAGGATGGCCGCCGCGCCGCCCAGCACGAAGCCCACCAGCCCGCCGCCGGCGCTGCGCAGCACCACCCGGCCTATCGTCACCCGGCCGTGGCGCACCGGCACCTCCACCGAAGGCGGCAGCAGCGCGGCGGCCAGATGCGCCTGCAGCCAGCTCCAGGGGGTGGCCGCGGGCCGGCTCCAGCGCACCAGCAGGCGGCCGTCCTCGTCGTAGACCCAGGCCTGCGACACGTCCTCGGCATCGACGATCAGCGCCACCGCCTCCGAGGCCGCCGCCTGGTCATGGAAGACGATGGCCGCCTCCAGCGTGTAGCTGACCGAGCGCGCCACCAGCTGCAGGTTGGCCGTCGTCTGGCTGCGCAGCACCAGGCCGCCGAAGAGGATCAGCAGGCAGCCGGCCAGCAGCACCGCCATGACGGCCACCGCCAGCAGGGCGCGGCGCAGCACCTGCTGCAGCGAGCGGCGCACCGGCGGGGTGGCCGGCGCGGCGCTTACGGGGGGCGTGGCCAGCAGCGTCATCGTCGGTGCTCCAGGTTGCGGCTGAGCTTGAGCAGCCCCGGCTCGACCCGCACGCCGCTCTGCGCCAGCGAGCGCAGGTCCACCTCGAAGCTGACGCCCGACAGGCGGATGTCCAGGCAGATCACGCTGGCGCCGCCGCAGCCGGCATGGCGCTCGCCGACGGTCAGCTCGGGCCGGCCGACGATGCGGCGCGCCACCTCGCGCTGCTCCTCGCGCGACATGCGGCCCAGGTAGAGCGCGTCGCAGTCGGCCGCCACATCCACCGGCGCCCGCTGGCGCACCAACACCTGCCGACCGCCGGCCTGCGCCACATGGCGGGTGGTCAGCAGGGCATCGGCATACAGCGTGCTGCCCACCACGCACAGCCGCACCCGGGACGGATCGCCCGGCCAGTGCGCGAAGCTGAGGATGCCCAGCGTGGTCGCCGCCACCGCATGCGCGGTGCGCTCCTGCTCGGTGGCGTCCAGCGGCGCCGGATGCGGCAAGGCCTCGGCCAGCACCGAGAAGCCGGCCACGGCCGCCAGCACCACGCAGGCCGGCATGGCGGCGGCCAGGCGGCGCCGCGAAGGCCCGGCGGATGGGGTCGACCCTGGTCCACGACAGTGCATGAAATGGCAAGCTCCTCGACAACCATGTCCGATCACGCCGCTGCGGCAGCCCGCAAGCGTTAAAGTGCGTCGCCTGACGCCACGGGCCCAGGACCTGCCACGGCCGGTCCGGCGCCCGTCTCTTCCCTGCCTCTCGCATGGCCTTCGCGCCACCGGCCCCCGGTGCGCGGCGGCTGCGTTCAGCGGCCGCGACCGGCCCCTGGCCCTCGCCCCGTGCCCAGCGCCTCTTGCACCCCATGAACGACCTCGTCACCGTCTGGATCGAATGGCTCCGGCCCTCGATCGGCCTCACCACCGTCCAATGGTCGCTGCTGCTGGCGGCCGCCTCGGCCATCGGCTATTTGCTGCACCGCTTCACCGGCCTGCCCAAGGTCATGGGATATGCGCTCGCCGGCAGTGTCGCCGGCTTCGCGGGCTTCGGAAGCGCCGCGCCATGGCCCCTTCGGGGCAATGGCCTGTTCCTGCTGGAGCTGGGCATCGCCGTCGTCCTGTTCGAGGCCGGCGGCCGGGTGCCGCTGCGCTGGTTCCGCCACAACCCCATGGTGCTGGTGCAGAGCGTGGCCGAATCGGCGCTGACCTATGCGGCCGTCGCCCTGGCGCTGCACTGGATGGGCCTGCGCCCGGCCGTCTACGGCCCGCTGGCGATGGTGGCGGTGGCCGCCTCGCCGGCCGTGCTGGCGCGGGTGGCGGCCGATGCCGGCGCCAGCGGCCCGGTGACCGACCGTGCCATGGTGCTGGCCACGCTCAGCACCCTGTACGCGCTGGCCATCGGCACCGCCCAGGCCGAGCTGCTGGCGCGCGAGGAGCTGCGCCTGCTGGCCACCATCGGCCCCGCGGCGCTGGTGCTGGGCCTGTCGGTGGCGGTGGGCGCGGCCCTGGCGCTGGCGCTGCGGCTGGCGCTGCGGGTGATGAGCCCGGCCAGCGAGAACACCTCCATCCTGCTGCTGGCGCTGATCGCCGCGGCCGCCGGCATCGCCTCGCACCTGGGCGGCTCGGCGCCGCTGGCCGCGCTGCTCGGCGGCATGCTGCTCAAGCAGTTCGCGCCGCGGCCCTGGTCCTGGCCGCGCCAGCTGGGCAGCGCGGCATCGCTCTTGACCATGCTGATGTTCGTGCTGGTGTCGGTGGTCACCGCGCGGGCCGACTGGCACCTGTCGGCCCTGCTGCTGGTGGCCGTGCTGGTGGGCGCCCGCGCCGTCGCCAAGATCGGCGGCGTGGTGCTGGGCAAGGTGGGCAGCGGCATCAACTGGCGCCAGGCCTGGTGGGTGGGCTGCGCGCTGACGCCCATGTCCTCGATCGCCCTGCTGGTCGCCTCGCAATACGCCCAGGTGCCCGGCGCCGCCTCGCGCCAGATGAGCGGCATCGCCCTGCCCGCCATCCTGGTGCTGGAACTGCTGGGCGGGGTGCTGGCCACGGTGGCCCTGCACCGGGCGCGCGAGGCCTCGCATCCCTGGCTGCCGCGCCGGGCCGGACGACCGCCGCAGGCCGCGCCCGCGCCGCTGCCCGCCGACGCAGGAGACGACCATGGCGCTTGAAGCCTTCACCCCTTCGAAAGCCCTGACGCTGGGCGTGGAGCTGGAGCTGCAGCTGGTCAACACCCACGACTACGACCTGGCCCCCTACGCCGAGAACATGCTGCGCCTGATGCGCGCCCACAAGCTGCCCGGCAGCGTGGTGCCGGAGATGACCTCGAGCATGATCGAGATCTCCACCGGCATCTGCCAGGATGCGGGCCAGGTGCTGGACGAACTCTCCACCATCCGCGACGCCCTGGTGCGCAGCGCCGACAAGCTCAACATCGCGGTGGCCGGCGGCGGCACCCATCCCTTCCAGGTCTGGCACGAGCAGCGCATCTACGACCGGCCGCGTTTCCGCGAGCTGTCGGCGCTGTACGGCTACCTGACCAAGCAGTTCACCATCTTCGGCCAGCATGTGCACATCGGCTGCCCGGACGCGGATGCCGCCCTGCTGATGCTGCACCGCATGTCGCGCTACATACCGCACTTCATCGCGCTGTCGGCTTCCAGCCCCTATGTGCAGGGGCAGGACACCCAGTTCGATTCCGCGCGCCTGAACTCGGTGGCTGCCTTCCCGCTGGCCGGCCGCGCGCCCTTCCACCTGGACTGGGCCGACTTCGAGAAATTCTTCGCCAAGATGGCGCGCACCGGCGTGGTCGGCGACATGAAGGATTTCTACTGGGACATCCGGCCCAAACCCAGCTTCGGCACCATCGAGATCCGCGTCTTCGACACCCCGCTCACCATCGAGCGCGCCGCGGCGCTCGCCGGCTACGTGCAGGCCCTGGGCGCCTGGTTCCTGGCCGAGCAGCCCTTCATGCCGGACGAGGACGACTACCTCGTCTACAGCACCAACCGCTTCCACGCCTGCCGCTTCGGTCTGGACGGCAACTACGTGGACCCGGGCAGCGGCGACCACATGCCGCTGCGCGACCACATCCTGCTGACCCTGCACCGCATCGGCCGCCATGCGCAAGGCCCCGGCGGCGAAGCCGCCCTGCACCTGCTGCGCGCCAGCGTGGCCGAGGGCATGAACGACGCCCACTGGCTGCGCCGCTGCCAGCAGCAGGAGCAGCTGCTGGCCGAGACCACCCGGCAGGCGACCCGGCTGTTCCGGGGGGCGCGCTAGGCGCGTGCCGCTGGCCTGGGGCTTGCTTCGTTCCCCGATCCCCTTCACAGGAACTCCGATGACCCAGATCGTTCGTCTCCTGCGCCGGCGCCTGCCGCCGCCCACCCTGCTGCTGCTGGCGCTGTGCAGCCTGCTGCCCCTGCCCGGCAGGGCCGCGGAACCGGCCGCCTGGCCCACACGCGCCATCCGCATCGTCGTGCCCTTCCCGGCCGGTGGTTATGCCGACAACCTGGCGCGCGTCATCGCGACGGACATGTCGAACACCTTCGGCCAGCCCGTGCTGGTGGACAACCGCCCCGGCGCCGGCGGCAACATCGGTGCCGACCTGGTGGCCAAGAGCGCGCCCGACGGCTACACGGTGGTCATGGGCACCATCGGCACCCATGCCGTCAACCCCTGGATATATCCCAGGATGCCCTTCAACGCGGCCACCGATTTCGCGCCGGTCGCCTTCGTGGCCGATGCCGAGAGCGTGCTGGTGGTGAACCCCGCCGTGCCGGCGCGCTCGGTGCAGGAACTCATCGCCCTGGCCCGGGCCAGGCCGGGCGACCTGACCTTCGCCTCGGGCGGCCCGGGCACCACCGGCCATCTGGCGGGCGAGCTGTTCAAGGCGGTGACACACACCTTCATCACCCACATCCCCTACAAAGGCAATGTGCCGGCGCTGACCGATCTGGTGGCGGGCCAGGTCTCGCTCTCCTTCGCCACCCTGCAACCCGCCCTGCCCTTCATCACCGCCGGCAAGCTGATCCCGCTGGCCACCCTGGGCACCAGCCGGGCGGCGGCCCTGCCCGCGGTGCCGACGCTGGCAGAAGCCGGCCTGAAGAACTTCGAGGTGCGCAACTGGACCGGCATGCTCGCGCCCGCCGGCACGCCCGCCGCCATCACCCAGAAGCTGGCCCAGGAGGTGGACAAGGCCCTGAGCGCCCCCGCCGTGCGCCAGACGATGGCCGCGCAGGGCCTGAGCTACACCAAGATGGGGCCGGAAGCCTTCGGCCAGTTCATCCAGTCCGAGTCCGCGAAATGGGCCGCCGTCGTGAAGGCCGCCAACGTGAAGGCGGACTGAAGCTGCGGCCCTAATTTGCCGCCATGTCGGGAAAGCGCCAGTAGAGCTGCTGCAGCACATAACGCAGCGGCTGCACCGCCCCGCCGAAGGGCCCGTGGCCGGGATAGGGCTGGGCCAGGGTGCGGCCGGGCACGATGTCCAGCGGATCGCTCAGCTGCAGGCTGCCGTTGCCGGGGTCGAGCAGCATCTGCAGGTCGATGATGCGCAGGCCCAGCACCTCCATGTGCCAGAGGATGAGCCGCAGGTCCCGCACCGTGTTGCGGGTGACGTAGGGCGACTGCAGGAACTTCGCCAGCATCTCCGGCTGCCAGACGATGCCCGGCTTGATCATGCCCATGCGGCGCGGCATGAGCATGGCCGAATGGCCGCGATAGTGGCCGGTGGAGACGATGTCGGCCACCGGAAAGCCCTGCTGCGCCAGCCAGGCCAGGCGCGCCAGCTCGGCGGGGATCTGGCGGCCGTGGATCGACTTCTCGATCAGCAGCACGAGGCCCGAGCTGCGCCCGTCCGGCCGCAGCACCTCGTGCGCGTTCTTGAAGGAACCCTCGGCGAAGACCGGGCCCAGCAGCAGCCCGCCGTAGTCGATGCCCTGCGGCAGCCGCAGCAGGCGCTCGCCGGCGCCGGTTTGCCGGGCTTGCAACGGTGGGCGGAATTCGGCTGCCGGCGTCGGCTCGTCCTGCCAGGAGGGCTCGGCAAGCTCCGCCAGTTCGGCCCGCACGGACGGCGCCAGCACCGCGGCCTTGGCGGCGGACGCCAGGCGGCCGGTGACGCGGCCCCAGATGCGCCTGGGTTCCGAAAGAGAAAGCGGTTGGTGGGGCAACATTCCGGCGATCAGAGTCAGGAAACCGCGCATGCTCCCGCAGTCGAGGCCGCAGGGCGACGGCGTTGGCGAAACGGCCGTCCCTGGGGACGAATCGGCACGGCAGGGGCCAGATCACGAAACTTGCCGTGGACGGCAAAATCCTCGATATTCGCAATTCACGAATAGCGAATACCGCCTCCATGGAACTGAAGCCCCAAGACCTGCTGGTGCTCTTGAAGGTGGCAGCCCACCCTCCCCAGCGCTGGACCTACGTCGCGCTGGGCGGGGCACTCAACATGAGCGCATCCGAAACCCACGCGTGCGTGAAACGGGCCGTGGCATCCGGCCTGGCCCTTGCGCCCTCACGTTCCGAATGGTCGCCGATCCGGCCGAACCTGCTGGAATTCATGCTGTACGGCGTGCGATACGTCTGGCCAGCCCCCTTGGGCCCGGTCAAGCGTGGTGTGCCGACCGCATTCGGTGCGGAGCCACTGGCCAGTCAGCTGACTGCCGCGGCCGGCGAGGCGCCAGTGTGGGCGCACCCCGACGGCAAGACCAAAGGGCCGACACTTCCCCCTCTGTATCGCACGGCGCCACACGCGGCACTGACCGACCCGGCCCTGCATCGGCTTCTGGCCCTGCTCGATGCCCTGCGCACCGGCCGGGCGCGCGAGCGCAATCTGGCCGCCAAGCTGATGGAAATCGAACTGATGCAGCCACGAGCCGGGGTGCCTGATGCGAGCTGACGACCCCAATCTTCCGCTGCTGCGCCAGATCGCCGCGGCATTGGGTGAACTGCGTGAACAAGTGGTCTTTGTCGGGGGCTCGGTCGCAGGCCTGCTGGTGACGGACCCCTTGGCGGCCCCCGTACGTGCCACCCGCGACGTGGATGCGGTGGTGCACGCCAGCAGGGCCATGTTCCATCGCATCGAGGAGGCAGTCGCTCAGCGCGGATTTGCTCGCGACATACACAGCGGCGTGATCTGCCGCTGGGTGCACAAGAGCTCGGGCGTGCTGTTCGACCTGATGCCTGTAGCGCCGGAAGTGCTGGGATTCTCCAACCGCTGGTATGCCTACGCGGTCGAAACCGCCGAGCCTTTGGAACTGGGGCCGGACATCTGCATTCGGCTGGTGAGTGCCGTGGCCTTCGTGGCGACAAAGCTGGAAGCTTTCGCCGGCCGCGGTGCGGGCGACTACCTGAGCAGCCACGACATTGAAGACGTGCTCAACATCGTCGATGGCCGTGAGGAGTTGGCAAACGAGATGAGCACGGCCCCCGCCGAGCTTCGGCAATCCGTAGGTGAGGCGTTCCAGAGGCTGCTGGCGGACCCAAACTTCGCGAACGTTCTGCCGGGCATGCTGGCCGAGCCGGAACGAGCCGAACTGGTTCTGCAACGCCTCAAGCTCATGCGACATCGATGAAGGCCGATCGATACACCTTGCGGCGCCGGCAGCCGGCTACCTGGTTCAGCGCGCCAGATCGAAGAAGGACTGCGCCAGCCTCTGCCCGTTGACCATCAGCTCCACCGCATGCCGGCCCGGATGGTGGGTGCGGGTGCTGAAGTCGCGCACCACCTGGCGTTTGTCCAGCGCCAGCGACTGGCCGGCGGCCAGCTCCACCGTCTTCCACTTGAACACCTTGGGCGAGGCGTGGCCGGCCGCCTTCACGTAGTGGATGGCGTAGTCGATCACCAGGCGCTGGGGCGCCGCCGAATTCGACTGCAGGCGCAGCTGCATCGCCAGCGTGTCGCCCAGCCGCAGGGCGCGCGGCGAGACCTCGAAGCGGACGCCCGCCACCAGCGGCGCGGCACCGGCGCCGACGATGGCCAGCGCCCGCCGGTCGCCCTGCTTGATCAGGTTGCGCAGCGCATGGCGGGCCACCCAGGCGCAGCGGGCGTCGTCCAGCGGCCAGGCCTCGATGCGCTCCATCACCCAGTCGGGGAACAGCTTGGCGATGTCGTTCAAATGGTTGGCGACCGACTTGCGCACATAGGCGCTGGGGTCGGCGCGCAGGGCCTGCAGGATGGGCTCGGCCATCGAGGGATCGGCCATCAGCACCGGCAGGCGCGCCGCCCAGGGCAGGCGCGGGCGGCTGCCTTCGCTGGCCAGGCGGCGTACATGGTCGTCGGGGTCCTCAGCCCATAGGCGCAGGGTCTTCAGGGTGCGCTGCGGGTCGCGCAGCAGGAAGGCGCGGATCGCGAATTCGGCGGAGCCGAAGGGGGTGAGGAACTTCAGGGTGTCCAGCGACAGGTCGAAGTCGTCCAGGCCGTACAGCGCCACGTAGTCGCCCAGCGCCAGGGTGGCGAAGCTGCTGTCGAATCGCGGCGCCAGCTGCCGCAGCACCTCGGTGTTGGCGCGGAAGTCGCCGGGCAGGGCGGCATGCAGGCTGGTCGAGACGCGGCGCAGGCGCTGCATCAGCGAGAGGGCATCCAGGCCGTCGTGGCATAGCGCCAGGAAGCGGTCGGCGTCGAAGGCCGGGCAGACGGCCGTCGCCTCGCGGGCGATGGATTGCAGGCGGGCGCGGTCGAAGATGTGCTTGAGCGCGGCGGGGTCGTCGAGGGCGGCTTCGGTGGCGGCTTCGGTGTTCATGGGCCCCGAGGCTATCCTTTCGCACTTCCGCACGCACCTGCTCCGGTCCTCCATGGGCGAATTCGACCTCATCTCCCGCTACTTCCACCGCCCCGCCCGCCGCTCGCCGCTGGGCGTGGGCGACGACTGCGCCCTGCTGGCGCCCGCGCCCGGCCAGCAGCTGGCGGTGTCTTCGGACATGCTGGTCGAGGGCCGGCATTTCCTCTCCACCGTCGATCCGGCGCGGCTCGGCCACAAGGCGCTGGCGGTGAACCTGAGCGACTTGGCGGCCTGCGGCGCCAGGCCGCTGGCCTTCACCCTGGCGCTGTCCCTGCCCTCGGCCAACGAGGCCTGGCTGGCCGGCTTCTCGCGCGGCCTGCTGGCCCTGGCCGACGAACATGCCTGCGAGCTGGTCGGCGGCGACACCACCCGCGGCCCGCTCAATATCTGCATCACCGTCTTCGGCGAGGTGCCGGCCGGCCGGGCGCTGCTGCGTTCGGGCGCGCGTGCCGGCGACGATCTGTGGGTCAGCGGCACGCTGGGCGATGCGCGACTGGCGCTGGAGGGCTTTCGCGGCACGCTGGCACTCGATGGCGATGTGTTCGCCGCCGCCCGCCAGCGCATGGAAACGCCCACGCCGCGCGTCGCCCTGGGCCAGGCCCTGCGCGGCATCGCCAGCAGCGCCATCGACATCAGCGACGGCCTGCTCGGCGACCTGCGCCATGTGCTGCAGGCCAGCGGCGTGGGCGCCACGCTGGAGACGGCGCGCGCCCTGCCCCTGCTGGCGGCCGGCCCGGCGGCCTGCGGCGAGGACTGGGCGCTGACCTGCGTGCTGGCCGGCGGCGACGACTACGAACTGGCCTTCACCGCGCCCTCCTCGGCACGTGCCGAGGTCGAGGCCGCGGGCGCGGCCAGCGCCACGCCGGTCACCCGCATCGGCCGCATCGAGGCCGAACCCGGCCTGCGCCTGCTCGACGGCCAGGGCCGTGCGCTGCAGCGCGGCTTCGCCGGTTTCGACCATTTCACCTGAGCACGATCACCCACATGCAAGACGAAGACCGCAACGCCATCCGCCCCGACTTCCGTTTCATGACACGCCATGCGGCGCACTGGATCGCCCTGGGCTTCGGCTCCGGCCTGTCGCCGGTGGCGCCGGGCACCGCCGGCACGCTGTGGGCCTGGGCCGTCTGGCTGCTGCTGTCGCAGTGGCTGGACAGCACTTCGCTCGGCGTGCTGCTGCTCACCTCCACCCTGGTCGGCTGGTGGGCCTGCACGCTGACGGCGCGGCACCTGCGCAGCCTGGACCCCTCCAACATCGTGTGGGACGAGGTGGTCGCCTTCTGGCTGGTGCTGTGGGTGCTGATGCCGGCCGGCTGGCTGGCGCAGCTGGCGGCCTTCGCGCTGTTCCGCTTCTTCGATGCGGTCAAGCCCGGCCCGGTGGGCTGGGCCGACCGGAGCTTCCACGGCTTCGGCCCGCGCGGCGGCTTCGGCATCCTGGCGGACGACTTCGTCGCCGCGTTCCTCACGCTGCTGGTGATGGCGGCATGGAAGGCCTTGTTCTGACATGGAAAACGACCTGCTCGAAGACACCGACCGCGCCGCCGCCGCCCTGTGGGAGCCGCTGGCCGAACTGCTGCTGGCGCGCGGCTGGATGCTGGCCACGGCCGAGAGCTGCACCGGCGGGCTGATCGCCGGCGGCTGCACCTCGCTGGCCGGATCGAGCCGCTGGTTCGAACGCGGTTTCGTGAGTTATTCCAACGATGCCAAGCACGACCTGCTGGGCGTGGACCCGGCCCTGATCGCCGCCCACGGCGCAGTCAGCGGCGAGGTGGCCCAGGCCATGGCCGGCGGCGCCATCGCCCATTCGGCGGCCCAGGTGGCCGTGGCAGTGACCGGCGTGGCCGGCCCTGGCGGCGGCACCGAGGCCAAGCCGGTCGGGCTGGTGTGGTTCGGCTTCGCGCTGCCGGACGGCAGGGTGGTGAGCGAATCGCAGCGCTTCGCGGGCGACCGGGCGGCCGTGCGCTCGGCCACGGTGCGCCACGCGCGCGAGCGGCTGCTGGCGCTGTTGCGGTCCTAGTCCGGCTGGCCGCGTTTGGCGCGGTACATGGCGGTGTCGGCGCGGCGCAGCAGGGTGTCCGCATCGCGGCCCTCTTCGGGGAACACCGCCACGCCGATGCTCAGCGTGACCCACAGCTGCAACTCGCCATGCGACACCGGATGCGCCATCGCCTGGCGCACCCGCTGCGCGGTCAGCTGCCAGGCGCCGTCGCGCACCTGCGGCAGCAGCACCACGAATTCATCGCCTCCCAGGCGCGCCACCGTGTCGCCGCCGCGCAAGGTGTTCTGCAGGCGCTCGGCCACGGCGCGCAGCACCGCATCGCCCACCTCGTGGCCATGGGCGTCGTTGACGCGCTTGAAATGGTCCAGGTCGATGAACAGCAGGGCCAGCCGCTCCTGGCGGTCTCCGGCGCGCTCGATCGCCCGGGCCAGGGTCTGTTCGAAGAAGCTGCGGTTGGGCAGGCCGGTCAGGAAGTCGTGCAGGGCATCGTGGCGGCTGCGGCGCTCGCGCTGGGCCACGGTTTCGTAGTTGCGCCGGAAGCCGCGCGCCAGCAGCACCAGCAGCAGCGACAGGGCCATGCCGCCGGTGGCCACCGCCAGGGGCAGCGGGCGCAGCCAGGGCAGGCCGGCATCGCGCTCGAAGGACAGGCGCCAGCGCCGTCCGCCCACGGTGAGTTCACGTTCGATCGGCGATGCCGGGCGTGCCAGCGGCCCGGCCTGCGGCGCGCTGTCGTAGAGCAGCGCCGCGTCGGACGAATGGTCGGCCAGGCCGATGTCCTCGATGCGCACGCGCCACCGGTGCTCGCCGGCGTCCAGCAGGCCGGCCATCATCAGCGGCAGGTCCAGCACCATGCCGAGCTGGCCGCGGTAGGTGCCGCGCCGCTGCTCCAGCGTGGTGACGCGGCTGCCGCGCTGGTAGACGGCGTAGCGCAGCAGCACCGCCCGGCCGCCCTGCACCAGGGCGGTCAGGCCCGACAGCTCGGGCCGGCCGCTGTCGCGGGCGCGCTCCTGCACCTCGCGCAGCGGCGGCGCCCAGCTGGCGTCGAAACCGAAGATGCGCGGGTTGGTCGGCACCGGCTCGCTGTAGAGGATGGGCATGTAGGCCGGGCGTTCGCCGGCCGGATGGATGGCGAAATCGGGATAGCCGCGCGCCGCCATGCTGCGGTCGGCGCGCGCGGCCGCCTCGAAGCGCTCGCGCTCGGCGGCCGGCACCAGCGGCGCGTACTGCAGGGCGACGACGGCGGGGAAACGCTCGGCGATCTGCTGGGTCTGGTACTGGTCGTGGAACTCGCTGCGCGACAGGCCGTCGCCCACCCTCAGCATGCCGCCGAAGCCCATGGCCAGGTCGAAATGGCGCTGGATGCGCTGGTTGGCCAGGTCCACCGTGCGGGCCACGGTCTGCTGCGCCGCCTGCGCGGCCACCGACTGCTCGCGCCAGCCCGCCGCCACCCAGGCGGCCAGGGTCAGGCCCAGCATGACGATGGGCAGCACGTCGGCCAGGCGCAGCACCCGCACGCGCGGCGGTGGCGCCGCGGCGGCGTCGGAGGCGGGCGATCTCAGGCGCCGTGGCACTTCTTGTATTTCTTGCCGCTGCCGCAGTGGCATGGATCGTTGCGGCCGGGCTCGTCCGACTTGCGGGCGGCCACCACACGCGGGCCGTAGCTCTTCCAGAACTTGCGCAGGTCGTACACCGCCCAGATGGCTTCGCCGAAGGCGTCGAGCCGGTCGTGGCTGATGCTGGGCGGGCCGTCCTCGGCGAACATGGGGATCTCCAGCGGGCCGTCGTCGGGCTCGGTCAGCTGATCGATGCAGTCCAGGGTCTCGTCGAGGATGGCAGCGGCTTCCTTGTCGCGCGGCGGCGCCCATTCCTCGGGCCAGGCCTGGGTGGCGGCGATGAAGCCCATGGCCCAGCCCTGGGCGATGGAGGGGATGTCCTCGGGCGCGATGTCCAGCCGCTCTTCCTCGGGCATGGAGGCGATGGCGCCCACCATGTCCAGCACTTCCGGCTGGTAGCTGGCCTCGTCTTCCAGGCTGTCCACCGGATGGTCGAGCGCCCAGGCGATCTCGTCGGCGCGGCGCTGCCACAGCTCGATGAAGCGGCGCTGCTGCACCGGGCCGGAGAAGACGCCGCTGTCGCTCTCCGACAGGGCGGCGCCGGGCGCGGGCGGCGCGGCGCCTTCGCCGAAGAGCTGGGGCAGGACTTCGTCCAGGCCCAGCGGACGGCGGCAGCAGACCACCGCGGCCAGGAAGCCGTCGCAGACCTCCCAGCTGGGGGTGTCGGGCTGGCGTTCGCGCAGGTCGTCGAGGATGTCGTCGAGCGCGTCGAAATCGTCGGGCGTCATCGGTTCGGGCATTTCGGCCGCGAGGGTGTCATCGGACATGGTGGCTACCTGGAAGAAGAAGAAAGCTGAAGGGGCCCGGCGGAGCGGGCACGCACTGAAGGCGGTCGGCGGGCGCGCGGATGGATTCGCACGGAAGACATCGTGGCCTCCTATCATCCGGCCCGGGCCGTGACGCGCGTCACCTTCGAAGCAGGCGATGCGCGCGAGAAGTCCGTATTTTACCGGCGCAGTCCAGGAGACCCCCCCGATGTCCACCATTCCCCGCGACCCAGCGCGCCCTTCCCTGCACGGGGCCCGCCGCGGCCTGGGCCGCTATCCGGTGCGCTACAGCGCCTTCGGACTGTGCCTGCTGGCCGTGCTGGTGCTGGCCTTCATCCACGACACGGCCAGCGCCTGGTGGTGGATCGCCACCGCGCTGGCGGTCGTGCTGTCGGTGGTGGGTTTCCGCGACCTGGCGCAGACGCGCCACGCCATCCTGCGCAACTACCCGGTTTTGGGGCACCTGCGTTTCTTCTTCGAATTCATCCGGCCGGAGATCCGCCAGTACTTCATCGAGAGCGACAACGAGACCCTGCCCTTCTCGCGCGCCCAGCGCTCCCTGGTCTACCAGCGCGCCAAGGGCGAGCCGGACAACCGGCCCTTCGGCACCCAGCTCGACGCCGGCCTGCAGGGCTACGAGTGGATCAACCATTCGATGTCGCCCAGCAAGCTGGCCAGCCACGATTTCCGGGTGTGGATCGGCGGCCGGCCCGGTGCGCCCTCCAGTTCGGTCGAGCCCTGCACCCAGCCCTACGAGGCCAGCGTGTTCAACATCTCGGCGATGAGTTTCGGCTCGCTGTCGGCCAACGCCATCCTGGCGCTGAACAAGGGCGCGGCGCAGGGCGGCTTCGCGCACGACACCGGCGAGGGCTCGATCTCGCGCCACCACCGGGTGCATGGCGGCGACCTGATCTGGGAGGTGGCCTCGGGCTACTTCGGCTGCCGCAACGACGACGGCAGCTTCAACGAGGAGAAGTTCACCGCCAACGCCCGCGAGCCGCAGGTGAAGATGATCGAGATCAAGCTCAGCCAGGGCGCCAAGCCGGGCCACGGCGGCATCCTGCCGGGCACCAAGGTGACGCCCGAGATCGCCGAGGCGCGCGGCGTGCCGGTGGGGGTGGACTGCATCTCGCCGTCCTCGCACAGCGCCTTCTCCACGCCGGTCGAGATGATGCATTTCATCGTGCGGCTGCGGCGCCTGTCGGGCGGCAAGCCGGTGGGCTTCAAGTTCTGCCTGGGCCATCCCTGGGAATGGTTCGCGCTGGTCAAGGCCATGCTGCAGACCGGCATCACGCCGGACTTCATCGTGGTCGACGGCGCCGAGGGCGGCACCGGCGCCGCGCCGGTCGAGTTCACCGACCACGTCGGCGCGCCGGTGCAGGAAGGCCTGCTGCTGGTGCACAACACCCTGGTCGGCGCCGGCCTGCGCAAGCGCATCAGCCTGGGCTGCGCCGGCAAGGTGATCAGCGCCTTCGACATCGCACGCTACATGGCACTCGGCGCCGACTGGTGCAACGCCGGCCGCGGCTTCATGCTGGCGCTGGGCTGCATCCAGGCGCAGACCTGCCACACCGGCAACTGCCCGACCGGCGTGACCACCCAGGACCCGCAGCGCCAGCAGGCCCTGGTGGTGCCGGACAAGGCCGAGCGCGTCACCCGCTTCCACCACCACACGCTGGAGGCGCTGAAGGAGCTGGTGCAGGCGGCCGGGCTGGAGCATCCGCAGCAGATCACCGCCCACCACATCGTGCGGCGTGTCACCGATACGGAAGTGCGCCTCTTGTCCAACCTGCTGCTGCAGGTGGAGGCCGGCGCGCTGCTGGGGCCGCTGGACGAGCTGCCCACCGTGTTCCGCCTCTACTGGCCGCTGGCTTCGGCCGACAGCTTCCGTGCGCAGGAGGCCGTGCCGGGCCCGGCGCCGCAGCATGCCGGCGCGACCCTGCCGACGGCGGTGCTGGCGCCGCGCTCATCCCTCTAGGAGCCTGGGCGGAGGCGGCTTTCGGGCCGCGTGACGAGGCTTCGGCGCGTGGGCCGGGCCGGGTCCGGGGCCTGGAAATGATGGGCGTTTTTTTCACTCGCTCCCACCATGTCCTGGCTCTCCACCGCCGCGCAGCTCCTGACGCAATTCCTTTACGTGCAATCGGCCCTGGCCGGGCTCACCGGGCGCCACATGCCGCCCGCCGCCGGCCCCGGCGCGCTGGCGCTGCCCGGTGGCACGAACCTGTCCGCCGGAGCGCATTTGCAGGGACTGCCCTTCGGCCCGCCGCACGCCCTGGAGACGACACCCGCCATCTTCGCCCCGCCGCGCGCCCGGCGGCTGCGCGGCAACCGCCGGCATCGCACCGCCGCGCCGGCCACCACCACCACCACCACCACCACCACCACCACCGCAACCGCAACCGCAACCGCAACCGCCGCGCCGCGTCGTGCCAGGCCCACCCTGTCGCCGCTGTGCACCACGGTCGAGGAAGGCGCCCGGGCCTACTACGCGCTGCACGACGCCCAGCGGCGCCAGCCCGGTGCGGCGGCCGAGGCCGATCGCGCCTACTTTCCGCTGCACTTCCACCTGATCCACGCGGCCTGCTCGCACGACCGCGCGCAGCTGGAGGCGCGGGACAGGAGCGGCCCGCCGCAGGAAGATCCGGTGCAGGCCTTCCACGCCCGCATCGCCAGCTTCGATGCCCGGGTCGAGGCCATCGACACCTTCTTCGCCCGGCTGGCCGAGGTCCGCACGCAGCTGTCCGACTTCATCGACCGCCAGGCACCGCGGCAGCTGCAGCCCGCCCTGCGCCAGCAGGCCCAGGAAGCGGTGGACCGCCAGGTCGAGCGCGCCGGCTGCGGCCTGAGCTACGGCGCCATGCCGCCCGACACCTTTCACCCCGATCTGGCCGAGCTGCAGGAGCCGCTGCGCCAGCGCATCGAGACGCAGAGCCGCGAGGGCCTGGCGCGCACCGAGGCCTTCTACGCCGCCGGCCCCGACATCCTGGGCACCCGCGAGAACGGCCTGGCCCCGGTGATGGCCCACATGCAGGATTTCGCGCGCAACGGCGTGCTGAGTTTTCGCGGCGGCAAGGCGCTCGACGATCTGCTCGAACACGCGCCGCGCGCGCATCGCCCCGCCAACGCCACTTCGCGCGGCGGCTGGCTTTATCTGCCGCAGGCGATGGCCGATGCCGGCACCTCCGGCCGCACGGCGGTCACCCGCCTGCGCCACGAGATGCACGACCCGGCGGCGCGGACGCAGCACACGCGCTACCGCGATGTCGAGCTGCGCGGCGATGCCTACCGCCTGGACCACGGCGACTGGCGGCCCAATCCCTTTCCCACCGACGCCGCGCGCGAGGCCGCCAAGCACCGGGCGGTGCAGGCCCTGATGGACCGCGTCGCCCGGCGCGCCTTCGACCTGATGTACCGCGACCAGCACTACGACCGCCAGGGCCTGCGCCAGGAGGGCTGGTTCTGGCAGCTGCTGGCGCGCTTCGGCCCCTTCAGCCAGGCCGGCAGCGACGACGAGCAGGGCTGATGCTCCCCGGACCGCCCCGGCATGGTTAGCATTGCCAGGTGAACCTGCCATCCGACTCCGATTACGAAACCGGCGACCTCGACGAGGCCGGCGCGCAAGAGGCCGCCGACTTCCTGCGCCAATGCCTGGCCACGCAGACCGAGCCGGTGCAGCGCTACCTGTGGCGCGACGGGCAGGTCTGGGTCAAGCGCAGCGTGGCGGCGCGGCCGCGCTGGCACTACTGGCTGCTGGGCCTGTTCGCCAGCGCCGTGCGCCTGCCCGCGCTGGCGCCGGTGCCCAATCCCGGCGGTGAGCAGGCGGTGCGCACCGAGGCGCGAAGGCTGCGCGAACTGGCCGCCCGCGGCCTGCGGGTGCCGCCGGTGCTGGCCGAGCTGCCCCAGGGCTTTCTGATGGAGCACCTGGGCCGCCCCGGCCAGCCCACCCCCTCGCTGGCCGAGGAGATGAACGAGAACACCGGCGACGATCCGCAGAAGGTGCTGGCCCTGTTCTGCCAGGGCCTGCAGGCCACCTCGCGGGTGCATGCCGTCGGCACCTGCCTGAGCCAGGGCTTCTCGCGCAATCTGGTGCGCTGCCCGGACGGCGTCATCGGTTATGTGGATTTCGAGGACGACCCGCAGGCCAGCCTGCCGCTGCTGCAATGCCAGCTGCGCGACGTACTCTGCTATGTGCACTCCAGCGCCGTCTACCTGCTCGAAGCCGGCCAGCTCGAAGCCGCCCGCGAACCTTGGCGCGCCTGGCTCTCGGCCCGCCCCGCGGCCCTGCAGGCCCAGGTCGCCGACAGCGCACGGCGCATGCGCTGGCTGCGCCGGCTGCCCAGCGACCGGCGCTGGGGGCGCGACCTGCAGCGGGCGCGCGCTGCGTGGGCTTTGCTGGAAGCCTAGGCGCGAGCCGCCTTTCGCGGCTGGCCCGCTGCCACGGCACGCAGCTCCGCATCCAGGAACTCCCGCGCCACGTTCCACCCGCTGCGGTGATGCTGCCGCAGGATCTCGCGCAGCAGCGGGCCGGCGCGCTGGCGTACCGCATCGAGGATGGCTTCGTGCTCCTGCACCGCGCGGCGCCAGCGTTCGGTCTTGCGGTTGCCAGCGTAGCGGTAGCGGCGGATGCGGGCCGACTCGGCCGCGTAGATGCGCGACAGCACCGGGTTGCCGGCGGCGTCCACGATGGCCTGGTGGATGGCCTGGTTGCAGCGGAAGTACTCCATCAGCTCTCCAGCCAGATAGGCCTGCTCCATGTGCCGGTGCAGCTCCTCGATGTGGGCCACCTGCGCATCGCCGATCTGCTGGCAGGCGGGTTCGGCCGCCAGGGATTCCAGGCCGATCAGCACCTCGATGGCGGCGGCCACCTCCTCCACCGTCATGGCGGTGACGACCGCGCCGCGGTTGGGCTCGATGGTGACCAGGCCCTCGGCCTCCAGGATCTTGAAGGCCTCGCGCAACGGCGTGCGCGAAACGCCTTCCAGCTGCTCGGCGATCAGCCGCTCGGTGATGCGCTGACCGGGCGCGAGGCTGCCCGAGACGATCAGCTCGCGCAGCCGCCGCGCGGCGAGCAGGCTGCGCTGGCCGCGTTCCTCGGTGGCGGTGTTCATGGGGTCAGGAGTCTGCATTGAATGCAATCACGGGGTCCATATTGTGTTTCTAGGTGATAACCCTGGCTTTCAGCGATTGATTGCATGCAATCATCGGGGGTTTGGTCATCCACAGGCGCCAGCGTGCCTTGCGCACGCCCCTTGGGCAGCGCGCCGCATCCTGAATCATCGCCATGAATTTTGAATTGTTGTTCGCCGCCCAGTCCGGCAAAACCGTGCGTTATGCCCTGACCGGCGCCAAGGGCGGCTTCTCCCGCACCCTGCTGGCCCAGACGCGCCGCATGCCCAATCTGCTGCCCACCGTGCTGTGCGACCTGGACCTGCCCGGCCTGCGCGCCCTTTGCCTGGAGCTGGGTTATGCCGAATCCGCCCTGCTGGAATGCGCCGACGCCGCCGCCGTGGCCGCCGCGCCGGCCGATGCGATCGTGCTGGTGGCCGACGTGGCGCTGATCGCGCACGAGCGCTACGACATCCTGGTTGAGGCCACCGGCAACCCGGTCATCGGTTACCGGATTGCATGCAGTGCCATCGACGCCGGCCGCCATGTGGCCATGGTGAGCAAGGAAGTCGATTCGGTCGCCGGCATCGCCATGTCGCGCCGCGCCGCGGCCAAGGGCGTGGTCTACACCACCGCCGACGGTGACCAGCCGGCCAACCTGATCGGCTGGGTGAGCTGGGCGCGCACCCTGAACCTGGAGATCGTGGCCGCCGGCAAGTCCAGCGAATACGACCTGGTGTTCGACCCCGCCACCGGCGACATCACCCAGCTCGACACCACCTTCGCCTGCCCCGCCATGGGCGCGCTGATGACGCTGGGCGCCGACGTGCCCGCCACCGTGGCGGCGCGCCGCGCGGCGCTGGCCGGCCGCAAGACCTCGGCCACCGCCGACTACTGTGAGATGTCGGTGGTCGCCACCAACACCGGCCTGGTGCCGGACGTGGAACTGCTGCACTACCCCATCGCCCGCACCGCCGAGCTGGCCGACATCTACGCCCTGAAGGAAGACGGCGGCCTGCTGGGCCGCAGCGGCGCCATCGAGGTGTTCAACGTGCTGCGCACGCCCGACGAAGCCAGCTTCGCCGGCGGCGTGTTCGTGGTGGTGAAGACCTTCGATTCCGTGACCTGGGAGCTGCTGCGCCAGAAGGGCCATGTGGTCAGCCGCGACGGCAAGTACGCCTGCATGTACCTGCCCTACCACTTCATGGGCATCGAGACGCCGATCAGCCTGCTCAACGCGGTGCTGCAGGGCCGCGCCTCGGGCAGCGACAAGCCGACGCAATGCGCCATCCTGGCCGGCCGCGCCACCGCCGACATTCCCGCCGGCACCGTGCTGAAGATGGGCGGCCACCACCATGACGTGACCGGCGTGCAGGCCGTGCTGCTGCCGCGCACCACGGCGCCGGCCGACGTCGCGCCGCTCTACCTGGCCGCGCACGCCACCACCGCTCGCGACATCCGCGCCGGCGAACTGCTGGTGCTGGGCGATCTCGCCAACGCCGAACCCGAGCTGCTGGCCGCCTGGCAGGCCGGCCTGCAATAAACCGCCGCAGATACGGAGACAACAACAATGCACAGCGACCTGACGACCCTGCTGATGGCGGTCGGTTCCATCGTGGTGCTGATCGTGCTGATCAGCAAATTCAAGCTCAACCCCTTCCTGGCGTTGACGCTGGCGGCCATCGGCCTGGGCCTGGCCAGCGGCGCCACGCCCAACGCGGTGGTGGACGCCTTCGCCAAGGGCGTGGGCGGCGGCCTGAACAAGACCGGCCCGGTGATCGGCCTGGGCACGCTGCTGGGCGGCATCCTGCTGGGCTCCGGCGGCGCGGACCGCATCGCCAACGCCTTCCTGGGCGGCCGGCCGGTGCAGTACGTGCCCTGGGCGATTTGCGCGGCGGCGCTGCTGATCGGCATGCCGCATCTGTTCGACGTGAGTTTCATCATGCTGGCGCCGCTGGTCTACACCGTGGCCAAGCGCACCGGCAGCCACCTGCTCTACGTCGGCCTGCCGCTGGCCGCCGGCCTGTATGTGTCGCACGGCCTGCTGCCGCCCCATCCGGCGCCCACGCTGGCGGTGTCGGCCTATGGCGCCAACACGGGCCTGACCATCCTGTACGGCCTGTTCATCGCGATCCCGACCGCCGTCAT